>CAJTDB010000003.1 GCA_910574965.1 Lachnospiraceae bacterium | reverse complement strand
TCGGAAAACTTTTGAAATCTTCCTTTATAAGGTTTATCCATATGCACCCCCTGTCTGTATTCTAACATAAAGAAAGGAACCTGTTGACAGATTCCTTCAGATTTTTCTTAAGTTTATGATGTTAGGCTAAGCCGGTGGTGCTGATTGTTTCCATATAGATTTTGGCAATATACTGTCCCATGATACCGATACAGAATAATTGAATACCGCCGATAAAAATAATCACACAGATGAGAGATGCCCAGCCGTTCACCGGGTCGCCGAACAGGAACTTTCGAACAATAATAAATATCATCATAAGGGCAGCAAAAAAAGTCATGGAAATTCCAAACCATGAGGAAATGTTTAACGGTACCTGAGAGAAATTGAGAATACCGTCAATGGCATATTTAAAAAGTTTCCAGAAACTCCATTTTGTACTGCCGGCAACCCGCTCGGTATTCTCGTAGGACAGCCAGTAAGTACGAAAACCGACCCACCCGAAAATTCCTTTGGAAAAACGGTTATATTCTCCAAGGGCTATGATTGCATCTACCATGGAACGTTTCATAAGCCGGAAGTCTCTTGCGCCGTCCACAATATCCGTATCGGAAATCTTATTGATTAGCTGATAGAATCGATGTGCGAACCAACTGCGTATAAGGGGTTCTCCGCTTCGAGTTATACGTCTGGTAGCCACACTGTCATATGTACCATTTAATAACAGCTCCAGCATTTGAGGCAGAAGAGAAGGAGGATCCTGCATATCCGCATCCATGACGGCTACATAGTCGCCGTTTGCATGGCAGAGGCCCGCATACATAGCGGCTTCCTTTCCGAAATTTCTGGAGAATGAAAGATATATTACATGTTCATCTGACTCTGCCATATTTTTGAGATATGTGAGCGTCTGGTCGGTGGAACCATCGTTTATGAAGATTAATTCATAAAGGGGGGGGGTATTGCATATTAGCGAATACTCTGGAAATTTCTTTATAAAAATATGGCAGGGACTCTTCTTCGTTATAACAGGGAATAATACATGTCAGCATGACAGAACCTCTTTGGGGCCGTTTTCTAATAGGTAATCATCAAGACCATTCTAATATATTGTAATTGGTCAGTCAATGTTGTTTTCAACACAGAAGCCTAAAAACTTCTCCATCTCCCGTCCCAGCGCTGCGGTGTCCAGGGCGGCAAAAAACACCGCTCGTTTATAATCGCCAATCAAATCTTTTGCATACCGGCAGTCGGCGGCCAGAATCCAGGCACCGGCGTGCCGGGCCTCCAGAAGAGGAAGACCGATCGTTTCGATATAAGAAGGAAATACCAGAACAGAGGAGGCATACAAGTCAAACAGGTCCTTTCTTGGCAGAGGTCCCCGGAAGCAAATCGGGAGACCTTTTTCTTCTGCTTCTTTTCGGATCTGACGAATCGAATCGTTTTCTTCTCCGGTAACGGTCCAGATGACTTCATAATTATGAAAGCCATTTTCCGAGAGCTGTCTGCATGCATTGAAAAAGGTACGATGATTTTTATATGCGGAGGCATTTGCCGGATAGAAAAAGACAGGTTTTTTTTCGTCCAGGTGCCATGGTTTGGCCGGCAGCATCTCCACTGCGGGGAACCGGATCTCGATCCGCTCTGCCGGAATCCTGCACTGGCGGATAATTTCTTCTTTCATCCAGTTGGTCTGCACCATGACTTTTTTCGCACGGCGGATGGAGCGCTTCATCATCCGGCCCAGGATCTGCTGGTAAACCCAGAGATCCGGTGCTTCCGATAATCGGAACTGGTGTTCGGAGAAAGGAAGTGCATTGTGTTCATAGACCGTCTGAGGAACGCCTGCATGGGGCAGCTCAATGTTCTGAAGAGACAGCACCTCGTCTATGTTGTATTTTTTCACCAGTCCAGGAGCTGTAAAATGGTCAAAAAACAGACGGTGCAAAGGGCTTTTTTTGACCCATGGGAAATTTAGCACCTGAATGTGCGGCTGTTCGGCAAGTTCGCAGACGCTTAGGACAAATAAATATTCGTTTTCTGTATCTTTGCAAAATTCTTCATAGAAGCTTTGAAGCACTGTGACGGCTCCGCCATTTTCTGCTGCTACGTCATAGACTAAAATTTTCATGCAGGTATCTCCCTAATCTTTGTGTAAAGCATCTGATACAGCTATTCTACGTTATTTTCTGTCATTTGTCATCCGCAAAATTTGCATTTCTGATGCAGATAGTATATAATTATATTTTCAAAAAATGTAAAAGAGGAAATGATATGTGCGGCATTTGCGGTTTTTATAAAATCAGTCCAACAGCACCTGGTATCCATGAAACATACCTGAAGGATATGAATGAACAGATGCTCCATCGGGGCCCGGACGGCGGCAGAGTCTGGATGGAGAAAGAGAACCGGTGCGGTCTTGGGCACCGGCGTCTGTCCATTGTCGATCTGGCGGATACGGCATTTCAGCCCATGTCCAATGAGGATGGAAGCATTGTGATTGCTTTTAACGGCGAGATCTATAACCATGCGGATATCCGAAAAGAGCTGGAAGCGACGGGAAATCACTCCTGGAAAACGGACCATTCTGACACGGAAGTCATAATTCATGCCTATGAAGAGTGGGGACTTTCCTGTCTGGATAAATTCCGGGGGATGTTTGCCATCGCTCTCTGGGACGGCAGAAAGAGAGAACTGATACTGATCCGGGACCGCATTGGCATTAAGCCCTTGTACTATGTGATGGAAAATGGAGTGCTGACATTTGCATCCGAGATCAAGGCCATTCTTAAGGTCCGTCATCAAAAGCCGCAGATCAATGAAAAGGCGCTGTATGATTACCTGTCTTTCCTTACAACACCTTGCGAGGATACTCTTTTTCAGAATATTAAAAAGCTGCGCCCGGCTACGTATATGATTTTTGACGAGGCGGGGCGGGTTAAAAAGCAGAGGTACTGGGATGTGTGGGATCACACCAAGGAAGAGCTGTATCATGCGGATGACAGGACGATCACCGAGGCACTTCTGGCAGAGCTTCGGACAGCGGTAAAGCTTCGCAGAGAGGCGGATGTCCCGGTAGGTGTCTTTTTGTCCGGCGGCATTGATTCTTCCACCAATGCAGCGCTTTTTTCGGAGGATGCAGACAGCCTCGTAAAGACTTTCTGCATCGGTTATGATCAGGATTATGAAAGCTATCAAAATGAAACGCACTATGCGAAAAAAATGGCAGACTACTGCGGAGCGCAGTATTATGAGCGGCTGCTTACGCAGGAGGATCTGTTTGATTTTCTGCCGGAGATGGTCCGCCTGCAGGACGAGCCTATTGCGGATCCGGTGTGTGTGCCTGTTTATTATGTCTCAAAACTGGCCAGAGATCATGGAGTGATTGTTGCTCAGGTGGGCGAGGGGGCAGACGAGCTGTTCTGGGGATACCGAAGATGGAAGGCATATCTGGATCTGTCGAAGCTGAATGACTGGCCCATACCGGCGGTATGCAAAAAGGCGGGCTATGGACTGCTTAAAAGGGCAGGGCGCGGCGGAGCGGTCTATACAGAGTGGCTGAGAAGGGCTCTTGTGCATCAGCCGGTTTTCTGGAGCGGCGCGGAGGCATTTACCGAATATGACAAGCAGCGGATCGTATCAGAGAGACTGAGGAAGGAACTGGATGGCTATACGTCCTTTGAGGCACTGCGTCCGACCTATGAGCGGTTCCTGGAAAAAGCATGGGAGCCTTCCCATCTGAACTGGATGAGTTATGCGGATCTCAATCACCGATTACCGGAACTATTGCTCATGCGGGTAGACAAGATGAGCATGGGCGTCAGTCTGGAGTGCCGGGTTCCGTTTCTGGATCATAAATTTGTAGAACTTGCCATGAGTATTTCTCAGAAGAAGAAAACCCAGGGCCACGTCAGCAAAGCTGTCCTGAAGAAAGCGGTCCGGGGAATCATTCCGGATGAACTGATCGACCGGAAAAAACAGGGCTTTGGAGTTCCGGTTTATGACTGGTTCCAGGGAAGGCTCGGACAGGAGATGAAAACAGAGACGCTGCATTTTGCGAAGACAACAGGGCTGTTAAATGAAGCATATGTGTCAAAGCTCTTTGATGATCCCAGACGGGCATCGGGGCTTTGGTATTTATACAATCTGTCTCTCTGGTGGAAGGAATACATTTTATAGGCAGGAAATGAAATATGGAAAAACCAGTATTATCTATCATAACTGTATGCTTTCGATCTGCAGAGCAGGTCCGGGCAACGATGGAATGCGTACTTCAGCAGACATGGAAACAGTTTGAATATGTAGTCATTGACGGGGGTTCGGATGACGGCACCAGGGAGCTGCTTGAAGCGTCTGGTGTGCGCTTTGAAGAAAAGGGAATCCCATTTCGCTTTGTGTCGGAGCCGGATCAGGGAATTTACGATGCCATGAACAAAGGAACGAAGACCGCACAGGGCAGATGGCTGTTATTTTTAAATGCCGGGGATCTGCTGGCCGGGGAACAAGTGCTGGAACAGGTATTTGCAGAAATTCCTCCAAAGGCACAGATCATGTACGGAGATACACTCTGCACCTATCAGGGACAGACGCGGCTGTATCCGGCTCTTTCCCTGGAAAATCTGCCTTATGAGATGGCTTTTTGCCATCAGTCGGTGTTTGTTTTGCGTAAACTGCTGCTTTTGCATCCATATGATACTGCTTATCGTATTTGTGCAGACCACGAGTTTTTTCTGGCAATGTATCTGGAAGGAAAGGAGTTTGCATACCGGCCGCTTACGATTTCCATTTATGAGATTGCCGGATATTCGGACCAGAATCAGATGACTGCTCACAAAGAGCAGCGCAGAATGCGCAGGGAGCTTGGAATTTCTCGGTTTACTATAGCGGGAATGCGGCGGGAGATGATCTTTTATATGAAGCAGGGAATGAAGGCTGTATGCGGACAATGGCTTATAGATCTGGTGAGAAGAAAGCGTTCCTGAACCTGTCTGAAGACAGCGAAAAAAATTGAAGAAAAAATTTGTAAAATACTGTTGACAACCGGCTTCAGTTTTGGTATTATAACGGAGTCGGTTACAAGACAGAATAAAACACGGCGAGATAGCTCAGCTGGCTAGAGCACACGGTTCATACCCGTGGTGTCGAGGGTTCGAGTCCCCCTCTCGCTATGACAGAGAGCGGAAAGCATAGGAAAGAGGTATGCTTTCCGCGTTTTTGTATATAACTATCAGGAAGACAAATGCGGGACTTTTCAAACAGCATATGTCCTTTGGCAGCCCGGAAGGATTTTGCAGCACGAAGGTGCGAGAAAATGCTTCCCCCTATGGGATGTTGAAGGACAAATGCGGAACTTTTCAAACAGCATATGTCCTTTGACAGCCCGGAAGGATTTTGCAGCACGAAGGTGCGGGAAAATGCTTCCCCCTATGGGATGTTGAAGGACATATGCGGGACTTTTCAAACAGCATATGTCCTTTGGCAGCCCGGAAGGATTTTGCAGCACGAAGGTGCGGGAAAATGCTTCCCTCTATGGGATGTTGAAGGACATATGCGGGACTTTTCATAGGAGGAAAACATATATGCGTGCTGGTCTTGGTTATGATGTCCATCGTCTGGTGGAAGGACGCGATCTGATCCTCGGCGGGGTAAACATTCCATATGAAAAGGGGCTTCTGGGTCATTCAGATGCAGATGTGCTCCTTCATGCAGTGATGGATGCGCTGTTGGGAGCGGCGGCACTCGGAGATATCGGAAGGCATTTTCCGGACACGGATCCGGCCTACAAAGGGATTTCCAGCCTCCGGCTGCTGGCACACACCGGAGCACTTCTGGAACAAAACAATTATCAGATCATCAACATTGATGCGACGATCATTGCCCAGCGTCCGAAGATGGCGCCGCATATTCCGCAGATGATAAGAAATATCGCAGAGACTCTGGGGATAGAGGAAGGTCAGGTCAATGTAAAGGCTACGACGGAAGAGGGACTTGGTTTTACCGGCACCGGAGAAGGAATTTCTGCGCAGGCAGTCTGCTCTCTGATGCCCATTGAGGCGTATATAGACGAGGATCGGATGATGAAGAGAAAGGCGTGTGAAGGGTGTGCGGGATGTCCGAAGGCTTAAAGGAACTGCCGGTTCCCTGCTATCTTTCTTCTGAGCAGAAGCAGCATTCCAGAAAACTGTACGAACAAGTGTTCTGCGAGGATACAAAGAAATTTACAGACTTTTATTATGCATATAAAATCCGTGACAACAAGATTCTGGCGCTTATGGAAGACGGGCAGATGGTATCCATGCTGCATCGGAATCCATACCGGATGATCGTGAACGGATATGAAGTGAAAACGGATTATATTGTGGCTGTTGCAACGCATGAGGACTACCGGCATCGGGGCTATATGCGTATGCTGATGGAAAAGGCGCTGAAGGACATGTTTTCTGAAGGAATGCCTTTTACCTTTCTGATGCCTGTACGTGAGAGTATTTACGCGCCTTTTGATTTTGTCTGGATCAGTCCCCATACAAGGCTGACAGAGCGGGTGATGCAGATGAATATGGAGGAGCAGAACAGTTATTTAGCCGCCCGTTATCAGATGTTTTGTAAAAGAGATAAACGGTATATGGAAAACATACAGGCAGAGCGGCTGGCAGAGATCGGAGAAAATCCTTCCGAAAAGATGCCGCCGTATATGGCACGTATTACTAATGTATGCCAGATGCTTCAACTGGCTGGAAGCAGGGAAGAGAGAGAACTTTATCTGTATGTAAAAGATTCCCTGATCCCGGCGAATCAGGGATTTTTTCAATGGAAAGTCTCAGAATCCAAAAGTGCTGCCAGAAAGCTGGACAAAAGACCAGAGCATGTGGATCTGGAGCTGACAGTGGGCGAGCTTGCATCCATGATCTTCGGCGGATTTCGAATTTGCCTGTCGGAAGCAGTCTGATCTTTTCCGTAAAATGTAGTGCAAAACAATTGACACACCTGTAAGGGCTGTGATAGGATAAAAACAATAAAATTGCGGAAGTAAAACGCCGAGACGACAGGAAGCATATAGAAAGGGCAGTCCATAATGCAGAAAAATGAGACGATGCTGACTCCAGTGTATCGATATGTTTTTTCCGTTTTGGATGAAAGTGCTGTCACTGAGGACAGGATCCGGCAGATGAGAGTGTTTAAGTCTCATCTGAGAAAATCTGCATGTATTTTGACAGAAACGAAAGAGATAGAATCCATTCTGGACTGTACGATAGAATTGCTGGAGCGTTTTCATGAATCCGAAGAAATCGGACAGGATTTTTGGAATAATAAACTGAAAGCGCTGCAGTGTGATTCCTGCCAAAGCTGCTATCATTGTAAAAAATGCAGGATATATTATTGGAAAGAACTCGGTGAAGTTCTGTTACAGAAGACAAATGATGAAAAAAAGTCGAAAACATATTTTCCAGTCCGGAGTCTGCCGGATGAAATACAGAGACATCTAGAGCCTTCTGCCAGCATATCCACGCTGTATCTTTCAAGAATAAAAAGAGATTCCATTGGTGTATTCAGAAATAAATTTTTGATGCTGAAGGGCATGAGTTCTTCAACGCCGGCTATGCTGAACAATATCTTTGACACCAACGATTATGTAGGCGGCGGGTTCTATCTGAACTGGAATGGATATGGGGTGGCCATTGACCCTGGATATTCGTTTGTCCATAATCTGCATCATTACGGTCTGTCTGTGCTGGATGTTCAGGCGGTGATTATCACCCATGAGCACATCGATCATAACAATGATATGAGGCTTTTGGATGATCTGCATTTCTCAGCGGCAAGGTTTGACGAAGAGAAAGAGAAGACGCATATCATTGATTGGTATATGGATGAAATTTCATATGCTATGGCGTCTGTCCTTCGTACGGAACGGTCAGGCTTTAAAGAGGAAACCTGTCGGCTGCATCGTGTGATGGCAGGCGATAGTGCAGAACTGAAAACGAATGAACTGGATGTGACATTTTTCCCGACAAAACATATTCCAAAGGATGGTACATACAACTATAAAGAACATACGTTTGGATGCTCTTTTTGCTGCAAAAATAAAGTGCAGAAGAAGATCATAACTTATACTTCTGATACGAAATATTTTAACGGATTACTGGAGGCTGTCAAGGAAGCCGATATGGTAATCGCCAATATCAGCGGGATCTATGAAGATGATTATATGCAGATCAAAGAGAAGAGCACGCATCTTGGATATGGGGGCTGCTATAATCTAATCAGGAAATGCAGTGAGAAATATGGCCGGTATCCTCGATTTTACTTTTTATCTGAATTTTGGAACGGGAAAAGCGATATCCGATATGATATAGTAAAGTGTTTGAAAAGAGAACTGGAGGAACAGGGAATAACAGACATTCGTATAATACCTTCTGAAACAGGAATGCTGTATGATATCGAAGATGGCAGTATACAATGTTCACAATGTGGACAGTATACAGATGAAGTAATTGTGAAACGGCCCACTGGATTAAATGAGAAAATAGAAGTATTGTGCAGGGAATGTTATTTTTGATATGATTTATGATGACAAAAGAAAAATTTTTGTTTGAAGTGATAGACAACTATCTGTATCTGGCAAGCCTGGGATGTATGGTTATGGAGAATTATCTCCTGGAGGACAGGACACCGGATTATATAATATGTGCAAATAATCTGCACAGTTGTCTGAGCTTTTACGATCAAATATACAATCAGTTGGATAAAAAAGAGTATTCCGAGCAGGAGGTTGATACGCTTCTGACCTGTCTGATCCAATCTTTGAAACAAGAGACATTAAAATCGATCAACAGGGAATTAAAAGAATGCGCCCGGAATTATCTGCCGGATGCGGATCAATTCTTCAACGATTACCTTATGCATGATCGAAAAGGCAATATTCAGGAATTAACGGCGTCGGTATTGATTGCATTTCTCAGGCGTCTTAGGGAGTCCGAAACAGCATACGCTGAAGGGAAATAATACACATATCATTCAGAGGGTAAGAAAATGGAAAAGCAGAAAACAAATAATAACACTCTGCAGATACAGGAGATTCAGGAAGCAAATGAACTGAATACCTGGGCAAAAACATATCAAAAGGAGATAACGGGCAAAAGACATTCTATGCGTTCCAATGATCTTGGAGGACATCAGGAGCTTAAAGAAGGAGAATCAGACCGTTTGATCGGACCCTCGGAGGAGAAGGTTCAGGAGCTCTTAAAAGACTGCGGAATGAAGTTAGGGATTCATTATGTCAACAGATAGATATATTTCCGAGTTCGATCAGGGAAATGTCCGCAGGAATAACTGCGCAAAAATCGATCAGTATATAACGGTCAGAGAAAATATCCGGCGATGGTATACTGAGTTTGGCTTTGATTTTCCTCATTCAAGTGAGAACAATTTCAGAGATTCCTGGTTTCATTACAGAAAACTGTATCAGGAGCGCAGTGCGGCCGAGATTATAGGGCAGGCCGCTACGCTGGATGAACATCTTCAGCGTGCAGAAAAGGACAGCATTATATATCTTTTTCAGAAGATCAGTGAGGCGCTGGAGTTCTGGTATCATGCTGCTCTAAACAAAGAAGAGAGCAGAAGGGGACCGGATGATCTGGAAAGCGGGATTAACAGCATGTATGTGCACACGGCAAATACGCCTAACCGGTGGGTTTCCTTAGTGCAGAAAAAATATTCCGAAGATGTGTTTGGTTTTGCAACGTGCTGCACACGAATTGCTAACAGATACATTTTGACATATGCTTTTCGTATTGATGTGCAAAATATGATCCATGAACTTAAAAATCAGGTTCTGGAAATCCGGATGGGAGGCGCTCATATTCAGAGGATGAGCAGTCCGGGAGATTACTATAGGAAAGTCAAGCCGTGTTTTGAGCGGCTGGTGTCTTTTTGCAGTCAATATAGAATCAAAGAACTGATAATTGTATCTGAACTGATCGAATGGCAGACCTCGGTCATAGAACCGTCAATATAAAGTGAAATGCACAGAACGGATAGAGTAATCTCCCCCGCGTCATCAGAGAGGGACCGCCATTGGCTGAAAGCGGTTTTAGGCAGCAGGAGACGAAAGTGCATCCGGGAGCAGACAGGGGGAAGCGATGTATCCCTGTACGCAGGCAGGCGTTACATGCTTGGAGTGGAGGGCGTATGCCCTTCAGTAGAGTGGAACCACGGATACCTTCGTCTCTATATAGAGCGGAGGTTTTTGTTTTTTTGGAAATAAGGAGTCGTTATGGGACTGATTAAATATATTAAAGAAGAAATCGGCGTGATTCGGGAGCGGGACCCGGCTATCAAATCCAATATGGAAATATTTCTCTATCCAACTTTCCATGCCATCTTAAAATACCGTATTGCTCATAAATTATACAAAAACGGACATTATTTCTGGGCCAGGTGGATCTCCCAGCGGTCGGCCAGAAAGACCGGCATCGAAATTCATCCGGGGGCGACCATCGGGAAGGGGCTGTTTATCGATCATGGAACGGGTGTAGTCATTGGTGAGACGGCAGTTTTAGGAAACAACGTAACGCTGTATCAGGGCGTGACGCTGGGAGGTACCGGAAAGGAACAGGGAAAGCGCCATCCTACGCTGGAGGACAATGTGATGGTCAGCGCGGGGGCAAAGATTCTCGGCTCCTTTACCATTGGAGAAAATTCCAAGATCGGAGCCGGAAGCGTGGTGCTTGGCCCGGTGCCGCCCAACTGTACGGTGGTCGGCATCCCAGGACGCATTGTGAAAAAAGACCGGGTGCGGATTCCGCGCAAGGATCTGGACCAGGTGAATCTTCCGGACCCGATTCTGGATGCCATCTCAGAGCTTCGGGAGGAAAATCGAAGATTAAAGGAAGAACTGGATATCATAAAGAGCAAGATACACGGCTGAAAATGCCGGGAAATAGTATACAGCGTCCGCCGGGGCACTGCCTGGCCGGGCGCGGAACTATAAAACAGTATCTGTGCAGATGATGCCGGAAGGATATTCGGGCTTGAAGGAGGCCGAAAATCTTTCCAGATACAGGGCATTATCTGCACGGATACGGAACTATAAAACAGTATCTGTGCAGATGATGCCGGAAGGATATTCGGGCTTGAAGGAGGCCGAATATCTTTCCAGATACAGGGCATTATCTGCACGGATACGGAACTATAATAGGAGGAACTGCTATATGATTCAAATTTATAACACATTATCAAAGAAGAAAGAAGAATTTATCCCATTGGAGGAAGGAAAAGTCCGCATGTATGTGTGCGGACCGACGGTCTATAATTTTATCCATATCGGCAATGCAAGGCCCATGATCGTCTTTGATACCGTCCGCCGGTATCTGGAGCATAAGGGCTATGAGGTGAATTTTGTATCTAATTTTACGGATGTGGATGATAAGATCATCAAAAAGGCAAATGAAGAAGGGGTATCGGCAGAAGAAATTTCCCAAAGATACATTGAAGAGTGCAAAAGAGACATGAAGGGCATGAACATTTGCCCGGCGACTGCCCATCCGCTGGCGACGCAGGAAATCGGCGGCATGATTGATATGATCTCGGATCTGATAGAAAAAGAGTATGCCTATGCGGTAAATGGCACCGTATATTTTCGGACCCGTCGTTTTGAGGAATACGGAAAACTGTCTCACAAGAATCTGGATGATCTGCAGGCCGGGAACCGCTCTCTTCTGGTGTCCGGCGAGGAGGAAAAAGAAGATCCGCTGGATTTTGTGCTCTGGAAACCAAAGAAAGAAGGGGAGCCGAGCTGGCCGTCGCCCTGGGGAGACGGACGGCCCGGATGGCATATTGAGTGCTCTGTCATGTCCCGGAAATATCTGGGCGAGCAGATTGATATTCACGGCGGCGGAGAAGATCTGATTTTCCCCCATCACGAAAATGAGATTGCGCAAAGCGAAGCGTGCAGCAAAAAAGTATTTGCCAGATATTGGATGCACAATGCATTTTTAAATATTGACAACAGAAAAATGTCCAAATCGCTGGGAAATTTCTTCACTGTACGGGAAATCAGCGAGCGTTACGACCTGCAGATCCTTCGTTTCTTTATGCTGAATGCCCATTACCGCAGTCCGCTGAATTTCAGCGCGGAGCTGATGGAGGCTTCCAGAAACGCATTAGAGCGGATTCAGACAGCAGTGGACAATCTGAAATACACAGCAGAACATGCAGCGGTTACAGAATTATTATCGGAGGAAGAGGCGATCCTGAAGGAAGCGGAGAATTTTGCACAGAAATTCGACGAGTCCATGGATGATGATTTCAATACGGCAGACGCCATTGCGGCAGTTTTTGATCTGGTGAAATATGCCAACACCCATGTAGGGGAAGGGAGCAGCAGGACACTGGCAGAACGTATGTGCGAAAGAATCCAGAGCCTGTGCCGGATTCTTGGCATTATCACCGAGAAAAAGCAGGAGCTTCTGGATTCAGATATTGAAGCGCTGATTGAGGAGCGGAAAGCGGCGAGAAAGGCGAAAGATTTTGCAAGGGCGGACGAGATTCGTGATCTGCTTCTTCAGAAAGGCATTCTTCTGGAAGATACGCGTGAAGGGGTAAAATGGAAGAGAGTATAAAATATCTGAAAGAACAGTTTGGACTCCCGGAGGTGGATGTAAAGACCTATTCGCCTCTGGTGCTGGCCTATATCGGGGATGGGATCTATGAGCTGATGATACGGACAATTCTGGTGGGACAAGGCAACCGTCAGGCCAATGTGCTTCATAAAAAGGCCAGCGGTTATGTGAAGGCATCTGCTCAGGCGGCTATGATGCTTGCTCTTCGGGATGATCTGACAGAGGAAGAACATCGGGCTTATAAACGGGGGCGCAATGCCAAAGCGTTCAGTATGGCGAAAAATGCAACTATGAGCGATTATCGTCATGCCACGGGCTTTGAGGCATTAATGGGATATCTGTATCTGACCGGTCAGACAAAGCGCCTGATCGATCTGGTTAAAATGGGAATGGAGAGAACAGGAGGACTGCCATGAGATATGAAGAACTGACCATAGAAGGGCGCAATGCGGTACTGGAAGCATTTCGGGCAGGGAAGACCATAGACCGGCTGTACGTCCGCAAAGGCTGTCAGGACGGTCCGGTAAACAGCATCTTAAGGGAAGCCAGGAAGCAGGATACGATTGTCAGTTTTGTAACAAAGGAACGGCTGGATCAGATGTCGGAAACCGGAAAACATCAGGGCGTGATCGCCAGCGCAGCGGCTTACGAATACGCGGAAGTGGAAGATATTCTGAAACTGGCAGAGGAGAAAGGAGAACCGCCTTTTGTGATTCTTCTGGACAATATCGAAGATCCGCATAATCTGGGGGCCGTCATCCGGACCGCAAATCTGGCCGGAGCCCACGGGGTTATCATCCCCAAAAGGAGAGCGGCCGGTCTGACAGCCACAGCCGCCAAAGCTTCTGCCGGAGCACTGAACTACACGCCGGTGGCCAAGGTGACGAACCTTGGAAATACTATCGAGGAGCTGCAGGAAAAAGGACTCTGGTTCGTCTGTGCGGATATGGACGGAACGGTCATGTATGATCTGGACCTGAAAGGCCCTATCGGGCTCGTGATCGGAAATGAAGGAGAAGGCGTCAGCCGTCTGGTCCGTGAAAAGTGCGATTACCGGGCTGCAGTCCCCATGAAAGGGGATATCGATTCTCTGAATGCTTCGGTGGCAGCAGGGGTGCTGGCATACGAAGTTGTACGGCAGAGGATGGGGTGAACGCTTTGCCGAAAAAAGTTGGACAAAGATGAAAAAAAGTGTTGACACCCCATAAAGCCTATGATATTATAATCAAGTCGCGAGCGAAAGCGATATGGTAAGCTGCTGTGGCTCAGTCGGTAGAGCGTCGCATTGGTAGTGCGGAGGTCACGGGTCCGATTCCCGTCAGCAGCTTTGTAAGGGGCGGAAATTCGAGAGAATTTCCGCTTTTTCTTGTATTATTTTGTCAATGACATAATTGTTAATGTTTTGTCATTCAAAAGACGGAAGAAGAGAAAAAGACAATACCATGCAGGAGGGAGAGCGTCATGAAGCAGCTTTATAAGCGGAAAGGAAAAAAATTATCAATAAGAAGTAAAATTATTTTCCACCTACTCGTGTTCACAGTCATTTCCATCATATATTTTAAACAATCAGACGATATCGCACGCTTTAAGGAGCAATTATTTTATTATATGAAATATACACGTGTAGACAATCAAGTGGACATTACGGAATATCCTCCGATTCAGCACACAGGAGATGAATGGTACCAGGATGCTCGTCTGATAAGCCATGCAGGCGGCAGAATTGACCGCTCAGATTATTCAAATTCCAAAGAAGCATTAGAGGAAACTTTAAAAAAGGGCATTTATTTTGTTGAAATCGATTTTATGTATACTTCGGATCAGAAATTGGTATGTATGCATAAATGGGAAGATCAATGGGGGCTGAAAATGTGCCGTCATTGCAGGAGTTTTTATCAGGAAAAATATTTGGAAAATACACACCGATGACTGCTGCCAATGTGGTCGAATATATGGAGAACTATCCAGAACTCTATGTTATTGTTGATACAAAAGAAGAAGATCAGGTGCAGGTTGTCAAAACGCTGATTGATCTGAGTGCACATAATCCAGATATTACAGACCGTTTTGTTATACAGCTTTATGCAGAAGGAGTAAAAAGCGAGATTCAGAAGCTGTATCCGTTTCAAGATTCCAATTATCTCTTTACCATATATAAATATGGAGATCGTATGCCAAGAAGTGTTATGAAAATATGCTATGATGAAAACATTTCTGTAGTTACCATTCCATATAGTGCATGGAAGGAAGAAGACCGGCAAATATTTTATTCAAGAGATTTTAAAGTATATGAACATACTGTGAATTGCCCGGATGATGCAAATGAAGCAATAGAGGAAGGCGTCTGGGGAGTTTATACAGATTTGCTTTCTTATGATGATCTGTATCTTACAGACGAAAATGATATATGATTTATTGCATTGCGATTTGACAGCCTTACCCAAAAAAGGTATGATAGAAAACAGCAGTATACGAGCGGAGGATACTTATGAAGAGATCAAATTTACGAAAAAGACTGACAGCGGCAGCGGTTATGGTATCTGTCTTCATGACAGAACAAAGTATCATTTACGCTTCCGGAACAGGCAGTGTTCCGGAGCAGACTTTTACGGAGACGGAGCAGGAATCAGAGCGTACATATTTGCCGGATGAAAGTTTAGAAGATGAGCTTTTGCTGGAAGAGCCGGCTGCTGACGGGCTGGAAGAACCGTCGGCACTGCCGCAGGAAGATGAGGCGGATGGCATGACAGAGCCGCCTGCACTGCCGCAGGAAGAGGAAGCCGGGAATTCAGAGGAAGAGCCGGCTGAGACGGAACAGACAGAGCCAAAGGAGATTTCTCCGAAGCTTCAGTCTGAGGAGTGGCATCCGCTGTGGTCTGAGGAGGCTATGGATGCGGAAGCCTTTCTGTATGAGCAGGATACAGTCGGTGCAGTAGATGAGGAATACCAGTATGAGGATTCTTATGGAAAGCAGTTATCCGGTACGCTGTCAGGTGAGCTGTACGATGGGCTGAAAGCCGACTGGGAGGAGTCAGAAGAAAGCGGGGATATCGTCCTGGGGGATATTCTGACTTCGGATATTCAACTGGAGGGTGAGGAATACGAGTCTTTCCGGGATATGTACAGCCAGGCGGCTCAGAACGCGTTTGACGCTTTCTGGTATGATGAAGCGGATGTGCAGGAGCTGGATAAAGAGAACAGCAGCCTTCGGATCTCTTATGAAGGCCGGCTTCAGGAAGACGGAACCTGTCAATGGAATGCAAAAGCGGAATGGAAGCTTGTCCGGTCAGAGGAGGAAGCGAGCGGGCTGGAGGAAGAAACGCAGGAAGAGGGAACAGAGCAGGAAACTTCCGCGGAAGAGGACGACAGAGTACGTCTGGAAGAAATCTTTCAAAAAACGGCAGAGCTTTGCGCAGAGGATCCTTCTGAGGAAAAGGATGAGACTTATGCAAGAATGTTCCGGCAACTGTGCAGACAGGAAGAGATCGAATGTGTACTTATAAAAGGAACCATAGACGGCGAAGCAGGCATATGGAATGCAGTGCGGATGGAAGACGGGAACTGGTACATGGCTGACGTTCTCCGGGGACTCTGTTTAAAAGGAACCGGAGAACAGACAGAGGAAAGCACGGAGGCCGTCAGACTTACCTATGGGGACTTTTCCAACAGTCATCAAGGATTTTTTGTCTATCCGGAGATAAGCGTGCAG
Source organism: Lachnospiraceae bacterium (assembly GCA_910574965.1). Lineage (GTDB taxonomy): Bacteria > Bacillota > Clostridia > Lachnospirales > Lachnospiraceae > Hominiventricola. Next base: position 248,117 of record CAJTDB010000003.1, on the reverse strand, counting down.
GATTATCCAAAGCCGGTCGAATCAGAGGAGCTCACAGTGCCGGAACCGGAAGAAGAGCAGCCTAAAGCCGAGCCGGAAGAACTTCCGGCCGAACCGGAGGTGACCGAAACAGAGCCTTTGCAGGAAGAAAGCCCGCAGCCGGTGGAGCCGGTCCAGGCTGATACTTACAGCCTTGCTATGGCGGCCGAAGAGGAGACAAGAGCTGTTCCGGCTCCGCAGGAAAAAGCACTGTCTCCCCAGGTGACTGTATCCGGGGTAAAGCCTCAGACCTATTCGGGAAGAGCGCTTACGCCGAAGGTAACCGTAAAGGATGCATCTACACGAAAAACTTTAAAAGTGGGAAAACAGTATACGGTTTCCTATGAAAATAATGTCAATGCCGGAACCGGCGTGATTGTGATCCGCGGAATCGCCTCCAGCGGATACGATGGTGTTTTGCGGGTGAACTTTACGATTAATCCCCAGAAGATCACAAAGGCCCGTTCTAAAGTCGTCGGAAAGGGTTTCGTCTATACCGGGCAGCCGGTCGTTCCGGGTGTGAATGTAACTTACAATAAAATAGGTCTGCGTGCAGGCGTGGATTATCAGATCACTTATATCAATAATACAGCAAAGGGAAGAGCCCAGATTCAGTTGACCGGGATTGGTAATTTTACCGGGACAAAGGTGCTGAAATTCAGCATCGGCGCAAAGAAGATGAAAGATACGACGGTCACGCTGTCTTCTTACTCTGCTGTTTTTACCGGAGCGAATGCGATGCCGTCTGTTACGGTAAAATATGGAGATCTGGTCTGCAGGCAGAATGTAGATTATACGATCAGTTATCCTAAAAAACTGAAGGTTGGAAAAAATACCATCACGATCAAGGGGAGAGGAAACTTCAAAGGCTCGGTTAAAGTGACTTATATGGTCTCGAAAGCATCCTTAGGAAGTGCAAAGGTACAGCTTCCCTATGCCTGGAAGTATACAGGAAAAAGAATTAAAGTACTGCCTTCTTCTGTTGTGATCAGCGGTGTGGCTTTGCGGACCAATAAGGATTTTAAGGTGCAGTATCAGGATGCCGGCGGAAGAAAGACCGGAACTCCGAAAAAGCCGGGAAACTATCGGATCGTTCTGACCGGAAAAGGGAATTATCAGGGAACACTCGTCTATAATTTCTGCATTACCGATGCCCAGGATGTGCTGGATCAGAATTACAACAGTCCGGACGGTCCGCCAAAGCCGGAACCGACACCAACACCAACACCGCCGCTTCCGGATACCAGTCCGGGGGATAAAGTGCCAGTGGAGAAGGATACCTATTTTGGATACTACGAAGGATACAAAATCTTTTCCAAGAAAGGAATCCAGGGCGTTTCCGGTTACACGGAGGATCTTAGAGCACAACATGTACTCTTAAATGTGGATCTGGCCAACCTGATCAGCACGAATGCAAAATCCGGATATATTCCCTACACATACAAAGGAAAGACGTATTATTTCAGTGACCTTGTAGCGCTGAAAAATACCGTATATTTTCTGCATGGGTGGGGCAGTAAGGATGGAAGTCCAAACCCCTATGGAATAAATCACAACCGGAATGTGACTTTTGTGCTGCTTATGAGCTGGAGAGAGGAACTCTCTTATCTGATTCATCCTTCCGCGCGCAGAAGAGGTGCGGCGCCTTACTATGCTTTGAATATGCAGGAAGCGGCTGCAAGAGATACGTTTGAAGCTTTGTTCCGTTATATGGGAGAAGAATTTGGAGAGTATAAGACAAGAGTCAGCAACTGGACACTGGGAAATGAAGTAAATAGCTGTAAAGGATGGAACTATTCCGGAAGCCTGTCTCTAAAGGATTGTGTTGCCAACTATGCACAGGCATTTCAGCTTCTGGACAAAGGCGTAAAGCGTGCCGCGACAAGTTCCAGGCTGTTCCTTTCGCTGGACCACTGCTGGACTGCTTCTGTGGCCGGACACGGCGGGAAAGAATTTCTGGATCAGTTTGCCGCTTATATGAATCAGACAGCTCCAGGTGTGCAGTGGAATGTCAATTATCATCCCTACTCCAATCCGCTTACACGGACAGCGTTTTGGAAGGATACGTCCAGTACTTCTGCAAATGTAAATACAAAGTATATTTCCATGCAGAATATACAGGTGCTGACGGATTATCTTTCCAATATTGAGGGACAATATGGAAAGGCCGGCGGTTCGATCCGGGTAATCATCGGAGAGCTTGGATATACGGCGGTAAAAGGAAATGCGGAACAGGAAAGACTTCAGGCGGCGGCACTTGGATACGGATATTATATTGCCATGTTCAACCGGAGGATTGATTCTTATATTATCCGTGCCTATAACGATGACCCGGCGGAGACAAGCGATAAACTGTACCTTGGACTCCGGGATAGGAATCATCAGGAAAAGCTGGCGTATGAGGTATATAAAAATCTGGATACGGCCCAGTCACTAACGGTAATGGAACCGTATTTGCAGGAGATCGGCATAGGAAGCTGGGAGAGTAAAATTGCAGGATTTGATCCGGCAGCTCTGACAGCAAAAGACTTTTAAAAAGGAACAGGAGAAAATGATGGAAAACGAAACAGTCTCAAAAAATTTTATAGAAGTCGAAATCGACAAAGATCTCGCCGAAGGCGTTTATGACACAGTACACACCCGCTTTCCTCCGGAGCCCAACGGATATCTGCATATTGGTCATGCCAAGTCTATCCTTTTGAATTACGGATTGGCGAAAAAATACGGCGGAAAGTTCAATATGCGTTTTGACGATACCAATCCCACCAAGGAACGGACGGAATTTGTGGACGCCATCAAGAGGGATATTCAGTGGCTGGGAGCAGACTGGGAAGACCGGCTGTTCTTTGCTTCCGATTATTTTCAGCAGATGTATGATGCGGCAGTCAAGCTGATTCGGAAGGGAAAGGCATATGTGTGTGATCTGACAGCGGAGGAGATCCGTACTTACCGCGGAACGCTGACGGAACCGGGAAAGGACAGCCCGTACCGAAACCGCAGTGTGGAGGAAAACCTTGCACTTTTTGAAAATATGAAAAACGGTCAGTATAAGGACGGGGAAAAGGTGCTCCGGGCAAAGATCGATATGGCATCCCCCAATATGAACATGCGCGATCCGGTCATTTACCGGGTGGCACATACGAGCCATCACAATACAGGAGATACGTGGTGCATCTACCCTATGTATGATTTTGCTCATCCCATAGAGGATGCCATAGAAGGCATTACCCATTCCATCTGTACGCTGGAGTTTGAGGACCATCGTCCGCTCTATGACTGGGTCGTCCGGGAGCTGGAATATCCCCATCCGCCCAGACAGATTGAATTTGCCAAGCTGTATCTGACGAATGTGGTGACAGGCAAGCGTTATATTAAGAAGCTGGTAGAAGATGGCACTGTGGATGGCTGGGACGATCCGCGCCTGGTATCCATTGCTGCGCTGCGCCGCAGAGGCTTTACTCCGGAATCCATCCAGATGTTTGTGGAGTTATGCGGAGTGGCGAAGAGCCAGGGCTCTGTAGACTATGCCATGCTGGAATACTGTATCCGGGAAGACCTGAAGATGAAGCGTTCCCGTATGATGGCAGTTTTAGATCCTGTGAAACTGATTATTGACAACTATCCGGAAGGGGAAGTGGAATATTTAGACGCGGCTAACAATCTGGAAAATGAAGCCCTTGGAAGCCGCAGGATTCCTTTTGGCAGAGAACTGTATATAGAACGGGAGGATTTTATGGAGGTGCCGCCGAAGAAATATTTCCGTCTTTTCCCAGGCAATGAGGTCCGCCTGATGCATGCGTATTTTGTGAAATGTGAAAGTTTTGTCAAAGATGAAAATGGAAATGTGACAGAAGTGCATTGTACTTACGATCCGGAGACAAAGGCGGGAAGCGGATTCAGCGGCCGCAAAGTCAAAGGAACGATTCACTGGGTACCGGCCTGCTGCGCCATAGATGCGGAAGTCCGTCTGTATGAAAACCTGATCGATGAGGAAAAAGGCGTTTACAATGAAGACGGGACTATGAACATCAATCCGGATTCACTGAAAATTATGCAGGCAAAGTTAGAGCCGGCGCTGAAGGATGCAAAGGCCTACGACAGTTTTCAGTTTGTGCGTAACGGTTTCTTCTGTGTGGATGCAAAAGACTCCCAGGAAGGTGCGCCGGTATTTAACCGGATCGTGTCGCTGAAAAGTTCATTTAAACTTCCGAAATAAGAGTACGGACATGATACTGAATCTGGAGGAAGGATCCGGGAAAAGTCTGTACGAACGGATTTATGAATATATTAAAAAAGAGATTCAGAGGGGAAATATCCGCTGCAAGGAACGGCTGCCCTCCACAAGACAGTTGGCCAGCCAGTTAGATGTAAGCCGGAGCACGGCACAGATGGCGTATGAACAGTTGTTGTCGGAAGGGTACATCGAGTCGGTTCCGTGCAGGGGATATTTTGTCTGTCAGATGGAAGAACTGTATCATTTGGAGCCGCTGAATGCTGTGGAAGAGGTGCAGGATACCAACGAGGCGGAGACATGTCTGTATGATCTGACGCCCAATGGGATTGATCTGGAACATTTTCCGTATGCTGCATGGAGAAAGCTAAGCCGGGAAGTGCTCCAGGACGACCAAAGAGCATTGTTTCATCTGGGAGATCCGAAAGGAGAGTATTCTCTTCGGTCGGCCATAGGTACGTATCTGCATCAGGCAAGGGGCGTGAATGTGTCGCCTTCTCAGGTGATTATCGGTGCAGGAAACGATTATCTGCAGATGCTTTTGTCCCGGATGCTGGGGACCAACCGGCGGATTGCCATGGAGAGTCCCACTTATCGTCATGCCTATGATATTTTTGAACGGCTGGGGTATGAGTGCTGTACCGTCTCTATGGACCGGTACGGAATGAATGTCAAGGAGCTTGCAGAGAGCAAAGCGGACATTGCCTATGTGATGCCTTCGCATCAGTATCCCATGGGGATCGTCATGCCGGTCAGAAGGCGGCAGGAGCTTCTTGGATGGGCGGCTTTGGAAGAAGACAGATATATCATCGAGGATGATTATGACAGTGAGTTTCGATATATCGGAAAGCCGATTCCGTCTCTTCAGGGAAGCGATACCAGGCAGAAAGTGATCTATATCGGTACCTTTTCCAAATCTATCGCGCCCTCCATCCGAATCAGCTATTTAGTGCTGCCTGTTCCGCTCCTGGAACGGTATGAGCAGGTGGGCAGGAACTTTTCCTGTACGGTTTCCCGGACCGATCAGCGGATGCTGGAGCTTTTTATGGAGCGGGGATATTTTGAACGGCATCTGAATAAGATGCGGGCACTGTACAAAAGCAAGCATGACGTGCTGCTTGGGGAGATTCGGAAGATGAAAGGAGTCCGGCGGATTCTCGGAGAACGGTCCGGCGTTCATATCGTATTGCAGATGGAGGGGAATCGGACGGAACAGGAGCTTGTTGCGCTGGCCCGTCAGGCGGGTGTCCGTGTATATCCGCTGGCGGAATACTGTATCGGCAGCAGGAAATATGAGCCGATGGTAATTATTGGCTACGCGACGCTTACGGAGGAGGAGATCCAAAATGCAGTGCGGATACTGGCGGATGTCTGGGGATAAGCGGAAAGGAGAAGAGGTTTGAGCTTATATAAAGTGGGAGCTGCTCATTTTAATTTTTGAAGGAGTGTGATTGCAAATTATGACGATGAGGTAAATGATGATTTTCATATATGCCCTGTCTGCTGACGAAACTAGACTTGCGTTTGCGGCCTCATGCCACACAACCAAAGTCTCGCCTTTCTGTCACGTCAAATGCCTTTTGCCCTCTTGGTTCGCAACGGTATTTTCGCAGTAGCGTCGACAGAACAAATATTACACTCCATGTTGCTTCACGAAGCCGTGTGCCAAATGGGATGCTGTCCTCTTTAGATACCCTAATAACAAAAAAGCGCTATATCATCCTACAGGGAGTATAGCGCGTACTTGTTGTTAGCAGTCCGTTTCGCGGTCTGCATGTGGTTTTTCGTAAACTGCCGAAACGTTTGCAATCAGCATTGCATGATCCGGAAATCCTGGTGCTATGTTCCAATAGCAACCTTTCCTTAGTCCGCTTTTTGAAGGATATATGTCATGATCGTTTACGAAGTCCCAATTATATTTTGCAGATACCCTCAGATCTTTTCCTGTCAGAATGTGATCTAGTATTCCGAAAGTTTCTATATATGGTTCACGGTTATTTTTTGGGAAAAAGTAACTGGATTCCTCTATTTGCTCATTCCCAGGTTCAATTTCCTGTGTTCTGTAGTCCGGAAACCAATAAGACATCCGATATTCTCTAATGTTGAAATCGCCCGCGCATAAAAAAGGTTCATGAATAGATTTCAAATATTTGTTTAATGGCGGCGTTTGCTTTTCTGCATCGATGCGATTTTTTCCCGTACTTGTTAGCAGTCTCACACCTAAAACAGACAGTTCTTTTTCGTTCAGTGTTTTTATTTTTATGTGAAGGAAATTATAACAATTATACTCATCATAATCTCTCACGATAACAGGCCGCTCCATGACAAATGATTTTTTCACTGCAAGTAATATTTGATTTCCACTTGAGTTGGCACTTTCAAAAAACCAATAAGATTCTTCTAATGTATTTTTAATTTTTAAATCTTCGGTATATTCAACCAGACATATGATATCGGCTTCCTGCGATAATATTCTCTCGCATACAAAGGGCTCAACTAAGGAAGTTCTCGTTCTCTTGTTGATGTTCCATTCCAATATTTTCATCTTTACAGCTCCTTTCGATAACTTGCTCATAATGTGCGATATTATTTGAGATATAAAGAAAGCCAGCGTAAAAGTATTTCTACTTTCATGCGCTGGCTTTTTTCACCTTTGCAACGCCCATAAAGTTGCATTTTAATGTATTTTAAAATCACTTTTTTGTACAGCGTTGGCATTAAGCGGTACCTGCTTTTTACTGGAATGAAAGATTAGATATCTTCTTCCTCTTCCTCAGAGGGTGTTTCCGGTTCTTCTTCCTCCTTTTTGGCAGGAATCTTTTCCTCTTCTTCAAAGATTTCGTCTTCGCTGTCAAAGGCGTCTAACTCTTCGTCGTCCTCGTCTTCAAACAGTTCTTCGTCGTCAAAATCCTCGTCCATTTCTTCGTCTTTTTTGAAAAATTTCTCATAAAGAAAAAGACCTCCGGCCACGGCAAGTACAGCTCCGGCCAGGACTGTGAGTGATTTGAATATTTTTTTCATCGTATTGCTCCTTTCGTCTGCGTTGGATTTTTCTCTATTCTAATATAAATGAAGAGAGATGAAAAGTGAAAAATCATTAAAATTTAAGAAAATATCCTATTGTAGTTTCGGATGTTTTCTATTATATTGGTAGAATGAGCGCAGAGGGTGTCTCAAATGATAGTATATACAGCAAAGGAAGAAAAAAACAATGATTCGATTGATTGTCAGTGATATTGATGGAACTTTAGTACCGGAGGGCGGAAGCCTTCTGAATCCGGAATATATGACGGTGATCCGGGAACTGACGGACCGGGGCGTGCGGTTTGCGGCGGCCAGCGGAAGACAGGCGACAAGTATAGATGTGATTTTCCATGAACTGCGGGACCGTGTTTATTACTTAGGGGATAATGGTGCGTGCATTTTAAGAGGCGGGGAGACGCTGAAAGCCATGTATCTAAAAGAAGAGGATCTTCGCGCCCTTCTGAAAGACTTGCGGTCCATTCCCGATCATCAGATGCTTCTTTCCGTGGAGGAGGGATATTATACCGACGATCCGGATGAAGCATTTCACAGGCTGGTTTTTGAGGAATACAAAGGAATCGGAAAAGTAGTGGACTGCATGGAGGATTATGCGGATGTGTGTATTAAGCTGAGCCTGTACTGCGAACAGGGTGCCAGGAAGATCTACGACCGGTTCTATGACCGCTGGAAGGACAAGTTTACGATCTATGTATCCGGTGCGAAGTGGGTGGACATCAATGCGCCCGGCGTTACCAAGGGGGAAGCCGTCCGGTGGCTTCAGGAGAAGTACCGAATTACGCCGGAGGAAACGGTAGTGTTCGGCGACAACTATAATGATATTTCCATGATGATGCAGGCGGGACTCAGCTATGCTTCAGAGCTGTCCGGTCCGGACATTAAAAAGGCGGCGGAACGTGTGGTGGAGTCCTATGAGAAAGACGGAGTGTTAAAGGTGCTGAAGCAAATTCTTGAGGAGGTGCGTGAGAGTGCGAAGTAGGGTAAGACGGGGAATCGTAAGTCTTCTTCTGACCGCGAGCCTTCTGCTGTCCGGCTGTGAAAATACGAAAATCGTACTGACTACAGGGCTTGCGTCGGATGAGCTTTTTCGAATCGGAGATGTGTCCTGCAGCCTTCCGGAAGCGCTTGTCTATCTGATGAACCAGAAAGGCAGTTACGAAAATGTATACGGCATGGGAATGTGGGAGCATAACCTGGGCGATATGACCATGGAAGAATATCTAAAAAATCAGGTGCTTTCCGAGCTGGCTCAGGTGAAAAGCATGGTTCTTCTGGCCGGGGAACAAGAGATCACTCTGACAGAGACGGAGACAGCCCATGCGGCAGAAGCAGCAGCGGAATATTTTGCTTCTCTGAGCCAGGATGAGGCGTCAGCTCTGAAAGTGGATCAGGCGTCAGTCCAGAAGATGTATGAGGATTACTGCCTTGCTTTTAAGGCGTATGGGCAGGTCACGGAGGATGTGAGCATCGAAATCAGTGATGATGAGGCGCGGATCATACAGCTTCAGCAGTTGTTCGTACCGGAAGAGCATCTGGCGGGAGAGCTGAGAGAGCGGCTTTTGGAGGGGGAGGACTTTGGAGCGCTGGCGGCCAATTATTCCAAAGTGTCTCAGACGACGGTAGCAGTGGCCAGAGGCGAGAAGAGCAGCGTTTATGAGGAGACGGCCTTTGACCTGGACAATGGCGAGATCAGCGAAGTGTTTGCCGACGAAGGCGGATACTATGTCCTGAAATGTCTGAACACGTACATGGAAGAAGAATCGGAGGCCAATAAAGTCCAGGTGGCCCAGAAACAGAAGACAGAGCGCTTCCAGGGCATTTACGAAGCCCTTATGAAAGACACTCTGTCAGAATTTCAGGAAAAGCTGTGGGAACAGGTGTGCTTTTCGGATTATGAAGGGATACAGACCAGCTCTTTTTTTGAGATTTACAGGAAACATTTTGAAGAATGAGAGGAAACCGCATCTTTGGACGGCATTTCCAGCAGTTCTTTCAGGCAGCAGAGCAGTTCTGTATTCTTTTCCGGCAGCATAAAGCAGAAGCGGAAGAAGGTTCCGTCTTCCAGACCGGGGAAATTGGAGCAGTCCCGAAGCATAAGGCCCCGGCGAATGGCATGGAGAAACACATCGTAGGATGTAAGCCCGTCTCGTAAAATGCGCACCAGGATAAAGTTGGCATAGGGCTGGTAAACCTTAATATTTTTCCAGGTGCGCAGTTCTTGATAGATGCGTTCCCGTTCGGAAGAGATCAGAAGTCTTGTCTGCTCAATGTATGCGGTATCGGTGAACATCAGTTTGCCTGCGGCATCTGCAAGACTGTTGAGGGACCAGGGGTTCTGGCGCATTTTTACCTGGGAGAGCAGCTCGGAACTGCCGGTCATAGCATAGCCCAGCCGCAGTCCGGGAGCAGCGAAAAACTTGGAGATGCCCCGGAGAATCACAAAGTTATCGTATTTTTCCAGCAGGCCCGCGGAGGAGATACTTTTATGATCCGGGGCGAACTCTGCATAGGTTTCATCGATCATGACGAAAATATTCCGTTTCCGGCACCAGGAGAGAATCTGTTCCATCATTTCCGGTGTCAGTGCGGTAGAGGTGGGATTGTTGGGATTGCAGAGGATACAAAGACCGGTCTCTTTTCGAAAGGCCCCAAAAAAGTCCTCCAGTTCCATCTGAAAGCCGCAGCTTTCCTTCAGTGCATAATAGCGGACGTTTCCTTTGGAGAGTCGGACTTCCCGTTCGTATTCCGAGTAGGTAGGGGAGACGATCAGTGCTTCCTGGGGATTTAATACATGAATAAACAAAGAGATCAGTTCTGTACAGCCATTTCCCACAATCACCTGCGCCTGACGGCATCCCGCATATGCGGCAATGTGTTCTCTAAGTTCCGTGTATTCCGGGTCCGGATAGGCAGTGACCACGTCGATTTGCTCGGAAAGTTTCTGCTTCATCTTCGGGGAGATTCCCAGAGGATTCACATTTGCTCCGAATCCTGTAATGGATTCTTTGGGAATCCCGAAGTACTGTTCGATCTTTTCCAGATCACTTCCATGAAAATGTTCTTTTCCTTCTATCTGATGGTTCATCTGCTTTTTCCTCTCTTTTTCCTGCGGGTATGTTATGCTCCTGTCAGAAAGCAATGTTCAAACATTCGCGAAGGTGCTATAATGTAACCATTATATACTAATATGTCAAAAATGCAACGGGGTCCTTTATGAAAGAGAAAATCATTGAATTTTTTAATGGAATATTTGTGTATGACCAGCCGCGCCTGAAGCTGGAACCGGAAGAACTGGTGTTCGATCTGGAATCTTCCGAATTGGTAAGAGGCAGCTTTGTAGTCAGTTCCAGGGATGAGAGGAGAGTCAAAGGACTTCTGCATACAAGGGTTCCGGGTCTGACCCTTCTAAATGACAGCTTCTATGCAAGAGCAGCCCGGATCGAATATACCTATCAGCCGCAGCATTTAAGAGAAGGGGAATCTATGGAGGGCCGTATCTGGCTGGAAACGAGCGCGGGGGAGTATGAGCTGCCTTTGCATGTGCAGATCAAAGGAGCCGAAGAAGCAGAAGAGACAGACGAGGAACTTCCGGTGCTTTTGGCAAAGGAAACGGAGCTGTCCGTCCGCCGGACCGGGTCCGGAAGAAGTCAGAGTCAGCGGCAGATGCGGGCGCAGACAGCGGCTCTTGCAGAACTTCAGCGGGTTCTGGAACGGGAGAGAAGGGGGGCCTGCACCAACGGGGAGGCGGTAAAACGGTTTCGGGAACTGGCGGATATTCTGACAGCAGCGGATCCGGAGTCGGCGCTTTATCCGCTTTTAGATGCGTGGGTGCTTCTGCAGGAGGAGAAAAGGAGAGAGGCAGGCTGGATTTTAAAGAAATATGAAAAGACCCATTTGCTGAAGCTTAAGGACCATTCTGTGCGTGCGGTATTTTTGTATGTAAACAGTCTGTTTTGCGGGGAGGAGAAGGTAACGGCCGATGCAGTGGTTCAGCTTCAGCGGTTTTATCAGAAACAGCCGGAGAATCGGACGGTTACGGCGGTACTTTTGGAGCTGGATCGGCAGCTTGCGGACAATCCCCGTACCCGCTACTTGGTGCTGGAACGGCTGTTCCGGGCAGGACTTAGGAACCGTCTGTTCTATCAGGAAGCTTACGGACTTCTCAAAGAGGATATGGCACTGTTTAGCAGACTGGATGCGTTTTCCCTGCAGATTTTTTTCTGGGCGGCATCCAGAGGTCTTCTGACTGCAAAGACGGCAGAAACGATTGCACAGCAGGCTGTAAAGATTCGAAAATGGTCGCCCATGGCTGCAAGGCTTTTAAAACTTTGCTATAAGCTTTATCCTTCCAAAGAAACGGTGGGAGCCGTGTGCATGATCTTCATTCGGGGAAACCGGATGGATGAAGAGGCGTTTGGCTGGTATGAGAAGGGCGTAGAGTATGATGTAAAGATTACGAATCTTTATGAATATTTTGTCTATGCTTTGCCAAAGGAGTATCCGAAACTTCTTCCAAGACAGGTACTTCTCTATTTTCATTACCATAATACGCTGACCGGCGCCCAAAAGACGAAAATCTACTGTAATCTGGTTCGTTATGGAGTTCCCGGAGAAGAAGTTTATGAGGAACATAAGAAACTGTTGCAGGAATTTCTGCTGGAACAATTGAAGGGGCGGAAGGTAAATGAAACACTGGCCTGGCTGTATGGGAGATGTCTTCTGCCGGAGATGCTGGAGGGAGAGTTTCTGGAGGCGCTGGCGGATATTTTGTTTCTTCAGAGGATTACCTGCGGGGAAAAGAGGATCCGGACTGTAGAGGTTTGTCATGCACAACTGGCGGAGCCGGTTCGTGTGCCCTTAACAGGCAGTATGGCCTATGTGCCGGTTTATACCAAAAGCGCAAAGATCACGCTTATAGACGAACAGGGGGGAAGGCATCAGAAGTCTGTGCCTTATGAGAAAAAGAGAGCAATGATTGAGCCGGGATTTCTGCAGTACTGCATCAGAAAGCTGAAGAATCATCTGGGACTGAATCTGTATCTGCTGGACGGAGAAGGGGACCATGTGCTTCAGGAAAGCAATCTGCCGGCGGCGTGGAAGCTTCTGGAAGATCATCGGGTGAAAGAATCCTATCAGCAGAGTCTGAAGCTGGAGCTTCTGGAGTATGAACGGAAACAGCGGGGGCTGGAGCAGCCGGATGAACGGCTTCTCTTTACGGACGCGGAGGTGCTGAAGTTGTCCAGGACCTGTCAGGGTTCTTATATTGAAAGCCTGATTCTGCTGAGGCAGGATGAGACTGCACTGCGCCTTTTATGGAAAAGCGGATGCAGGGAAGTGGATGCGGGACTTTTGCTGCAGCTTCTGCAGCGTCTGATGTTTACAGAGCGCTATGCGGGAAATCTTCTGCGTGCTCTTGTATGGCAGGTGTTTCAGCAGGGGATCTATACAGAGGAAATTATCGCATTTCTGGCGGAAGAAGGTATGGGAGATACCAGGGAGCTTCTGGCGGTCTGGACGGCAGGCGGGAAGTTCGGAATGTCTCTGCCAAAGCTGGGGGAACAGATTCTGGTACAGGCATTGTTTACGGAACAGTATGTCTGCGAAGCATTTCCGGTTTATATGGCACTGGATGACCGGGGCGGGGAGTCCGTCTTAGGAGGTGCCTACTTGAATTACGCCGGCTGGCTGAATTTTGTGAAGGGGCAGGAGGTTCCGGAGGCAGTTTATGACAGCCTGGAGCATCATCTGCAGTGGGGAGACCGGTTGTCGGTGCCTGCTGTGCTGGCATATTTAAGGCATCTTTCGGCTCTTTTGTTTTTGACTGACAGTCAAAAACGATTGGCAGGCCGGCTGCTGAAGGAACTGAGTATTAAAAATCGTCGATTTGCTTTTATACAGAAACTGTATCCTTATATGGAGGAAAACGGCAGGCCGTCGGATCATGTGGTGGTGGAATACCGCTGTAATCCGGGACATAAAGTGATTCTTCACTATGTGCTGGAGTATCATGGCAGGAAAACGTTTGATTATGTGAGTGAGCGTCTGTATCCGGCGTTTGAAGGAGTATTTACGAGAGCATTTATTCTGTTTTACGGGGAACGGCTTACCTGGTTTATCACGGAGACTGCAGAGGACGGGAGCGAGATTTCCACAGAGTGCAGAACTTTGGAAAATCAGGCGGAGCAGACAGAGGGAGAGGATCGCTACAGCAGACTCTGCCGTATGCAGCAGGCGCTGGATCATCGGCAGGAGCATACGCTGGTGCAGATGATGGAAGAGTACGAAAAACTGGCGAAAGTAGCAGAGGAGAGATTTCGTGTCCGGTAAGAGGCGGGAACAAGGCGGAACTCTTAATAGGAGATCAGAAAATGAGCACACAAAATAAGAAGCGGTTTCTTGCAGGGATCGATTATCGGAACGAATGCCCCAGAGTCTGTTACTGGACGGAAGAAATGAAGGAACCGGCGGAACTTCCTTTGGATTTTGGGATGCAGACCGGACGTACGACATGTTTTCGCAGAATCCTGTCAGCTTTGAAACGATATGGGGCAAAAGAAGATCTTCGGGCTGCTGTTATACTGCCGGATTTGTCCGAGGAGGGAATCCGGCAGTATGCGCTGGATGCGTGTGAAGCCGGTTTTCGGGAAGACCAGATGCAGATTCTGGGGGAGCAGGAGAGCATCGTGCATTTTGTTATGCATCAGAGCAATGATATCTGGCAGCAGCAGGTATGGCTGCTGGAATTTGGCCAGGAGGACATAAAGGCCACTTGTCTGCAGGTAAATAAAAGATCAAGGCCCATGGTAGCAGAGGTGTATGATCCGGAGCAGTGGAAAGTGGGAGAAGCTGCAAAAGGCGGTCGGGATGAGCGTCTGGTACAATATGTAAGAGAGCGTTTTGGGAAAAGGCACGTATCTGCCGTATTTCTGACGGGGACGGATCTAAACAGCAGGGATTATCCCAAAAGCAGGGAGGAGATCTGTTCCCGCCGCCGGGTGTTTCTGGGGGATCTGCTCCATGTCCGGGGAGCCTGTATGGCAGCCGGGGAACAGGCGGGAGAGCGGCCGTATCTGTTCCTGAGCGATCAGACACTTTTATACAATGTAGGCGTCAAAAGTACAGATAAAGGAACAGAGGAAGTTTATACCATCGTCAATGCTGGTGTGAACTGGTATGAGGCAAAGGGAGCCTGTGAAGTGATTCTTTTAGGCGAGCCTTTGCTGGAATTTTCCTTCTCCTCCATGTTGGACGGAAATACCTTTCAGGCCGGGATGCTTCTGACGGATCTGCCCAGGCGCCCTAAAGGGACGAGCCGGCTTCTGGTGGAAGTGCATTTTCCGGTACAGGAACAGTGCGAGGTGAAGGTTACAGATCTGGGCTTTGGAGAGCTGTATCCGTCTTCTGATCTGTACTGGACAGAAACGTTTAGGATGGAAGAGCATCGGGAGGAGTAGGATTATGGGGCTGGTTGTAGTCTGCAGATATCAAAGAACAAAGGCACCGCTGTTCGTGGAACAGGCAGGGGTAAATCTGTACAGTCTGGAGGAATTGTCCTACTTTCTGTATCATAATATCTGCCTGGCAGACCGCAGATTTTTTGATGAACGGCTATGCCGGTGGCTCAAAGAGGAGATTGGATGTGAAGAGCTGGCTCTTCGGATTCAGAAAGGAATCTCTTCCGGGGCAAGCTTTCCGAGCCTGGTGCGTCTGGCGGCTGGTGCATCCGGGTTATTTGAGGAAAAGGAGCTGGCAGAGCTGGAAGAACGGCTGCGGGGGCTTGCCGCACTGACGGAACAGGAACGCCTAAAGCTTCGCGCAGATGAACTTTTAAATAACCGGAATGAGTGGGCGGCGATAGAAGAATACCGGCATATTTTAAACATGCATCAGAACAGTCGCTTGGGCATGGGATTTTATGGGGCGGTATGGAATAATCTGGGCGTGTGCTATGCAAGGCAGTTTTTGTTCCGGAAGGCGGCGGGCTGTTTTGAAACTTCTTATGAATACCAGCCGGATGAGGAGATTCGGAAGGAAGCGGAGCTTGCCTGGCAGATGGCGGAAGGAATCCTGCCCGAAGCGGGAGAAAAGCGGCAGATGCCGGCAGATCCGCAGAAAGTGCTGTTAAAATGGGAGAGAGAGTATCGGGTGAGGCAGAAGCAGTAGGAGAAACGGCGCTGCTGTCCGGGCGTGTGAGAAACCGGGCGCCCCTGCTGGAAAATGGGAAAATAAAATTCTTGACAAGGGGGCGGATTCTTGGTATGATTTCCATGTTGTCATATTGCTTTACTATGGTAGAGTAGTAGCATATGGAAATAAAATGCTTTGAATTGGGAAAACCTTTCGGGGATGAACAGGACAAAGCGGAACTTTAAACAGCGAAGTCCAGTTCATGCCCGGAAGGATTTGCGGACGCGAAAGCGGCCGGAAATGCTTCCAGATATATGGGCATGAACAGGACAAAGCGGAACTTTAATGGAGGAGAAACAAGATGAAAAAGTTAATTGCAGTAATGCTGGCAGGTGTGATGACGGCGGCTATGGTGACTGGCTGCGGAGGAAAGACGACGGATACCAATGCTCCGGCGGATACGGAAGCGCCTGCGGCAGATGCAGCGGATGACGCTGCTCCGGCTGAGACTGACGGCGGGGAGGCACCGGCAGAGACAGAGTCGCCTGCGGCGGACAGTGATCTTACATATGTGAAGGATAAAGGAATTCTGGTAGTTGGCATCACGGATTTTGAGCCGATGGATTATCAGGATGCGGACGGCAACTGGATCGGATTTGATGCAGAGCTGGCGGCCGCATTTGCCAAGAGCCTGGGTGTAAGTGTCGAGTTTGTAGAGATTGAATGGGACAACAAGATTATGGAGCTGGACGGCAAAACCATTGACTGTGTATGGAATGGTATGACATTGACAGATGAAGTGCTGAGTTCCATGGAATGCTCCAATGCATACTGCAATAATGCACAGATCGTAATCGTTCCGGCAGACCAGGCAGAGAATTATCAGGACGTGGAGAGCCTCTCCGGCCTGCACTTTGCAGTGGAGAACGGCAGTGCAGGAAAAACGCAGGTAGAGACGCTGGGGCTGGAATTTACAGAAGTATCTACGCAGTCTAATGCACTGATGGAAGTCGCAGCCAAATCCTGTGATGCGGCAGTGATTGATTCCCTGATGGCAGCAGCTATGGTAGGAGAAGGAACCAGCTATTCGGATCTGACTTATACAGTACCTCTGAACAATGAAGAATACGGCGTGGGCTTCCGCAAAGGCTCTGATCTGGCAGAAGCTCTGAATGCATTCTTTGTATCAAGCTATGCAGATGGAAGCATGATGAAGATTGCAGAGACTTACGGCGTGCAGGCAGCAGTGATCGAGCAGAAATAAAACAGGACCCATACAGGGGGCGGAGCCTTTTCGCCCCCTGTATTTTTGGAATGGAAAGGGAACATGTATCCCTTACAAAAACAGAGAAAGCAGGAAGAGTACATGGAATTAATGCTGGAACAGATGCCGATCGTCCTCCGGTCGCTGAATGTGGGTTTTTTACAGACGCTGAAACTTTTTGTGGTTACATTGCTGGGAGCGGTTCCTCTGGGACTTATCATCGCATTTGGTTCCATGTCGCGTTTCCGTCCGCTGAGCTTTCTGACGAAGATCATCGTCTGGATCATACGAGGAACACCGCTTATGATTCAGCTTCTGATTATTTATTATTTTCCCGGACTGGTGCTTGGCGTACCGATCTGGGGCGGCGGCGAAGGAGGACGCTTCCTGGCAGCGGCAGTTTCCTTTGTCTTTAATTATGCCTGCTATTTCTCGGAGATCTACCGGGGAGGCATCCAGAGCGTGCCGGTGGGGCAGGAGGAAGCCGGGCTTGTGCTGGGCATGACAAGAAGCCAGATCTTTTTCAAGGTTACGCTTCTGCAGATGATTAAGCGCATTGTACCGCCCATGTCCAACGAGATTATTACGCTGATCAAGGATACATCTCTGGCCCGGATCATTGCGCTGCAGGAAATCATCTGGGCAGGTCAGGCATTTATGAAAGGTTCCCAGGGGATCTCAGGCGCCATCTGGCCCATGTTTTTCACAGCCGTCTATTATCTGATCTTCAGCGGAGTCCTGACGGTGCTCCTTGGAAGGCTGGAGAAGAAACTGGATTATTTTAGGTAGGAACTCAAATAACAGCATCCATTCTGCCAATGCCGGAAGCGTTTTCAGCCACGGATGTGGCAGAAAATACTTCCAGTTAAGGGGCATTGGCAGCACGGATGCGGAACTCAAATAACAGCATCCGTGCTGCTGATGCCCGGAAGTGTTTTCAGCCACGGATGTGGCAGAAAATGCTTCCAGCTAAAGGGCATTGGCAAACGGATGCGGAACTCAAATAGGACATAACATATGGCGATTTTAGAAGCGGAACACATCTGCAAATCATTTGAAAACACGGAAGTTTTAAAAGACATCAGCTTCTCTCTTGAAGAGGGCCAGGTGCTTTCCATCATTGGCTCTTCCGGAAGCGGCAAGACGACGCTCCTTCGGTGCCTGAACTTTTTAGAGCGTCCGGACAAAGGCGTTATTCGTGTATGCGGGGAGACTCTGTTTGACAGCAAGGATCCGTCCACCATGCAGGAAGCGGAGATTCGAAAGAAACGGCTGCATTTCGGCCTGGTCTTTCAGTCCTTCAATCTGTTTCCTCAGTATACGGCGCTGGAAAATGTAATGCTGGCCAAAGAACTGCTGGCCAAGGAACAGCCGGGGTATAAGGCACGGAAAAAGGAAATCCATGAGGAGATTCGGGTGCTGGCGGAAGAGCTCTTAAGGCAGATGGGCCTTACGGACCGGATGAACAATTATCCCCATCAGCTTTCCGGCGGACAGTGCCAGCGGGTAGCCATCGCCCGCGCTCTTGCGTTAAAGCCGGACATTCTCTGCTTCGATGAGCCGACTTCTGCCCTGGATCCGGAGCTGACAGGGGAAGTGCTTCGGGTCATGAAAGAACTGGCAGATCAGAAAACGACCATGATTATTGTCACGCATGAGATGGCATTTGCAAGAGATGTGGCCAGCCATGTGATCTTTATGGACGATGGCTATATTCTGGAGCAGGGAACACCGGCTCAGGTATTTGAACATTCTCATGAGGAACGGACAAGACAGTTTCTGTCCCGTTTTACCCAGGGCTGAAGAAATGCCTTTACACCTCAAAGACTTATTGCTATAATGTAAGCACCCGGTCAGAAGCCTGACCGGGTGTTGAAATAACGGTCAAGGAACGAAGACGAAAAGATTTAGAAAAGGACGGGCGAAGCATTTATGGAAAAGAAAGAACTTTTGTATGAAGGAAAGGCAAAAAAAGTATATACAACAGACGATCCGGATGTGCTGATCGTATCTTATAAAGATGATGCGACTGCATTTAACGGTCAGAAGAAGGGCACGATCGTGGGCAAAGGTGCCATCAACAACCGCATGAGCAATCATGTATTTAAACTGGTGGAAAAGGCAGGCGTTCCGACGCATCTGGTCGAGGAGCTTTCTGACCGGGAGACTGCGGTGAAGAAAGTACAGATAGTCCCGTTGGAAGTCATTGTGCGGAATGTGGCAGCCGGAAGCTTCTCTAAGAGGCTGGGAGTGCCGGAGGGAACGCAGTTTACGGCGCCGACTCTGGAATTCAGCTATAAAAATGACGAGCTGGGCGATCCGCTGATTAACGATTATTTTGCCATTGCGCTGAACCTTGCTACAAGAGAAGAGATCGACAAGATTACAGAATATGCATTTAAGGTAAATGATGTATACAAGGCATACTTTGCAGAACTCGGAATTGATCTGATCGATTTTAAAATTGAGTTCGGGCGTTATAAAGGAGAGATTATCCTGGCGGACGAGACGTCGCCGGACACATGCAGACTGTGGGATTCTAAGACGCATGAGAAGCTGGACAAGGACCGTTTCCGCAGAGATCTGGGAAATGTAGAAGAAGCATATCAGGAAGTATTTAAGAGACTGGGAATTTCATAAAGACACATACCATAGCTGTCCGGGCGTTGTCCGGATGGATTTTCGGACAGGAGATCCATCCGCAGAAGGGATAACGTCCGGGCAGCTATAGGATTATAATCAGAAAGGATACAAAATATGAGTACAGACAGATACCAAAGCCCTTTGTCCGAGCGCTATGCCAGCAGAGAAATGCAGTATATCTTTTCTCCGGACATGAAATTCTGTACCTGGCGCAGACTCTGGATCGCTCTGGCAGAGACGGAGAAAGAGCTGGGCTTACCGATTACCCAGGAGCAGATTGACGAGCTGAAAGCGCATGCGGAGGACATCAATTATGAAGTGGCAAAGGTTCGGGAAAAAGAGGTGCGCCATGACGTAATGTCCCATGTATATGCCTATGGAGTTCAGTGCCCGAAGGCAAAGGGCATCATCCATTTAGGGGCGACTTCCTGCTATGTGGGGGATAATACAGATATTATCGTAATGAGAGAAGCACTTCGTCTGACCAGGAAGAAGCTGATCAATGTGATCAAGGAGCTGGCAGCATTTGCGGATCAGTACAAAGGACTGCCGACGCTTGCATTTACCCATTTCCAGCCGGCCCAGCCCACAACCGTAGGGAAGCGGGCTTCTCTCTGGCTGCAGGAATTCTGCATGGATCTGGAAGATCTGGATTATGTTCTTGGAACTTTGAAGCTTTTAGGCTCCAAAGGAACTACGGGGACGCAGGCAAGCTTTCTGGAGCTTTTTGAAGGGGATCAGAAAACCATTGACAAGATTGATCCCATGATTGCAGAGAAGATGGGCTTTAAAGAATGCGTGCCGGTATCCGGACAGACGTATTCCCGCAAGACCGATACTAGAGTGCTGAACGTGCTGGCGGGGATAGCGGCAACCGCGCATAAGATGTCCAATGATATCCGTCTTTTGCAGCATCTAAAAGAGGTGGAGGAACCCTTTGAGAAATCCCAGATCGGCTCCTCTGCTATGGCATATAAGAGAAATCCCATGCGGAGTGAGCGCATCGCTTCTCTTTCCCGGTATGTGATGATTGATGCCTTGAATCCGGCTATTACTTCGGCAGTTCAGTGGTTTGAGCGGACACTGGACGATTCTGCGAACAAGCGTCTGTCCGTCCCGGAAGGTTTTCTTGCCATTGACGGGATTCTGGATCTGTGCCTGAACGTGGTGGATGGTCTGGTGGTGTATCCGAAGGTGATTGAGAAACGGCTTATGAGCGAACTTCCGTTCATGGCTACGGAAAATATTATGATGGATGCAGTGAAAGCAGGGGGAGACCGGCAGGAACTGCATGAAAAGATCCGCGAACTTTCCATGGAAGCCGGGAAAAATGTAAAAGAAGAGGGGAAAGAAAACAATCTTCTGGAGCTGATCGCGGCAGATCCGGCGTTTAATATGACCATAGAGGAGCTTAGGGCATGTATGGAGCCATCCCGTTATGTGGGGCGCTCCGAGCTGCAGGTAGAGACATTTTTGAAGAACGTGGTAGCTCCTATTCTGGAAGCCAATAAAGAGCTTTTGGGCATGAAGGCAGACATTAACGTCTAAAGAGGTTTTTATGTACAGTTATCATTTTCGTGAGTGGCTGTCCTTTTTCTATTTTTATTGTATATTTGGCTGGTGCTTTGAATCAGCCTATGTGTCCATAAAAGAACAACGTCTGACAAACCGGGGGTTCCTTAGGGGCCCCTGGCTTCCTCTATATGGAAGCGGTGCGATTCTGGTCCTCTGGCTGACGCTTCCCTTTCGGAGAACACCAGTTCTGGTGTATGTTGTGGGGGCTTTGGGGGCTACGGCGCTGGAATATGTGACCGGTGTGACGATGGTACGGTGGTTCCGGGTCCGTTATTGGGATTACAGCGGCCAGAAGTTTCAGTATCAGGGGCATATTTGCCTGAGCTCTTCTGCCGCATGGGGATTTTTAAGTCTGCTCATGGTCTATGCAGTACACAGGCCGGTGGAACGGCTGATCTTCTGGATGCATGAGGAAGTTGTGGCGGTGATGACTTTTGGGATTACCGTATGTATGGTATATGACTTCAGCAATGCTTTCCGGAAGGCTATGGATCTGCGCGAACTGCTGATTCAGGCGGAACAGCTCTATGTGGAACTGGAACAGAGGGCAGCGGAGAAGAAACGGCTCTTAGAAGCGGCGGCAACGTTTGCAAAGGCTGCAGTGGAAGAGCACATGGAAGAACAAAAAGAGGAGCTTCTGCAAAAGGCAGAAGCCGAAATCCGTCAGCTTCAGGAGCGTCAGGAACGTATAAAAGAACATATGTTTCAAAAGGCCGAGCTTTTGCTGGCGCGCAATCCCGGTTATCGGTTTGTGGGAAATGTGCCGGATCTAAAGGAGCTTAGAGACAGGCTTCGCAGAAACAAAAGACAGTAAAAACCGTGCTTCGTCTGTATATGGGGAGCCGTTGGGGAAGTAAATCCCGGCGGCTCTTTTTTCTGTTGTTCAGAGTTTGTTAGGACGGGCAGATGACCGTTAAGGGGAAAAAGTTATGAAGTTCACAGAATTTTTATATACTTTTTCTTGACATTGTTAGAAATCTAACCTATAATCAGTTAGACTTCTAACGAAAGGGATTTTGAAAAAGGAGAAACAGATGTGAGAAACGAAAATTATCCCATGCGGGAGTTGGCAAATCTGAACCGTGTCTGGCATCGGATCCTTGAAAGCCGGATGTCGGATCTGGGACTGAGTTCCATCCAGAGCCGGATGCTGGGCTATCTGTATTTTCGGAGCCAATGCGGGAAAAAGGTGTTTCAGCGGGAGCTGGAGGAAGAATTTAAGATAAGAAAATCTTCGGTTACAAGCGTGATACAGATTCTGGAGAAGAAAGGACTCGTCCGAAGGACCGGAGTTCCAAGTGACGCAAGACAGAAGGAACTGGTACTGACGGAGCAGGGGATTGCGGCTCAGGAGACAGTTCTTGAGCGGCTGAACCGGCTGGAGACCATGGTAAATGAGATACTTACAGACGAAGAGCGCAGGAACTGGTTTGCCTGTATCCGGAAGATAGAGACAAGACTTGAGGAGGCGGAAAATGATTAAAAAACTAACGGCATACATTGGTGAATTTAAAAGAGATACTATGCTGGCTCCGGCAAGCGTAGTTCTGGAGGTGATCCTGGAAGTGCTGCTGCCGGTGCTGATGGCCTCGGTGATCGACAACGGAGTGGAAGCCGGAAATATGAATTATGTGGTAAAAATGGGTGTGATTATGCTGGGGGTTGCCATGCTCTCCCTTCTGGCAGGTACCCTGTCGGGGATATTTGCGGCGAGGGCATCCATGGGCTTTGGCCGGAATCTGCGGAAATCTATGTTTGACAATATTCAGGATTTTTCCTTCCGGAATATTGACCGTTTTTCCACGGCGGGCCTTGTGACCCGTATGACAACGGATGTGACGAATGTACAGAATGCATTTCAGATGATTATTCGAATGTTTGTTCGAGCACCGATTATGATGGTGTCAGCGCTTTTTATGTGTGTAACCATCAGTCCCAGACTGTCGCTGATCTTTTTGGGGGCGCTTGTATTCCTGGGATGTGTTCTGGCATTTATCATTAGACGGGCATTTCCCATTTTTGACGAGATGTTCAAAGGATATGACCGGCTGAATGCCAGCGTGCAGGAGAATCTGACCGGTATCCGGGTAGTAAAAGCCTATGTGCGGGAAGATTACGAGAAGGAGAAATTCCGCGGGGCTACGAAAAATCTAAAAGATTTAAGTGTTCATGCGGAACGCCTGGTAGTTATGAATCAGCCGGTGATGCAGTTCACGGTCTATACCTGCATTATGCTGGTGTCCTGGTTTGGAGCAAAGCTGATCGTTGTGGATGGGACCATGACGACAGGGCAGTTGATGAGCCTGTTCACCTATACCATGCAGATTCTTATGAGTCTGATGATGATTTCCATGATCTTTGTCATGACGACGATGGCGCGCTCTTCTGCAGAGCGTATTGTGGAGGTGCTGGATGAGAAAAGCTCCCTCACCGACCCTAAGCACTCGGTATTGGAAGTGGAAGACGGATCCATTCGGTTCAACCATGTGAACTTTTCCTACAGTGACGATCCGGATAAGTGCGTGCTGCGGGATGTGAACCTGACCATCCAGGCAGGAGAGACCATCGGTATTATTGGCGGCACCGGAAGTTCCAAATCTACACTGGTGCAGTTAATTCCAAGGCTTTATGACGTGCTGGATGGTTCCGTGATCGTGGGAGGCCATGATGTGCGGGAATACCGAATAGATACTTTGCGGAATGCAGTGTCCATGGTTCTGCAGAAAAACGTTCTTTTTTCCGGGACAATTCTGGAAAATCTTCGGTGGGGAGACAAGGAGGCCACAATAGAGGAATGCCAACATGCCTGTCAGCTTGCGCAGGCTCATGAATTTGTGGAAAAAATGCCAAAAGGCTATGATACTTTTATCGAACAGGGAGGAACGAATGTTTCCGGCGGACAGAAGCAGAGACTTTGCATTGCCAGGGCGCTGCTGAAAAAGCCGAAGATTCTGATCCTGGATGATTCTACAAGTGCGGTGGATACGAAGACGGACTCTTTGATCCGGGAGGCATTTGCAAAAGAGATTCCGGATACGACAAAGCTGATTATTGCCCAGAGGATTTCGTCTGTACAGGATGCAGATCGGATTATTGTGCTGGATCAGGGAAAGATCGTAGGATTTGATACCCATGAGATGCTTCTTGCGAACAATGAAATTTATCGGGACATCTATGAACTGCAGCAGAAAGGAGCGGATACAGATGAGTAGTCCAAGAACTGTGAAAGGCCCCGGAATGCGCGGGATGCGCGGCGGACGGGGAAGCAAAAATCCCAGGAAGGCACTGGGCCGTCTGCTGGCATATATATGGAAAGATTATAAGATTCACTGTATCATCGTGGCAGTGAGTATTGCGGTCAGTTCTTTGACCGGCGTGCTTGGGAACCTGTTTCTTCAAAGTCTGATTGACGACTATATCCTGCCGTTTCTCGGACAGAGCAATCCGAGTTTTGCGCCGCTTCTGCGTGCGCTGACGGTGATGGCCTGTATCTACTACGCCGGTACGGCGGCTACGTTTCTCTATGCAAGGCTTATGATCGTCATAACCCAGGGGGTATTGAAGGAAATCCGGGATGAGATGTTTACCCATATGGAACGTCTGCCCATTAAATTTTTTGATACCCATGCCCATGGGGACATTATGAGCTGCTATACCAATGATACAGATACCTTGCGGCAGATGATCAGCCAGAGCATTCCTCAGATGCTCAGCTCGTCGATTACAATCGTCAGCACTTTTGTGTCCATGCTGGTGTTAAGCATACCGCTGACGATTCTGATCGTGCTGATGGTTGCGGTAATGATACTGGCTGTACGCTTTATCGGCGGAAAAAGCGGTATGTATTTTATCCGCCAGCAGAAATCTCTTGGTGCCTTAAACGGCTACATTGAGGAAATGATGGAAGGGCAGAAGGTGGTTAAGGTGTTCTGTCATGAATCAGAATCCAAGGAGCGGTTTGACCGGCTGAACGGGGAGCTGTTTGACAGTGCGAAAAATGCCAATACCTTTGCAAATATCCTGATGCCGGTTATGGCGAATCTGGGAAATATCAACTATGTGCTGACCCTTGGAGTAGGTGCTGTATTTGCCATCAACGGCATCGGAGGGCTGACTCTTGGAGCGCTGGCATCATTCCTGCAACTGACCAGAAGTTTTAATATGCCCATTACACAGGTGTCTCAGCAGTTTAATTCCATTGTTATGGCATTGGCAGGTGCAGAGCGGATCTTTGATCTTCTGGATGAGCCGGAGGAAATCGACAACGGTTATGTCACACTGGTCAATGTGACGGAGGAGCCGGACGGCACACTGAAGGAGTCCGGGGAACGGACCGGCATCTGGGCCTGGAAACATCCCCATAAGGCGGAAGGAACGATCACTTATAAGAAACTGGAAGGGGATGTGGTGCTGGACGGTGTGGACTTTGGATACGAAGATGACAAGATCGTGCTGCACGATATCAAAATGTATGCCAATCCTGGGGAGAAAGTGGCGTTTGTGGGAGCCACCGGCGCAGGCAAGACGACAATTACCAATCTGATTAACCGGTTTTATGATATTCAGGACGGGAAAGTCCGGTATGACGGCATCAATATCAACAAGATCAAAAAGCCGGATCTTCGCCGTTCTCTGGGGATCGTACTTCAGGATACCCATCTGTTTACCGGAACCATTGCAGACAATATTCGCTATGGAAAGCTGGATGCTACAGATGAGGAAGTCGAAGCGGCGGCAAAGCTGGCCAATGCGCATTATTTTATCACGCGGCTTCCGGAGGGCTATCATACGATGCTGAGCGGAGACGGTACGAGTCTTTCCCAGGGAGAACGGCAGCTTTTGGCCATTGCCAGATCCGCAATCGCAGATCCGCCGGTGCTGATTCTGGACGAAGCAACATCCAGCATCGACACCCGAACGGAGACCATTGTGCAGCGGGGCATGGACCGCCTGATGAAAGGCAGGACTGTGTTTGTCATTGCTCACCGGCTGTCTACAATTAAAAATTCAGATGTAATTATGGTTCTCGAACAGGGGCGTATTATCGAGCGGGGCAATCACGAGTCCCTTCTGAAAGAGCGCGGAAAATACTATCAGTTATATACAGGAGCGTTTGAACTATCATGAAAAAAGCCATCCTATTTGATATGGACGGAACACTGTTAAATACTTTAGAAGATCTGTATAGAAGCACCAATGCGGCCCTTCAAAAATACGGGTTCCCGGCGCGGACACTGGAAGAGGTGCGCCAATTCGTTGGAAACGGTGCGGTGAATCTGATGCGGAAAGCGGTGCCTGAAGGGGAGGAGAACCCGCACTTTTGGGACTGTCTGCAGGCGTTCAGGGAGCATTACGGGGAGCATCTGAACGATCATACCGGTCCTTATGAGGGAGTGATCGGGCTGCTCCAAAGGCTTTCAGATGAAGGATATCTTATGGCTATTGTATCCAACAAGCCGGATTTTGCAGTGAGAGAGCTGTCGAAAAAGTTTTTTGGAGCTTTGATTCCGGTATCCATCGGCGAATCCGAAGGGATCCGCCGAAAGCCTGCACCGGACACAGTGAAGCAGGCGGCGAAAGAGCTGGGAGTCCGGATGGAAGAGTGTATTTATGTAGGAGATTCGGAGGTGGATCTTCAGACAGCAGAAAACTGCCGGATTCCCTGTGTATCTGTGACCTGGGGCTTTCGGGACCGCAAACTGCTGAAAAGCCTTGGAGCCAGACATCTGGCGGCGGACACAGAGGAGTTGTACAGAGTGCTTCAGCAGTTGGGAAGCTGAAAAAAGAAACGTATAGGAAAAAGTCTGTCCCTGCCGGGATATATTCGGGCAGGGACAGACTTTTTCTACCGGAAACAGTTAGTAGAAAGACAGACATTTTTATGTTAAAATAATGGTTCATGGAACTTTGCTGTACAAAACAAACATACGTTCTTGTTCTTGCAAACAAAACAGACAACTTTGATAAAGGAGATAGTTATGCGCTATATCATTTCTGACATTCATGGCTGCTATGAAGAATATATGGAGCTTCTGGAGAAGATCCATTTTGGTCCAAGAGATGAACTCTACGTTCTCGGAGACGCCATGGACCGGGGGCCGGAACCTGTTCGGGTGATGCAGGATCTGATGATGCGGGAGAATGTGACCTATATGGTTGGAAATCATGACTATATGGCCATGCTTGCACTGAGAAAGCTGGCAGTGGAGATTACAGAGGAAACTTGTCAGGAGCTTAAGTCGGAGGATCTGCTTCATTATTACTATTGGATGCAGGACGGCGGCAGAGTGACGGCAGAACAGTTTCGCGGTATTTCCTGGGAAGAGCAGCAGGAGATTCTTGAGTATCTGGGAGAAGCGCTGCTCTATGAAGTGCTGCAGGAAGGGGAGGAGCAGTTTGTGCTGGTTCATGCGGGCCTTGGGCATTTTGCGGAAGAGAAGGCGTTGGAGGACTACGACATCAGCGATCTGATCTTCGAGCGGACGGATTACAAAAGGCGGTATTATGCAGACAAAAGGAAGACGATTGTCACCGGGCATACGCCAACGATGACCATCCGTCCGGACCGTCAGCCTCTTATCTATCGGGAGAACGGGCATATTGCAGTGGACTGCGGCGCGGTGTTCGGCGGGCATCTGGCTGCCTGGTGTGTGGAGACGGGAGAGGCGGTCTATGTGAAGAGCAGAAGGGAACGGCAGTTCTGATTTGACGGACTGCAGCAGATGGGCGGAGATTTGGGACAGCACTTTTGGCGTTCTTGTATACAGGGGTATTTGGAAAGACGAAACTGTTTTTTTAAAATAATAAATAATTGATAAAGTATGTATTTTGTATTGACAAACATAATAAAGTATAATATAATTTCTGACATAGAGGAGGGATAAGAGGCGATGAGCAAACTGTTGTTAAGAGCAGAAGACTTGATTGATAGCGAAGCAGAGGCAGTCAAAAAAGCATTGTTGGCAGGGGATTATATCATCTGCTGTACGATGGCAGAACCTGGTAATCTGCAGTCCGCTGTTCTGGAAAATGTAACCTGCCTGAAAGAAACCATTCCGGGAATGCTTAATCAGCACTCCATAGTAGAGTATGGAATTTCCAACGATCCTTTGCATGAGAAATACCGGCTGCATGACAGTGTTGTAGCGCTGGTGCCGGATGATTCGTTTCTTGATGGGATTATAAAGAGTATGCTACAGATTTTTAACCTTTTCATCCGCGATAACGGAAATGTAGAAAGATCAGTTCTGTATGGAAAATTAGGGACGGATCGGGAAGATGAGATCGTGTACGTATGTCAGCAGACAGAAGTGCGGTGATGCTTATGCCATAGTATGACAGGAGGTAAAAGCCATGGAGAAAATGCTCAACTTTCGCTGCAACTGGAGGCATGTTTCTTTGGAGTATCAGATCAAGAGATATGATCCGTCTCAGGATCTGTCCCGGTCTGCGGTGCTGGTCAGGGAAATACAGGCGGCCGAAAAGGTAAAAGACTGGAAATCGGTCCGGGATCGGATCGGAGAAGTGGAACGGATCAAGGACGCTCCTGATATTACCAATTTCCAGGCCAAATACAATGAAGAGAGTGCTAAGAGTTTAGAAAAGGTAAGGGAAAAGATATTGGAAGATCTGCCGGAGCTTCAGATTCTTCAGACACGCTATCTGGTGCTTCTTTTGCAGATCAATTATCTGGAGGAGCTGAAGAAAGCAGCACTTGCGGTCCGGTCAGAACTGCAGTCAGAAAGTGTGGAAGCACCGGAACTGGTGAAGCTGCTGGTAGAGATGATCCTTCTGGATAAGGATTCAGAAGTGCTTCAGACCATTCGGGATCTTCTTGTGGACTGGAAAAAGCGCCGGTAGTAAAAGCGGGAGCTGTGAAATGATAAAAATGACGGATGAAAGAGAGCATTCAGGTGCTTTTAATGGGCTGAAATATGTATATCTATGCAATGAGTGACATTCACGGATGTCTGGAAGAATTTAACCATGCACTGTCGCTGGTGGATCTGTCCGGTGATAACCGGCTGATTCTTCTGGGAGATTATATCCATGGTCCGGACAGCTATGGCGTACTGGATCGGATCATGGGGCTTCAAAGAAAGTATGGTTCGGAAAAAGTGACCGCACTTATGGGAAACCATGAGGAGATGGCTTTAAGCGGGGAATGGCCCATTACCAGATACGCAGGCCGGGGAAAGCCGGATGCGTATCTTCGGTGGATGGAGGAACTGCCCCTCTATCATGTGGAAGACAATACGATTTTTGTTCATGCAGGCATCGATGAGGAAGCAGAGGATCTGTGGGAAATAGGGACCGGACCAGATGATTTCTTATGGAAATATCCGGCACAGACGGGGAAATTTTATGGTGACTGGAAGATTGTCGCAGGCCATGTGGGGACTGCAGAGATCTCCGGCGACGGACATTTTCATGATATCTATTATGACGGCGAGTCTCATTATTTTATTGATGGAACGGTCCTGGACAGCGGGGTCATCCCGATCATAAAGGTCCATCCGGATCAGGGAAAATATTACCGTGTTACCGAGAGCGGCGACTGGCTGGTTCTTCCGTATGAGGAAGAAAGTGTATGAATATATCATATACCAAATACCAAAAGGAGGCAGAATATGATCGCTAATTTTATGACATGGAATACGGGACTGTTTATGTATGGAAACCGTTTTGGAAAGAAGCCGGTTCTGGAGATTACTGATTCCAAATATGAAGAGATTTTTACACACATCAGAAACTTTCTAGATACCAAAGACCATGCCATAGTCGTGCTGCAGGAAATTCCGTATGTGTCCAATCTGAATTGGAAATCTCATCCGTTGTTTGAAAAATTTATGGAAGCATTCCAAAAGGACTGTGTGATTTTGTACAATAAAATCAAAACGGACAAAGCGCTCAAGATGACCGTTGTTCTCACAAAAAAACAAAAGGAAGGACAGGAACTGCTCCATCCCGCTGCCGGTACGGAAAAAGATAATAATTGTTATGTATCTTTTCAGATTGCGAACAGAGATACAGCTATAGCAGTATTGGCGGTACATGCACATGATGCATTTGAATGCCGTGAATATTTAGCGAGGTATCCGGAAATAAATTATTCGTTAATGCTGGGAGATTTTAACGCGGGAAATTACATCAAAGAATCCAATGATAATGAGATTGCGGTAAACAGGCAGAACTATCTGCTGCTCACGGAGGGCTATATAGATATATGTCAGGGCGAGCATACTACGAAATATCGTACCTATATCGACCATGTTCTGCTGGAAAGCAGCTATGCTTTTTTACAAACACACAAGGTCACTGGTCTGTGTGTTGACAGATCGGTGAAACTGTCAGATCATTATCCGATTACTTTTCAGCTCGAATGGTAACTGGTTATACATAACCGGAGGGACAGCGTTTGGCTGATTCTTCCATATGAGGAAGAAAATGCATGAACACAGGCAGAAAATATCCGGAAAATCCCAAAATAGCACTTGCTTTTATTGGATTATGTGCTATACTGGTAATAGCTTAATAAACAAACAATAAGAAAGGGGTGGGCATGAGTCCACTCCTTCTTATATGTCTGCGGGAACCATGCCCGAAGTGATAAGGCGCATGATTCCAGCAGATGCGGAACTATAATAGGAGGACAGAGTACTTGGCAAGAAGGGAAAGTTATGAAGAGAAGACAGAAGCGCTTCTGATGCCGATGATGAAAGAACATCAGTTCGAGCTTGTGGATGTGGAGTTCGTGAAAGAGGCTGGGACCTGGTATTTGAGGGCATATATCGATAAGCCGGGAGGAATTACCATTGATGACTGTGAGGCGGTCAGCCGTGCATTGTCGGATAAGCTGGATGAAAAAAATTTCATTGAGGAAAGCTATATTCTGGAAGTGAGTTCGCCGGGGCTTGGAAGACCTCTCAGGAAAGAAAAGGATTTTATCAGGAGTCAGGGGGAGTCTGTGGAAGTAAAACTGTTTCGGGCAGTTGACAGACAGAAGGAGTTTACGGGAATCCTGAAAGAATGGGACAAAGAAACGGTGACGCTGGAATTTGAAGACGGAGCCGTCTTAGTCCTTGAACGGGCCAATATTGCCCTCATTCGCCTGGCATTTGATTTTTAAGGAGGATAAGACAGAAAATGAACACTGAATTAAAAATGGCACTGGATATTTTGGAAAAAGAAAAAGACATCAACAAAGATGTAATGCTGGATGCCATTGAAAATTCCCTGATAACTGCATGCAAAGGACATTTTGGCAAAGATACGGATAATTTCCGCGTGACCATCGATAAAGAAACCTGCGATTTCCATGTTTATGTGGAAAAAACGGTAGTCGAGGAGCCGGAAAACGACGTGACTGAGATCAGCCTTGCAGCAGCGAAGCTGATTGACAGCAAATACGAGTTAGGCGATATCGTGCAGGAGGAAGTAAAATCAAAGGAATTTGGGCGGATTACGACACAGAATGCCAGAAACGTCATTCTGCAGAAGATCCGGGAAGAGGAGCGCAAAGTACTGTTCAACCAGTATTACAGTAAGGCGAAAGACGTGGTTACCGGTGTAGTACAAAGGTACATGGGCCGGAACGTAAGCGTAAATCTTGGAAAAGTAGATGCAATCCTGAACGAGAGCGAGATCTCAAAAGGGGAAGTTTACGTACCTACAGAACGTATTAAAGTGTATATCCTCGAAGTCAAAGATACAACCAAAGGACCGCGGATCCTGGTGTCGAGAACGCATCCGGAACTGGTAAAACGTCTGTTCGAATCCGAAGTTGCGGAGGTGAGGGACGGTACTGTGGAGATCAAGAGCATTGCCAGAGAGGCCGGTTCCAGGACTAAGATTGCGGTCTGGTCCAATGTGGATCAGGTAGATCCGGTGGGTTCCTGTGTAGGTGTAAACGGTGCCAGAGTCAATGCGATTGTCAGCGAGTTAAAAGGCGAGAAGATTGATATTATCAACTGGAATGAGAATCCGGCGCTTCTGATTGAGAATGCGTTAAGTCCGGCAAAGGTAGTCGTTGTCTTGGCGGATCCGGAAGAGAAGACGGCAAAAGTCGTCGTTCCCGATTATCAGCTTTCCCTTGCCATCGGCCAGGGAGGACAAAATGCCCGTTTGGCGGCAAAACTGACCGGCTTTAAGATCGACATCAAGAGCGAGAGCCAGGCAAACGAAA
Source organism: Lachnospiraceae bacterium (assembly GCA_910574965.1). Classification (GTDB taxonomy): domain Bacteria; phylum Bacillota; class Clostridia; order Lachnospirales; family Lachnospiraceae; genus Hominiventricola. Next base: position 216,032 of record CAJTDB010000003.1, on the reverse strand, counting down.
TTGAGAATTTCTACGAAGGCTTTTATGATGAGGATGAGGACGAAGAAGAGTACGGCGAAGAATATGACGAGTCCGCATATGAAGAAGAATACGGCGAGTATGAGGAATCGGCATATGACAGCGATGTGTATGACGAAGAGGAGCCGGAGAGCGAAGCCTATGAGGAAGAAGAGCCAAAGGATGAGTCTGACGGGGCAGATGAATAGGAAGTGACAGCGTGGGAACAGTGAAAAAGATACCGATGCGTCAGTGCATCGGGTGCGGAGAGATGAAGAACAAGCGGGAACTGTTCCGGATCCTCCGTACAACGGAAAATGAGATCTTCCTGGATGCCACTGGCAGAAAGAATGGAAGAGGCGCATATTTGTGCGGAAATACAGACTGCCTGAAAAGGGCAGTGAAGTCAAAAGGGCTGGAACGGGCGCTGAAGGTGCCGATTCCGGCGGAAGTCTATGAGAGTCTGGAAAAGGAGATCGAAAAGCTTGCAGAGAAATAAAGTTCTGTCTTATCTTGGCCTGGCCACGAGAGCGGGCAGGGTCGTAAGCGGAGAATTTTGCGTGGAAAAGTCCGTGAGACAGCACAGGGCAAAGCTGGTGCTCGTATCAGAAGATGCCTCGGAGACTTCTAAGAAAAATTTTCGCAACATGTGTACTTACTACAAAGTGCCGCTGCATTTCTTTGGAAGCAGGGAAGAACTGGGATCCGCCTGCGGGAAAGAGGCAAGAGTATCGGCAGCCATCATAGATGAAGGACTGGCGGATGCGGTGATCCGGGAACTGGAAGCAAAGACAGGGATTGGAGGTAGTAAGTATGTCGAATAAAAATATACGGGTATATGAACTTGCAAAGGAACTGAACAAAACGAGCAAAGAGGTAATGGCCGTACTGGCAGAGAAAAATATTGAGGTGACAACACATATGGCAACACTGGAAGAGAATCAGGCATCGATGGTGCGGGAAAAGCTTGGGGAAAGCAGGCCGGCAAAAGAGGAGACACAGGAGCAGGCATCTACGCCGGCACAAGAACCAAAGCAGGCTCCGAAGAAGAAAAAGTTCATCGTAGTGCATAACCCGGAGAACAGCCGGGATAAGAAGAGTCCGGAACGCAGAACGCCGGCGAAAAAGCCCCAGGGCGACCGTCCGCCAAGGCGGGAGCAGGCAGCAAGAACGGAGGGGAAAGCGCCCGCAAAGCCGGAAGGAAAGCCGCAAGTTCGCCCGGCGACGCTGAAAACACCGGCACCTGCGGCGGAAGCACATCCTCAGAGCAGGCCGGAAGCAAAGCCGGAGACGAGAAGTGAGACAAGACCGGAAGGCAGAAGGCCGGAGACCGGTGCGGAGAACCGTCCGCAGCCTCGCAGCCAGGAAGGCGGGAACCGAAACTACGGAGAACGCCGTACCGATGGGAGAAGCGGAGGGAACCGCCAGGACGGAAGAAACGGCGGGAATCGCCAAGGTTATAACCGCGGAGACCGTCCCCAGGGGAATCGTCAGGACGCAAGGCCCTCCGGTGACCGTCCGGGTTACAACCGCGGCGACCGTCCTCAGGGGAACCGTCAGGATGGAAGACCGGGTGACCGGCCGGGATATAACAGGAATCATAACGGCGGGGATCGTCCAAACTATAACCGCGGGGATCGTCCCCAGGGGAACCGCCAGGATGGAAGGCCGTCCGGTGATCGTCAGGGTCAGGGCGGATACGGAAACCGCGGACGTTTTGACCGTCCTCAGCAGGGAGGCCGTCCGGATAACCGGGGAGCACAGGGCGGAAGGAACACGCTTGGACGCCAGATGAACAAGGCTTTTGAGACGCCTGTAGAGACGAAGCCGGAGAACAGAAGGTACGATAACCGCAATCATCAGAAGCAGGAAAAGCAGTATAAGGATGCGGATATCAGCAAGCTGAAAAACAAGCCGGGCCGGTTCATAAGGCCGGAGACGAAGCCTGCGGCGCGCAAGGAGGACTTAGAGCCGAAGAAACTTCCGCTGCCGGAGAGTATCAGCATCTCCGATCTGGCAGAGCGCATGAAGATTCAGCCCTCGGTCATCATCAAGAAGCTGTTCCTGGCAGGAAAGATGCTGACCGTGAACTCGGAGCTTGACTTTGAGTCAGCAGGAGAAATCGCATTAGAATACAACTTTGATCCGGAACCGGAAGTCAAGGAAGATGTAATCGGCAAGATGCTGGAGGATCAGGAAGATCCGGAAGATACGCTTGCTTCGAGAGCGCCGGTAGTGTGCGTCATGGGTCATGTAGACCATGGAAAGACGTCTCTTCTGGATGCGATTCGCCACACCAATGTGACTGACAAAGAGGCAGGCGGTATTACTCAGCATATCGGTGCTTATATGGTGACGGCGGGAGGAAGAGACATCACATTTTTGGATACGCCGGGTCATGAGGCATTTACAGCTATGCGTATGCGTGGTGCCAGTTCCACGGATATTGCCATTCTGGTCGTCGCTGCAGATGACGGTGTGAAGCCGCAAACTGTGGAAGCGATCAATCATGCCAAAGCGGCAGACGTGGAGATTGTGGTTGCCATCAATAAGATCGACAAGCCGGGTGCCAATGTGGATAAGGTTAAACAGGAGCTGACGGAATACGGCCTGATCTCGGACGACTGGGGCGGAAGCACCATATGTGTGCCCGTGTCTGCGAAATCCAGAGAAGGTATCGACGAGCTTTTGGAAATGGTTCTTTTGACGGCGGATGTACTGGAGCTGAAAGCAAATCCGGCACGCCAGGCAAGAGGTCTTGTCATCGAGGCGGAGCTTGATAAAGGAAAAGGCCCGGTTGCAACGGTGCTTGTACAGAAAGGAACGCTGCATGTGGGTGACTTTATCGCAGCAGGGGCTTCTTACGGTAAAGTACGTGCGATGATGGACGATAAAGGACGCCGGGTCAAGGAGGCAGGACCTTCTATGCCGGTGGAGATCCTCGGCCTGAACGATGTGCCTATGGCGGGTGAGATCTTCGTCTCTCCGACTACGGATAAAGAAGCAAGGAATTTTGCAGAAACCTTTATCAAAGAGAGCAGAGAGAAGATGCTGGAGGACACGAAGCTTAAGATGTCCCTGGACGATCTGTATTCTCAGATCCAGACCGGCAATCTGAAAGAGCTGAACTTAATTATTAAAGCAGACGTGGCAGGAAGCGTGGAGGCGGTGAAACAGTCCCTTCTGAAGCTTTCCAATGAGGAAGTTGTGGTCAAATGTATTCACAGCGGTGCAGGTGCGGTCAATGAGTCTGACGTTACGCTGGCCAGTGCATCGAGAGCCATCATCATCGGTTTCAATGTGAAGCCGGATGCGGCAGCGAAAGATACAGCAGACCGTGAGAAAGTGGATTTAAGACTGTACCGGGTGATTTACGATGCCATCGAGGATGTGGAGCGTGCCATGAAGGGTATGCTGGATCCGATATTTGAAGAGAAAGTGACCGGTCATGCGGAGATTCGTCAGATTTTCAAAGCATCCGGTGTGGGAAATATTGCCGGTTCTTATGTGCTGGACGGTATTTTCCAGAGAAACAGCAAAATCCGTATTTCCAGAGAAGGAAAGCAGATCTACGAAGGCGAGCTGGCTTCTCTGAAGCGGTTTAAGGACGATGTAAAAGAAGTAAAGGCCGGATACGAATGCGGTCTGGTGTTTGAAAAATTCAACGACATCCAGGAGCTGGACATCGTAGAGGCCTATACAATGGTAGAGGTGCCAAGATAGAATGAGAAAAAACAGTATTAAAAATACCCGCGTAAGCGGGGAGGTCCAGAAAGTATTGTCAGAGATTATCCGGGGTGAGATCAAAGATCCGCGCATCAGTCCGCTGACATCGGTGGTTCAGGTGTATGTGGCTCCGGATTTGAAAACCTGCAAGGCTTATATTAGTGTACTGGGCGATGAAGAAGCTCAGAAACACACGCTGGAGGGGCTGGAAAGCGCGGTGGGCTATATCCGCCGCCAACTGGCCGGAAAATTAAATCTTCGGAATACACCGGAGATCACCTTTATTCTGGATCAGTCCATTGAATATGGGGTGAAAATGTCGAAGCGGATCGATGAGGTAGTAGGAAGCAGAGAGGAAGAGGAGCATGATGTGGATTGAACATTTGCAGAATATCCGCACCGTCGCTGTTTCCGGGCACGTAAGGCCCGACGGCGACTGTGTTGGGGCCTGCATCGGACTTTGGCATTACATCAAGGATAATTTTCCACACATCGAGGCGGATATTTGGCTGGAGCCGTCGGATGAGAAATTCCAGATTCTGGAGGGATATGACCAGATCCGCCGGACCGATGATAAGGAACGAAACTACGATCTGTTTATAGCGCTGGACTGTGCGACTTATGAACGGCTTGGGGGCGCATGTGCATATTTTGACCGGGCAGAGAAGACCATCTGCATCGATCATCATGTAAGCAATGCCGGATATGCCGACATCAATGAGATCGACGGAGACGCCAGCTCTACCTGCGAGCTTTTGTGCCGGAGCATGGAACCGGAAAAGATATCCGTAAGAGCGGCGTCGGCATTGTACACGGGGATTGCCCATGATACAGGTGTCTTTCAGTACAATGCCGTGTCACCGGATACCATGCGCGTGGCAGCGATGCTCATGGAAAAAGGAATCGAACATACAAGGCTTCTGGATGAAACTTTTTATAAAAAGACCTACCGCCAGAACCAGATTCTTGGAAAAGCTCTTTTGGAGAGCATGAGGATTATGGACGGCAGAGGGATTGTCAGTGTCGTACGCAGAAAAGAACTGGTGTTCTTCGGTGTGGAACCCATGGATCTGGAGGGCATCGTCAGTCAGTTAAAGATGACAGAAGGCGTGGAAGTGGCGATCTTTCTTTATGAGACGGATAACCTGGAATACAAAGTGTCTCTTCGTTCCAGGGAGCTGGTGGATGTAAGTGAAGTGGCCTCTTATTTTGGAGGCGGGGGGCATGTGCGTGCAGCAGGAGTGACCATGAAAGGGACCTTCCATGACATTGTCAATAACCTGACTTTACATATTGAACATCAGTTGACGGAGCAGGAAGAGAAGTGAAAAACGGAGTCATCAATATTTATAAAGAGCGCGGTTTTACTTCCCATGACGTGGTAGCAAAGCTGCGCGGGATCTTAAAACAGAAGAAGATCGGGCATACAGGGACACTCGATCCGGAAGCGGAGGGCGTTCTTCCTGTATGTCTTGGGACAGGCACAAAGCTCTGCAGTCTTCTGACGGATAAGGACAAGGCTTACGAAGCGGTGCTTCTGCTTGGGCAGAGTACGGATACCCAGGATGTGACCGGAGAGATTACAGCTCGCGGGGAAGTGCATGTGACAGAGGAGGAAGTGCGCCGGGCTGTCATGAGCTTTGTTGGGCCTTATGAACAGATCCCGCCCATGTATTCCGCTCTGAAGGTAGGAGGAAGAAAACTCTGCGATCTGGCCAGAGAGGGCAGGGAGGTGGAGCGGACGGCCAGGCCGGTAGTGATCCACGGAATCGAAATTGCTGAAATTTCCCTTCCCAGGGTGCGCATGTCGGTTTCCTGCTCCAAAGGCACCTATATCCGTACGCTCTGTCATGATATAGGAGAAGCGCTCGCGTGCCACGGCTGCATGGAAACGCTGCTGCGCACAAAGGCCGGGCCTTTTGAGATAGAAAACAGTCTCCGGCTTTCAGAGGTGGAGCGGCTGCGGGATGGGGGAAGGCTTTCAGAAGTGATTCTTCCTGTGGACCAGGTATTTGGAAAGATGCCTTTGGTTCGGCTGGGGGAAGCAGGCAGCAGGCTTGGGCATAACGGAAATCCTTTCCGGAGGACGGACCTGGAATCAGAAGAAGGACAATCAAAAGACGGACAGGTGCGGGTCTACGACCATCAGGGATGTTTTATCGGAATTTACGGATACGATCCGGAAAGAAAACAGTACCGTCCGGTAAAAATGTTTTATGAAAAGCAGAGAGAAACAACATGAATTATGTGACAGGAACGACGGACTTTCGTATAGAAGGCCGGACGGCGGTAAGCCTTGGAAAATTTGACGGACTTCATCGGGGGCATCAGAAACTGATCAGACGCGTGGTCTTAGGAAAACGGCAGGGGCTGGCACCTTTGATCTTCACATTTGAGAAAAATCCTACCAGGATGCTGTCCGGACTGTCCGGGCAGAATATCATGACCAATGAAGAGCGCCGTCTTCTTCTCGAACGTGCAGGCATTGAACATCTGCTGGAATGCCCCTTTGTGCCAGAGCTGTCTCATATGGGATCGGAGGCATTTGTAAGAGACGTGCTGGCAGGACAGCTTTGTGCGGCTTTTGTGGCGGTTGGAGAGGATTTTCGGTTCGGCTTTGAGCGCAGAGGGAATACGGAGACGCTGAAGCGGCTGGGGGCCGTGTACGGGTTTCAGGTGGAAGTGATTCGGAAAGAAAAAAGCCACGGAAGAGATATCAGCAGCACATATGTTCGGGAAGCGCTGCATGAAGGAAATATTCCGTTAGTCAATGAGCTTTTGGGATACCGGTATTTTGTCAGCGGAGAAGTGCTTCACGGAAGACAAATCGGCAGGACTCTTGGGCTTCCGACCACAAACCTTCTGCCCCCGGAGGAGAAGCTGCTGCCGCCAAACGGCGTGTATCTGACCAGGACCATACTGGACGACGAGGAGCGTTACGGGATCACGAACATTGGCTACAAGCCCACGGTGGGGGGAGAGACGAGAAAAGGAGTGGAGACTTTTCTCTTTGATTTTGACGGGGATCTCTATGGAAGGCATCTGATTGTGGAATTTTTGGAATATGAGAGGCCGGAACAGAAGTTTAAGTCTTTAGATGAATTAAAGGCGCGTATTTTGTCGGATGTCCACTGGGGAAAAAGTAAAATTTGTGTAAAACGCTAAAGAAAATCTTGTAAAATATATGAAATTGGAGTAAAGTAGAATTAAGCGTATGTAAGGTACATACGCTTTTATATTGTGTACCTAAGGATAAGATACATAAGAGGTAAAGTGATTATGGAAATTAGTGTAATAGTGTCACTGATGGGCGGTCTGGGACTTTTTCTGCTGGGGATGAAGCAGATGAGTGACGGACTGGAGAAGGCGGCAGGAGCCAAGATGCGCAGCATCTTAGAGGCAGTTACGACCAACCAGATTATGGGAACTTTGGTGGGAATTTTGTTCTGTGCGGTGATCCAGTCTTCCAGCGCTACGACGGTCATGGCGGTCAGTTTTGTCAATGCAGGCATGATGAATCTGTATCAGGCAGCCGGCGTCATTATGGGTGCCAATATCGGTACGACCGTAACTTCGCAGTTGGTTTCCTTTAACCTGTCGGCCTATGCACCTGTCTTTTTGTTTCTCGGTGTGATTCTGACGCAGTTTGTGAAAAACGACCGGGTGAAGAAGATCGGTGAAGTGATTCTGGGTTTTGGTGTCCTGTTTATGGGACTTTCGGTCATGTCCGGAAGTATGGCAAGCCTGAAGGATTCTCCGCAGATTGCAGAGCTTCTGGGGGGACTGACGAATCCGATTCTGGGAACCATCGTAGGTACCGTGATTACGGCCATTATCCAGAGTTCTTCTGTGACCGTCAGTATTTTGCTCCTGATGGCACAGCAGGGACTGATTGAACTTCCCATCTGCTTTTACATTATTCTGGGATGTAATATCGGAGCCTGCATGTCTGCACTGTTGGCTTCCTTAAGCGGCAAGAAGGATGCGAAAAGAGCGGCACTGATTCATCTCTTTTTCAATATCATAGGCACAATCATTATCTATCTGGTGCTGATGGCAGCCGGTGATCTGGTGCTTGCAGTGATTATGAAAATATCCGGTTCCGATCCGGGACGCTGTGTAGCAAATGCCCATACACTGTTTAAGATCTGTCAGGTGCTGATTCTGCTTCCCTTTACAAGGGGGATTGTAAAGCTGACCTATCTGGCAGTACCGGGGGAGGAACAGGACACCGGTACCAGGTTCCAACTTTTCTACATAGGAAAGACATCCATGTTCTCACCTACAACGGCAGTCATCGAAGCAGTCCGGGAGTTAGAACATATGGGGGCGCTTGCCTATGAGAATCTGAACCGGGGTCTGGAAGCGCTGATCGATCTGGACGAAGGGAAGATCGAGAAAGTCTATGCTACGGAAAAGCAGATCAACTTTATGAACCACGCCATTACGGACTATCTGGTCAAGATCGGACAGATGACTCTGCCCATTGATGACAGCAAAAGCATCGGCGCTTTGTTCCATGTGGTCAACGATATTGAACGGATTGGGGATCATGCAGAAAATCTGGCGGATTCTGCCAAAAGCCGGATTACGGAAAATATTTCCTTCAGTGAAGACAGCCTGCAGGAATTAAGGGAAATGAGTGCCAAGGTCAACAAGATTCTGGAATATTCCATTGATATGTTCGCCCACAGCACAAAAGTCCATTTGCAGGATATTATGGATCTGGAAAATGAAATCGATCTGATGGAGCGGCAGTTCCAGAAAAATCATGTGGAGCGCCTGACGAAGAACGAATGTTCGGCTGCTTCGGGCATGGTATTTTCCGATGTGATGTCCGGGTTTGAACGGGTGGCGGATCATGCAACGAATATTGCATATGCGCTTTTGGCAGAGGCGCCGGAGGATGAAGAAGAAGAGTAACGGGCTTATTTTCATTTTTACTGAACCGGACAAGCCGCTGTGAGTTAAGTGTTGATCTGCTTGATAAAAACAAGAAGCAGAAACAAGGAGAATGGAACAGGAGTTGACAGAATGAATGAGTATAGTTACAGTGAATATGCAGTAACAGTTCGGCAGACAGGGAAAATGAGAGCAAAACAGATCGCAGTGATCGGTGCAACCGCCGTATCGCTGGTGCTGGCGCTGATGGTGTACTGGGCGTTCCTTGTGCTGACCGTGGCCGGGGCGGCGGGCTGTTATTTGGCGTATTTAAGCAGTGACATGGAATACGAGACAATCTATTTGGACGGGACTTTGGAGATCTCGGCTGTTTACCGGAAGAGCCGCAGGAAAAAGAAATTTCAGTGTGAGATAAAAAATGTGGCCGGGTATTATCTGGGCAGGAAAGAAGAGGCCGTTCGTCTGGGAAAGATCACAAGAGATTTTTCCTCTCAGGCGGAAGGACGTACATGCTGTGTCATGAAGGTCAGTACAGAAAAAGTAGACCATGTGATCTGCTTTGAGCCTGGGAGTGAGTTGGAAGAGATCTTAGAGAAGAGATATCGGATGCTGAAAGCATAGAAAATAGAAACCGTATGCTTTAGACAGGGTCCGGAGGCGCCGAAGTGCGGCGCTTCCGGACCTTTGATACTATAAATACTTTATAAAAATTTCATGATATATACACATTTGTGGTTTACAATGGGTTTACACAGGACAAGGACAATAGAGATCAGAAAAAAATAAAGGAGCAGAATGCAGTCATGAGAGAAAGAATTTATCGTTTTATGCAGGGAAGGTACGGACAGGATGCCTTCTCACGTTTTTTATTGGGGGCGGTGCTGGTTTGTATCGTGCTCAACGTCTTCTTAAAAAGTAATCTGGTCAGTGCCGCCACATGGTTTTTGCTTTTTTATGTATATTTTCGTATTTTTTCCAGAAATTATGCAGCTCGCAGCAGAGAAAATGAATACTATTTAAGCCGTACGGCGAAGTTTCGGTACTGGCTGGACCAGCAGAGACGGCTGGCAGACGAACGAAAGTATCATCACATCTATGTGTGCCCGAAGTGCAGGCAGAAGATCCGGATTCCAAAAGGAAAGGGGAAGATCATGGTCCGCTGCCCGAAATGTATGCATGAATTTCAGAAGAGGAGCTAGAAGATGTTCGGATATATTGTCATTCACAAGCCGGAGCTTAAAGTGCGGGAATATGAAGCCTATCAGGCGGGATACTGCGGTTTGTGCCGGAGTCTTAGGAGACGTTACGGCAGGTTAGGGCAGTTGGCTTTGAGCTTTGATATGACTTTTCTGGCGCTTCTTTTGACGGGGCTTTATGAGCCGGAGACAAAGACCGGATGCAGGCGGTGCCTGGCACATCCTTTCCGCAGATCTTTTTACCGGTCAAACAGGTATTATGATTATGCGGCGGATGTGAATATGATATTGACTTACTACAAATGCCTGGATGACTGGCAGGATGAACATAAGCTGTCAGGACTTCTGTATGCAGGTCTTCTGAAAAGGCATATGCAGAAGCTGAGAGGGCTGTACGGCAGAAAAATAGCAAAGACTGGCCGTCTGCTCTTAGAGCTTTGGCAGGCGGAAAAGGAAAAGATATATGAGATCGACCGGACGGCTGGGCTGTTCGGAGCGGTTATGGCGGAGTGGTTTGCATATCGGGAAGATGAATGGGAGCAGACGCTTCGAAAGATGGGATTTTTCTTCGGAAAGTTCATTTATCTGATGGATGCTTACGAAGATGTGGAAGAAGATCAGAAATCGGGACGTTATAACCCGTTTGCGAAGCTGTATAAAAAGGAAACTTTTGAAGAGGATACCCAGATGATCTTGAAAATGATGATGGCAGAGACCGGGAGAGCATTTGAAAAGCTCCCGATCTTGGAAGATGCAGAGATTCTGCGCAATATTCTGTATGCGGGTGTGTGGACGCGCTGGAGCCAGATCCGGCAGAAAAGAAAGGAAACAGAAGAACAGTCATGATGACAGATCCATATGAGGTGCTGGGGCTTTCGCGGGGAGCTTCAGATGAAGAGATCAAGAAAGCATACCGGGCGCTCAGCCGGAAATATCATCCGGATGCCAATGTGAACAACCCCAATGCGGCCTGGGCAGAGGAGCGCTTTAAACAGATTCAGGCGGCTTACGACCAGATCATGAAGGAAAAGGATGCAGGAGGAGGCTATGGAGGAGCAGAAGGCTTTGGAGGCTTTGGCGGATACCAGCAGCAAAGCGGACAGGATGACGACACCAGATATCTGAATGCAGCCCTGAACTATATCCGGGCGGGAAAATATCAGGAGGCACTGCATGTGCTGTCGGAGATAAGCCGCAAAGATGCCGGGTGGTATTATCTGAGTGCCGTAGCCAACAGTCGGATGGGAAACAACGTGACTGCACTTGAACATGCAAAACGTGCTGTGGAACTGGAACCGGGCCGGATGGAATATGAGATGCTGCTTCGGCAGCTTCAGGGAGGGGGAAGCTGGTATGACCAGATGAGTACTCCTTATGGGAATATGACAATGGTCGGCAATGATATGTGCTGTAAAGTCTGTCTCATGTATAATCTGTGCAGTCTTTGCTGCTTGGGAGGAAGGGGCGGCATAATCTGCTGCTGACAGGCAGAGAAAAAGAACATATGTTCCGTCTTAAGAATTTTTAAAATATAGTTTTGGAAGGTGCATTTTCCGGGAAGATGTGATATGATAAATGCCGGAGTGTATTTTGCTGCGCTCTCATCTATTTTGCAAGTAAGATATGACTTAAAGTACGAAGAGCAGAGGAGAAGAATGAGGAGATACAAAAAGAAGACATGCGCGGCGCTGCTGCTGGGAGCGTCGTTACTATTTTGGACTCATGGATTATGCACACTGGCAGCCGATCCGGCGGCGGTCGATGCCCAGGCGGCAGCCGAAGCAGCAGCGGCGCAGGCAGCGGCGGAGGCCCAGGCGGCGGCGGAAGCAGCGGCGGCGCAGGCAGCGGCGGAAGCCCAGGCGGCAGCCGAAGCGGCGGCAGCGCAGGCAGCGGCGGAAGCCCAGGCGGCGGCAGAAGCGGCGGCAGCGCAGGCAGCGGCGGAAGCCCAGGCGGCAGCCGAAGCGGCGGCGGCCCAGGCGGCGGAAGCAGCAGCGGCGCAGGCAGCGGCAGAAGCCCAGGCAGCGGCAGCAGCCCAAGCAGCCGGAGGGGCACCGGAAGCGAATCCGGATTCACAGCAAGGAGAAGCAGCGGGAACCGGAACAAAACCGGCAGAGACCCAGGGAACGTCCGGCAGGAGCAGCCGGCGCAGGGAAAGCGTGCTGACGGAGCAGATAAAGAAAGATATTGAAGACTCTCTGGATGAAAATGTGCAGGACGCCATCATGAACGGATATTTAAGCCTGTTGAACAAAGAATATATTTTAAGAGGAGAGCTGGAGCTGGACCTGGTGAGTGTCGGGAACGGCCATGAGCTGGAGCAGCGTTCGGCAGATGCCATTACCCGGATGGTGGCAGACGCAAAGAAAGACGGGATGTATATCAATATCACATCTTCCTACCGTACGTATACGAAACAGGTGAGTCTTTTTAAGAACAAGATCCGAAGACTGGAGTCTGCGGGCTATGTACATGCAAAGGCCGTGGAGGAAGCGGGAAAGGTTGTGGCTGTGCCGGGGACCAGCGAGCATCAGTTAGGACTGACGGTAGATTTTCTGACCAGAAACTATCGGGTGCTGGACGAGGGGATCCGCAATACAAAGGAATACAAATGGGTGGAGGAACATGCGTGGGAATATGGCTATGTGATCCGCTATCCATCCGGTAAATCAAAAGTTACCGGAATCATCTCGGAGCCGTGGCATCTGCGTTATGTAGGGATTCCGGCGGCAAAGCTTATGACGGAGCAGGGAATCTGTCTGGAAGAATTTTTGGGAGTGGCATACGATGAGCAGAGAGATGGAATTTCGTATGGAGCGGGCTGGGTTAATACAGGTCGGTGATCGGGTGCGGCTAAAGGAGGATACCTCAAGTACAATGGCAGGAACCATCTACTATTATACGATCAGGGATGCCGTTGCCATGTCCAACAATACCAAAAAGCGGCTTCGGAATCTGGAAGGAACGGTCCGCTCCATAGAAGCAAAAGAGAGCTACTGGACTGTGACCGTGGAAGTGGAAGAATAATATAGAGAAGATATAAGGGGAAAGCGATATGAGCGAGAGAGACGGGTATGGGTTCTGTCCCAGATGCGGTGCACTGATGCAGGATGGTGTCTGCAGAAGCTGCGGGTATATTGCGGGAAACGGATGGCAGGCCGGGATGAACGGTCAGGGAAATTATGGGGGACAGGCCGGAACGAATGAACGTCCGCCCTATGGGACTCCGGTGCCGAATCGGCAGGAACCCGTGTGGAGCAACAAAAATAAAAAGCCGGGGCACGGAAAGGTGCTCGCCATTGTGTGCGGGGTGATCGGTGTCTTATGCCTTGTGGGGATCATTATATTTATGGTACTTTCCATTCGGAAAGTCGTAGACGAGGTGGACCGTGAGAGCTTTCCCGGCTACGGCTACGGGTCGGATGACGGGTATTTTGGTTATGGGAATCCTTACGAAGATGATGGGTACGGGGACTATGACGATTCCTATGAGGACTATATACCAAGCGAAAAGGATGATTACTATAAAGAGATCACCGATGCCGTTGTATCGGATCTGGACTATCAGATCGTATGGGGAAGCCTGTCTTTGAGACCGGATGACGATGAGAATGCCTGTACGTATGAGTGCATCTATCCGGTGCTGACCGGTGAGGACGGGGATGAAAAATACGGCCCTATGAACCGCATCCTTGAAGATGTGGTCTGTAAATATAAGACGGGTTATCAGGAATATGACTCCGGGATTTCCAGCTATGGTTATGTGACTTATATGGACGAAGAAAAGATCAGTGTCGTTGTCAAACACAGTTTTTATGAGAAGAAAACTACGACGCCGAGAGTGGAAGCGGTCACTTTAAGAATCGATACCGGGGAAATTATCTCTCATGAAGAGATGGTTCAGGTGGATGAAGAACTGGCGTGGCAGTTCCGTTCCCGGAATGCACATCAAAATGGTACTGTGGAGTTTGTGGATGAACTTTCAGACGAAGAATTAATGGAGTATTTAAAGAACGGAGAAGACAGCGTAATGTTCTACACCCCTGTAGGACTGGAGATCGGGTTTAACTATGACGGCGGCTGGGTGACAGTTACTTTAAAGACAAATACACTGTAGGAGCTTGCGGGCATGATTGAACGAATGGATCTGTTTCACCTTCCTTTTTATAAAAAAGAGGCGTTTACCGGCTCCGATCGGGGGCTTCGGTTCTGGATCGGCAAAACGGAGCTTTTCCAGGAGGGAGAGGAGGATGCGAAAGAAATTGTGCTTCGGACCATTGTATGGCCGGAGCCTTTCGCATTACAGGCAACACCAAAGGAGCAGAAAATAAAAAAGGATTTTCCGTTTTCCGAGGAAGGGCTTGACGAGGCTTTTGCATGGATTGTCGGAGAAGGCAGGGAATGCATCATGAACATGTGTTCGAATACATGAAAAATGGAAGGCTGCTGCCCTCCATTTTTCATCGCAAACACATTTTATACAACAAAAGAATTACTTCTGATGCTGATGTAGATATCTTTATTGTAGTATAGTTTAATGCATAAGTAAAATTCATTATTTTCATTTGATAAGTGAAAAACATTCAAGGAGAGACCTATGACATTGTTGTCCTATCAGGTGTTTCTGGCAGTGGTGGAGCAGCAGAGTTTTCAGAAGGCGGCCCAGGCCCTGAAACTTACGCCTTCGGCCATCAGCCATGCGGTATCATCCATGGAATCGGAGCTTGGGTCCCTGCTTTTTGTCCGGAGCCGGCAGGGGGTGTATCTGACCAGTTACGGAAAGGCACTGTTTCCTTATATTAAAAATGTACTTAACAGCGACGAATACCTGCAGCAGGCCATCGCGCAGTTCAACGGGATGCAGAAAGGACTGGTGCGGATCGGGACCTTTAACAGCGCCTGCGTGGAGTGGATGCCAAGCCTTCTGAAAGGTTTTGAGCAGGAATATCCGGAAGTGCGTCTGGACATTTACCAGGGGACTTATCATGATGTATACCAATGGCTGAAAGACGGCGTTGTGGATCTTGGCTTTTTGTCCGCCTCCAGTCTGGGAGATTTAGCGGGAACTCCGGTATATGAGGACCGGATTGTCTGCGTGACTCCCAGGGACTTCCAGCCGAAAAATCCAGGCTATGTGACAGTGGAAGAGCTGAAAGGCCAGCGTTTTGTCATTCAAAGAGAGGGCTGCGATGCGGATGTGAATCATTTTATGGAGAAATACCATCTGTCCGGACAGGGAGGAAGCTGTATTGTGGACGATATGTCGGCCATTGCCCTGGTCATGGGCGGTTATGGAGTCTGTCTGGTGCCGGAGCTTGTAATTCGGAACATTCCGTTTCCGGTGGATGTCTATCCGCTGGATGTGGAAGAGAAACGGACCATTATGCTTGCCACAGTGCATCCGGAAGTATCGGCACCGGCCGTTCGCCGGATGTATGATTACATCATTGAACGTTTTCAGAATGAGACAGAAGAAATGGAGTAGACTATGTATCGGTATATCTTTTTTGATCTGGATGGAACTTTGACCGATCCCAGGGAAGGGATCACAAAAAGCGTGCAGTATGCACTGGGCCGTATGGGCATTGTGGAGGAAGATTTGACGAAACTGGAACCATTTATCGGTCCGCCGCTTCTCTCTTCTTTTATGGAATATTATCATTTTTCCGCCGAGCGGGCACGGGAAGCGGTAGAGTATTACCGGGAATATTTCAGCGTGACAGGCGTGCTTCAGAACCTGCTGCTGGACGGAGTGCCGGAGCTTTTGGCAGCTCTGAAAGCTCATGGGAAGGTGATTGCCACAGCGTCTTCAAAACCGGAGCCTTTTGTCCGGCAGATTCTTGCGCATTTTCAGGTGGATTCGTATTTTGATTATATATGCGGCGGGAGCATGGACGAGAGCCGGATTAACAAAGAAGATGTCATAGAAGAGCTGATTCGCAGGATGGAGCTTCCAAAGGAGGAATGGAACAGAATCCTGATGGTGGGAGACCGCAGGCACGACGTGGAAGGTGCGGCGCATTTTGGTATTCCATGCCTTGGGCTGTCCATAGGCTTTGCAGCAGAAGGAGAGCTTGAGAAAGCGGGTGCCGTGGCTATTGTCGGAAGTATGGAAGAGGTTGGAGCCTATATTCTGGGGAAAGATGTATCAGACATGGACCGGGAAGGACAGACCAGGCAGCATGAGTAACAGAAGCTGCATCACAGATCGCAGACAGGAGACAGAAAAAATGCTGAAAAATCGGATACTGGCAAAAAAGCCGGAAAAAGAGGAACTGAAACAGCGTCTGAAGGCGGCCAGAGAGAGACTGGCTGTTCAGCAGATGAAGATCAAGGAACATAAGCTTCCGGTGCTGGTGCTTTTAGAAGGCTGGGGTACTTCCGGAAAGGGAAGCACCATCGGCCAGGTTATTCAAAATATTGATCCACGCTTTTTTAAAGTAGCATCTATGGAGATGATCCGGGAGGAGGATCAGAGAAAACCGTTTCTCTGGCGGTATTTTAAGGAGATCCCGGAGGCGGGAAAGTTCGTGTTTATGGATTCCGGATGGATGGATGAAGTAACCAGGGAACGGATTATGGGAGAGATGGACGAGGAAACCTGGAAAAATCGGCTGGCAGGGATCCGGCGGTTTGAACGCCAACTGACGGATAACGGGTATCTGGTGCTGAAATTTTTCCTGCATATCAGCAGGGATGAGCAGAAGAGGCGTATGGAAGAGCTGGAACAGGACATTGACACCAAATGGCGGATTAATAAAGCGGACAGATGGCAAAATAAACACTATAAAACATGTCTGGATGTGTTTGACCAGTATTTGGGTGCAACCGATCTGCCCTCTGCACCCTGGTACGTGGTGGATGCGGGAGCGAAGAAATGGGCGGAACTGCAGGTGCTGGAGATGCTGACGGAAGGGATTGATACTGCCATGCAGAACCAGGCGCTGGCGGTTCCGGTGCCGCAGAATGTATTTCCCCTTTTAAAGATGCCGAAGCTGTCCGAGATTCCTCTGGAGGGAAAGACCGTCAGCGACGAAGCATATAAAGAAGAGCTAAAAAGTCTGCAAAGCCATCTGGGAGAACTGCACAACCGTCTCTATCGGAAGCGCATTCCGGTCATCATTGCCTATGAGGGCTGGGACGCTGCGGGAAAGGGCGGAAATATCCGCCGGATTACGGAAGCACTGGACCCAAGAGGGTTTGAAGTGCATCCGATTGCCAGTCCGGAGCCCCATGAAAAGGCAAGACATTATTTGTGGCGTTTTTATACGAGACTTCCGAGAACCGGACACATCGCAGTTTTCGACCGTACCTGGTACGGACGGGTTATGGTAGAGCGTCTGGAAGGTTTCTGCAGTGAAAATGACTGGAAGCGCGCCTACAATGAGATCAACGAATTTGAAAAGGACCTCTTTGACTGGGGAGCGGTCATCATCAAATTCTGGGTTCACATTGATAAAGACACGCAGCTTGAACGCTTTACCATGCGGCAGAATACGCCGGAAAAACAGTGGAAAATCACAGATGAGGACTGGCGGAACCGGGAGAAATGGGATGTCTATGAGCAGGCGGTCGATGAGATGCTGAAGAAGACGAGTACGGCTTACGCCCCCTGGCATATTCTGGTTTCGGTGGATAAAAAATATGCAAGACTGCAGGCGCTGCGGACGGTTATTGAGGAGTTGGAGAAGGTGCTGCAGTGAGCGGCACACTGGCATATGAAGAGGGCGGCAGTTGAAATACAGCAGCATATGTGTTAAGATAGGGCCCATGGGAACGGGGATTCCGGCATATCAGGAGGAAATTTGCGGTGAAATGGAATAAATATACCTTGCTGACTACGACAGAGGCAGAGGATCTGATCAGCAGCATGATGATGGATGCAGGCATTGAAGGTATCGAGATCGAGGACCGGGTACCTCTGTCAGAGAGTGATAAATCCCGGATGTTTGTGGATATTCTTCCGGACGGTCCTGCGGATGACGGTATCGCACGCATCAGCTTTTATCTGGAGCCGGAACAGGACAACGGGGCTGTCTTAGCAGCCGTGCAGAAGGGCCTGGACGAGATCCGAAGCTGGGGTGTGGATGTGGGAGCCGGGACCATCGAGGCTTCCCAGACGGAGGACAAAGACTGGATCAACAACTGGAAGGAGTATTTCCATCAGTTTTATGTGGATGATATTCTGATTACGCCTTCCTGGGAGAGCGTCTCGCCCAAAGACCAGGGAAAGCTTCTGATCCAGATCGATCCGGGAACCGCGTTCGGTACAGGAATGCACGAGACAACCCAGCTCTGCATCCGCCAGATTCGAAAATACGTGACGGAGGAGACGGTTCTTCTGGACGTAGGAACCGGAAGCGGGATCCTATCCATTGCGGCATTGAAATTAGGAGCAGCGTATGCCTTTGGGACAGATCTGGACCCTTGTGCCATCAGTGCTTTTGGTGAAAATATGGAAGTCAATGGTATTCCCAAGGAGAAATTCCGAGTGCTGGAAGGCAATATTATTGACGATCCTGCCATACAGGAGCAGGCGGGGTATGAACGGTATCAGATGGTTACAGCCAATATTCTGGCGGAGGTGCTGGTACCTCTGACCCCGGTGATCGTGCGGCATCTGAGAAAAGGCGGTATCTATATTACCTCCGGCATCATTGATGAAAAGGAAACAGCAGTTGCGGAAGCCATAAAGGCCGCAGGACTGGAGATTCTGGAGGTAACCCATCAGGGCGAATGGGTGTCGGTAACCGCCCGCAAAAACTAATGGAGAGTGTATGCATCGTTTTTTTGTAGAACCTTCTCAGATACAGAAGGATGAGATCGAGATTCGCGGCGGGGATGTGAATCATATCCGCAATGTTCTGCGGATGAGAACCGGAGACGAACTTCTTGTGAGCGATGGATATGGCAATGAATACCAATGCCGAATCCGCGTCTGTACAGAAGATATGATCTGCACGGACATTTTAAAAAGACGCCGGATAGAATCAGAGCTTCCGTGCAGGATTACGCTGTTTCAGTGTCTGCCCAAAGGGGACAAGATGGAGCTGATTATTCAGAAGGCAGTGGAACTGGGAGCTGCAGGAATTGTGCCGGTGGCATCCAAGCGGTGTGTTGTCAGGCTGGATGCCAAAAAGGAAGCCAATAAGAGAAAGCGCTGGCAGGCGGTGGCGGAAAGCGCGGCAAAACAGTCTGGAAGAGCGTTGATTCCATCGGTATTTCCGGTAAATAATTTTCGGGAAGCACTGGACCTGGCAGGGGAGCTGGATGTATGTCTGATTCCTTATGAATGTGCAGAGGAGTTTTTAAAAGACGATTCCGGAAGTGCTATGGAGCAGACCAAGGAGATTCTGCGCGGCATTCGTCCTGGACAGTCGGTGGGCATATTCATCGGCCCGGAGGGCGGATTTGAAAGAGAAGAGGCAGAACAGGCAGCAGAGAAAGGGGTAAAACCGATCTCTCTTGGAAAGCGGATCTTAAGGACGGAAACGGCAGGGCTTTGCATCCTGTCGGTTCTGATGTTTTGGCTGGAGGAATAGAGACGTGGATGCATATCTGGATAATTCTGCCACAACCCGGTGTCTGGAGTGTGTGACAGAAAAGATGGTCCATGTGATGAGGACCGATTACGGCAATCCTTCTTCCCTTCATAAAAAAGGAGTGGAAGCGGAGCATTATATAAAAGAAGCAAAGGCATTTTTTGCGGAAAATCTGAAAGTCCAGGAAAAGGAGCTGTATTTTACGTCCGGCGGGACAGAGTCCAACAATCTGGCAGTTATGGGCGCTGCGCTGGCCAATCAGAGAGCGGGAAAGCATCTGATTACCACTGCTATTGAGCATCCGTCTGTCCTGAATGTGATGAAGTATCTGGAAACATGCGGCTTTCGGGTGACTTATCTTCCGGTGGACAAGAATGGAATCGTGTCTTTGGATGCCCTTCGGGATGCGGTCAGTCAGGAGACGATCCTGCTCTCGGTCATGTACGTAAACAATGAGATTGGCTCCGTTCAGCCCATAAAAGAGATCGCCCAGACCGTAAGGATGCAAAACCCTAGGGTACTGTTTCATGTGGATGCCATCCAGGCTTATGGAAAATACCGAATTTATCCGAAGAAGGAAGGGATTGATCTTCTGTCTGTCAGCGGACACAAGATACACGGACCGAAGGGGATCGGCCTGCTCTATGTTAGTGAGAAAGCGAAAATCCGCCCCATTCTTTTTGGGGGAGAGCAGCAAAAGGGGATTCGCTCCGGTACGGAGAATGTGCCAGGGACTGCCGGGATCGCAGAGGCGGCAAAAGAGTGCTATAGAGATCTGGAGGAAAAGACGGACCGGATGTATCGGCTGAAAGAGAAGCTGATTACCGGGGCAGAAAGGCTGGATGGGGTTACGGTAAACGGCAGAACCGGACGGGACAGTGCGCCCCATATCGTGAGCTTAAGTTTTGCGGGGGTGAGGAGCGAAGTGCTTCTTCATGCTTTAGAGGAGAAAGGGATCTATGTGTCTGCAGGGTCTGCCTGCTCTTCCAATAAGCCGTCGGTCAGCCAGACGCTTCAGGGCATCGGGCTGGAGAAAGGACTGCTTGGGAGTACGCTTCGGTTCAGTCTGAGCTTTGAGACGACAGAGGAGGAGATCGCATACTGTCTGGAGGGACTTAAGGAAGTGCTGCCGATGCTTCGAAAATATGTTCGAAGATAGAGCGGATGCCCGGATGCGTCCTGCCGGCGCCGGATCAGGTTGTATTTGGTGCCGACAGATTACATTTGGGCTGGCTGCAGAGAAAACAAAAGCAGTATCTGCACATTTGCAGAACTAGGATTTTTAACAGGAGAATAAGATGTTTCAGGCATTTTTAATAAAATATGGAGAGATCGGGGTAAAGGGCAAGAACCGTTATGTGTTCGAGGATGCACTGGTGGCCCGTATGAAGCAGGTGCTGTCCGGAGTGGACGGTACGTTCAGGATTACAAAGGAGCAGGGGCGCATCTACGTGGAGGCGGAAGGTGCCTTTGACTATGAAGAGACGATAAGCGCACTTCAGAGGGTGTTCGGCATTGTGGGCATCTGTCCTGTGGTGCTTGCAGAAGATCAGGGATTCGAAGCGCTGTCAGAAGATGTGCTGGCTTATATGCACAGAATGTATGAAGGAGTCACAGATACTTTTAAAGTTCATACCCGCCGTGCCAACAAGCGGTATCCGATGGATTCCATGGAAGTCAATGCAGAGCTGGGAGGCCGGATACTGGAGGAATTTCCGGGCCTGACGGTGGATGTGCACAAGCCGGGGATACTGCTGCACATAGAGCTTCGCAGCCAGATCTGCATCTATTCGGAGGTGATTCCAGGTCCGGGCGGTATGCCGCTTGGAACGAACGGACGTTCGATACTGCTTTTGTCAGGAGGCATTGACAGTCCGGTGGCCGGCTATATGGTGGCAAAACGGGGAGTCTATATTGATGCCGTCTATTTTCATGCACCGCCTTATACAAGTGAGCGTGCAAAGGAGAAAGTAGTGGAACTGGCGAAAAAAGTTGCCCGGTATACAGGGGACATTCGCCTGCATGTAATTAATTTTACGGACATTCAGATGTATATATATGACCAGTGTCCCAAGGATGAACTGACGATAATTATGCGCCGCTATATGATGCGGATTGCGCAGCAGATTGCAGAAGACACCGGATGTCTGGCACTGATTACCGGAGAGAGCATTGGGCAGGTGGCGAGCCAGACCGTGCCGAGTCTTGCGGCTACGAATGATGTGTGCCGTCTGCCGGTCTTTCGGCCGCTGATCGCATTTGACAAAGAAGACATTGTGACCATTGCCAAGAAGATCGATACGTATGAGACGTCTATTCTGCCTTACGAAGACTGCTGTACCACCTTTGTGGCAAAGCATCCGGTAACAAAACCGCAGGTAGAGCGGATCCGCTGGTCCGAGAAGGCGCTTGCCGGGAAGATCGACGAGATGGTAAAAGAAGCGCTGGAAACAAAAGAAGTGATTCAGGTCTGAACAGACCCGGACTTATAAAAAAGGGCAGCAAAAAAGCTGCCGCGTACGGCAGCCCGCTCGGGTGCATATTTCAGTCAACGATATAGGGGGCGAGAACCTCAAGGATCTCATCTGCATTTTTCTCCGAGTGGATGTTCAGCTCAATGGGTTTGGAAAGGTCCAGGCTGAAAATTCCCATGATGGACTTGGCGTCAATGACATAGCGTCCGGATACCAGATCGAAATCATTATCGAATTTGGTAATCTCGTTTACGAATGCTTTTACTTTATCGATGGAGTTTAAAGAAATATGAACTGTTTTCATTGTTGAATCCTCCTCGCATGGTATTGATTACATCTAACATATTAATGACTTGCGGGAAGAAAGTCAATGAAAAAATTATTAAAAATAAGGCGGCTGGTCCGGATTGGAATATTTCCGGGTACAGGGTATGACTAGGACCGGCGCCGGATTTTGACAGGAGAAAGGTATGAAAAAAGCTGCGCTGCACAGCCTTGGCTGCAAAGTAAATGCGTACGAGACGGAAGCTATGGAAGAAATGCTGCTCCGGCAGGGATATGAGATTGTTTCTTTTGAGGAGCAGGCGGATGTCTATTTGATTAATACATGCAGTGTGACGAATATGGCTGACCGGAAGTCCCGTCAGATGCTGCACCGGGCAAAGAAGCAGAATCCGGAAGCGCTGGTGATTGCGGCGGGCTGTTATGTCCAGGCGGCGGGGGAAGAGCTTCTGAAAGATCAGGCGGTGGATATTCTGATTGGAAATAATGAAAAGGCCAGACTGCCTCTGATTCTTGAGGAATGGGAAAAGGCCCATAAAACTTCCTGGATCCATGATATGACCCATGAGAGGACTTATGAGGAACTGGCCCATGAACGGACTTCCGGACATACGAGAGCCTGCGTAAAGATCCAGGACGGGTGCGATCAGTTCTGTACGTATTGTATCATTCCTTATACAAGAGGAAGAGTCCGCAGCAGGAGTCTTACGGATATCCTTTCGGAAGTGCAGGCGTTAGCTGAGAACGGATATCAGGAAGTAGTGCTGACAGGCATTCATTTAGATTCCTACGGAACGGATCTGCCAAAAGGGGACCTTCTGACTGTGCTGCGGGCGGTAAATGATGTCCGGGGAATTCAAAGAATCCGTCTTGGCTCTTTAGAACCGCGGATTATGACGGAGGCATTTGTAAGAGAACTGACGTTCGTGGAAAAGCTCTGTCCGCATTTTCACCTGTCTTTGCAGAGCGGATGTGATGAGACGCTGAAACGGATGAATCGGAAGTATGATACAGAGGAATTTGGTGCATGCTGTGAGAGACTGCGGTCCCACTTTGACCATCCGGCTCTGACGACGGATGTGATGGTCGGTTTTCCGGGAGAGACGGAAGAGGAGTTTGCAGAAACAGTGGCATTTCTGAAAAAGATCCGCTTTTATGAGACTCATGTGTTCAAATATTCCAGACGAAAGGGAACTAGAGCGGACCGGATGGACGGGCAGATTCCGGAGCCGGTGAAGACGAAGAGGAGTGACCTTCTCCTAAAGCTGACCGAAGAGAACAGTCTGAACTATCGTACCCGGCTGCTGGGCAGAACTGTGGAAGTGCTTATGGAGGAACCGTATGTGCTGCAGGGGAAGATCTGGCAGACCGGGCATACGAGGGAATATGTGAAAGTAGCCGTGCCCGGAGAGGATTCACTTACCAATCGCCTGGTCCGGGTAAAAGTAGAAAAACTGCTGGAAAATGACCTGCTGTGCGGGACGGCGGCGGATATCGACAGAGAGTGACAGAAAATAAACATTGAATTTACTGCCGGATTATAGTAAACTGATGATATAACAGGTATGATATACTTTGCTGAGGACGGGGTACTATGAAAAAATTGGAAAACACACAGTATTTTAAAATTCAGTCAGATCAGGAACTGAAAGTGGGGGAAGTTCTTAGAAAGGTCTATGAGGCTATGACGGAGAAGGGCTATGATCCGGTGAATCAGATCGTCGGGTATATTATGTCCGGAGATCCGACTTATATCACCAGCCACAAAGGGGCCAGGAGCCTGATTATGAAGGTGGAACGGGACGAGCTGGTGGAAGAGCTTTTGAGAGTCTATGTAGAAAAGACCGTGAGGGATTAGGCACCAGTGAGGATTATGGGATTGGACTACGGTTCAAAGACGGTCGGTGTTGCAATAAGCGACGGGCTTCTTTTCACTGCGCAGGCGCTGGAGACGATTGCAAGGACTCAGGAGAATAAACTGAGGCAGACGCTTGCCCGGATTAAGGTGTTGTGTGAAGAGTACGAAGTAGAAGAGATCGTACTGGGTTTTCCAAAAAATATGAATAATACCATAGGAGACAGGGCTGAGAAATCGCTGGAATTTGCAGAGATGCTGAAAAAGCGGACAGGCCTGCCTGTTGTTATGTGGGATGAACGTCTGACGACAGTGGAGGCGGAGCGGACGCTCATGGAGAGCGGTATCCGGCGGGAGCATCGGAAGGCGTATGTGGATCAGATCGCGGCGGTCTTTATTTTGCAGGGATATCTGGACAGACGGTATATAAAAGGAGAAAAGGACAAAGATGGAGAAACTGACATTTCAGGGGGAGCAGGGAGAGACGCTTGAACTTTATGTACTAGAGCAGACCCGTGTAAATGGGACAAACTATCTGCTGGCGGCGGATTCAGAAGAAGGGGATGCGAACTGTGTGATCCTGAAAGATTTGTCAGCGGACAAGGAACAGGAGAGTGTCTGCGAGATCGTGGAGGATGAACAGGAAGCAGAGGCAGTGCTTAAGGTGTTTGAGCAGCTTCTGGATGATGTAGACATTACAAGGTAACAGAAAGAGGAACGGGAAAGCGTAGCCGGAAGGAGTCCGTTTTTATAGGAGACTGCCGGGGCAAAGACCAAAGAAGACAGAAAAGATATGTCTGTGCCGTCTTGTAATAAAGCGGACAGCCAATGTAAAAACAGCATCTGGACATAAGGTGTCCGGAAGGATTGTCGGGGATATCTTGTGCACAGGTGCGGAACTATAAAAACAGCATTTGTATGTAAAATATCCGAAAGGATTTCCAGAAGCGTAAGCGGAGGGAAATTCTTCCGGAAAAGGATATCCTGTATACAGATGCGGAACTATAATTAGGAGGTTATATATTTGAAAAATGTGAACAATTCAAAACTGCGTATCATTCCGTTAGGCGGGCTGGAGCAGATCGGTATGAACATTACTGCCTTTGAGTTCGAAGACAGTATTGTTGTTGTGGACTGCGGTCTGGCGTTTCCGGAGGATGATATGCTGGGGATCGATCTGGTGATCCCGGACGTGACATATCTGAAACAGAATATCAGTAAAGTGAAAGGATTTGTCATCACTCACGGACATGAAGATCATATCGGAGCACTGCCATATGTCCTGAAAGATATCAATGTGCCGGTCTATGCGACGAAGCTGACCATTGCTCTGATTGAGGGGAAATTAAAAGAGCACAATATGCTGAAGACTACGAAAAGAAAAGTGGTGAAGCATGGGCAGTCTATTAATCTTGGACAGTTTCGGATTGAATTTGTAAAGACCAACCACAGTATTGCGGATGCTTCGGCTCTTGCCATCTATTCACCGGCAGGTATTGTCGTGCATACGGGTGATTTCAAAGTGGATTATACGCCGGTTTTTGGCGACAGCATCGACTTGCAGCGCTTCGGCGAGATCGGGAAAAAGGGCGTGCTGGCGCTTATGTGTGACAGTACCAATGCAGAACGTCCGGGTGTGACGATGTCGGAAAAGAGTGTGGGGCGGACGATGGATGCGCTCTTTACGGAACACTGCAACTCCCGGATCATCGTGGCAACCTTTGCGTCCAATGTGGACCGGGTACAGCAGATCATCAATTCTGCATACAAACATAATAAAAAAGTGGTAGTGGAAGGCCGCAGCATGGTCAATGTCATTACAACGGCAGTGGAGCTGGGCTATATCCGAATACCGGACAATACACTCATCGATATTGAACAGCTTAATAATTATCCGCCGGAGGCGACGGTGCTGATTACCACAGGAAGCCAGGGAGAATCCATGGCGGCTCTGTCGCGTATGGCCCAGAATCTGCATCGGAAAGTGCATATTATGCCGGGCGATACCGTGATTTTCAGTTCCAATCCGATTCCGGGCAACGAGAAAGCGGTTTCAAAAGTCATTAATGAACTGTCTGCCAAAGGGGCAAATGTGATCTTCCAGGATGCCCATGTGTCGGGACATGCCTGCCAGGAGGAGATCAAGCTGATCTATTCTCTCGTTCATCCAAAGTATGCGATTCCGGTGCACGGAGAGTACCGGCATCTAAAAGCACAGGCTTCCATTGCAAGACAGTTGGGCATTGAGAAAGACCATATTTTTGTTCTGCAGTCCGGAGATGTGATCGAGATGAATGAAACCGGTGCTGCAGTGGTGGATAAGGTCCATACAGGGGCGATATTTGTGGACGGCCTTGGTGTCGGTGATGTGGGAAATATTGTCATGCGTGACCGCCAGCATCTGGCAGAGGATGGTATCATGATTATCGTCCTGACACTGGAAAAGGGCAGCAATGTGCTGCTGTCGGGACCGGATATCGTATCCAGAGGATTTGTCTATGTAAGAGAGTCCGAGGATCTGATGGAGCAGGCCCGTGCGGTAGTCTATGATGCGGTAGAAAAATGTCTGGACCGCAATATTACGGACTGGGGCAAGATGAAAAATGTCATGAAAGATGCACTGGGGGATCATATCCGTAAAAAGACCAAACGGAACCCCATGATCCTTCCGATTATCATGGAAGTATAGGGCAAAAAGCATGGATGTGATCAAAGAAAAAGTAGAAGAACTAAGAACAGTAATCGAAGAAAGCGCAGAGTATCAGAATTTTCTGGCAGCCAGACGGCAGGTGGAACAGATTCCGGGTCTGGCGGAGAAAATTCGGGAGTTCTGCTGGAGAAATTATGAACTTCAGAACATTGACGGGGAAGATCTGTATGAGCGCCTGGAAGCATTTGAAGCACAGTTTGAGAGCTTTCGCAGAGATCCTGTCGTGGCGGCTTATTTGGAGCGGGAGCTTCGCATGTGCCGGATGATGCAGGAAATTCATGCCAGACTTATTGATATTGTAGAGATACTGATATAAGTGCGGATACAGAACAAAAGCAGGAGACAGAGCTATGAAAACAGAAAAGGTATTACTGGCAGCAGTACTTTTTTTCCTGCGTCTGTCCATCGTGATACTGGTGGCTGCAGGTATCTATCAGGTGGGGACCTATGCATATACGTATGGTTACAGCATCGTGTCCGAAGCGGCTGTAGAACCCAAGCCCGGAAGAGATATGCTTGTGGCGCTGAGCAGTGATATGACAATCAAAGAGGCAGCGCAGCTTCTGGAGAGAAGAGGGCTGATTCATGATGCGGACATTTTCCGGATTCAGTTGAAGGTCAATAAGTACGAGGACAAGATCAAGCCAGGAGAGTACATTTTGAATACATCCATGACTCCGAAAGAACTGATGCAGGTTCTGGCAGGTGAAGGCGAAGAGGAAGAAGAGGAATGACAAGGGGAGAGCGGGTAAGTGCCTATATTAATTCCCTGTATCCGGGTAATTCAGAACAACTAGACCGGATGGAAGCGGATGCAAAAGCGTCAAAAGTTCCAATCATCCGGAAAGAGACCCAGAGCCTGCTTCGATTTCTGATAAAGGCTCACAGCCCTGAGAAGATTCTGGAAGTGGGGACGGCGGTCGGTTTTTCCGCCCTATTTATGAGTGAGTATGCGCCGGAAGGCTGCCGGATTACGACCATCGAGAATTATGAAAAAAGGATTCCTGTCGCGAGGGAGCATTTTGCCCGTGCAGGGAAGGAGGAACAGATCACGCTGATTGAGGGAGATGCACTGCAGGTACTGAAGGAACTGAAGGATACCTATGATCTGATCTTTGTGGATGCGGCAAAGGGACAGTATATCAGCTATCTGCCGGAAGTTCTGCGTCTTCTGAGAAGGGGCGGCATTCTTGTGTCGGATAATGTGCTTCAGGACGGGGATATTATAGAGTCCCGGTTTGCCGTGGAGCGGAGAAATCGCACAATCCACGCAAGAATGAGAGAATATCTGTATGCACTGACCCATACAGAAGAACTGACTACATCCATACTGCCTCTTGGAGATGGTGTCACCATCAGTGTTCGGACGGGAGGCAGCCTGCCGGATAGAAAAGGAGCAGACGGAATATGAACAGACAACCGGAGCTTTTGATCCCGGCCAGCAGTCTGGAGGTGCTGAAGACTGCGGTAAATTTCGGGGCAGATGCCGTCTATATCGGCGGAGAAGCTTACGGCCTTCGGGCAAAAGCGAAAAATTTCTCCATGGAGGAGATGAAGGAAGGGATTGCCTTTGCCCATGCCCGCAAGGTAAAGGTATATGTAACGGCCAATATACTTGCCCATAACCGGGATCTGGAAGGGGCAGAGGCGTATTTTGAAGAGCTGAAGGCCATTCATCCGGATGCACTGATTATTTCGGATCCGGGACTTTTTCTGACAGCCAGAGAAATATGCCCTGAGATCGATATTCATATTTCTACGCAGGCGAATAATGTAAATTATAAGACGTTTCGTTTCTGGCAGTCTCAGGGGGCTAAAAGAGTGGTAACCGGAAGGGAGCTGTCTCTTGGGGAGATCCGGGAGATCCGGGATCAGATTCCTGATACGATGGAAATCGAGACATTTGTGCATGGAGCCATGTGCATTTCTTATTCCGGCAGATGTCTTCTAAGCAACTACCTCACAGGGAGAGATGCCAATCAGGGAGCCTGCACCCATCCCTGCCGCTGGAAGTATGCAGTGGTGGAGGAGACGCGTCCTGGGGAATATATGCCGGTTTATGAGAACGAGCGGGGCACATTTCTCTTTAATTCCAAAGATCTGTGCATGATCGGTCATCTTCCGGATCTGCTGGCGGCCGGTGTGGACAGCCTGAAAGTGGAAGGCCGAATGAAGACGGCACTGTATGCTGCTTCTGTGGCCAGGGCCTATCGTCATGCACTGGACGATTATGCGGCATCGCCGGCTTTGTACGAGGAGCGTATGCCCTGGTATTTGGAACAGGTGAACGTCAGTACGAACCGCAGATTTACGACCGGATTTTTTTATGGAAGGCCGGATGAAAACGCACAGATCTATGAGAACAGCACCTATGTAAAAGAATACACATATCTTGGTACTGTGGCGGAGACGGGGGGAACCTATGGCTGCCGGGTGGAGCAGCGGAACAAGTTCTCTGTCGGAGAAACCATTGAAATCATGAAGCCGGACGGCAGGGATGTTCCGGCGACAGTAGAAAGGATCTGGGGAGGTCCCATTGGGAAGGATGCATCCGAAGCCGGGCCGGTGTGGGAGCCTCAGGAGAGCGCCCCCCATGCAAGACAAAGCTTGTGGATAAAGCTGAGCCAGGCGCCGGAGAAGATGGACCTGCTTCGGAAAACGGCAGATGTATAATAAGATAAAAGTGGAAAGGCACTTTCGTGGGATTTTTACATAAGATGTATTAAATATCCACTGAGGTGTCTTTTTTGAAAGCTTTTCCGAAACCTCTTACGGCGGAAGAAGAGAAAGATTGTTTAGTGAGGTATAAGGGAGGGGACGAAAAGGCACGTCAGATTTTGATTGAGTATAATCTGCGCCTTGTAGCCCACATTGTGAAAAAGTACCAGTCCTCCGAGGACGATATGGAGGAACTGATCTCCATAGGCACCATCGGGCTGATTAAAGCAGTAGACACCTTTGACCATGAAAAGGCGAGCAAGCTGGCGACCTATGCAGCGAGATGTGTAGAGAACGAGATCCTTATGTACATGAGGGTGAAGAAAAAGCTTCAGAGAGAGTCCTCCTATTATGAGCCTATCGGCACGGATAAGGAAGGAAATGAGATCCAGCTTCTGGATATCATCGAAAGCCGGGAACCGCCGGCTTTTGACCAGATCGGCCTGAAAGACGACACGAGAAAAGTCTATGGACTGTTGGAGGACGTTTTGTCCGAACGGGAGCGGCAGGTAATTATTATGCGCTACGGACTGTACCGCGGCAGAGAATATACCCAAAGGGAGATCGCACAGAAGCTTGGCATTTCCCGTTCGTATATTAGCCGTATTGAGAAAAATGCTCTGAATCGGCTGAAAGAATATTTCCGGGATTGATTTCCCGGAACATATGTGCTATGCTTATAGCGTCTGATATCTGGAATGCAAATCGCAGAGTTTTTCCAAATACGAATTGAATGAAAGGAAGGGGCCTGCCTGGTGTATGCCCTGGAAAAGAAATGTTCAGTACCATTTTATCAGCGGCAGTCGTCGGGATTGATGCCTATCCGGTACAGGTAGAGGCGGATATCTGCGACGGACTGCCTCAATTTTGCATGGTGGGTGATCTGTCCCATGAAGTGCGGGAGGCCGCAGACCGGGTGCGCACGGCTTTGCGCAATACGCAAATTTCCATGCCGTCTAAACGGATTACAGTAAATCTGTCTCCGGCGCATATCCGAAAGGAAGGGACGGGGTTTGATCTTCCAGTAGCCGCGGCGCTTCTGGCGGCACTTGGGATTTTAAAGGAGGAAAACACAAAAGATGTACTGATTGTGGGGGAGATTGGTTTAAACGGTAAAGTTCGACCGGTAAGCGGCGTTTTGCAGACGGTTATGTTAGCAAGAGATTTGGGCTGCAGTCTCTGTCTGGTCCCCAAAGAAAATGCACGGGAAGGAGCCTGTATCCAGAGGATCCGGGTGGTCGGCGTGGAGACGCTTGGAGAGCTTTTGGAATGTCTGACGGACAGGGAAGCCTGCGTAAAAAGGGCCGAACCGCTGGCAGAGTGGAAAGAGAGTGCCTTGGAAGGCGGGGAAGACTTTCGGGATGTCAACGGCCAGGAGGCAGTGCGGAGAGCAGCGGAGATTGCAGCG
The DNA here is from genome assembly GCA_910574965.1 of Lachnospiraceae bacterium. Taxonomy (GTDB): domain Bacteria; phylum Bacillota; class Clostridia; order Lachnospirales; family Lachnospiraceae; genus Hominiventricola. Next base: position 185,225 of record CAJTDB010000003.1, on the reverse strand, counting down.
GCAGGTATGCATAATTTTCTGATGATTGGAAGTCCGGGAGCAGGGAAGACGATGATTGCAAGGAGGCTTCCCTCGATTCTGCCCAGGCTTACGATGGAAGAAAGTCTGGAAATTTCGCAGGTGTACAGCGCCTGCGGTCTTCTGGCAGGAAAGGACGGACTTGTGGCAGCCCGTCCTTTCCGCGCTCCGCATCATACGGTTTCTGCCCATGCCCTGGCGGGGGGCGGGAGGAAAGTAAAGCCGGGAGAGATCAGCCTGGCTACAAGGGGAGTTCTTTTTCTGGACGAGCTGCCGGAATTTTCCAAGAGTGCTCTGGAGGTGCTGCGCCAGCCTATGGAAGAGGGACAGGTGACTATCAGCAGGACAAGCGGAACGTATGTATTTCCGGCACATTTTCAATTAGTTGGGGCTATGAACCCATGCAAATGCGGTTACTATCCTGACCGGGATCGGTGTCAGTGCCTGCCGGGAGAGATCAGTCAGTATCTGCATCGGATTTCCAGGCCGCTGCTGGACCGTATGGACATCTGTGTGGAGACGGCACGGGTGGAATATCAGGAACTGGCTCAAAACAGAGAGAACGAATGTTCGAGCGATATTCGCTGTCGGGTGGAGACAGCACAGAGGATACAGAAAAGAAGATACTGCGGACAAAATTGGCAGTTTAATTCCGGACTTCCGTCTTCTGCCATACGGGTTTTCTGCCCTCTTGGCAGGGAAGAGGCGAAAGTTATGGAACGGGCGTACGAGAAACTGGGCCTGAGTGCCAGAGCCTATCACCGGATTATCAAAGTAGCCAGGACCATTGCGGATCTGGAAGAGGAGGAGAGGATCCGCCGGGAACACATATTGGAGGCTGTAGGCTATCGTTCGCTGGATCAGCGGTTCTGGGGGAGGTGAGCCGGACGGAGGGACTATATAATAGAAGAAATATGACTGACAGAGAAGAAATCCGCATACAATATATCCGTCAGGAGGAATCTGGTTATCCGGAAAAGCTGAAAGTTTATAAAGGAATGCCAAAAGGGCTTTATTTTCTTGGAAGACTGCCTGACAAAGACCGGCCGTCTGTAGCGGTTGTGGGTGCCAGACGTTCGGACAGTTACGGAAATGAAACGGCGCGGACATTTGCAAAAGAACTGGCGGCAAAAGGGGTGCAGATTATCAGCGGGATGGCGTGGGGGATTGACGGCATGGCCCATGAAGGGGCTTTGGAGGCCGGCGGAGATACTTTTGCAGTCCTTGGGTGCGGGGTGGATATCTGTTATCCTGCAGGGCATAGAAGACTGTATGAACGTATCATGGAAAAGGGCGGCATCCTTTCCGAACAGCCTCCGGGCATGCCTCCCATAGCGGGACATTTTCCAGCCAGAAACAGGATCATCAGCGGACTTTCGGATCTGGTCCTTGTGGTGGAGGCAAAGGAAAAAAGCGGCTCCTTGATTACGGCGGATTTTGCACTGGATCAGGGAAAGGATATATTTGCAGTACCGGGAAGAGTGACAGATGCACGAAGTAAAGGGTGTCTAAATCTGATTCGGCAGGGGGCCGGAGTTGCCGACAGCCCCCAGGCAGTCCTGGATGCACTGGGCATTTTTTCCGGAAAGAACAAGGAGCCGGAGAAAATTCTACTTGCCAAGGAAGAAAATATCGTGTATAGTTGGATACGTTTACAGCCCGTTTCATTAGAGGAGCTGGTGAGAAAGACCCAAATGCCGGTTCAGAAGGTACTCCGGATTCTGGTGGAACTGGAACTGAAGGGCTGCATTCGGGAAATTCAGAAGAATGACTATATAAGAACAGATTGAGGATGACCAAAATGGCAAAATATCTTGTGATCGTGGAGTCTCCTGCCAAAGTGAAGACGATTAAGAAATTTTTAGGCTCGAATTATGAAGTCATGGCTTCGAACGGACATGTAAGAGATATGCCCAAAAGCCAGCTTGGTTTCGATGTGGAACACGATTATGAACCAAAATATATCACGATTCGCGGAAAAGGAGATATCTTGGCCAAGCTTCGCAAAGCGGCGAAGAAGGCGGATAAAGTTTATCTGGCAACAGACCCTGACCGGGAGGGTGAAGCGATCTCCTGGCATCTTTCGAAGGCGCTGAACTTGGAAGACGGAAAAATGTACCGGATTACCTTTAATGAAATCACTAAAAGTGCGGTAAAAGAGTCCATCCGTCATGCCCGCGGGATCGATCAGGATCTGGTAGATGCTCAGCAGGCGAGAAGGATGCTGGACCGCATGGTGGGTTATCGGATCAGCCCGATTCTCTGGGCTAAGGTCAAACGCGGACTCAGCGCCGGAAGAGTGCAGTCTGTGGCGCTGCGTCTGATCGCGGACCGGGAGGAAGAGATCAATGGCTTTGTGCCGGAAGAGTATTGGAGCCTGGAGGCGGACTTCTCTGTAAAGGGAGAGAAGAAGTCTCTGACAGCAAAATTCTATGGTACGCCGAAAGAAAAACTGGAGATCCATTCCAAGGAGGAGATGGAAAAAGTACTGGAAGCTGTGAAGGAAGCTTCATTTGCAGTTGCGGAAGTAAAGAATGGAGAGCGGACGAAGAAAGCACCGCTGCCCTTTACGACCAGTACGCTTCAGCAGGAGGCGTCTAAGGTGCTGAATTTTTCCACTTCTAAGACTATGCGTCTGGCCCAGCAGCTCTATGAAGGCATTGATGTGGAAGGACTTGGGACCATAGGAATCATCACCTACCTGCGTACGGACTCCACCCGTATTTCTGAGGAGGCATCTGCTGCAGCAGCAGAATATATTAAGGAAGCTTATGGAGATTCCTATGTGCCGGCCAAAGGAAAAGAGACAGCCAAAAAAGAAGGAGACAAAAAGATCCAGGATGCCCACGAAGCCATTCGTCCTACGGATATCCGAAGACTTCCGGCTTCCGTTAAGGATTCTTTGTCCAGAGATCAGTTCCGTCTGTATCAACTGATCTGGAAACGGTTTACGGCCAGTTGTATGGCGGATGCAAAATACCATACAACATCGGTGAAGATTGACGGCGGCGGCTATCGTTTTACCGTATCGGCTTCCGCTGTGGCATTTGACGGCTTTATGTCGGTCTATGTCCAGGATGAGGAGGAGAAGAACGGAAATACGACGCTGGTAAAAGCCATTAACAAAGATTCGGTTCTTACGCTGAAAGATCTGGAGGACCGGCAGCATTTTACCCAGCCGCCGGCGCATTATACAGAAGCGGCGCTTGTGAAGTCTTTAGAGGAGCTGGGGATTGGAAGACCAAGTACGTATGCGCCCACGATCAGTACCATCATTGCCCGCCGTTATGTGGCAAAGGAAGGCAGGAATCTCTACCTGACCGAGATCGGGGAAGTAGTCAATCATATGATGAAGCAGGCGTTTCCAAGCATTGTGGAGACGGATTTTACTGCCAATGTGGAGTCGCTTTTAGATATGGTGGAGGAAGGAAAGGTCAACTGGAAGACGGTGGTCAGCAACTTCTATCCGGATCTGAACGAAGCGGTGAACCGGGCGGAGGAGAAGCTTCAGAAGGTAAAGATTGAGGACGAAGTCAGCGATGTGGTCTGCGAGCAGTGCGGACGAAACATGGTCATCAAGTACGGCCCCCATGGAAAATTCCTGGCCTGTCCCGGATTTCCGGACTGCCGAAACACCAAGCCGTATCTGGAGAAGATCGGAGTATCCTGTCCGAAATGCGGAAAGGAGATCGTACTCCGGCGTTCGTCGAAGGGGCGCAAGTTCTATAGCTGCGAAGGATATCCGGACTGCGATTATATTTCCTGGAAAAAACCGGAAGAGACGAAAGAGCAGAAAAGTTCAGAATCTAATTGAAATCTGTCATATAATATGCTAATATCCAAAGTGCGGTTGTTTTTTTTAGGACCGCACTTTGTTTCTTGTATTGGGATGGGAGATGAAAAAATGAGTGTACAGTTATTAGATAAAACTAGAAAGATCAACAAGCTTCTGCATAATAACAATTCCAGCAAGGTAGTCTTTAATGATATCTGCAGGGTATTATCGGAGATTCTGCTGTCGAACGCACTTGTAATCAGCCGGAAGGGAAAAGTGCTGGGGATCAGCCAGTATGAGGGCGTGGAGGAGATCCATGAACTGATAGGGGACAGAGTGGGGACTCTGATTGATCCGCTTTTGAACGAACGGCTTCTGGGAATCCTGTCTACCAAAGAAAATGTGAATCTGATGACGCTTGGGTTTGTGGTGGAAAATATCCGCAGCTATCAGGCGCTGATTACGCCAATCAATATTGCGGGGGAGCGGCTGGGAACGCTTTTTCTGTATAAATATGAGGAAAGCTATGACATTGATGATATTATTCTGAGTGAGTACGGGACGACAGTGGTAGGACTTGAGATGATGCGGTCCGTGCATGAAGAGAATGCGGAAGAGGAGCGCAGGCGGCAGATCGTGCAGTCCGCCATCGGCACGCTGTCGGCTACGGAGCTGGAAGCAGTTCTGCTGATTTTTCGGGAGATGCGGGGAAATGAATGCACGCTGGTAGCCAGCAAAATCGCGGACCGGGCAGGAATTACGCGATCGGTAATTGTCAATGCGCTTCGAAAATTTGAAAGTGCCGGAGTAATTGAGTCCCGCTCCTCCGGTATGAAAGGGACCAGCATCAAAGTACTGAACGATTGTGTTTTTGAAGAGCTGGAGCAGGTGCAAAATCATAAAACCAGTATGAAAAGTATAAAGAAATACTAAAAACTAAAAAAATCGAAATTTCCCCATTGACAATTCGCTTTTTACGTACTAATATATTATCCAGAGATTAGCACTCGATGTAAGTGAGTGCTAATAACATGAAGCTGAATCATTGAAGGAGGAATCATCATGAAGTTAGTACCTTTAGGCGACAGAGTTGTATTAAAACAAAATGAAAAAGAGGAGACAACCAAATCCGGAATCATCCTGGCAGCAAAAGCACAGGAGAAGCCGGTAACTGCAGAAGTTGTGGCAGTAGGACCAGGCGGAATGGTAGACGGCAAGGAAGTGACCATGCAGGTAAAACCTGGAGATCAGGTCATCTACTCCAAATATGCAGGAAATGAAGTAAAACTGGACGAGGAAGAGTTTGTGATCGTAAGACAGAATGATATTCTTGCGATCGTTGAATAATCTCGGCAACTAAAACAGCATCTGCCTGAGAAATGCTTCCAGACTAGGGGGCATGGTTCGGGAGGATGCGGAACTATAAAACAGCATCATCCCGAAGCATGCCCGGAAGGATTTCCGGGTGCGTAGCGGCCGGAAATGCTTCCAGACAAAGGGGTATGATTCGGGAGGATGCGGAACTATAAAACAGCATCGTCCCGAAGCATGCCCGGAAGGATTTCCGGGTGCGTAGCGGCCGGAAATGCTTCCAGACAAAGGGGTATGATTCGGGAGGATGCGGAACTATAAATAGGAGGAATATGTTATGGCTAAAGAGATCAAACATGGCGTAGACGCCAGAATCGCACTGGAGGCCGGTGTGAATAAACTTGCAAATACGGTAAGCGTAACTCTTGGACCGAAAGGAAGAAATGTAGTCCTTGACAAGCAGTTCGGAACTCCGCTTATTACGAATGACGGTGTGACCATCGCAAAGGAGATCGAGCTGGAAGATGCATTCGAGAACATGGGTGCACAGTTGGTAAAAGAAGTGGCTACGAAAACCAATGATGTAGCTGGTGATGGTACTACCACTGCTACAGTTCTTGCACAGGCAATGATCAATGAAGGAATGAAGAACCTGGCAGCAGGAGCAAATCCCATCGTCCTGAGAAAAGGTATGAAGAAGGCAACGGAGTGTGCAGTAGCAGCAATCGAGGCTATGAGCAGCGAAGTGACCGGCAAACATCAGATGGCAAGAGTGGCGGCTATCTCTGCAGGAGATGACGAGGTTGGCAACATGGTAGCAGATGCCATGGAGAAAGTAGCAAACGACGGCGTTATTACCATCGAGGAGTCTAAGACCATGAAGACGGAGCTGGACGTGGTGGAAGGTATGCAGTTCGACCGCGGCTACATTTCCGCATATATGGCAACAGATACTGAGAAAATGGAAGCAGTTCTGGACGATCCGTATATCCTGATCACCGACAAGAAGATCAGCAACATCCAGGAGATCCTTCCGGTACTGGAGCAGTTGGTACAGTCCGGCAAGAAGCTTCTCATCATCGCTGAGGATATCGAGGGCGAGGCTCTGACGACTCTGGTTCTGAACAAGCTGCGCGGAACCTTCACTGCAGTCGGTGTAAAAGCTCCGGGCTACGGCGACAGAAGAAAAGCAATGCTTCAGGATATCGCTATTCTGACCGGCGGTACGGTAATCTCCGAGGAAGTCGGACTGGAGCTTAAAGATGCAACCGTTGAGATGCTTGGACGTGCAAAATCCGTTAAAGTTCAGAAAGAAAATACAGTTATCGTTGACGGCCTTGGAAGCAAGGAAGAGATCGAGAACCGCATTAAGACCATCAAGACTGAGATCGACGGAACCAAATCCGAATTTGATAAAGAGAAACTTCAGGAGCGTTATGCGAAACTTGCAGGCGGCGTAGCGGTGATCCGTGTAGGTGCAGCTACAGAGACTGAGATGAAAGAGGCAAAACTTCGTATGGAGGATGCACTTGCAGCTACAAGAGCAGCAGTAGAAGAAGGCATCATCTGCGGCGGCGGCGCTGCTTATATTCACGCATCTAAAGATGTGGAGAAGCTGGTGGAGACGTTAGAAGGCGATGAGAGAACCGGTGCAAAAGTGATTCTGAAGGCACTGGAGTCTCCGCTGTATCACATTGTATCCAATGCAGGTCTGGAAGGCGCAGTCATCATCAATAAAGTACGCGAATCCGAGAAAGGCATCGGCTTCGACGCTTATAAAGAAGAGTATGTAAACATGGTAGAAGCAGGCATTCTGGATCCGGCAAAAGTGACCAGAAGTGCTCTTCAGAACGCTACCAGTGTGGCAGCAACGTTCCTGACCACGGAAGCATGTGTAGCGAACATCAAAGAGGAAGTTCCTCCTATGCCGGCAGGCGGCGGCGGAATGGGCATGATGTAATTCCTCCAGAGCCAATACTATAAAACCTTTCACCGGGGCACGATCTTTTCAGATATGTGCTCCGGTGTTTTGCGTGCTAAGCTTTCTGGCAGAAGACGGGCAGCAGGATAATTTCTGCAGTTAGCAGGACCGCCGGCACTGGTACAATGGGAGGCATTATGCCAACGCTCCCGGCATCACCTCTCTTGCAAATTTTATTAGACTATCTTTTTGCAGGGTTCTCAATCAGTGCAGACGGATAAAACACATTTTTTACAATCATCCGGTCCAGATTGGCGGTGTTTTTTCCGTAAAGTCCATTGACATTACGGAAGCTATCTGATAGACTGTTTTAAATTATCAAAACGAAAGAAAGAGAGGAAAAGAAATGGGTAAAATTATCGGTGAAGGCATTACGTTTGATGATGTCCTTCTTGTGCCTGCTTATTCGGAAGTGATCCCCAATCAGGTCAGTCTGGAGACGTGGCTGACAAAGACGGTCAAACTGAACATTCCAATGATGAGTGCGGGGATGGATACCGTGACAGAACACCGGATGGCCATTGCGATGGCAAGACAGGGCGGGATCGGTATCATTCATAAAAATATGTCCATTGAACAACAGGCAGAAGAAGTGGACAAGGTAAAACGTTCTGAAAATGGTGTGATCACTGACCCGTTTTCTTTGACTCCGGAACATACGCTGGCAGATGCGGATACGCTGATGGGCAAGTACCGAATTTCCGGTGTGCCGATTACCGAGGGGAGAAAGCTGGTAGGTATCATTACCAACCGGGATCTGAAGTTTGAAACAGATTTTACCAAGAAAATCAAGGAATCCATGACTTCTGAGAATCTGGTTACTGCACCCGAAGGGATTACACTGGATGAGGCGAAGATGATTCTTGGAAAAGCCAGAAAGGAAAAGCTGCCGATTGTCGATCAGAATTTTAATTTAAAAGGTCTGATTACGATCAAGGATATTGAAAAACAGATCAAATATCCGCTGGCGGCAAAGGACGGACAGGGAAGGCTTCTGTGCGGGGCAGGCATCGGCATTACGGCAAATGTACTGGACCGTGCAAAGGCACTTATTGAGGCGCATGTGGATGTGCTGGTGCTGGATTCTTCCCACGGACATTCAGCCAATGTAATTCGCTGTCTGAAGATGCTGAAAGAGGCTTATCCGGACATTCCGGTGATCGCAGGCAATGTGGCTACAGGAGCAGCGGCAAAGGCACTCATTGAGGCAGGTGCAGATGCGGTGAAAGTCGGTATTGGTCCGGGATCCATCTGTACGACCAGAGTAGTATCTGGTGTGGGCGTTCCGCAGATCAGCGCCATCATGAACTGTTATGAAGTGGCGAAAGAATATGGAGTTCCGGTCATCGCCGACGGCGGAATCAAGTATTCCGGAGATATTACAAAGGCGCTTGCTGCAGGGGCTGATGTATGTATGATGGGAAGCATCTTTGCCGGATGTGATGAGAGTCCGGGATCCTTTGAACTGTATCAGGGAAGAAAATACAAGGTTTACCGCGGAATGGGTTCTATCGCAGCGATGGAGAATGGATCCAAAGACCGGTATTTCCAGAACGATGCAAAGAAACTGGTGCCGGAGGGCGTGGAAGGCCGAGTGGCATATAAAGGCTATGTGGAGGATACGATCTTCCAGCTTTTAGGCGGCCTGCGTTCAGGTATGGGCCTGTGCGGTGCGGCAGATGTGGAGACTTTAAAAACCACGGCGGAATTTATGAAGATCTCGGCGGCTTCCCTGAAGGAAAGCCATCCCCATGATATCCATATTACGAAGGAAGCACCTAATTACAGTGTGAACGAATAAATATGGAAGGAGCTGTCCGTTCCGGGACTGCCTGAACCGGCAGTGTCCGGACGGGACAGAACATCATTATGGTTCATGAAAAGAGATGGCGGATTGGCGGCAGGAAGTGGTTTTATGGACTGCAAAGCTTTCTGATAGTATCCGCACTGGTGATTGACCTGGATGTCCGGGAGGGAGCGGGGCGGCTGGATGAGCTGCTTGGCGCCCTGAAACATCCGGATCTGATCTCACTGATTTTATTCCTGTTGTTTTTGCATTTGCTGTATGTATCTGAAAAGCGGAAAGAGAATAGATCGGATGGAAGGATAAAAAAGCTCTGTATCTGCCTTCCGGCAGCGTTTTTTGCATTCAGCATGGTGTTTGGCTATTCTTTTTATAAATGCAATAGCTGGGAACTTGTTTTTGGAAGCTCTGTACAGTTTGTAAAATCATGCATTGCTTTTGCAGGATATTACTGTCTGTTTCATGCAGGAATTGTCCTGCTTTATGACCAGGCAGATCATGCGCTGTTTCGGGGAGATACAAATAAACAAAAAGGCATTGTGGGATACTATATGGAGTATCTGGAAACATATCCTTTTCGCACGGCATTTCTGACCTGCCTGCTGGCATTTCTTCCATATATGATATTGTCATATCCGGGTATTTTCACCTGTGATACGAAGATACAGATCGACAACGGGTATGGGGCTCTTGTCCACGGAAGTGTACATCTGAGAAATCAGCATCCGGTCATCCATACGATTTTGCTGGTTGCAGCTACCTTTTTGGGACAGAATCTGTTTGGAAGTGCCAATGGAGGCATCTTTTTCCTGTCTCTTCTGCAATTTTTGCTGACCGCAGGAGCTGTCGCATGGACAATCCGCTATCTGGTCCAATGCCGGGTTTCGCCGAAAGTATTGATGGTGGTTCTGGCGTTTTTTGTTCTGAACCCACGGATTCAGAATTATCTGTTTCTGCAGGTAAAAGATGTGTGGTATGCGCCGTTTCTGATGCTTTTTGTAGTGGAATTTCACCGGGCGCTGACGGGAAGATATGAAGAAGGGCAGGGAAAAAGGAAATATGTGCCTCTGCTGATCTCCATAACGGGGACTTTTTTCTTCCGACAGGACGGAATTTATGTGCTTTTTTTGACGCTGCTGGCTGCAGGGATACTGGTGAAGGAGAAACGAAGGCTGTTTCTGAGTCTGTTAGTGGGAGTTTTTCTGTTTTCTCTTATCTACCAGAGGGGGATCCTTCCGGCGTGTCAGGTCAAAGATAATAATACAAGACAGCTATTTTCTATACCGTTTCAGCAGACGGCAAGATATTTAAGAGATGCAGGGGAAGATGTGACTTTAGAGGAGGCAGAGGCTATTGCTGCCGTACTGGATTATGAGCATTTAGGTGAGCTGTATAATCCGAATCTGTCTGATCCGGTAAAGTCTACATTTAACAAAGAAGCGACCCTGAAGGATATTGCGGTCTATCTGAAGGCGTGGGGCGGAATGTTCTTCCGGCATCCGGATATTTATGTGCAGGCCACTATGAACAACCTTTATGGATATTTCTATCCAAGCGGATATACGACGGAGATCCAGGATTACGGGACCAGTCTGGAATATATGGAAGAAAGCAATGACCATCAGGGACTGAATCTGGGCTATCCAAAGGCGCTGTCCGGCCTTAGGGAGCGGATGGAGTATGTGCGGGAAATGCTTTTTCAGATGCCGGTGCTGTCGGTGCTCAATCTGGCAGCTTCTTATATTTGGGCGCTGCTGCTTCTGCTTTTTTATGGAATATACAGAAATAACCGGAATCTTCTGCTGATACTTGTACCATTATTGGTGGTTTTTCTGATCTGTATGGCAGGACCTACTTACGGGTGGTATTTCCGGTATATGTATTCGATTGTTATGTGCCTTCCGGGGGTAGTATGTTTGGGGCTGCTTTCGGATTGATGCAAAACGAAAACAGCATCCTTCTTAAAGCAGCCGGAAGGATGGACGGACACGGAGGTGTCCGGGAATGCTTCCAGATAAGGGGCTGATTTAAGAAGGATGCGGAACGAAAACAGCATCCTTCTTAAAGCAGCCGGAAGGATGGACGGACACGGAGGTGTCCGGGAATGCTTCCAGATAAGGGGCTGATTTAAGAAGGATGCGGAACGATTAATAGGAGGTGGATTTTTTATGAGGAAAACAAAAATCGTATGTACGTTGGGGCCGTCTACGGACAATGAGGAGGTTCTCCGGCAGTTAATGCAGGAAGGAATGGCCGTAGCCAGAATGAATTTTTCTCACGGAACTCATGAGGAGCAGAAAGTGAGACTGGATGCGGTGAAAAAGATCCGGAAGGAATTGGGGCTTCCGGTGGCAGCGCTTTTGGATACGAAAGGGCCGGAGATTCGTATCGGAGAAGTAGAAGGCGGAAAGCTGGAACTGAAGGCAGGACAGATCTTTACGCTGACCGATGAAGAGATCACAGGTACTGCAGAGAAAGTATCCATCACATATAAAGAACTGTTCCGGGATGTCTGTCCGGGAGATTCCATCCTCATTGATGATGGACTGATCGGAATGGAAGTCCTTCGGATTGAGGGACGCAGCATCGTCTGCCAGGTGAAAAACGGCGGTTTCATTTCCAATCGAAAAGGCGTAAATGTACCAGGGGTAGAACTAAAGATGCCTTTTGTCAGTCAGAAAGACTATGAGGATATTCTTTTTGCGGCAGAGCAGGGATTTGACTATATTGCGGCATCCTTTACCAGAACGGCAGAGGATATTCTGGAGATTCGAAGAATCCTGCAAAGCCATAACGGAGAGGGCATCAATATCATCGCCAAAATCGAAAACATGCAGGGCGTGGAGAACTGTGCAGCCATCCTTCGGGTAGCGGACGGCATTATGATCGCCAGAGGTGACATGGGCGTGGAAATTCCGTTAGAAGAAGTTCCCGTTATTCAGAAGAAACTGATCCGTCTGTGCATCAGCATGGACAAACCGGTAATTACGGCGACGCAGATGCTGGACTCCATGATGAAAAATCCCCGTCCGACCCGTGCGGAGACTTCGGATGTATCCAACGCTATTTATCAGGGAACCAGTGCCATTATGCTTTCCGGAGAGACGGCGGCAGGGGCTTATCCGGTGGAAGCGGTGAAGACGATGGCGCGGATTGCAGAGCGCACGGAAAAAGACATTGATTATACAATGGAATTTAAGCCCCGCAGACTGTCCCAACGTCCGGATGTGACCAACGCTATTTCCCATGCTACTTGTACTACGGCCATGGATCTAAAGGCAGCGGCGATTGTAGCCGTCTCCAAGTCCGGCAAGACCGTGGGCAGCATTTCCAAATACCGTCCGTCGGTGCCGATTATCGGCTGTTCTACGGAAGAACGGGTATGCCGCCAGTTAAACTTGTGCTGGGGTGTGGTGCCGATTCTCATGGAGGAAGAAGATACGGCGGATGAGCTGTTCGATCATGCAGTGGAGAAGGCGGAGCAGAAGGGGCTGATTAAGCGCGGAGAGCTGGCAGTTATTACGGCCGGTGTTCCTCTTGGAATGTCCGGAACGACCAATATGATTAAGGTGCATGTGGCGGGCAATACGCTGATTACCGGCAAGGGCTGCAATAAGCTGAAGAAGTCCGGCAAAGTCTGCGTATGCAGAAGCATGGAAGAGTTAGAGCACAACTTCCGTCCGGGCGATATCCTTGTGGTGGAACAGACAAACAATGAGATGATGAGCAAGCTGAAAGACGCAGCGGGTATTGTTACGGAAACCGGGGACCGTTACAGCCATGCGGCTATCGTAGGCATGGCGCTGGACATTCCGGTAATTGTGGCTGCGAGAAATGCAGGAAATATACTAAAATCCGGTACGTTTGTAACGATCGATGCAGAGCAGGGGATCGTATACAGCGGAAGATAACAGAGAGAAACGAGGGAAAGAAATATGGAAATGATAACGATTCGGGAGCTATACAAGGACAGAGAGTCGTATTTGGACCGGGAGATCACTGTGGGGGGATGGGTGCGCAGTGTGCGTGACTCTAAAAGTTTTGGCTTTCTGGTACTCCATGATGGGACATTTTTTGATACACTGCAAGTTGTTTACCACGATACAATGGACAATTTTGCGCAGATTTCCAGGCTGAATGTAGGTGCGGCGGTGATCGTGCGCGGAACGCTGGTGGCGACACCCCAGGCAAAACAGCCTTTTGAGATTCAGGCCGTGGAAGTAACCATGGAAGGTGCATCCGCACCGGATTATCCGCTGCAGAAAAAGCGGCATACGCTGGAATATTTGCGGACAATCACGCATTTGCGCCCCAGAACCAATACATTTCAGGCCGTGTTCCGGGTGCGTTCTCTGACGGCTTTTGCCATTCACAAGTTTTTCCAGGAGAGAGGATTTGTCTATGTGCATACGCCGCTGATTACCGGAAGCGATTGTGAAGGAGCCGGGGAAATGTTCCAGGTGACGACGCTGGATCTGAACCAGGTACCGAAGACAAAAGAAGGTGCTGTGGATTTTTCACAGGATTTCTTCTGCAAACCTACCAATCTGACAGTCAGCGGGCAGTTAAACGGGGAGACGTTTGCTATGGCATTCCGGAACATCTATACCTTCGGGCCGACTTTCCGGGCAGAAAATTCCAACACCACCCGGCATGCGGCGGAATTCTGGATGATTGAGCCGGAGATGGCCTTTGCAGACCTGACCGACAATATGCAGATTGCGGAGGATATGCTGAAATATGTAATCCGCTATGTGCTGGAGCAGGCGCCGGAAGAGATGAATTTCTTTAACTCCTTTGTGGATAAAGGGCTGTTAGACCGGCTGAACCATGTACTGAACGCAGAGTTCGGACATGTGACTTATACAGAAGCAGTGGAGATTCTGGAGAAGAATAACGAGCATTTTGATTATAAAGTTTCCTGGGGCTGTGACCTGCAGACGGAGCATGAACGCTATTTGACCGAACAGGTGTTCAAGCGTCCGGTGTTTGTGACGGATTATCCAAAGGAGATCAAAGCGTTTTATATGAAGATGAACGAAGATGGGAAAACCGTAGCTGCTATGGACTGTCTGGTGCCGGGCATCGGAGAGATCATCGGGGGCAGCCAGAGGGAAGACGATCTTCAGAAGCTGACGGCGCGCATGGAGGAGCTGGGGCTTCCAAAAGAAGATTATGGTTTCTATCTGGACCTCAGAAAATATGGAACAGCACGGCATTCCGGCTTTGGACTCGGCTTTGAGCGGTGTGTCATGTATCTGACCGGTATGGGAAATATCCGTGACGTGATTCCGTTTCCAAGAACCGTGAAAAACTGCGATCTGTAGGCAGATGCCGGCGGACAAGGGGTAAAAACGTGCAGTATATCTGAATACTGCATATAAAAAGACTGTCTGTCGGAGGAAGGGATGAGCCGGAAAGGAGAAAAGGTGGCAGAAGAAAAGCATACGCATACGGCGCCGGACGGGACGGTATACGAACATACACATGAGCCGGAAGACGGACATGGGCATGTTCATGGACCAAACAGCGGTCATGCGCACGGCCATACTCATACCCATGCGAACACGAAAGCGGTGCTGAACCGTTTGTCCCGTGCCATCGGGCATCTGGAATCTATCCGCCGGATGGTAGAGGACGGAAGAGATTGCAGTGAGGTATTGATTCAGCTTTCGGCAGTGAAATCCGCCATCAACAATACGGGTAAGGTCATTTTAAAGGACCATATCGAGCATTGTCTGGTGGAAGCTGTAGAATGCGGGGACATGGAATCCATTGCGGATTTGACAGAAGCCATTGACCGTTTTATGAAATGAATAATATTCCTGTGGAAAGGGCAGTCTGGAAATATAGCAGAGGCGGTATTTCAGGACTGTCCTTTTTTCGATCTTTGTCTATTTTGTATATTGCAGAAGCAGGCGGTATGGTATATACTTTTATTCAACATTTGGAAGATTTCTGCAAGAGAAACACAACATATAGTAGTTTCTTATGTAAACAGCATTGACTGGACAGGCAGGAAGCACGAATAGAAGGGGGAATACAGGTTTGTATGTAATCAAGAAGGATGGCACAAGAGAAGCATTCAATGTGGAAAAGGTCGTGAATGCGGTCAACAAATCCGCAGCAAGAATCCTCTATAAGTTTACCGACGAGGAGACGGAGTATATCTGCAGATTTGCCCAGGAGAGTGCAGAGTCCCTTGGAAAAGAAGGGATTGACATCCAGGACATGCACAACATTGCGGAGCGGGCACTGGAGAAGGTAAATCCTGCAGTGGCCAAGAGTTACCGGGATTACCGGAATTATAAAAAAGATTTTGTGCATATGATGGATGACGTGTATACGAAGAGCCAGTCTATTCGCTACATTGGAGATAAGAGCAATGCCAATACGGACAGCGCACTTGTGGCCACCAAAAGGAGTCTGATTTTCAATGAGCTGAATAAGGAGCTGTACCGGAAATTCTTTATGAACCGAAACGAGCTGCAGGCGTGCAGGGATGGCTATATTTATATTCATGACCAGTCTGCAAGGCTGGATACGATGAACTGCTGTCTGTTTGACATTGCCAATGTGTTAAGCGGCGGTTTTGAGATGGGGAATGTATGGTACAATGAACCGAAGACATTAGATACGGCGTTCGATGTCATGGGGGATATCATACTCAGCACGGCAGCCCAGCAGTACGGTGGTTTTACAGTACCGGAGGTGGACAAGGTTCTGGGACCTTATGCCAAGAAGAGCTACGCAAAGTACAAAAAGGAATTTATGTCCTATGCGGATGCTTCCTGGGAAGGAGCCGAGGAGAAGGCAAAGCTTTATGCCATGAAAAAAGTCCGCAGAGATTTTGACCAGGGATGGCAGGGAATCGAATACAAACTAAACACGGTAGGCTCCTCCAGGGGAGATTATCCGTTTGTCACTGTGACAATGGGACTTGGACAGGAGCAGTTTGAAAAGATGTGCAATATCTCTCTTCTGCAGGTGCACCAGGAAGGACAGGGAAAGCCGGGAAGCAAGAAACCGGTGCTCTTCCCGAAGATTGTCTTTCTGTATGATGAAGCCATTCACGGGGCGGGAAAATGCTGCGAAGACGTGTTTGAGGCAGGGGTAGAATGTTCTTCTAAAACCATGTATCCGGACTGGCTGTCCTTAAGCGGAGAGGGCTATATCTCGGAAATGTATCAGAAATATGGAAGAGTCATCAGTCCCATGGGCTGCCGGGCCTTTCTAAGCCCCTGGTACGAAAGAGGCGGCATGAAGCCGGCGGATGAAGAGGACAGGCCCGTGTTTGTGGGACGGTTCAATGTGGGAGCGGTAAGCCTTCATCTTCCCATGATTCTTGCCCAGTCCCGTTCGGAGAACCGGGATTTTTATGAGGTGCTGGATTATTATCTGGAGATGATTCGTTCCCTGCATATTAGAACTTATGATTATCTGGGAGAGATGCGGGCGTCCACGAACCCGCTGGCATACTGTGAGGGCGGTTTCTACGGCGGGCATCTGGATCCTCATGACAAGATTAAGCCGCTCTTAAAGCCCATGACGGCTTCTTTTGGGATCACGGCACTGAATGAGCTGCAGGAATTATACAATGGAAAATCCATCCGGGAGGACGGACAGTTTGCGCTGGAAGTCATGCAGTACATCAACCGAAAAATTGCGGAATTCAAAGAAAAAGACGGCAACCTCTATGCTATCTACGGGACACCGGCAGAAAGCCTCTGCGGCCTGCAGATTGAACAATTCCGTAAAAAATACGGGATTGTGGAAAATGTTTCTGACCGTCCCTATGTAAGCAACAGTTTCCACTGTCATGTGACGGAAGACATGACACCGATTGAGAAACAGGACTGCGAAGGCCGGTTCTGGGAACTCTGCAATGGCGGAAAGATTCAGTATGTGCGCTATCCGGTGAGTTATAATAAAGAAGCGGTCCGCACACTGGTAAGGCGTGCCATGAAAAAAGGCTTCTATGAAGGGGTAAACCTGTCATTGGCCTACTGCGACGATTGCGGACACCAGGAACTGGACATGGACATCTGTCCCAAATGCGGCAGCCATAATCTGACGAAGATTGACCGTATGAACGGATACCTGTCTTATTCCAGGGTAAAAGGAGACACCCGTCTGAACGCGGCCAAGATGGCTGAGATTGAAGAACGAGTGTCCATGTAATAAATCTATATGAAATGAACGAAATTTATGCAGCAGGCATCCAGGCGCGGGACATGCAGTGCTGTATGAATGGAAGCGGACAGAGATCGGACCTGTCTGCCCCGGACGGACAGAAGTGTCCATTGAGGCAGACAGGTCCGATTTACGGTTCAAGACGTTCCATACAAGCCTGCGTCCTGCGTTCGGGCGTATGATTCCGCTTTATGTTCAGTCATCAATGCCGTAGATATATTCCAGCGTATCTTCCGCTGCGTCCAGCCGGTCTTCCAGCCGTTCCAGTTCCCGTTCTAAAGAGCGGTAGTCGTCTCTGGTAAGAGAACCTTTCCGGTAGAGATATTCCAGTTCATCTTCATAGCGGTCCAGATCATCATCGATTTTTTTCTCTTCCTGTTTTAAGGTAAAGAACTGATCCATATCTTCCGAAGGGGAGCCGGAAGAAGCGGCAGAGCTGACCTTTTCTTCATAAGCAGCCACCTGAGCAGTCAGTTCTTCTAAGGTGTCGGTAGTAGAAGGAGACGGCGTATCTGCCGGAGTCTCATTTGACGCCGGAGCTTCTTCCTGGCTGTCCAAAGCAGATTCTGCAGCCGGAGCTTCCGGAGCGGCATTGTCTTCTGCCGGTGCCTGAGTGGGTGCCGTATTGTTTTCGGGAGTGCTCTCGCTGTCGGAGCTGATCTGCTGTTCCAGATTCTGGATCTGCTGTTCCAACTGAGTGATCTGCTGGCGAAGAGCTTCACTTTCAGTGTCTGTCTGTTTGCTCTGGCATCCGGATAAAGAGAGCGCGGTCATCAGGCCAAGGGCAAATAAGACATTTTGTTTCATGATCTTTTTCATCTGGTTTTCCTCACTTTTCTAAAAAATTATTTCTACGGTAATTATATACCATAGAAAGAAAAAATAAAAGCAGCAAAAAATCGGCAGAAAAAACCAGCATATTTTTTCGGAAGAATCCGGATACTATCCCTATCAAGATCAAAAGGAGGAATGGAACATGACAAGGTTAGACTGTTCTGTTGTAAATTGTACGTATAATAAGGACAATAGCTGCTGCAAGGACAACATCCATGTGGCCGGACACAATGCGAAGGTGACGGATCAGACATGTTGCGACAGCTTCCGGGAGCGCAGATATGATGGTGCCCGCAATGCGGATGATATTCCAAGCAAGCCTACGGAGGTGTCCTGTGACGCGACTGCCTGCAGCTACAACCAGCGCTGCAAATGTCATGCGGACCAGATCCAGGTATCTGGCACCAATGCCTGCGAATGCAGCCAGACGGAGTGCTCAACCTTCCGCTGCGGATGTAAATAAAAGAAAGAGTAAGCCGAAACGCTGCGGTTTTGCGGCGTTTCGGCTTGCTGCATATTTAGGTCAGATCATAAAAGTAACGTTTCTTCTGATTGATCCGGCGGACTTTTGCTCTTGGAACGTATTTTCCGCAGTGCTGGCAGTAAGTCCGGTGGCAGGCGTCGCGGCCCTTGGCACACTGTCCAAGAGCCAAATAATATTTACATGGAATTTCTCTGTATTTTGCCATAATAGAATAAAGATCCTTTCTTGTTTCCTTCCGTCAGGAGCGGCTTCCTGCTTTGTAATTATAAACAGGAGTTAATATTTTTTGAATTTCTGCAGTATCGCCTAACTGGGCGGCAATGGTCTTAAGATCCCGGTAGGCAAAAGGCCCTTCGTCCAGCGTCTCCCGGCTGATGCAGGTGCAGTAGATGCCTTTCATTTCCGAGCGGAACTGGGAGAGGGTATAGTTTTTGGCCACATCCTCCCGCTTTAGAAGACGGCCGGAACCATGGGGTGCAGAACAGTTCCATTCCCGGCAGCCCTTTCCCACTGCCAGCAGGGCACCGTCCCGCATATTGGCCGGGATTAAGAGGCGTTCGCCTTTTTGGGCAGAGACGGCGCCTTTTCGGAGCAGATATCCGTCTTCTTCTTCCGAGACATAATTGTGGGGGCAGGAAAATACCGTTTCCGGCTTCCATTTCATATATTTACATAAAATGTCCAGGATGGCCAGGCGGTTTTCCGATGCGTAATCCTGTACAATTTTCAGATCGTGAAGATAATTGGAAAGAAGCATTCCATCCAGCCAGGTAAGGGGGTAAGGCACAGACAGACCACGGGATTTCAGCTCTTTTTGTCCCAGGTGCAAGTAATATTCTGTCATCTCCCGGCCCAGCCGGCGGCTTCCGGAGTGAATGGTCAGGTAGAACGTTCCTTCCTCGTCCTGTTCGATCTCGATGAAATGGTTGCCTCCGCCCAGGGTGCCCATACTGAGGATGGTTTTCTCTAAATGAATATGTTCCGCGCATTCGAGTGTCTCATAGGGGAAATTTTCTCCCCGGCGGCAGGCGGTACGCCGGATGGACATGCCTCCGGGTATCTGTTCCAGGATCACGCGGTCCAGCTTTTGATATTCGATTCTTTTTCGGCCGAGAACGGCACAGGTCATGCCGCATCCTGCGTCGATTCCCACAAGGGAAGGCAGGATGCGGTCGGAAAAAGTCATGGTGAGGCCGATAGGACCGACCTTACCGGGGTGCACATCCGGCATGACGCGGATGCGGCTTCCTTCTGCACATGGATGATCGCAGATCATCTGAATCTGTGCAAGGGCATAGGATTCTATAAAATCCGTGAAAATGACTGCAGAAGTGTAAGTGCCTTGTATTTCTTTCATAAAATTCCTTTCCGGAGTATGTGCCCTCTTTTTGGGCGCAAAAATACCCCTGCAAGAATGCGTTTTTGACGCACTCCGGGCGCAGAGGTACCATAAAAGAATCAGGCTCTTTTTATGCATAGATGGTCTGAACTATCGAAGAAATGACAGGCGGACAATCTGACCTCTGCTGGAAATCATAGCTGCATTTGTGTGGAAAAATCGGTTTGCGTAAGTCATATTTGTCCTCCTTTCTTGTGCTTGGTTTCATGGTTTCTATGGTGTAGTATAGTGCGCGGCCTGTCGGAAGTCAAGAATTTTTTTCCGGGGCGAAAAAATATTTGATGCGGTCCAGCCTGGACGTCATACTCTGCAGGAGCAAATCCAATACCGTCAGGGCGGCCATGCATTCTACGACCACCACAGCCCTTGGGACGATAATCGGATCATGCCTTCCGCGGACGGAGACGGTGATCTCCTCTTTGGACCGGCTGACGGTGTGCTGCTCACGGCTGATAGACGGAGTGGGTTTAAAGGCAGCCCGGAAGAGAAGGTCGCTGCCGTCGCTTATGCCTCCTAAGACCCCTCCGGCATGATTGGAGCACTTGCCTATCGTTCCGTCTTCTGTGCGGCAAAAAGCGTCATTGTTGTCGCTTCCATATGCCTTTGCAGCCTCGAATCCGTCTCCGATCTCAAATCCTTTCACCGCGCCGATAGAACAGACTGCCTTGGCCAGACAGGCACTCAGCTTGTCGAAACAAGGTTCTCCGACACCGGCGGGAAGTCCTTTTATTATGCATTCCACCACGCCGCCGCAGGAGTCCTGACGCTCTTTGCATGCATCTAAATGTGCCTCTGCCAGACGGGCGGCTACGGCGTCCGGCATGTTGACTGCATTCTGCTCCATCTGGGTCAGGTCAAAGCGTTCTGGAACGATCTGGATGGGTCCTATGGACTTTGTATAGGCTGTCACGGTAATTCCAAGCTCTGACAGAAGCTTTGCAGCGACGGCACCGGCGGCTACGCGTCCGATGGTCTCCCTTCCGGAAGAGCGGCCTCCGCCGGTGTAGTCACGGAAACCGTATTTTGCATCATACGTATAGTCCGCGTGTCCGGGCCGGTAATAGGAAGCGATCTCACTGTAGTCTTTGGAGCGCTGGGAAGTATTTCTCACCATCAAAGAAATAGGGGTGCCGGTAGTCTTTCCTTCAAAGACGCCGGAGAGAATCTCTACAAGGTCTCCTTCCTTTCGGGGGGTGGTAAACCGGGACTGCCCTGGTTTTCTGCGGTTTAAATAGATCTGAATGTCCTGTTCCGTCAGGGGAAGCCCTGCCGGACAGCCGTCTAAGACAACGCCGATGCCTTTTCCGTGGGATTCTCCCCAGGTGGTGACGGATAAAAAAGTGCCGTATGTGGAACCTGCCATAATAGATTCAAAAGCCTCCTGTACATAAGTATACATAAGAAATTTCATTGACTAACACCCAGTATATATAATATACTTTCATTTGTAAATTATTTTTGTATTGATTTTATTTAACGTAGAAGAGGAAGAATATGTATCGATTATTGAAAAAAGACGGCCGTGCAAAGCGTGCCGAATTCCATACGGTTCACGGAATAATTCAGACGCCCGTGTTTATGAATGTAGGAACTGCTGCCGCCATCAAGGGTGCTGTGTCCACAGAAGATCTGGAGCAGATCGGAACCCAGGTGCAGCTTTCCAATACCTATCATCTCCATGTGCGTCCGGGAGATCAGATTGTCCGGAAGATGGGCGGTCTTCACAAGTTTATGTCCTGGAGTCGCCCCATTCTTACGGATTCCGGCGGTTTTCAGGTTTTTTCCCTGGCGGGGCTTCGCAAAATCAAGGAGGAAGGGGTGTATTTCCAGTCTCATATTGACGGCAGGCATATTTTCATGGGTCCGGAGGAGAGTATGCAGATCCAGTCTAATCTGGCTTCCACCATTGCCATGGCCTTTGACGAATGCGCACCGAGCAAGGCGGAACGCGGTTATGTGCAGGCATCCGTAGAACGGACAACCCGGTGGCTTTTGCGGTGCAAGGCAGAGATGGAGAGACTGAACGGGCTTTCGGATACGATCAACCAGAAGCAGCTTCTGTTCGGGATCAATCAGGGAGCGGTCTATGAGGATATCCGGGTCGAACATGCAAAGAAGATTGCAGAACTAGACCTTCCAGGGTATGCTATCGGCGGTCTGGCAGTGGGAGAGACTCATGAGGAAATGTACCAGATCATCGAGGCAGTAGTTCCGCATCTGCCGATGGAAAAACCGGTCTATCTTATGGGAGTCGGAACGCCGGCCAACATTTTAGAAGCAGTAGACCGGGGAGTAGACTTCTTTGACTGCGTTTATCCAAGCCGCAACGGAAGGCACGGACATGTCTATACAAACCATGGAAAGCTCAATTTGTTCAATGCGAAATACGAGCTGGATGATCGGCCAATCGAGGAGGAATGTCCGTGTCCGGCGTGCAGAAGATACAGCAGGGCTTATATCCGTCATCTTCTGAAGGCAAAAGAAATGCTCGGCATGCGTCTGTGTGTTCTTCACAATTTGTATTTCTATAATCATATGATGGAGGAGATTCGGGAAGCCATCGAGGAAGGGCGGTACCAGGAGTATAAAAGACAGAAGCTTTCAGGGATGGAAGCGGGAGCCTGACAAACGCTTACGGGCAACGGATGCGGTGAAAAATCCGGCAGAGAGAAAAAAGGGCTTGCTCAAAAGAGTGTTATTGTGTACAATATAGATTAGGTTATTTGGGGGTATCTGCAGGAAAAAGATGCGGATACCGAACTTTTACAGGAGGAACTGAATATGTTATTGACCGGTGCAGGGGCAGCAGGCGGAAGTATGCTGCTGATTTTGGTTGTATGGGGCGTTGTAATCTATTTTTTATTGATGAGACCGCAGAAGAAGGAGCAGAAAAGACTAGCAGCCATGCTTTCTTCCCTGGAAGTAGGGGATGTTGTCGTGACGACCAGTGGTTTTTATGGAGTCCTGATCGATATAACGGATGAGGACGTGATCGTAGAATTTGGAAGTAACCGCAACTGTCGTATTCCCATGAAGAAATCAGCCATTCAGGAAGTGGAAAAACAGAACTAGGCAGGGATGCTAACAGGCGGAAGGGAACTTCCGCCTTTTTATGTGGCAAATAACAACTTAAATAAAGAGGTGTGGTATGAATTGTAAAATCGGCGTGATCTCCGGTGACGGTATCGGTCCGGAGATTGTAAGAGAAGCGAGAAAAGTGCTGGACCGAACGGCAGAGAAGTTCGGCCATGTTTTCCAGTATACGGAGCTTTTGCTGGGCGGCGCATCCATTGATGTGCATGGGGTTCCTTTGACAGAAGAGACGATTGAGAAGGCAAAGGCATGTCATGCGGTGCTCATGGGTTCCATCGGCGGAGACGCGAAAACTTCTCCCTGGTATCGTCTTGAGCCGTCAAAAAGGCCAGAGGCGGGACTTCTGGGCATCCGAAAAGCTCTGAATCTGTTTGCCAATTTAAGACCGGCGTATCTTTACGATGAGCTTCGGGAGGCTTGTCCGCTCAGAGAGGACATCAGCGCGGCAGGCTTTGACCTTCTGATTATGCGGGAGCTGACCGGCGGCCTGTATTTTGGGGCCAGAAAGACAGAGAACATAGACGGCGTGCGCACTGCCACGGACACCCTTACTTATAATGAAAACGAGATTCGCAGAATCGCAAAACGAGCCTTTGAGATTGCCGAAAAGAGGCGTAAAAAAGTATGCAGTGTAGACAAGGCCAACGTACTGGACTCCTCCAGGCTCTGGAGAACGGTTGTAGAAGAAACGGCGAAAGATTATCCGGATGTGGAGCTTTCCCATATGTATGTAGACAACTGTGCTATGCAACTGGTCATGAATCCGGCTCAGTTTGATGTAATTTTGACCGAAAATATGTTCGGCGACATTTTGTCCGATGAGGCGTCCATGGTTACCGGCTCCATTGGAATGCTTTCCAGCGCCAGCTTAAATGACAGCTCATTTGGACTCTATGAGCCAAGCCATGGTTCTGCTCCGGACATTGCGGGCCAGGATAAGGCGAACCCCATAGCCACTATCTTATCTGCTGCCATGATGCTCCGCTATACGTTTGATCTGGACAAAGAAGCAGACGCTGTAGAGAACGCAGTCCGTCAGGTGCTGAAAGA
Source organism: Lachnospiraceae bacterium (assembly GCA_910574965.1). GTDB lineage: Bacteria > Bacillota > Clostridia > Lachnospirales > Lachnospiraceae > Hominiventricola. The sequence continues at coordinate 161,283 of CAJTDB010000003.1, read as the reverse complement.
AGGCTACCGGACAGGAGATATCTGGTCGGAAGGATGTATAAAGACCGGGACGGCGCAGATGGGAGATTTGATTGCGGATCGGATCTGAACAGATTATAGAACATGCAGACACATAAACGCAGACATAGATGTATCCGGCCTGGATCAGTGGCAGTTGCAAACGGATGCAGAACATCAACAGGAGGAAAATGGAAGATGAGAAGTGATGCAGTGACAAAAGGGATGCAGCAGGCACCCCACCGATCTTTGTTTCATGCACTGGGACTGACCGAAGAGGAGATGAGCCGGCCGCTGGTTGGCATTGTCAGTTCCTACAATGAGATCGTTCCGGGACATATGAACCTGGATAAGATTGTGGAGGCAGTAAAGCTGGGAGTCTCCATGGCAGGAGGAACGCCCATCGTGTTCCCGGCGATTGCGGTATGCGACGGAATCGCTATGGGACACATCGGCATGAAATATTCTCTGGTAACCAGAGATCTGATCGCAGATTCTACAGAGGCTATGGCTATGGCACACCAGTTCGATGCACTTGTTATGGTACCAAACTGTGATAAAAATGTGCCGGGACTTCTGATGGCGGCGGCAAGGGTGAATATTCCTACAGTCTTTGTCAGCGGCGGTCCCATGCTGGCCGGACATGTAAAAGGGCAGAAGAGAAGCCTTTCCAGCATGTTTGAGGCAGTGGGTTCCTATGCGGCAGGGACTATGACCGAAGAAGGTGTAAAAGAATTTGAAGATCATGTATGTCCCACCTGCGGTTCCTGTTCCGGCATGTACACGGCGAACAGCATGAACTGCCTGACGGAAGCTCTGGGCATGGGCCTCCGGGGAAATGGTACGATTCCGGCTGTCTATTCCGAACGGATCAAACTGGCGAAAAAAGCCGGTATGCAGGTGATGGAGATGCTGAAGAAAAATATCCGTCCCCGCGACATTATGACAAAAGACGCATTTATGAATGCTCTGACAGTGGATATGGCATTGGGCTGTTCTACCAACAGTATGCTTCATCTTCCGGCCATCGCTCATGAAGCAGGCGTGGAGCTGAATGTGGATCTCGCCAATGAGGTCAGTGCCAGAACGCCGAACCTTTGCCATCTGGCTCCGGCAGGCCCCACTTATATGGAAGATTTAAACGAAGCAGGCGGTGTCTACGCGGTCATGAACGAACTGTCAAAGAAGGAACTTCTACATCTTTCCTGCCTTACCGTCACCGGAAAGACCGTAGGCGAAAATATCGCTTCCTGTGTAAATAAAGATCCAAAGGTCATTCGTCCTGTGGAAAATCCCTACAGTACCACCGGGGGCATTGCTATCCTGAAAGGAAATCTGGCTCCGGACAGCGGTGTGGTCAAGCGTTCCGCAGTGGCAGAGGAGATGCTGGTGCACGAAGGACCGGCGCGGGTCTTCGACTGTGAAGAAGATGCCATCGATGCCATCAAGGGCGGCCGGATTGTGGCCGGAGATGTGGTAGTGATTCGCTATGAAGGGCCAAAAGGCGGACCTGGTATGAGAGAGATGCTGAATCCTACTTCCGCCATCGCAGGAATGGGACTTGGCTCTTCCGTAGCTCTGATTACCGACGGAAGATTCAGCGGAGCCAGCCGCGGAGCATCTATCGGACATGTATCGCCGGAAGCAGCAGTAGGCGGTCCGATCGCATTGATTGAAGAAGGAGATCGAATCCGGATTAACATTCCGGAAAATCGTCTGGATGTGGATATTTCCGAGGAGGAGATGGAAAAGAGGCGTGCAAAATGGCAGCCGAGAGCGCCAAAGGTGACGACCGGATACTTGGCACGCTATGCATCCATGGTAACGTCCGGAAACCGCGGGGCGATTCTGGAAATTCAAAGATAAAGGCGGAAGGATTTATTCGCCACGAAGTGGAGGATAAATTCTTCCCCTACAGGGGAACAACGTCACAGATACGGAACTTTAATAGGAGAAAAAATATGATTTTATCAGGAGCAGAGATCGTCATCGCCTGTCTGAAAGAACAGGGCGTGGACACTGTCTTCGGCTATCCGGGCGGAGCGATCTTAAATATTTATGATGCATTATATAAACACCCGGAGATCCGGCATATTCTTACGTCCCATGAGCAGGGGGCATCCCATGCGGCGGACGGCTATGCAAGGGCGTCCGGAAAAGTCGGGGTCTGCTTTGCCACATCCGGGCCCGGAGCCACCAACCTGGTCACAGGAATCGCCACTGCATATATGGATTCGATTCCCATGGTTGCCATCACATGCAATGTGGGAACCTCTCTTCTTGGAAAGGACAGTTTTCAGGAGGTAGACATAGCCGGCATTACGATTCCGGTGACAAAACATAATTTTATCGTAAAAGATGTAAAGGATTTAGCAGCAGTGATCCGCCGGGCATTTAAGATTGCCAGATCCGGACGTCCGGGACCGGTGCTTATTGATGTAACCAAGGATGCAACGGCTAATGAGACCGAGTATGTATCAGAAGTGCCGGAAGCCGTTTTTCCGGACAACACAACGATCAAAGAGAAGGATCTGCAGGAAGCAGTCCGTCTCATCGATGAGGCAAAAAAGCCGATGATCTTTGTGGGGGGCGGAGCCATTGCGTCCAATGCTTCCAAGGAGCTTCTGGAATTTGCAGAGAAACTGCACGCGCCTGTATGTGATACCCTGATGGGCAAAGGTGCGTTCAGCGGAGAACATCCGCTCTATGCGGGGATGCTGGGGATGCATGGTACCAAATATGCAAATTTCGGCGTGTCCAAGTGCGATCTCCTTGTAACGGTCGGCGCCCGTTTCAGTGACCGGGTGTTCGGAGATGCTTCCCGCTTTGCCACACATGCCAGAATCCTTCAGATCGATGTGGATCCGGCGGAGATCAATAAAAATATTCTGGTCAATGCCAGCATCATCGGTGATGTAAAAGAGGTGCTGAAGAAGCTGAATCCGCTTGTTGCCCAGAAAGAACACGGAGAGTGGATCGCTTATATTGACGATCTGAAAACACGTTTTCCGCTGAAATACAATGAGGAAGGGCTGACAGGTCCTTATATTGTAGAGCAGATCTACAAGGAGACAAATGGAGATGCCGTTATCTGTACAGAAGTAGGCCAGCATCAGATGTGGGCGGCACAGTATTTCAAATACCGCAGTCCGCGCACGTTTTTGACCTCAGGGGGCCTGGGGACAATGGGCTACGGTCTTGGGGCATCCATGGGTGCCAAGACAGCTCTGCCGGACAAACGGGTCATCAATATTGCCGGAGACGGCTGCTTCCGCATGAATATGAACGAGCTGGCGACAGCGGCACGCTGCAACATTCCGATTATCGAGGTCGTCATCAATAACCATGTGCTCGGAATGGTCCGCCAGTGGCAGAACCTGTTCTACGAAGGACGTTATTCCGCTACAATACTGAACGACAAGGCAGACTTTGTGAAAGTTGCAGAGGCACTTGGGTGCAAAGGGATCCGGGTAACAAAGAAGGAAGAATTTATCCCGGCTCTTCGGGAAGCGTTTGCACATGGGGGACCGGTGCTTTTAGACTGCCAGATTGACAGCGATGATAAAGTGTTTCCGATGGTGCCTGCAGGCGCGCCCATTGAAAATGCCTTTGACCAGGATGACCTGGCAAAATAGGCCGATTTTCACATTCCATCGTTTAAATATTGACTTTACTATAAAAAATGTAATATAATAAAAAGATATAAAGGGCAGATATGATACTACCGGGGGATGTTACTTCATGTTCATTTCCGATACTTGACAATACTTGATGGAATTTTTTTCAAGCGCTGCGGGTGGTCTGGAAGGGCGTGGGTAACATCCCCCTCTATGTCTTGAGAAAGAGGATTGGGAAATATGAAGAGAGTTTACAATTTTTCGGCAGGGCCTGCGGTGCTGCCAGAGGAGGTACTGCGTGAAATTGCAGAGGAGATGATGGATTACCGGGGCACGGGAATGTCTGTGATGGAGATGAGCCATCGGTCGAAAGCATTTGATGAGATTCTGCAGACGGCGGAGCAGGATTTTCGGGAGCTTTTGAACGTTCCGGACCATTACCGTGTGTTATTTCTCCAGGGCGGGGCGCACCTGCAGTTTGCAGCGGTGCCCATGAACCTGATGAAGAATCGGGTGGCGGACTATATCGTTACCGGACAGTGGGCGAAACGTGCCTATGAAGAGGCGAAAAAATACGGAACGGCCAATAAGATCGCTTCGAGTGAAGATCAGACGTTTTCCTATATTCCGGACTGTACGGATCTTCCGGTGAGTGAAAATGCAGATTATGTCTATCTGTGTGAAAACAATACGATTTATGGAACAAAGTTTCACACCCTTCCGGATACGAAGGGGAAGGATTTGGTGGCAGATGTATCTTCCTGCTTTTTGTCGGAGCCGGTAGATGTGTCAAAATATGCGGTAATGTACGGCGGTGTTCAGAAAAATATCGGTCCGGCGGGCATGGTAATTGCTGTAGTCCGGGAGGATCTGATTACGGATGAAGTGCTTCCGGGAACACCGACGATCATGAAATATAAGACTCAGGCAGATGCGGGGTCTTTGTATAACACGCCTAACTGCTTCTGCATTTATACCTGCGGGAAAGTATTTCAATGGCTGAAGAAGATGGGCGGACTGGAGGTGATGAAACAGAGAAATGAAGAAAAGGCAGCAGTCCTCTACGATTATCTGGATGGGAGCAGTCTGTTTCATGGGACCGTCAGAAAGGAAGACCGTTCCCTTATGAATGTTCCTTTTGTGACTGGGAATCAGGAGCTGGATGCGAGATTTGTCAAGGCAGCGGACGCAGCAGGCTTTGTAAATCTGAAGGGCCACAGAAGCGTAGGCGGCATGAGGGCAAGTATTTACAATGCCATGCCGAAGGAAGGCGTAGAGGCGCTGGTTACATTCATGAAAAAATTTGAAGAGGAGAACAAGTAGGACTATGTATCAGTATCATTGTCTGAATCCCATCGCGGAGGTTGGACTGAAGAATTTTGACGGCAATTATGCTAAGACAGATAATATCGCGAATGCGGACGCGGTGCTGGTGCGGAGTGCCACGATGCACGACATGGAACTTCCGGAAAGTGTATGTGTAATCGGAAGGGCCGGGGCAGGGGTCAACAATATTCCTCTGGGAAAATGTTCTGAGCAGGGGATCGCCGTTTTTAATACTCCGGGAGCAAATGCCAACGGAGTAAAAGAGATGGTGCTGGCAGGGCTGCTCCTGGCATCCAGGGATATCATCGGAGGGCATTACTGGGTACGCTCTGAGCGACAGAATGAGGAGCTGGAGCAGCTTGCGGAGAAGCAGAAAAAAGCATTTGCGGGCAATGAGATCATGGGCAGGAAGCTCGGAGTTATCGGGCTTGGCGCCATCGGGATACTGGTGGCCAATGCAGCGGCGGCGCTGGGGATGGAAGTGTATGGATATGATCCGTATATTTCGGTCAATGCCGCATGGAAACTTTCCAGAGATGTAAAACATATTACAGATGTAAAAGACATTTACAGAGAGTGTGATTATATTACGCTCCATGTACCATTAATGGACAGCACAAAAGGAATGATTGATTCCTCTGCCTTGGCGGAGATGAAGAGCAGCGCGGTGCTTCTGAATTTTGCAAGAGGACCGCTGGTAGATTCCAAGGCGCTTGTGGAGGCACTTCGGACAAACCGTATCCGTAAGTATGTGACAGATTTCCCCACAGCGGATATTGCTTCCATGAAAAATGCCATTGTATTTCCGCATCTGGGAGCATCTACAGAGGAATCCGAAGACAACTGTGCCATTATGGCAGTGCAAGAGATCAAAGACTATCTGGAAAACGGAAACATTCACAATTCCGTAAACTATCCAAACTGTGACATGGGTGTCTGCAAGTACGCCATGCGTGTCACGATTATTCACCGGAATATACCGAATATGCTGACAAAGTTTGCAGCGGCGTTCGGGGATCTGGGCATCAATATTGAAAGAATGAGTAATGTAACCAAAGGCGAGTATGGTTATGTGATCATCGATCTGGCCAACAAGGCAGACGACACCTTGATTGATACCATACGAGAGATCAAAGGCGTTCTGAAAGTAAGGGTGATGAAATAGATGGCAGTTGTGAAGCCGTTTTGTTGTATTCATCCGGCCAGAGGATTAGAGCCAAAGATCGCGGCTCTTCCTTATGATGTATACAACAGAGAAGAAGCAAGACGTGCAGTGGAGGGGAAACCGCTCTCTTTTTTGAATATCGATCGTCCGGAGACCCTGTTCGGGCCGGAACAGGATATGTATGCACAGGAGGTCTATGAGGCGGCGAGAAAACGCCTGCAGAAAATGCAGGAGGACGGCTCTTTTGTAAAAGACGAGTCGCCGGTCTATTATATTTATGAACTGACAATGGAGGGGCGGTCCCAGACCGGAATTGTGGGATGTGCGTCCATTGATGACTATGAACGGCAGGTGATCCGTAGGCATGAAAATACGAGAGCGGAGAAAGAGGCGGACCGCATCCGGCATGTAGATGTGTGTGGTGCCCAGACAGGGCCGATCTTCCTGGCCTATCGTTCGCAGGAAAAGATTCGGGAGATGATCCGAAGAGTCAAACGGTCAGAACCGGAGTTCCTTTTTGAGACAGAGGACAAAATCCGTCATGCCGGATGGAAGATCACGGAAAAGGAAATGCAGGAGGAACTGGAACAGGCATTTGCAAAGGTGGAAAATGTCTATATTGCCGACGGACACCACAGGACGGCGTCTGCGGTGAAAGTCGGGCTGAAGAGACGGCAGCAGCATCCGAATTATGACGGGACGGAAGCGTTTAACTATTTCCTGTCCGTTCTCTTTCCGGATGATGAGCTGATGATTATGGACTATAACCGGGTGGTAAAAGACCTGAACGGGCTGTCCATGGAGGAGTTTCTGGGAAAAGTATCGGAAAAGTTTGAGACAGTTCTGGTGGAAGGCCCGGAAAAACCGGCAAAGAAGGGGCAGGTGGTCATGTATCTGCATGGATACTGGTTCCGCATGACCATGCGTTCCGAATACATAAAGGACGATCCGGTGGAGGGGCTGGATGTGGCCTATCTGCAGAGGGAACTTCTGGCCCCGGTTCTGGGAATCACAGATCCGCGGACCGATGAGCGGATTGATTTTGTCGGAGGAATCCGGGGAATCGAAGAATTAAAATGCCGGGCGGACAGTGATATGGAAGTGGCATTTGCCATGTATCCTACATCCATCCAGGAACTTTTCGCGGTGTCAGATGCAGGACTTTTAATGCCGCCTAAGTCCACCTGGTTTGAGCCGAAGCTTTTAAGCGGGCTCTTCATACACGAAATTTGAAAAGAACAGCAGTAAAAACACGGGGGATGCTGCATCCTGTTTCTTTCTGACACCTGCCGATACTTGGCATACGCATTTTCAGTGCGGCGGCAGTCAGAAGGGGCATGATGCAACATCCTTTTATTAAGAAAAGGAGAATGACCAGAATTATGTATCAGTATTATTGCCTGAACCCCATTGCAGAGGTTGGACTGAAAAATTTTGACGGCAGTTATGCCAGGACAGACCGCATTACGGACGCGGATGCCGTGTTAGTGAGAAGTGCGGCTATGCATGACATGGATATTCCGGAATGCGTATGCGTGATCGGCCGGGCTGGAGCAGGAGTCAACAATATTCCTCTCGGAAAATGTTCTGAGCGGGGAATTGCGGTCTTCAATACGCCGGGAGCCAATGCCAACGGAGTGAAGGAGATGGTGCTGGCAGGGCTGCTTCTGGCATCAAGGGATATTATCGGGGGCCATTACTGGGTAAGGTCAGAGCGGCAGAATGAGGATCTTGCACAGCTTGCAGAAAAACAGAAAAAGGCATTTGCGGGCAATGAGGTCATGGGAAAAAAGCTTGGAGTCATTGGTCTTGGGGCCATCGGCATACTGGTGGCCAACGCAGCGGCGGCACTGGGAATGGAGGTATATGGGTATGATCCGTATATCTCGGTGAATGCTGCATGGAAGCTTTCCAGAGATGTTAAGCATATTACGGATGTAAATGATATTTACCAGGAGTGTGATTATATTACGCTGCATGTACCATTGATGGACAGCACAAAAGGCATGGTTGATGCTTCTGTTTTTGCGCAGATGAAAAGCAGTGCGGTGCTCCTGAATTTTGCAAGAGGCCCTCTGGTAGATACAAAAGCGCTGGTGGAAGCGCTTCGGACGAACCGGATTCGAAAGTACGTGACGGATTTCCCGGAATCGGATATCGCTTCTCTAAAAAATGCCATTGTATTTCCCCATCTGGGTGCATCGACAGCGGAGTCAGAAGATAATTGTGCGGTTATGGCAGTTCGGGAAGTGCGGGATTATCTGGAGAACGGCAACATTCATAATTCGGTGAATTATCCAAACTGTGACATGGGCGTCTGCAGATTTGCCATGCGCGTGACCATTATTTATCGGAATATTCCCAATATGCTGTCCAAGTTTACAGCGGCATTCGGAGATCTGGGCATCAACATTGAGAGAATGAGCAATGAGGCAAAAGGGGAATACGGATACGTTATTATGGATCTGGCCAATGAAGCGGACGACATGTCTATTGAGGCCATACGGAAGATCAAAGGTGTTTTAAAAGTGAGAGTGCTTTAATCCATTGATAAGAAAGGTATCAGACAGCCCCGCAGATCCGGCGGGGCTGCTGTTCCTTTTTCTGAAAGAAATAGAAGATGGTCTGCTATATACTTACAAGCAGATTCGGGATTAACATGGCAACTGCCGCTGCGTACACAAGATCCAGCCAGAAGATGGATCCAAAAGCGCCTGCATAGATCAGCCCGACTGCGGGAGCGGACAGAATCTTTGGAAGGATGCCCACTTCCGGATTTTTTAAAATCTGATCGATCATATTTTTCGCATCTCCTGTGCTGGGGAAAGCGTGCATGAGAATGGAGAAGCCAAGCCAGGCCAGCAAAAGGTTCAGCGGATCGGTGTACTCCCGGAACTTTAGAATCGGGATGGCGACAGGGGTCAGAATCAGTATTCCAAACAGTGTATTGACCAGAAAAGGCCCTGTGGACGTCAGGAAGACTTTCAGAGGGTCTTTGGAAGCTTCATGCTCCACATAGCCGCATGGATTGCCCACGCGGAAGTAGACCACCCGGAAAACCGGGATGCGCAGAAATCTGCAGAAGATCTGATGGGCAAACTCATGGACGGCAATGCCCGGAAAGGTAACGATGGAGATCAGAATCCCCAGTCCTGGAATAATCATAAGTAGTTCTCCTGTTTATTCAATGTAATATTCCTGAAGTGTTGTTTCGCCCCGAAGAAGCGCTTCGGTGTCCTCCTCCACCGGCGTTCCTGCATCGCTTAATTCCTGACGGAGCCGGTTCATTTCTTCTTTATCCTGATGGAAGGATAAAACAATCAGATAGGTTTCCCGCACGTAGTCGGCATCCGGATCGCTTTCATAAGCCGTGCGGGCGTAGGAGAGGGCTTCGTCCATGCGGTTTTCCAAAAGGGCCAGAACAGCCATGCATCTGCATGCCTGGGCTTCCGTTTTCTCATAGCGAAGTACCTGCTCATAATAAGTGCGGGCAGTGTCCAAATCCCCCCTTCGCCGGTACAGGGTGCCAAGCTGGGTCCTAGCGGCAAAATTCATGGGATTTTCATCCAGACAGTTTTCAAGATACGTCATGGATTCCTGGGGGTCGTCGGCCACCATGGACAGGTAGTACCAGACGACGGACTGGGACATCTTTGGATCGTCCTTCATATCCTCCAGCTTTTCTTTGATGATGACAGCGCCCAGCTCCTGGGGGGTATCTTCTCCGAGCTGTTCGCTTAAAGAATCCAGTTCGTCCAGGGTATCATAATAACGGTTCAGGACCGACTGGTAATGAAGCATATTTCCGTATGTAGTGTCGGACAGGGAGCGTCCGGCCAGATAGGTGTTCATGCAGTAGGCTGCAAAATCGTAGCATCCATAGTCCATAGAAAGGGTGACCAGACGGGCTGCCAGATCGGTAGAATTTGGGTGCCGCTCCACCACGTCCATAAGCCGGCCCAGAGTATCATAGAGCATCCCATCTTCAATCTGCGTTTCTGCAGAGGCATAAATCCGGTAATCCGAAAGGCTTTTTGGCATCCTAAAATAGGCAAGGACTGTAAGCAGAAGGACGATTAAAGCAATGGGATAGAAAAACCAGGGGATCGGGTAACGGACTGCCTGTTCCCGGCATCTTCTGCAGAGCCGGGAATCCGGATTCTCTGATCGGTCTGCGGGTGCCTGATGACAGAGCTCGCAGCTACAGAGTTCCTCAAAAATATTCGGTTCATCCATAATAAATTGCACTCCTTATCTGGCATCAATCAGCAGGGCCGGAAAGAGAAACGGTAATCCCGTGTCTCGCCTGCGGGCAGATACTGTACGTATTTTTTCTGAAGCATGTCTGTATTCGGCACCTGATCCATCGTTCCGCCGCACCATGGTTCTATGCAAAGGAACGGTGCGTCTTTTTGAATGGGCGTCCAGAAGGCGACGGTTGGATAGTCCGGAAAGTCGAACTGGATTCCTTTTTCCGTACACTGGTGGATCAGTTTTACTGTGCGGTGTTTCAGATTTTCATAGAGGATGGCGTCATGGTCAAACATAGGATATTGAAGATGCAGATCTTCCGTATCCGTGTCTTCAAAACGAAGCAGATATTCGGTAAAATGCTCGCCCTCCTCCATGGGACAGAAAAAGGCCGGATGCCCGCCGATAAGGAAAGGCATTTCTTCAGAACCTTTATTCGCCACGCCATAAGTGACGCAGAGCTTTGGACCGTTCAGGCGGAAGGTGACAGTAAAGGTAAAATCATACGGATAGACCGAAGAGGTAAATGCTGTGGTACCGGTTGCCAGAACGACATAGTCCTCTTTCTGTTCGGCAACGGTAAACTCTGCATCTTTGACAAATCCATGACGCGGAACTTCATAAGCCTTTCCGTGAATCAGGACTGCCTGGGGAACCGCTCCGATATAGGGAAAAAGGACCGGAGAAGTTTTGGGCCAGTAGGCCGGGTCTTTCTGCCACATGTATTCTTTGCCGTCAGCCGTCTGATAAGATAAAAGTTCTGCACCGAGGGTCTGGCAGGTGACAGAAGCATATGTGTTTTGGATGGTGATTTTCATAAAATCGATTCCTCCTCCTTTGGGATTTTGCATTTTGCAGAAAATGTGCTGCAGATGCAGATAAAAGCTGGTTTTATTATAGCAGATTTATAAAAGAAGTGCCATATGAGAATCCGTTTCTCAGACTCATATTTGACTTACCGGGCGGCGGACGTTATAATGGTGTATTGGAAAACAGAACCGTCAGGAGGCGCGGGATGAAAGCAGGAACTAGCTGTGAGATGTGCAGCAATTATGTATATGATGAAGATTATGACTACTATGTATGCGAAATGGATCTGGACGAAGATGAGATGTACCGGTTTCTCAGCAGCTCTGTAGACAGTTGTCCGTATTTCCGGGGAGAAGATGAGTATATGATTGTCAGGAAACAGATGTGACGGTCTTTATCTGAAAAGGAGGTGTGGAACGGATGAATCCGAAAGGGCCAAAACAGGATCCGAAGGATGTGATCCGGGAGGAAAGTTCTCGTTACCAGCACTTGGAACATACGTTCTGCCCGGTATATGACAAGGATTCCGAGCTTCTGATTCTTGGAACCTTTCCTTCGGTAAAATCCAGAGAGCAGAATTTTTATTACGGGCATCCTCAGAATCGCTTCTGGAAAGTACTTGCAAGACTGACCGGGGAAAAGCTGCCAAAGACGGCGGAGGAAAAGAAAGCACTCCTTTTAAAACATCACATTGCTGTCTGGGATGTGGTGGCCGCCTGCGATATTATCGGTTCTAGTGACAGCAGCATTAAAAATGTAGTTCCGGCGGACATTTCTAAAGTACTTAGGGAAAGCCGGGTTCAAAAGATATTTGCTAATGGAGAAAAAGCATACAGACTGTATAAAAGATACTGCGAAAAGGAAACGGGCAGGGAGGCGGTAAAACTTCCTTCTTCCAGTCCGGCCAACGCAGTTTTTACCCTGGACCGTCTGACGGATGTCTGGAGAGAGCAGATCTATGGAGAAAGAGGTGTACATATGGCATTTGAAAGAGCAAAGGATCATCTGAAACAATTTGGTCTGGAAGATCGAATTATGGTATTTGACACATCCAGCGCAACGGTGGAGCTGGCGGCGGAGGCAGTGGGCTGCGAGCCGGCCAGAATTGCCAAAACGTTGTCTTTTAAGGTGGAGGAAGGCTGCGTGCTGATCGTGGCCGCAGGAGATGCCAGAGTCGACAACAAGAAATACAAGGAGCAGTTTCATACAAAAGCGAAAATGCTTTCTTTTGATGAAGTGGAAGAACTGACCGGACATGCAGTAGGCGGTGTCTGCCCCTTTGGAGCGAAAGAGGGTGCAAAAGTGTATCTGGATGCGTCGCTGAAAAGATTTGAGCGGGTATACCCGGCCTGCGGCAGCGCAAACAGTGCAGTGGAGCTGACACTTCCGGAACTGGAGCGGGCTTCAGGCTGCGATGCGTGGGTGGATGTGTGTAAGTAGGATGGAGCGTGTCTGGAAATGCTTCCGGCCAAAGGGCAGTTTCCGGTTAGATGCGGAACTTTAATAGGAGAATGACAATTATGAATTATGAAGATGTATTGAAAGAAGCACGTACTTGTATTGGTGATTCCTGCAAGGTTTGCAATGTCTGCAATGGTGCGGCATGCAGGAACCGGCTCCCTGGTCCGGGAGCAAAAGGGGTGGGAGATACGGCCATCCGCAACTATCAGAAATGGCAGGAAATCCGTGTCAATATGGACACGCTGCATGAGAATGTTCCGGTGGATACATCGCTGGAATTATTTGGGAAAACTTTCCGCTATCCGTTCTTTGCGGGTCCGGTAGGTGCAGTCAGTATGCATTACAGTGATAAATATGACGATTTGGAGTATAATAATGTACTGGTAGATGCTTGCGCAAGAGCCGGTATTGTGGCTTTCACAGGCGATGGAAGAAATCCAAAAGTGGTGGAAGGCGCCGCTGCGGCCATCACAAAGGCAGGAGGTATGGGAGTTCCGACGATCAAACCCTGGAATCTGCAGGCGATTCAGGAGAAGATGGAGCTGGTAAAGAAGTCCGGTGCCTTTGCCGCTGCTATGGATGTGGATGCGGCAGGTCTTCCGTTTTTGAAGGATATGGTACCTCCTGCGGGCAGCAAGACGGTGGACGAGCTTCGGGAGATCATTCAGATGGCGGGTGTTCCTTTTATCGTAAAAGGCATCATGACGGTGAAAGGGGCAAAGAAGGCAGAAGAGGCCGGAGCCTCTGCCATTATCGTTTCCAATCATGGGGGACGGGTGCTGGATCAGTGTCCGGCAACGGCGGAAGTACTTCCGGACATCGTGGAAGCAGTGGGCGGCCGGATGAAGGTGTTGGTAGACGGCGGCATCCGAAGCGGTGTGGACATTTTCAAAGCACTTGCTGTGGGGGCCGACGGCGTCTTAATCGCCCGTCCTTTTGTGACCGCTGTTTACGGCGGCGGTGCAGAAGGCGTTCAGTGCTATGTAGAAAAACTAGGAGCAGAACTTGCGGATACTATGGCCATGTGCGGGGCATCTGCCTTAAGCCAGATTACAAGAGATATGATCTGGAAAATTTAAAATTCTAATAAGGAGAAGCACATGCCATGGAACTAAAAGGAAGCAGGACAGAACAGAACCTGATCGCCGCATTTGCGGGGGAATCGGAGGCGAGAAACAAGTATACCTATTACGCCGCAAAAGCACGCGAGGACGGTTATGAGCAGATTGCGGATCTGTTTCAGGAAACTGCAGACAATGAGAAAGCCCATGCGAAGCTGTGGTTTGAACAGCTTCATGGCATCCATACGACCGAAGAAAACCTAAAGGACGCGGCAGCAGGCGAACATTTTGAATGGAGCGAGATGTACGCAACCTTTGCAAAAGAAGCGAAAGAAGAAGGCTTTGACCGGCTGTCTTCCCTGTTTGAACTGGTGGCGAAAGTCGAGAAGGAGCATGAAGAACGCTATCTGAAGCTTTTGGAAAATGTAGAAAACAAACTGGTGTTCTCCAGGGACGGAGATGCCGTCTGGGTATGCATGAACTGCGGCCATGTCCATACAGGAAAGACAGCTCCGGCTGTCTGCCCGGTATGTGCTTATCCCCAGGGATATTTTGAAGAAAAAAAGACGAATTATTAAGAAGATCCGCAGCAGTTCTGCCAAAGAGAAAACAGATGTTTTCGAAACAGAGCTGCTGCGGATCTTTTTTTGTTCGGCCGACTCTGCCGGCCTGCGTAAAATGTCCCGCCGGGCAGAAGAACCCGTTATCGGTTCAGCCAGTAGTTCATGCGTTCAATGAGCTGCGGGATATCCAAAGGTTTGGTCATATGTCCGTTCATGCCGGATTCCCGTCCGGTCGCGATATCCTCCGCGGAGGCATTGGCCGAGAGAGCGAGAATGGGGATGGAGGAGGCGTCGGTCCGGGGCAGCTTACGGATGGCCCTGGTAGCCTCAAAACCATTCATAACAGGCATCTGTATGTCCATAAGGATCAGGTCATAATAACCTTCCGGCATCTCCGCAAAGCGCTGCAGGCCCTTGCGGCCGTCGGATGCACATTCAACCATAGCACCGATCTCGCCGATCAGCTCCATGGCGATTTCCTGATTCAGCTCGTTGTCCTCCACCAGCAGGATCCGGCATCCCTGGAAAGAGGCGTGAGACAGCTCGGATTGAAGCGGCACCGGCAGGCAGTGAGAAGGTTCGCAGGAGTTCTGAAGCCGCAGGATAATGGTTACTGTGAACTGCGATCCTTGTCCCAGGGTACTCTTTACACTGATAACCCCGCCCATCATACGTGCGATATTCTGCGCGATGGAAAGCCCCAGGCCGACACCGTCGATACTGCTGACGACCGGATCATCCGCACGGCTGAAAGGTTCAAAAATGTGCGGCAGAAACTGTTCATTCATGCCGATTCCATTGTCCCGGAAGATAAAATCATAAGAGCGGCATCCATATTCTTTGGATTCCTGTTCCATAACGGACAGTTCCAGCACACCTCCGGGCGGAGTGTAGTTAATGGCATTGAACAAAAGAATCAAAAACATCTGCTGAAGCCGCAGCCGGTCGCCTAAAATATGTTCGTGCTCTACTTCCATGGGATGAAGCTGAAGCTTCAGTTTCTTCTCCTGAAGATCCGGCCGGACCAGGGCGATCACTTCTTCCATCAGTTTCGGCAGGCTGACAGGTTCGGCTTTCAGATCAAGATTGCCGGACTTGATCTGGCTGATATCCAGTATCTCGTTGAGGGTAGAAAGCAGCTGCCGGCTGGACATGGAAGCCTTTTCCAGACAGTCCATAACCCGTTCGTGGTCTTCCACATGGTCCGTGGCGATTTTTATCATGCCCAGGATTCCGTTCATGGGCGTACGGATGTTGTGGCTCATGCAGGAGAGAAATTCCTGCTTGGAGGCATTGGCCTGGTCTGCGGCCTCACAGGCGGCCTGCAGAGCCTGCTGCTCCCGCATCTCCTTCCGCTTGCTCTCGGTGATGTCCTGAGCCGCATAGACGATGGAACGGACCTTGCCCTGGGCGTCTGCCTGAGACATGACTGCCGTGCCGCGGATCCAGCCGTATTCCTCCGGCCGTGTGTCCGTGCTTTTCGGCAGTTTGCGGTAGGACATGGTTACATAACGGTTGTTTTCGCTTAAGGTCTTCCGCAGATTCTCAATTCCCAGAACCCGCAGATACTCTTCCCGGTCGTCCGGATGTATAAAATTCTCGGCATAGATTTTAAGTCCGGTGGCATAGTCGATCTTGTTGTCCAGCACCTTTTCCACTTCCGGAAGCTGGGTTACGCTGCGGAAGGTGTCCTGCTCCAGATCCGCATAGTAAGTGGCAAAAAACATACTGCTTAACGTACGGATGATGTCTGCCCGTTCCTGATCGCCCTTCAGACGGATCTCTTCTTCTAATTTTTCCCTCGTAATATCCCGTCCAAGGATGTTGACAGAGATCCGTTTTCCCTGCCTGGTATAGATGACATGGTCTTCCAGCCAGCGAAGAGGTGTCCCGGAAGCACGGTACTGACAGATTTCTTCCGCATAGTCTCTTGTGCTGGCGGCTTTCTTGTACAGATGCTCCGGACTCATGATCTTGCGGAAATTCTCTGCGTCGTCCGGATGAACCTTTGTTTCCAGGGTTTTATGAAAATATTGATGATAGTTTTCAGTGGTAGTATTCTGCAGCATACTGTTTTCATTAATCAGAATGCGTTCGCACTGGCCATTTTCCAAATATATCGTCGTCATGATGCTGTAACGGGATTTTAAGATTGCAGCCAACTGCATATCCCGAAGAGACAGCGCATGTTCCTGGCGCACACGCTTATCTACATTTTGCAGAGCCAGTATCGTATAATTTCTAAGACCGTGATCCTGGTTAAAATATGCGATGATCGCCATATAGCGGTATTCGTGATCCTCTTCCCCCCGCCACTGACAAAGCATATCGGTTTTGTGGACGTCTGTTTCTTTCGTCTGGCGCAGATTTGCCAGGGAGAACGTCTGGCAGAACCGGTCCCGGTCTGCAGGATGGATCTGCCGGATCAGACGGGTCTTCATAAGCTCATCCCATGGAAGCGTCCAGGACTTCCATCCGGTATGGGTATGTCCGTTTTCCCGAACAAGATTGGTCTCGCCGGTTTCCAGATCAATGCCGTAGATGCCAAAGTTCTGGGATCCAAGGGTGCGGATCACTTCCTGGATGTGGATGCTGGCATCGTCCATCTCCAGGCTTTCCTGCAGAATATCGTGGATATCCTTTATGTATAGAAAGATCATCTGGTCCTTGGAGGAGGAAGCAATATCCGGTACGATTTCCATCAGGTTCCAGCGGAAGTCTTCCCCAAAGCGTCTGCGGTAGCAGCAGGTCATTGTGGTCTGTCCGGACTCCAGCTCCTTTTTTATATGTTCCGGCTGCGTAAAGGCAATGAAATGAGTCATGTCGTCCGGGTGGATGCCGCCGTTATAGATAAACTGTCCGAGCCAGCCGGAAAAATTGTCCGTATCATATCCGATAGCCCGGTCTTCCGGACGGATTTTCACGACTTCATAATGGTCCTGGGTCAGATTAACCCGCAGGATCTTGTGGTAAGTATGGCTGATGGCCTGTATGTGAGGGGCCACAGTAATGATAAATGCAGGAATTTCTTTGTTCCACATAGTTCGGACGGCGGAGATATCGACCATCTCTCCAAAGGGGTTGTTGTAGCAGAGCGTCTGATATTCCTGCTTGTCACCGATGGCCAGGACGGGGCAGTTGGCACAGGAATGATCTCCCAGTTCATGGCATGGGAGACCCGTGCGGACATGGGGAGAGATCTCACGTACACGTTCATTAAAATATAAGATCTCATGGTTGTCTTCCCGGATGACAAAGATACCAGTGGTAGGTATGGAACGTATAATTTTCTCGTATTCTTGAATATCCAAAATTTCAACCTCGTTTCTGTCTTTGCCTGGATGCCGAAAGGCATAGCTGCTGTTATTATATCATAAAGTGTAAAATTTCACCAGATGATTATTGCCTGAAACACGTTTTCCAAACACATATTCAGATCTTTTCCGGAAGTGTCATAACCTGTATGATTATATTCTTGCCAGCAGCCTGATTTTTAAAGTTTGGCTGTTTTTTAATACCAAATATTCTGTTTGCGATAAATATAATAAGAGTTTTCGAAGACAAAAAATATACAATATGTATTAAACGTGATGTTGAAATATAAGTTCTGTATAATAATAAAAATAGTATATTTTGTATTAAATATTTTTGAAAAAGTAGCTTAGAAGCAAAAGAAGTAATAATTATATGCAATATATATAAAAAACAAACAAAAAAATGTAATATTACAACAAAATAACTACAAAATAAAAATACAATATTGACAAATATAAAAATACAATATATACTATAAAAACAATAAAGGAGTGGAAATTGTCTATAGATTGAAAAACTATGTGACAGCTTCCGGAAATTACAAAACACAAAGGAGGTAACGTAAATGAAGAGGAAACTGTTATCACTTGTACTGGCAGCGGGGCTGGCGGCAGGACTGGCGGCCTGCGGGAATACGGAAGAACCGGCGAATGCAGATGCAAAAGACGGAGCAGGGACAGAAACGGAAGCGGAGATGGGCGGTCAGCCGGATGCAGAAGAGGAATCCAAAGAAGCCTGGGTGGGCGGCTATGCGTGCCATTCTGCTAATGATTTTTTTGATGCCATTGAGTTTGGTCTGAAGGAAGCGGCTGCTTTGAGCAACGGTTCTATTATCAGAGCGGATTCGGAGCTTGCAACATCCAGCGAAATCGCAATTATTGAAAATTTCATTTCTCAGAAGGTGGATGTCATCTTTTTAACTCCGGATGATCCGTCGGGTTCCATTGAGGGCGTGAAGCTGGCAAATGACGCAGGCATCCCGGTGGTCGTTATTTCCTCAGAGCTGGCAGAAGATGAGTATGAGATTCTCTGTACGATTAAATCCGACGATTATACGGCTGCGTCCGGTGCGGCAGAGTATGCCATGGAAATGATCGGACAGGAAGGAAATGTATTGATTCTAAACGGTATGCAGACCTCCGATGTCATTGACCGCATCAATGGATATAAGGATACGATTGCGAAATATGATGGAGTAACCATTGCAAATGAAGTAATGGTTACGGAGAACTCGGTGGCAGCATGTACAACAGCCATTGAAAATATGCTTCAGGCATGTCCGGATGCAAAAGCGATTCTCTGCTTTAATGGTTTTGGCATCCCGGCCGGTTATGCGGCAATGCAGAATCTTGAGATGGATACGAACCGTATTTCGGTTGTGGATGTGGATGGTCTGCAGGCGGAGGCGGATCTGCTTGCCGGCGGTGAGATGGCCTTGTCCTGCGCTTATGGACAAAATACACCGGAATTTGGACGCCGCGCCGTAACGGAATATCTGGCCTATACGGAAGCTCCGGACAGCTATCAGAAGGGACAGTTGTTAGAACTGGAAACGATCAAGATTACAACGGAAAATGCGGCAGATTATGATATTTATTCACAGATGAAATAAAGACGGCATATAGGAGCGGAGGGCATCCGGCCTTCCGCCTTGGAAAAGGAGGTGGCATCCATAGCTGAAATTTCTTATCTGTTGGAAATGGTGGGAATTGATAAAGCATTTCCAGGTACTCATGCATTGGACCATGTGAATTTTGATCTGAAAAAAGGAGAAGTCCATGCCCTGATCGGTCAAAATGGTTCCGGAAAGTCAACCTTGATGAACATCCTGTCAGGAACGCTTTTGATGGATGAAGGAAAAATTTTCCGAAACCAAAAAGCGATTGCCATACATTCTCCGGTTGACGCTCTGGAACATGGGATTGCTATGATTCATCAGGAGATGCGGCTGTTTCCGGAACTGAGCGTAGCGGAAAATCTTTATTTTGGAAATTATCCGTACAGACACGGCAGGATTGACTGGAAGCGGATGTATACCATGGCAGATGAAGCGATGTCCATGCTGTCGGGAGAGATCAAAGGAGAACAGCGGGTAGGAGAGCTGTCCATTGCACAGCAGCAGCTTGTGGAGATTGTTCGTGCGCTGGTGAAAAACACAGAAGTTGTGATTATGGATGAGCCGACTGCATCTTTGACAAATGAAGAAGCCCAAAGTCTTTTTCAGGTAGTGGAACAAGTGAAGGAGACAGGGGTAAGTATCATCTTTATTTCCCACAGACTGGATGAAATTATGCAGATTGCTGATCGCATTACCGTTTTGAGGGATGGTGTTCTGATCGGAACAAAAGATCGGAATGAGATCAAAAGCAAAGACGAGCTGGTCGATATGATGATTCGCATAAAGCCGGCAAGTGCCGTTCAGCATCAGGAAAAAGACTGCGGTCCGGTGATCCTGGAGACAAAAAATATTACATATGGAAAGAAACTTCAGAATGTCAGTATACAGCTTCATGCGGGAGAGGTCTTAGGGATTGCAGGACTTGTAGGAGCGGGACGGACGGAACTTCTGAAAACCATTTTCGGAGTATACAAACCGGACGCCGGAGAGGTCATTATAAACGGCAGTTCATATAAAAATCTTACGCCTCAAAAAGCAGTGAAACTTGGGATTGCTTATATGTCGGAAGACCGGAAAAGTGAAGGACTTTTGCTGAAAATGAACATCGAGGACAATATCATTTACTCCTGTATGGATGCGTATTCTCGTATGGGAATTTTGAAAGTAAAAGAACGCAGAGACACTGTGGAAAACCTTATTACACAACTGCGGTTAAAAACAAGCAGTCCAAAGAGTTTGTCAGGCTCCTTAAGCGGAGGCAACCAGCAAAAAGTAGTTGTGGCAAAGTGGCTGGCGGCAAACAGTTCCATCCTTTTGATGGACGAGCCTACGCGGGGGATTGACGTGGGTGCAAAAAGTGAAATCTATGCCTTGGTTCGTAAACTGGCAGATGCGGGAAAGAGTATTATTTTCGTATCTTCTGAGCTGGAAGAAGTCCAGCTGGTGAGCGATCGGATTCTGGTCATGAGCCAGGGAATGGTCAAAAAAGAACTGAAAATGAATGCAAGTGTGGAGGAGATGATGAGCTATGCAGTTTGACGGAAACAATAACAAAGTTTGGAAAAAAGCAAAGCAGTCTCCGCTGCTTGGATCGGCGGTTGCTTTTATGGCTGTTGTGGTCGTGATGTCCGTTGCCAGCGACACATTTCTTACGGCTGGCAACCTGACCAATTTAATCAGGCAGGGAGCAGTGCTTTCCATCGTGGCAATCGGTCAGACGTTTGTCATCATTACCGGCGGAATTGATCTGTCGGTGGCGCCGCTGATTAGTCTGAGCACGGTTCTTACAGCCTCTCTGATTACAGATCATGGACTGGGATGGGGATGGGCAGTGATACTTGCGGTTCTGGTCTGTATGGTGTGCGGATATTTTAACGGAGTGCTGATTACTTTTGTGAACATTCCTCCGATTATTGCAACTTTGGCCACGGCGATGGCATATCAGGGCATGTGCCTTTTATATACGAAAGGATACGGCATCAATCTGCCCTCAGGAAACGGACTGACCGCTTTTCTTGGAAGAGGGAAGTTTCTGGGGCTCCCCGTGGCAGGATATGTCATGGTCATTGTTTATCTTTTCTTTTATGTGGTCTTAAAATATACCAAGCTGGGAAGAGTGACGTACGGACTTGGGGGAAACAGCGAAGCGGTCCGCCTTTCAGGAATTTCCATTACCAAATACAAGATGAAAATTTATGCACTCAGCGGTATGCTCTCCGGACTTGCCGGAGTCGTTCTGACGGCGCGCCTAAACGGCGGACATTCTTATAACGGCGAAGGTTTTGATATGGATTCCATTGCGGCTTCTGTTCTTGGAGGTGTCAGTGTGGCGGGAGGAACCGGAAGCATCTGGGGGACGTTGTTTGGCGTATTTATCTTAACCATGATTACAAACGGTCTGAATATGGTCAACATGAACACCTATGTTCAGATGATGATTAAAGGTCTCATTATTGTTGCTGCCATTGGATTTGGCAGCATCCGCAGCAGAAAAAAATAAAAATATATTTATAAAGGAGGAACTGATATGTCTAATCTGAAACTTTCCATGGAAGTATGGGCCAATATGCCCTGGGGTCGTCTGGAGATCTGCGGCTGCGCCGTCAATAGCTGGGGGAAACTTTCTTTGAGAGAGCTGGTTTACAAAGTGAAAGAACACGGCTACACGGGCATGGATGTTGTGTTTTCCAAGATTCAGGAGATCCCGCCGGAAAAATATGACGCAGAGCTTGCGGCATTTAAAAAGGCACTGGATGAGACGGGAGTTCATCTGGCATCTATCGGGGCACATGCATGCTTTGTGACGCCGCGTCACTTTGACCGTACGGCAGGTCTGAATACAATGAAACAGGCCATTGATGCAGCGGCTTATCTTGGAGCGGATACGGTATGTTCTTTGATCGCCCAGGGATTTTATGATCCTGCGCTTTACAATATTATGACGCGCAAAGAAGCATGGGATATGATTGTCTCCGGCGTGAAAGAATGTGCAGAGTATGCAGAGGCGAAAAACATGACCATTTCCATAGAGATTCTTCAGGGTACCCTGATTAATTCCGTGGATCAGTGGTATAAGCTGTACAGGGAAGTGGGAATGGACAATGTGTATGTGACCGTGGATACGGGTACATTTTACACGACCGTAAAGCCGAAGATGCCGATTCCGGAGGCAATCCGCAGGCTTGGCAGCCATATCAACTGTGTGCATGTCAAAGATGAGGTCGGCTTCCCGAACATCATTCAGAGTCAGCATGTATGGTACGGGGGCGGCTATGTGGATTTTAAAGAGATAGCAGAATGCTTAAAAGAAGTTGGATATGAAGGCTATTGCGCAGTGGAGTGGGAAGGCTGGCAGAACGGAGGACTGGCAGGAGTCGGCGATCCGGGCGGACTTGGACTTGCAGATTTTGATATGGTGGCATCAGAGGCAAAACTTTTCCTGGAGGAAGAAGGATGGTGCTGATTGGCACTCGAAAAGACGAAAGATGGAGGAAGCAATATGTTAAAAAGTATTAAAGTAGGAATGATCGGTGCAGGCGGCTGGGGAGAAAACGTGCTCTGTGCGTATCAGCAGAACCCATATACCGAAGTTGCAGCCATTGCGGATCTCAATGCTGCGCGGGCAGAAGAGATGGCCAAAAAATACAAAGTTCCTAAAGTTTACAGTGACTACAAAGAAATGATTGCGAAAGAAAAACTGGATATGGCTTCTGTTGCAACGCCGGATTTCCTTCATCGGGAAGCGGTCTGCTACTGTTTCGAGGCAGGACTTCATGTGTTTCTGGAAAAACCGGTAGCAACGACGATGGAAGACTGCGAGGCCATTGCAGCGGCAGCGAAAAAATCCGGCAAAAAATTTATGACCGATTATTTTATGCGTTTTATTCCGCAGTTTCGTGATGTGAAAGCAGCCATGGAACGAGGGGAGCTGGGCGAGGTTGTGCAGGGATATGCGCGGATAGACGATGCCATCAGCGTGCCTGAGAAGATGCTTCGATGGAGCAAAGACAGTTCGCCGGTGTTTTTTGTGATGATTCATAATATCGACGCAGTGCGCTGGATTGTCGGCTGTGAGGCGGTGGAAGTATATGCAAAACAGCAGAAGAAGAAACTTGTCTCCATGGACATTGATACGCCGGACTCTGTACAGGCTCTGGTGACTTTTGAAAACGGTGCGACTGTGCTGTTTGATTCCAACTGGATACTTCCGCGTACCTTTGATGGACTGAACGATCAGTTTGTGAGGATCGTAGGAACAAAAGGTGCGGCTTATATCAATCTGACGAACCAGGGGCTTCAGATATACAAGCCGAAGTTTGACGGAGATTTTGAACATGCAAACCGCAGTACGGTGTATACAAACACCATGTTCCACAACCATGTGACCGGCTGCGTGGAACGTTCCGTTGCTCACTTTGCAGACTGTATTTTAAATGACAGGGAGCCGGCTATTACCATCAAGGATGGAGTAGAGCCGACGCGTATTGCCTGTGCAATTCAGGAATCTCTTGAAAAAGGAATTCCGATAAAACTGTAAAGAAGACAGAGATTCCCTTTGGCAGCGGGATTCTCTGGGATCGTTCGGACAGCTCAGGATTTTGGGCTGTCTGGACGGCCGCAAATGGACGGAGATCTGCACCCGGAGCGGCATGGAAATTTTGCCGGCACGGCTGATTTTTAGGTTTCGATAAAGACACAGAAAGTATGGAATATGGAATGCTGACAAGAGCGGCACAGGGCAGGTTTTTGCGGATGAATGGCGTAGCAGGTTCTTGAAATTCTTGATGATTAAAGGTATGATTAATGGAAATTGTACATAAGGAGTTGTAGCAAATGCCAGTGACGTCAAAAAAACTGAAGTACCAATGCATAAAAGAAGAAATTATTGCCAGCATTCAAAACGGAACTTTGGCCGAAAACCAGTGTTTCCCATCGGAGAGAGAACTGTGTGAGCTTTTTGGTGCCAGCAGAGTAACCATGCGCAAAGCCATTGCGGAATTGGAAAGTGAAGGAGTCATCTATCGGGTACGCGGAAAAGGAACCTTTGTCAACCGTCAGAATAAACTGACGCAGACCCTTACGAAATTAACGGGTTTTACGGAAGATATGCAGATGCGCGGGATGAAAGCGGAGTCCCGGATTCTGCTGACGGAGTGTGTTTTGTCAACTGCGGAGATTGCGGAAAATTTAAAAATTAATCAGGGTGATCCTGCAATTTTACTTCGGCGTCTGCGCTTGGCGGATGGAGTGCCTATGGCCATAGAAACCATTTATCTAAATGACAAAATATTTCATCCGGTACTTGAAGAATATACAGGCGGATCTTTTTATCAATTTATGCACGAAAGATTTGGAATTATTCCCTATCGGGCAATACAAAGCATTGAAGTTGTAAAACTGCTGCGCTGGGAAGCGGATCTGCTTGGAAATCCGGAACTGGATATGGCATTGCTGATGCATCGGCAGACATACGATGAAAATAATCAGCCCATTGAATATGTTATTTCTAAATACCGGGGTGACAAATACCAGTTTCATATTGAACTCTATCATGTGCAGAATGTTGTGCTGTAGCACATGCCGGCCCGTATGCGGGAGAATGTGACGGTGCTGCGGCATTATTTTTGGAGGAGTATTTTGTTTATATCACAATATTACGAATCGGTTAAGAAAATTATTGATCTCGTATACCAACTAGAAGGAGAAAAAATCAAACATGCCGGTGTCTGTGCAGCGGACGCGATTGAAGGCGGCGGGCTGATTCATGTATTTGGCTGCGGGCATTCCCACATGGTCGGAGAAGAGCTTTTTTACCGTGCCGGAGGGTTAGCGGCTGTGGATTCCATGTTTGAAGAAAGCGCAATGCTTCATTCGGGAGCAAGAAAAAGTACCAGGATTGAGCGAATGAGCGGATATGCCAGACTGGTCATGGCTCAGTATTCTGTGGAAAAGGGAGACTGTCTGATTATCTGTTCCAGTTCGGGAATTAACAGTTTTCCCATTGAGATGGCAGAAGAAGCCAAAAAGCAAGGTGCGGTCGTAATCGGGATTACTTCCAGTGAATATTTTGGTGATAAGAGCAGAGATAAAGAAGGGCGGCATCTTGCAGATTTGTGTGATTTTTTTATTGATAATCATGTTCCTCATGGAGATGCGGTTGTGGATGTGAAGGACGGGGTCAAAGCCGGACCGGTATCAAGCATCAGCAGTTTTTTTATTGCCAATGAGATCGTTTTGGAAACTTGTGAAGAGCTTTTAAAACGGGGAATGGAACCGCCGATTTTTAAGAGCGGAAATATTCCGGGCGGAGATGAACACAACGAAAAAATCATGAAAAAATACGCACATCGCATTAAACATTTGTGAGGAATCGAATATGGGGAAGAAACTGGCAGTTGTTGGTCTGTATGGAATGTCTGCGCTGTTCCGGCTTGAGAGGCTGCCGGCACCGGGGGAGACGGTGGGAAGTAAGGCGCTGAAGTTTGAACAGGGCGGCAAAGGATATAATCAGGCCCTTGGTGCGCTTAGAATGGGAGCGGAGGTTTTCTTTGCGGCTGCTGTTGGTGATGATCTGTATGGGACCCAGGCGCCGATGATTTTTGAGCAGGACGGATTAAAAGACTATTGCTGTATGGCAGTTCCGGATGCTTTGACGGCATTTGCTTCTGTACTCAGTGATGAGACAGGAGCTAATATGGTGATCGTGGAACAGGGGGCGAATGCGAAATTAGAGCCAAAGATGGCGGACCGGTTAGAGGAGAAGATCAAGAACTGCAGCATGCTGCTGCTTCAGTGTGAGATGCCGGATGCAGTGATAAGGCATCTGCTGGAAATGGGAAAAAAACATGGGCTTGTGACTGTGCTGAATCCGGCACCGGCCAAAGCTTCTGTCCGCGGGCTGCTGCCGCTGTGCGATTTGATTACACCCAACTGGGGGGAAGCGCAAATGCTCGCCGGGATGTATGATTCTCCTGTGCCGGAAGTTGCAGAAACGCTGATTTCCGGAGGCTGCGGCGCGGTAATTATAACTCTGGGAAAAGACGGCTCCTATGTGCAGGAGTCCGGAAGGGCCGGTTTCTATCAAAAAGCAGTTTCGGTGGACAGCGTAGATACCACCGGGGCAGGAGATAATTTTAACGGGACTTTATGTGCAAGGCTTCTTGCAGGAGACAGCCTGCGAAAAGCAGTCCATATCGCCAATGTCTCCAGCGGATTAAGCGTTACAAAATACGGAGTGATAGATGCAATACCGACATTAAAAGAGGTAGAAGCATTTATGATGTAAATAGTAGGGAGGCTGTGACGGATACAAATCACAGCCTCTTTCCTGCTTCAGATGGGCTGGTTTTAATAGCCGTTTTTTATGTCGGCAGACTTAGTGATGGAACAGCCGGATTCCGGTAAATGCCATGGCCATGCCATATTTGTTGCAGCATTCGATCACCAGATCATCTCTGACAGAACCGCCGGGCTGAGCAATATAAGCTACTCCGCTTTTGTGTGCCCGCTCAATGTTGTCTGCAAAGGGGAAGAAGGCATCAGAACCAAGGGTTACATGAGTCATCTGGTCCAGCCATGCACGTTTCTCCTCTTTGGTAAAGACGGCGGGTTTTGTCTTGAAAATGTTCTCCCATACGCCGTCTGCAAGCACGTCCATGGATTCGTCGCCAATATAGACGTCAATGGCGTTGTCCCGCTCCGCACGTCCAAGGGTGTCGATAAACTGTAAGCCCAATACACGGGGAGACTGACGCAGAAACCAGTTGTCCGCTTTGCTGCCGGCCAGACGGGTACAGTGAACTCTGGACTGCTGTCCGGCACCGATGCCGATGGCCTGTCCGTCTTTGACAAAACAGACGGAATTCGACTGGGTGTATTTCAGCGTAATCAGGGCGATTTTCATGTCGGTCAGAGCATTTTGCGGAATGTCTTTGTTGTCTGTCACCAGATGGGAGAGCAGTTCGTCATTTACTTCCAGCTCATTTCGGCCCTGTTCGAAGGTAATGCCGAAAACCTGCTTTTTCTCTAAGGGGTCCGGAACATAGTCCGGGTCAATCTGAATGACGTTATAATTTCCCTTTTTTTTCTGCTTCAGAAGTTCCAGTGCCTCTTCTGTATAGCCAGGGGCGATGACGCCGTCGGAGACTTCCCGTTTGATCAGACGTGCAGTGTCTTTGTCGCAGACATCGGAGAGGGCAATAAAGTCCCCAAAAGAAGACATGCGGTCCGCACCTCTGGCTCTTGCATAAGCACAGGCAAGAGGGGACAGTTCGCCTAAGTCGTCCACCCAGTAGATTTTTGCAAGGGTTTCGGTCAGCGGAAGCCCCACTGCGGCACCTGCCGGAGATACATGCTTAAAAGAAGCGGCAGCAGGCAGTCCTGTGGCTGCCTTCAGCTCCCGGACTAACTGCCAGCCGTTGAAAGCATCCAGAAAGTTAATATAGCCGGGCCTTCCGGAAAGTACCTGAACCGGAAGTCTGCCGCCCTGTTCCATATAGATACGGGAAGGCTTCTGATTGGGGTTGCATCCGTATTTTAACTGAAGTTCGTTCATTTGGACCTCCTACTGGTGTTTGTTGATGATCTTTGTCTCCCAGGTGCCGTCTGCAATGTTGATATAACGGACAAAAAGGGACACTTTGTTTTCTTCGTTCAGGCTGTTCCAGAGCAGATCTGCAAAAGCATCCATCCGGTCCGGGACGGAGACTAATTTGGGCTCCCCTTCAAAGCTGGGAAGCGGATTGCCGTCCTGCATATACGTATGAATAAAATGTCCTTCGCCTGCCTTCGGGTGTTCGTAGGCAAAGGTGTAGCGGCAGCAGGAAAACGGGTCGCCATTGCTGCTTTTTAAGATAGACAAAGCATAGTTGTAATTTCCAGCTTCGATATGCATGATGCCGGAAATCCGGGGGGTATAGTTGGGGGCGTCCGGTTCAAACGTCCGGGAGCGCAAAGCCTGTTCAAAAGTCATCTGGCAGTCCATGCCTTCATAGATGGTGTCCGTCTGGTCGCCGTTGGTGACAATGGTTTTATTGCCGAGCACCCGGACCGGGGCATAGATAATCAGGCTTGGATCTTCTAGCTTGGACGGGTCATATGCCTGGGTGCGGATACCGCTTCCCTCTTCTACGAAAATGCGGTTGCGGCTGTTGGAACTGCGGCCCATGATAAAATAGGCGGTAACTGCCTGGGTGCCGTCCGGTGTGCGTCCCATAAGAATGCCGCGTCCGGGATAGGAGTTGGAGGACAGCTCTTGTGAAAGATTTAACGGTTTCATAAATTTCCTCGCTTTCTGTTCTGAACGGGAGTTCCTGTACGGCCAGCCGAACAGGAACAAAGTCTGCAGGTACATAGACATGCGGACAAAAAAACGCCTGGGCGCATAGATAGTCTGCATGCGCCCAGGCGGTCGGCTTTCAGGTGATCTGCGTTTCCTGCAGGTTGTTCCTGCTGCGGACAGAAAGGTCCGCGTTCCGCCAGTTGCGCAGATGCTGTTATTATCATATAGGAAGCAGAAGAATTTTGCAAGGGGAAATATACAGTTGCATGCGGAAGGAACTGCCGGAAATCCGGCAGCTTTGGTTCTTTCGGAAAAGGGGTCCGTACACATGTCGGTTTCTGGCGGCAAGGACCGGGAAAGACTGCTAAAATATGGGAATACGATATTGACAAAATATCTTTGCCGCTCCTATAATAAATATGGAAAAACGGTCAGAAGACCGGAAAAATAACAGAATAAATGACAGGGAGACAGAAGTGATGAAAAGCATTCGTACAAAAATTACTATGTGTCTGATCCTGACGGTTCTTGCCGCCGTGATCGCAGTAGGGGCATTCAGCATTGTGCTCAATTACAGGAGTACCATCGGTACTGTGGATCAGATGATGAGTGAAAGTGCAGCCCTGGCTGCGGGGCGTGTAGAGCAGGAACTGACCGCGTATGAGAATGTAGCAATGGATACGGGCTGTATTCCCCAGTTGTCCGATGCAGGTGTTTCTGCAGACGAAAAACGTGCCATCATCGATGAGCGCGTAAGTATGCATGGGTTTCAGCGGGGAAATATCATCGGCGCTGACGGCATCAGCATCTTTGACGGGAAGGACTATTCCGACCGTGAGTATGTAAAACAGGCAATGGCAGGCAATATCTATGTATCGGAGCCTCTGATCAGCAAGATTACCGGGGAATTGTCGATCATGGTGGCGGCTCCGCTTTATTCCGGCGGGGAGCAGGGTGCTTCCATCGAAGGCGTTGTGTATTTTGTTCCCAAGGAAACATTTTTAAATGATATTGTATCTTCCATTAAAGTCAGCCCTAACAGCAGGGCTTATATGATAAACAAGTCCGGCGCTACTATTGCAGATACCACTCTGGATACGATTACAGTCCAGAATATCGAGGCGGAGGCGCAGGCAGATCCTGCTTTAAAAGAACTGGCCAAAGTCCATGAGTCCATGCGCCAGGGAAAGAACGGATTTGGCAGCTATAAGACGGCAGAGCATTCTATGTTTATCGCCTATGCACCGGTAACCGGTACGGACGGATGGAGTATCGCCGTTACGTCGCCGCAGTCCGATTATCTGTCCGGTACATATGCCGGTATTGCCATTAACGTTGTGGTTATTATAGCGTCCGTATTTGCCTCTGTATTTGTTGCATTAAAGTTAGCTGTAAGTATCAGCAATCCTATGAAAGCATGTGCAGAGCGGATGAAGCTGTTGGTGGAGGGAGATCTGGAATCTCCGGTTCCGAAGGTCAGCAGCCAGGATGAGACAGGGATGCTGGCGCAGTCCACAGCAGAACTGGTGGAAGGGCTGAGTGCCATTATTCATGATATTGGCTATCTGCTCAATGAGATGGCCAATCAGAATCTGGATATCCAGTCCAAGAACCGGGAAGCTTATGTGGGCAGTTTCCAGAATATTCTTTTGTCCATGCGCAATATGAAGGTAGAACTGAGCGACACCATACGCCAGATCAATCATTCGGCGGACCAGGTATCTTCTGCCAGCAGTCATATATCTTCCAGTGCTCAGTCTTTGAGCCAGGGTGCGGTGGAGCAGGCCAGTTCCGTGGATGAGCTGGCAGTAAGAATCAGCGAGATTTCGGAGCAGGCAAAAGGAACGGCGGATGGTGCTTTGGATGCCAGAAACCAGACGCATCAGGCTGGGGAAGAAGTTTCCGCCTGCAATCAGCAGATGCAGGAGCTTATGGAGGCTATGGGTCGGATCCAGCACAGTTCGGATGAGATCGGAAAGATCATAAAGACCATAGAAGATATTGCATTCCAGACCAATATTCTGGCTCTGAACGCAGCCGTAGAGGCGGCCAGGGCAGGCAGCGCGGGCAAAGGCTTTGCCGTTGTGGCGGATGAGGTGCGCAATCTGGCCAGCAAGTCTGCAGAGGCTTCTAAAAGTACCGCGTCTTTGATTGAACATTCTTCTGAGGCAGTGAACAAAGGAACAGAGATTGCAAGACATACGGCGGATACACTGCTGGAAGTGGTAAACAGTATGGAGTCGGTAGTCAGCTCCATTGACCGGATTGCGGCTGTATCCAATGAACAGTCTGATGCGGTGCAGCAGGTCACAGAGGGAATCAATCAGATCTCAGGCGTCGTTCAGAGCAACAGTGCAACTGCTGAGGAAGGCGCGGCGGCCAGCGAAGAACTTTCTGCAGAGGCGGCGGGACTGAAGCGTCTGGTGGAACAGTTTACGCTGGCGCAGGGCTGAAGAAGCACCAGGATTCCCGATTTTTTGACAGAAAGACGGACAAAAGAGAAGGAAACGTATATAATAAGGAAAGAGAATTTATTCGAGCCATGGAAAGGCAGGGCTTTTTATGGAAAGTGTTGTGTGGGATGATAAATTTAATATCGGTGTAGAAATAGTGGATAAGGCACATGCCAAACTTTTCCGTATCATGAAGAAACTGTTGGAGGTTACGGAAGGAGAGGAAGCGAACGCAAACAACTATAAAGAAGGGATCAAATATTTAGAAGCCTATTCTATGACGCATTTCCTGGAGGAAGAGACGTATATGCGTTCGATCCGCTACAAAGGATATGCGCAGCATAAGCGGATTCACGACAGCTTTCGGGATAAGACGCTAGTTTCTCTAAAACGGGATCTGGAGCTGTCCGGATATTCCATGTCAGCAGTTCAGCGCTTTGTGGGGATTATGAGCAGTTGGCTGACGGAGCACATTATGAGGGAAGATCAGGCTATTGTAGGAAAGGCAGTGGCACGCAGAAGCGGTGATTTCTCTTCACAGATTGCCGTTCTGTCCAGGGCCGTGGACCGGGCTGTAAAGGATGTCTTTCAGTTGGATGCAAAGCTGATCAGTGAGAACTACAAAGGGCAGAACATAGGAAACGGGTATTATTGTTATCAGGATTATGACCTTGACGGCGGAATCGGACTGCAGCTTCTTCTGGGACTTGAGGAGCCTCTGTTTATGAGGGGAGTCAATCGGCTGAAAGGAAGGAAAAGAGTACAAATTGCAGATGTGACGGAAAACGATAGGCTGCAGGTGTTTGGACCGCTTTTTCAGAAGATCGGCAAAATATTCCAGACCGAGACAACGTACGAAATCACATGGGAGAATCTATTGGACCGGGACGGATTCCGCACAGAATTTATGAAAGGCTATCCGTGCAGTCTGCTGTTTGGTACGAAGCTTGGAAGCATGATTTTCTGTTATCGGAGCAGGAAAGGAAAGAAAAGCTAGCAAATATGATTTGAATAAGCAAAAAGATGCGGGAGCATAGAACACCGTCTGCAGGACCGGTGGTGTATGCTCCCGTATTTTTACCGTATTATCATACATACAGTTATAGATTATCAAACACAACTGTTTCCTTTTCCAGCTCTTCAACTACTTCCTGATTGATTCCCATTCGTTTTGTAATATCTTCCATATCATCTGCCAGACTTCGGGTATTGCCGGCGACACCGGCGATTCCTCCGGCTCCCTCATCAACGGCTTTGGTAATGGTCCGGATGGAGTCTGCGATTCCGGACATGGAATTTTTCAGCCGCTCTGTCTGCTCATAAAAATCGTCCATAGCCCGGCGGATGTATGCGGCGTCTTCCTTATACTGGCTGCCGGACTGCACAAATGCCTGAAATTCGGTCAGGACAGACTGATTCATATAATTAATGAGATTTTGTGCATGTTCGGTAAGATTGTATACGGCGGCGGTAACGACGCTGTTAATCTCCTGAATCCGGTTGGCTGTCTCCTGGCTGGAGTGGGCCAGATTCCGCACTTCGCTGGCAACGGCAGCAAAGCCTTTGCCGGCTTCTCCGGCGTTGGCGGCCTCTACAGAAGCGTTCAGGGCGATCAGACGGGTCTGCTGGGCGATGGCAAGAATCTCTCCGGTAAGGCTTTTGATCTGGTCTACACTTCGGCTTTTCTCTATGGCATCATTCAGGGAATCCAGGATCTCCTCTGCTTTGGCACGGGTGACCTGAGCACTGGTCCTTGCAGATGTCTGCATCGCATCCGCACGGGTATTCATTTGGGCTGAATAAGCTGTGATGGCACCGCATTCTTCTGCTATGTTATGTACATCCAGCCGTACATTTTCGGTGTTGTCGTTGATGACAGACACATTGCCGGCTACTTCCTGGATGGTTGCGGACAGTTGTTCGGCGAAAGTGGAGAGGGTGGCAGCGCTCCCTTTGGATGCCTGGGTCCGTTTCAGGACCTCACCGGTCAGGCTGTTGATGCGTCCGGAACTTTCCTGGATCGTCTTTAAGATGCTCTTGATGGGAAGCACTACATATTTGGTAATCAGTTTTAAGTCTGCAAAGACAAGCAGGATACAGGCTGCGACTGCGGCGATGCCCACGAGCAGAGACAGAACATATACGGCGGACAGACGGGATCTGGCATGAGATGTCTGATCGCTGATGGAATCGTTCAGCATCTGGATATCGGTCTCCATAGCGCTTGCATAGGAAGCCACGTCTTCGTTGGCGAGCGTATAAGCGTCCTGAGTCTTGTGGCTCGCGCTTGCGCACACGAGACGGACCAGTGCATGTTTGAAGGAAGCGTAATCGCTTAGAAGCGCTTCGTACTGTGCATGGTCTTCCGGGATTACATGGGATTCGTATTCTTCCATCTTTTCATCCAGAAGAGCTTCCTCCTCCTTAATCTGCCGGACAAGGACAATCATCGTATCATAATCGGTAGCCACAATATGGCTCAGTGCCATCTTATGAATATTCATGGATGCCTGGCAGATATCGGCAAGACGGCTTTTGCCGTCCATATAGTTGTCCGCGATATTGGCGGCGCTGGCATTTACATTGTGAATATTGATGATGGAAAGGATATTGGACAAAAGGGCCACAATTCCTAAAAGGGCAATGGGCAGGATCAGACGCTGCTTTAAACTGATATTTTTTATCATGACGAATACTCCTTTTTTGTCGGATCTGGATGCTTATGACTTAAAGGGCAGTGATGCCTTCGACCATGGTGTCAAGATGTTCCTGAAGACTTTTGCCGGAAGGGTTTCCGGCCAGGATCTCTGCGGTAAACGCAGTGACCGG
The DNA here is from genome assembly GCA_910574965.1 of Lachnospiraceae bacterium. Taxonomy (GTDB): domain Bacteria; phylum Bacillota; class Clostridia; order Lachnospirales; family Lachnospiraceae; genus Hominiventricola. The sequence goes on along the minus strand of CAJTDB010000003.1, from coordinate 127,537 downwards.
TGCCCAGAAATTGCCTCCAATGCGCTGCAGGCAGGAAAATTCCGACTGTTCCAGCAGAGCAGCGATGGCAGGGGAATTCTGCACTTCCTCGGAAGCCGCCGCCCGGATATTGGACGGTCCCTGGCCGCGGAGCAAAAACCGGAGCTTTTGATTCTCCTCTTTGGTGATCCATTCTGCTAATTTCGACGCCCATTCCCGGTGACTGGAGTATGCATTTACTCCGATCAGCTTATAGCCGGAAAAAGATGACATCTGGATCTGCTGTCCGGCACAAGTGTAGGAAGGAAGTTTTGCCGCGCCAAAATCTTCGCCCCAGGCTTCTTCCACTGCTACGGCATTCCAGACACCGCTGACACCGGCAGCGATTGTACCATCCTGAACACCTTCCACAAATCCGGCATCATCCGTACTGACAAAGCCAGGATGTGCTGCCATATCCGTCATGGCCTGGGCTACGTCAATGCCCCGAATGCCTCCGTCGGCGCTGTTCCAGGTACAGTAATTGGTGATTCCGTCGTCATTTAAACCTACTGTGAGTCCGGTATTGCCGAAAAAGGAATATACATACCATCCGGAAGACCATTCCATGGATACTTTTCGCTCCTGAGCGGCTGCCGCATCCAGCATCCGGTCCAGAGATGCAATGTCATCTTCCGAGAAAAAGGCTTTATTATAGTAGAGAAAATATCCGTTGTCAGCAGTCAGGGGCAGGGCATAAAGCGTATTGTTTACCGATGCTGCGAGAACGGCTTCCGGCAGGTTCGCTTCCTGAATGGGGGCCGGGTTTTCCACCGGTTCCAGTGCGCCTGCAGCCACAAGGGTGTTTAGCTGGTCATCTGCAAATGCAAATACATCAGCTCCCTGTTCTAAGTCTGCCAGCAGTGCATCCATACAGTTGCTTTCACTCTGTGGCTGATAGGTAATGTGGAAATCCGCCTGCTGGCGGTACTCAGCCAGAAATCCGTCTATGATCTGGCTGAGCAGTTCTTCGTCCTCCTCTGCGCCCCAGACGGTCAGACTGACGGTTTCGGGACCGGACATCTGCGCTTCTTCTGAGGATGCCGGACTGCTTTCGCGGCATCCGGTCAAAGATACGGCCAGTAAAAGTGCAGGAAACAGAATATTGATCTTTCTTTTCATAACTTCTCTCCGTAAATCGATAATATTTCGTTGATTATCATACCATTTTTCAGCATTTTTTACAATCTGGTTTTAGAAGGTTGATAGTGAAAAAAATATCCCCCCACCCGGCTTGCAGGAGAAAAATATGTTTGTTAAAATAATATCAAGAACAGAAAGGAGATATTTTACATGCATAAGAAAATTTTCAGACTGCTGCTCGCAGCGGCATTTGCAGGTTCGATGCTGACCGGGTGCAAAGGTCGGGATACAGCAGCCGGGGAGCAGCCTCCGGCGGAGGAGCAGCCGGCTGCCGAAGAGAAGGATTCGGTGATCGTGGCTATGGGGCCGAGTTCTGAGCCGGAATCCGGATTCGATCCGGCATATGGATGGGGAGCAGGCGAGCATGTACATGAGCCGCTGATTCAAAGCACGCTTACGGTGACCAATACGGACCTTTCCATCGGCTATGATCTGGCAGAGGACATGCAGGTGAGCGAAGACGGGATGACCTGGACCGTCACCATCCGGGAGGATGTGAAATTTACGGATGGAGAGCCTTTGACAGCAGAAGATGTGGTATTTACGTACAATACGGTGAAGGAAAACAGTTCGGTCAATGATTTTACGATGTTAAAAGAAGCAGTGGCAGTGGACGGGAAGACAGTGGAATTTCGTATGGAGCGTCCCTATTCCATCTGGCCCTATTCCATGGCGATTGTAGGAATTGTTCCGGAACATGCATATGGTCCGGACTATGGGGAACATCCGGTCGGATCCGGCCGCTATATAATGAAGCAGTGGGACAAGGGACAGCAGATTATTTTCGAGGCAAATCCGGACTATTACGGGGAAGCGCCGAAGATGAAAAAAGTAACCGTCCTTTTTATGGATGAAGATGCAGCCTATGCGGCGTCCCTGGCAGGACAGGTGGATCTGGCATATACATCGGCTTCTTATTCGGATCAGACCATCGACGGATATGAGCTTTTGGCCTATGAGACTGTGGACAACAGAGGAATCAACCTTCCGGCGGTGCCGGCATCTGCGGACGAAAAAGGAAATGTTGTGGGAAATGACTTTACCAGTGATGTGCGCGTCAGAAGGGCCATTAATATCGGCATTGACCGGGAAGAGATGATCGAAAATGTCCTGAACGGGTACGGAACGGCAGCTTACAGTATCTGCGATAAGATGCCCTGGTATAATGAGACAGCAGAGGTGTCCTTTGACCTGGAAGGTGCAGCGGCGCTTCTCGATGAAGCAGGCTGGACGGCCGGTTCCGATGGCATCCGCCAGAAAGACGGTGTCCGTGCAGAGCTGAATATTCTGTATGCTTCCGGTGATTCCGTACGTCAGGCGCTGGCTGCGGATATGCAGAATCAGTTAAAAGAGCTTGGCATCGAGGCATCCATCGAAGGCGTGGGCTGGGATACGGCTTATACAAGAGCACTGGCAGAGCCGCTGATGTGGGGCTGGGGAGCGCATACTCCCATGGAACTGTATAATATTTATCATACATTAGAAGGCGGGAGTGCAGAATATTCTCCTTATTCGAATGAGTCTGTAGACCAGTATATGGATGAGGCGCTGAAGGCCGTTTCCTTAGAGGACTCCTACGATCTGTGGAAGAAGGCACAGTGGGACGGTACTTCCGGAGTCACCCAGGAAGGAGATATTCCCTGGATCTGGCTGTGCAACATTGACCATCTGTATTGGGCGAGGACAGATCTGCATGTGGCAGATCAGAAACTGCATCCCCATGGCCATGGCTGGTCCATTGTCAACAATGTAGATCAGTGGTACTGGGAATAGAGAGGAAACGGTTTTGTGAAAGCACATTTTATTTTTATAGGAAAACAGACCATCCGGATGCTTCTGCTTACATTTTTCGTAAGTTTGGCAGCATTTATCCTGATCTCCATCTCCCCCATTGACCCTTTGCAGGCCAATGTGGGGCAGGTGGCGCTTGGTTCCATGAGTCCGGAGCAGATCGCAAAGCTGGAAGCTTACTGGGGTGTGGGAGAACCGCCTGCGGAACGTTTTTTTACGTGGGCCGGGGATTTTTTCCGGGGGGATATGGGGGTATCGCTTCTGTACCGCCAGCCGGTGGCGAAGGTTATCGGAGTAAAACTGGTCAATTCTCTGTGGCTGATGGCCATTGCCTGGCTGATGTCCGGGATTGCGGGATTTGTCCTGGGGGTTCTGGCGGGGCTTCGGGAAGGCAGTCTTCTGGATAAGCTGATCAAAGGGTATTCTCTGCTGATTGCCAGTACGCCTGCTTTCTGGCTGGCACTGGTGCTTCTGATGGTGTTTGCAGTATGGTTAAAAATACTTCCTATTGGACTGAGTGTGCCCATCGGTGTAGAAGCCAGCGGCGTTACCATTGCGGACCGGATACGGCATGCCATTCTTCCGGCTGTGACCCTCAGCATTACGGGAATCGCCAATATTACGCTGCACACCAGGGAGAAGATGATCGAGATCATGGAGAGCGACTATGTGCTCTTTGCCAGGGCAAGGGGGGAGAGCACCTTTGAGATCGTGAAAAATCATGCTCTTCGGAATGTGCTTCTTCCGGCGCTGACACTGCAGTTTGCGTCAATCAGTGAGATTTTCGGAGGTTCGGTCCTGGTGGAACAGACCTTTTCCTATCCGGGGCTTGGACAGGCTGCAGTGACGGCAGGGCTTGGCAGTGATGTGCCGCTGCTACTGGGAATTACAGTTATCAGCGCCTTGTTTGTCTTTGGCGGAAATCTGACAGCCAATCTTTTATATGGTATCATCGATCCAAGGATACGAAGAGGAGGTGCCAGGGCGTGAAACGAGTGAACGGAAGAATCATGACGGTATTTTTCTTTGCTCTGGCAGTTTTGTTTCTGGCAGCGGTAACTGCTGCGGGCTGGGTGTTTTCTGAGGAAGCACTGGTGACGGATTTTTCCAGAAAGAACTTGGGACCCGGTCTGCAGTATCTCTTCGGCACGGACTGGCTGGGCAGAGATATGTTCATCCGGACGCTGACGGGGCTGTCTATGAGCATCCGGATTGGGATTCTGGCAGCAGGAGTCAGTTCCGTGCTGGCACTGCTTCTTGGAACGATGGCGGCGACGATGGGAAAGACGGTAGATGCAGTCATTACCTGGGTGATTGACCTGGTTATGGGCATCCCCCACATTTTACTGCTGATTCTCATATCCTATGCCCTTGGAAAAGGGTTAAAAGGCGTGGTAGTGGGCGTGGCACTGACCCACTGGACCTCTCTCGCCCGTGTCATCAGAGGAGAGGTGATGCAGCTAAAAGAAGCCCTGTACATCCGTACGGCCCGAAAGCTTGGCGTGGGCGGGTTTGAGATTGCATGGAAACATATGTTCCCCCATCTCTTTCCGCAGTTTCTGGTGGGGCTGATCCTGACCTTTCCCCATGCTATCCTTCATGAAGCAAGTATTACTTTCTTGGGATTCGGACTTTCTCCGGAGCAGCCTGCTGTTGGCATTATTCTGTCGGAGAGCATGAAATATCTGGCCATGGGACGGTGGTGGCTGGCACTGTTTCCGGGGCTTTTTCTGGTATTTACCGTAGTGCTGTTTGATGTGGCGGGAGAGAACCTTCGCAGGCTTATGGATCCTGGCAGCGTGCACATATGATCGGAACCAAGAATAGAAAAAGGATATACATGCAATGGAAGAAAAAAAAGTAATCTTGGATATCCGGAATTTTTCGGTATCTTTTGAACAATATGAAAAAGGTTTTCAGAAAACAAAACTTCCGGTCATCCGTGATCTGGATGTGACAGTTCATGGGGGGGAGATGGTAGCCGTCGTTGGTTCCAGCGGTTCCGGGAAAAGCCTTCTGGCACATGGTATCCTGGGCATCCTTCCTTATAATGCGTCCATGGGCGGAGAACTGATCTATGACGGTGCAGCGCTTACAAAAGAGCGGCAGATGGCCCTTCGGGGAAATGAGATCGTGCTGGTGCCCCAGAGTCTTGCATTTTTAGATCCGCTTATGAAGATCGGTCCTCAGATACGCAAGGGAAAAAAGGACCGGGCATCGAAAGAAAGGCTGAATCAGATCTTTGCGGGATATCATCTGAAGGAAGAGGTACAGGGACTGTATCCTTTTGAACTGTCCGGCGGCATGAACCGCCGAGTGCTGGTATCGACGGCCCTGATGGGAACTCCGCGCCTGGTCATTGCGGACGAGCCTACGCCGGGACTGCATATGGAGATGGTCCGCAGAGTTATGAGTCATTTTCGGGAGCTGGCGGATAAGGGGGCCGGAGTGCTTCTGATTACCCATGATCTGGAACAGGCACTGGAAGTGGCGGACCGTGTAGTTGTTTTTTATGCGGGAACAACCGTGGAGGATGCACCGGCATCGGATTTTCGGTCGGAGGAGACGCTGCGGCATCCCTATTCCAAAGCCCTTTGGCGTGCCCTGCCCCAGAACGGCCTTCAGTTTATCAAAGGGACGCAGCCTTATGTAAAGGAGCTGCCAAAGGGGTGTCCTTTCGGTCCCCGGTGCGAAAGCTGTACAGAACAATGCAAAGGAGAGATTCCGTCCAGGGAAGTCCGTGGAGGGAGAGTCCGCTGTATCCATGCGGTATGACCGCGGCGTGTGCCGGTGAGCGGAGTCAGGAGGGTATATGGTACTAGAAGCAAAGCATATTTCCTTTCAATATGGAAAGGACTCAAGACAGATCCTGGAAGACTTCAGTCTTCGAATAGAAAGCCATGAACGGGTGGGTCTTGCCGCACCCAGCGGATTCGGCAAGACTACGTTCTGTAAAATATTGTCCGGCTATGAAGAACCGGACCGAGGGGAGATTCTGCTGGACGGCAGACCGCTGTCTTCTTACGGCAGATATTGTCCGGTGCAGATGATCTGGCAGCATCCGGAACAGGTGGTAAATCCGCGTCTGCGTATGCGGGAAGTGTTAAAAGAGGGCGACGGGATCGAAGACCGTATCCTGCAGGGGCTTGGAATTGAAGAGGACTGGAAGAACCGCTTTCCGGCGGAGATCTCCGGCGGGGAAATGCAGCGGTTCTGTATTGCAAGAGCACTCGGAAAGCGTACGAAATTTTTGCTGGCGGACGAGATCAGCACCATGCTGGATCTGATTACGCAGAGCCAAATATGGAGTTTTCTTATGGAAGAGGTGGAGCGGAGGGAGATCGGGCTTCTGGCCGTGAGCCATAGTATGCCGCTTCTGGAAAGTGTCTGTACAAGGATCTGTGATCTTTCAGCAGGGATCTGATGAAAGAATGAAATAGCCATCGGCGGTTTCCTGGAGAAAAGCAAGAGGTGCATATATATTATACTTGCAGTTATCTTGTTCCGAAAGGCAGTTTGTGCTATACTTTTCTTATAACAGCTCTTTCCGGATGGGGACCCATCTGTGAGAGAAGGCAGAAAGGAGGAAAGTTCCATGCATTTTCGTAAACGGTCCGCTGCGGTCATGACGGCAGCACTGCTTTCCGTTCTTGTAGTGATGCCGGTTTCTGCTCATGGTCATCATGGACATCACAGACAGTCGCCAACAGTTGATACTAGTTGTCCGGTCTGTACGGTGGAAGGATGTACAGAGACAGGAAGACATACACATGATGGCTGTGAATACTGCGGGTATGATCATGAAGGTGACTACTGTGATGGTTCTTGTACAGTCGTTTATCGCCGTGGACACGGCAGACATGGCTGTCATCGTTAAAGACGATCGTTCTCCGTCCGGATCCTGGATGGGGAACGATCATTTTTTATGCAGGAAATTTTCCGGCAAATCTGCATAAATATTTAATCAGCCGCTTCCTTTTGCCGATCGGATGTGGTATAATTATACAAAATTAGCTGCCCATGAGCCAGATGGGCAGCAAATGAAAGTCCGCTGAATGATAGAGCGGGCTTTTTGTTGTGCAGACCAACAAAAGTTCAGGAAAAGGAGAGATAGGAACGTGGCACGAAAAAAAGCAGACACTTCTAGTCGGAAGGTCAAACGGAGTCTTAACAGGAGAATACTTGAAAGTACAATGCTCAATATTTTGCTGCTGGTCATCGTATGCTGTGTGATCATGGCTATTTCTATGCAGTCGCTGGCGAATGATATTCTTTTAGACAGCCTGCAGCCCATGGCCCGGCAGTCCGCCAAAACCGTGGAGGCCAATATTCATATGCTGGCAGACCGGATGATGACGATCGCCGGGGATTCTCGTATACATACAGAAACCGAACGCCAGGAAGTCTTAACAGAAGCAGCAGAAATTTATGAATTGTATACGATTGCTTTGTACGACATGGGCGGAAATCTGCTGCAAGGTACGGATCATGCACCGGAGAGCTTGGACCAGGGATTTTTCTCGCTGATGCAGGAGACGGATAATCTGACAACGTATTCTGCTACTATCTGTCAGGACGGACTGGGCATTACTATGGGTATGCCCGTAAAAGAGGACGGGGAAACCGTCCGCTATGTGGTAGGTGTCTATAAATATGACACACTGAATGATGTAATCAGCAGCATCAATCTGGGTAAAAACGGTATGGCCTATATTGTCAACCGGGAGGGAGTTATCGTAGGGCATCCGGATCAGTCTCTGGTTTTAGGCGGAAGTACACTGGTTCAGATCTGTGACGGACATGAGGATACCCTGCGTCATGTAACAACCGGAGAGACCGGAGCTACGGAATTTGCCGTTGAGGGCAAAAATATGCTGGTTGCATTTTCGCCGGTCCGCGGTACCCAGTGGTCTTTGGTGATTCAGGTGCCTAAATCCGATTATAATCATCTCATCAACGGGGCTATGGCGGCAGCGGTTCTGGCTACGCTGACAGTACTGGCAGTTTCCATTTTGATGGTCTGGCGCCTGTCTCAGTCTATTTCCCGTCCCGTGAAAAGTGTAACAAACCGGATGATCGCACTTGCAGACGGAGATCTGCAGATGGAGGTGGTTCCTGTCAGCTCCGGAGACGAACTGGAAGTGATGACCAGGGTCTTGGAAACAACTCTGAAAAGTGTGAACCGATACATATCCGATATCCGGCAGGTGCTGACGCAGATTGCAGGGGGCAATCTGTGTGTGGAGCCTCAGGTAGAGTATCAGGGAGACTATACGCTGATCCGGGGAAGCCTTGGCACCATTATCCAGTCTATGAATGAGACGATTGCAGGTTTTCGGGCGGCATCAGAGAGACTTGCAGATATGTCCGAGGAGCTGAACGGGCAGTCCGGCCAACTGCATCAGGCTTCACTGGAACAGAATGAGTCCACAGAGGCTCTGGTTCAGGAAGTATCAAAGGTGAAAGAGCGGCTGGCAGGAGTCACAAAGAGCAGCGGACTGACCCGTTCTAAGACAGAAGAGATTGCGCAGTGTATTCAGGAGGCCAATACACAGATGTCTTCCCTTTCCGGAGCCATGGACGATATCAGTGCCAATGCGCAGGAAATTACAAAGATTGCCAAAGCGATCGAGGACATCGCTTTTCAGACGAGTATACTGGCGATTAACGCTTCCGTGGAGGCAGCCCGTGCAGGAGCAGCGGGAAAAGGATTTGCAGTAGTAGCCGATGAGGTTAAGCAGTTGGCTTCTAAGAGCGCCGAGGCAGCGCAAAGCGCTACAGACATGGTGGGAAGCACCAGGGCAATTATTCAGACCGGCGTAGAACTGACCGCACAGACAGCAGGCTCCCTTCAGGCCATCTCCTCTGTATCCGATCAGATCAGTGCGATTTCCGATCAACTGGTATCGGCTGTACAGAGTCAGGAAAGTGCGCTGATGGTCATGGAAGAGCGGATTGATATCATCTCGGCCATTGCAGACCGGAACCTGCAAAATGCCGAAGGAACAGAACAATCCAGCGGACAGTTGGCGAAAGAGGCAGAGGAACTTCAAAACCAGGTGAAAAAATTCGTGCTAAAGGGGGAACGTATATGAGACAAAGCTTTGGAAAAGTGCTGATGCTGCTGATGCTGGCGGGGATGCTGACTGCCTGCGGGAGCAAGACAGAGCTTCAGGACGGATATTATACAGCACAGGCCGCGCAGTTCAGCCATGGCTGGAAAGAATATATTACCATTATGGTCAAAGGAGGAAGCATCGTATCGGTGGAATATAATGCGGAAAATGCCAGCGGATTTATCAAAAGCTGGGATAACGCATATATGCAGAACATGCTTCATACCAACGGAACCTATCCCAATGAGTACACCCGCTATTATGCAGGTCAGCTTCTGGAAGGACAGGGCGATGGGGGCATTGATGTTCTGAGCGGAGCGTCCTCTTCCTGGGGTTCTTTTCAGAAGCTTGCAGAAGCTGTGCTGGAGCAGGCGAAACAAGGTGATTCCGGCATCGCAGTAGTGGATACTTCAGAATAAGCGCAGAGGATGGTTTTCGGACTCTGACACTGTTTCACATATTTCGACCTTTTGCGTACTTATATAACAGAGAGAGCGAAAGCTTTCCGCGAATACCGGCACAGACTGCCGGGGAAAGTGACAGAAAATCATGAGTATGAAAGGGATCGATGTATCCAGCTATCAGAAAAAACCGGACTGGGCAAAAGTGAAGAAAAGCGGTGTGCGCTTTGCCATACTGCGGATCATGAACAGTAAGGGAAAGGATACTTCATTTGAGCACAATTACAAAGGCTGCCGGGCAGAAGGCATTCCTGTCGGCGTATACCGCTTCAGCTATGCACTGTCAGAAGCACAGGCAAGAGCAGAGGCAGAAGCGGTATTAAAAGAGCTTGCAGGCCGTGATCTGGAGATGGGAGTCTGGCTGGATCTAGAGTGGAGCAAGCAGAGGGCGCTTGGCAAAAGAAAGGTCAAAAAGATCGCGGAAGCCTTTATGAAGGTAATCCGAAAAGGTGGATATGAGTGCGGAATCTACTGCAACAGAGACTGGTATATCAATGTGTGCGGGGGCCTGAATGCCAAATATTGGATCGCTCGGTATCCGGCTGCCGATAACGGAACCTTAAAATCCGGTCTAAAACCCCATCTGGGAGAGGCAGGCTGGCAGTATTCCAGTAAAGGAAAGGTTTCCGGAATCGCTGGGAATGTGGATCTGGATATCTGGTATGAAGAGAAGACTTAACATGAAAGGTGCCGCCGGGAGACAAAGTTCCCGGCGGCACCTTTCTGACAGCAGCTTTCCGCTTATTAATTCATATTAAGAAGCACTTTCGTCGGAGGTATCTCCGGAAGTGGACAGAGAATCCAACTGAAGGGCCGGTTCCCCTTGGGCATGATAAGAGGAGGAAGAGGATGTCTGGTCTGTCATGGTACATCTGCCGTCGAAGCAGCCGCCGTCGTCCACGATAAGGGATTTGGTCGTTACATTTCCAATGACTTTTCCGCTGGAAAGGACTTCCAGTTTTTCGCGCACGATCAGATCACCATCGACTCTGCCGGAGATCATAACATTTTGTGCAGTGATATTTCCTTTGATCCGTCCCTCTGTTCCGAGAATTAGGCTCTGTTCGCAGACACAGTTGCCGTTGATGGTACCATCGATCCGAATGGTCTCAGGAGCGTTTAGATTTCCGTTAAATACAGCGCCCGGACCAATGATGGTACTGATCTTGCCAGGGGTTTCCGTAGCGACGGGAGTTTCTTTTCTTGATTTTCCTAACATATGTAGTTCTCCTTTTTTAAAATATTGCTTGACAGCGGTGCTGCATCCGGATGCTTCCGGTCCGGGAACCGGAAACACCGGATGCGGTATAAAAATTCATCCTGACTTCGGATGTTTATCCTCTGGCATCAATGACAGAAAGGGGATCGATGGGAGCATCCTCATAGATGATCTGGTAGTCCAGTTGGGTTTCATCTGAGGTGATAGTAAGCAGCACATCACCTGCATGGACTTCCGCCCCTTCCTCGATGGAAACATCTGCGTTCTGGTGGCAGAGATAGCGGGTCTTATAGCCGGTTGCATGAGTAATTTCAATGATATGTGAATAAATATCATCGGAAGCAGAGGCTGTAACCGTACCGTCTCCGGCAGCGATGACCGTGCCGCCTGAATAAGCGCTGATGGCCAGGTAGGGCTGTTCTTCCGTATAGGAAGAGAGAAGGACGCTGGCGCCGGAGTAGGGATATCTGCCGGGAAAGGCCGGATCTTCCGACGGATCTACCGTTTCTTCTTCCTTTGCCGCTTCTTCTTCGGCGGCTTTGGCTTCCTCGATCTGCTGACGGAGGGATGCATTTTCGTCCGACAGAGTCTGTTTATCAGTACTTAACTGTTCTTTTTCCTGCGTAAGCTGTTGTACCAGTTCTTCCTGAGCCGTAAGCTGCGTGTGCAGAGCAGACTGTACCTTCTGATTGACGGAAAACTCATAGGCGAGCCATCCGGTAACAGCCAGAAGGATCAGAAGCAGTACGGGCAGAAGACGAAGTGCCGGCAGAGGAATGTTGAACTGCCTGTTTTCCCGGCCCGTGTTGGAGATCAGGAGTACAGACAGAGATTCCTTGCGCTTATGCCTTTGATGATTCATAACAAAAACCTCCTGTTAAAAGAATAACATATAGTTTAAAAAAGAGGAAGCCTGATAAAAACAGGGATGTACAAAACATCCCTGCCAAAAGCTCTGCCCTATATGAATTACAGTTTCAGGTTTGCGAGAAGAGATCCAAGGTTAGTAGAAATGCTCTCGCTCTTGGGAAGTTTATAGTCACGGTTATGATCGCTTTCCTCAGGGGCTTTTTCTAAAAGTGCCTTCATGCTCAGGGAAAGTTTTCCGTCTTTGATGGCGATCACCTTAACTTTGACAGTCTCGCCTTCCTTCAGCACTTTATCGGGGGAAGTGACACGCTTGTCGGAAATCTGGGATACGTGCACAAGACCGGACAGGCCGTTTTCCAGACGGATAAACGCACCGTAATCCTTTAATGTCTCCACGGTTCCATCCATAACGTCGCCGATGCTGATCTGTTCCATAGCAGCTTTTCGCTCCTCGGAAGCCTTTGCACGTGCTTCGTCTCTTAAGATCTCCCTTGCAGAGAGGACAAGGCGTTTTTTCTTCGGATCGGCAGTGATAACACGCACGCGGATCTTCTTGTGCAGCCATTCATTCAGATCCTCCACATGTTCCAGCGACAGACGGGATGCGGGGATAAAGCCGCGGACATTTTCCACATATGCGATCACGCCTGCATTGACGACACCTCCGATTTTTACATTCAGAACGGTTTTGTCATTCATGTACCCGATCAGCGCAGCCCATACCGGGTCCATTTCCTCGGAGTCTTCTGTATGTTCTTCTTCAGCGGCTTTATAAGAAGCCTCCAGCTCTTCCGACAGATCGTCCATGGTGACTGCCTCCTGCTCTGCGGTCTCTTCAACTGTAGTTTCTTCGATTTTCTCTTCCATCATTTCTTCCATATCGTAAATCTCCTCATAAATAAAATTTGTCACTGCCTCTATTATAGAAGGAAATGCAAATAAAAGCAAATGGATATTCTTGTTTTTTGCATTTTTCTTAAGAAATTTCCTGAAAATTTTATATAAAGCGTTTTTCAGCAGCAATTCAGAGCCAGATTCCGGAAAACATCTCCCCGTTCTTCAAAATTTCTGAAGATACCGTAACTGGCGGCGGCAGGGGAAAGGATACAGGCAGAACCGGGTGCCGTGAGGGTTCGGGCAGCCGCTACGGCTTCCTGCAGGTCTTTTACAAGGAGTAGCCGCTCCGGTGCATGAAAATCCGGATAGCGGGTCTGTATTTCCTCATAAATCCGCTTTCCGGTAGCTTCCATTAAAATAATATGGGGCACCGGATCTGCGGACAGCCAGGAGATCAGATCGTCATACTCGATGCCCCGGTCCATACCGCCAATCAGGACCGAACCGACCTGGGGAACGCTTTTAAGTGCCTGTATGGTTGCATCTCCGATGGTGGAAATGGAGTCGTCGTAGTAGCGTATATGATTTCGCTCACCGATAAAGGACAGACGATGGGGCAGCGGTTCATAGGTTTTAAGGGCGGTTTCAAATTCTTCATCAGACAGACCAAGCATATGGCAGAGTGCATAGTCAAAGGCGATGTCGATGTGGTTATGGTGACCCAAAAGATGGATTTCTCTGGCGGGAATCCGATATTCTCCGGATTCAAAACGGATCTTGGTACCGCTTAAAAGGACATCTGCTGTGGAAAACTGATCAGAAACCGTATAGATCTGTGCCTGACAGTAATTTTTGGAAGGAAGGGAATTCAGATCACATAAAAGCAGGTCTTCTGGTTTCTGGTGCAAATAGATCTGCTGCTTTGCATGGATATATTTCTTCATTGTCCCGTAGTGATCCAGGTGTTCCTCGTGGATATTTAAAAGGACTGCCACATGGGGAGATACGTGGATATATTCCAACTGATGGCAGGACAGTTCGCAGATGATGCGCGTTTTTGGTCCGATCTCCTCTAAAATATCAAAGGCGGGGATTCCGATATTGCCTGCCAGAACGACATCCCGTCTGTTTTCTTTCAGAATATGGTAGAGCAGGGTGGTGACGGTGCTTTTTCCTTTTGTGCCTGTAATGCCGATGATCTGTTCCCGATAGGCGGTGAAGAAAACCTCCATCTGGGAAGTGATCTGGCAGTCATATGCGGACGGATCTTCTGGAAGAACGATGCCGGGGCTTTTAAATACCAGATCATAATCGTTCAAAGTGTCCATATAAGAAGGACCGGACAGGACATGGATATCCGGATGGCCGGGCGATACCCGGATCTGGTCTGCAATGGTGAGGGAGGCATAAGCCCCTGCCTGAAGAAGACGGGAGAGGGTGGACTTTCCCTCCCGGCCAAAGCCAAGGATTAGGACCTGCTTGTCAGCGATCAGTTTTCTCAGTATATTTAACAAGGTAGTTTCCCTCCATAACATGCATCCGCCAAAAGGCGCAGAAACGGTTCCGGCAGTAGGTGTGCAGAATCATAATAATGATAATAAGCGTTCCGCACAGGAAAATAACGTTCATAGACCGGATGGCTGCGATACCAGGAGAGCAGCGCAGGCAAAGATTCTTTGGCGTTTTCCATACGCTCAATGGTAAGACAGACGGCAGCATTGACTTCGTCGCGGCTTCCAACGCATTCAAAAGGTTTTTCTTCCTGAATGCCGGTAAGCTTTTCAAAGTCTTCCAAAAGTTCCGGGTCATCGGTCAGATCCCGACCGAAGATCTCAGTCAGCCGTTTGTGCTCTAAAAACGGAGACAGGATCAAAAAGACGAACAGACATTTGGGACAATGGCCGCACCAGAGGTCCTGCTTGCTGCCTGCATTGCAGCTTCGGAAAATATCGTGGTAGGCAGTTGCGCCGGCAAAGTACTTGGCGATCTGAAATTCCGACAGAGGTCGGAGCATACTAAAGTAGTAAATGCCGCTATTTATAAACTCCCGTTCATAATTGTGAAAATCCAGTTCAAATTTAAAGCTTTTGGAATACTGATGATTGACCGTACTTCCGGCTACTGTACTTTCGTTGGCGCTGGATTCGTTGGAAAGCGCAATGTAGCGAAGTCCATGAAGGTAGGCAGTCATCAGGGAGGAGAAAGCAACAAGGGCTGAAAAGGGTGTGTGTCCGTTTAAAAATCCTTCTTTGTTCAGGGCGAGCATCCGGGCATCTAAGGTCCGCCGGGCATGAATGCTGTCTCTTGAAGAGATACCGGCAGCTTCCACGGTTTTTAAAGTGGCGCCTCTTGGGTTAAGGATGTAGGTTTTCAGCGGATGGCCGCTGTTTTTCAGAAGTTCGATGGTACAGGCAGAATCCTTTCCGCCGCCTACCGGAATCAGACAGCCTCTGGAGGCATGGGAAGGTATCTCTTCACCGGAAAAATCTTCTCCGTCACTAATAAGCTCCATAAACGCATCTATGGAAGTCTCAATGTGATTGGTGTAGAAAAATTCGCCCAGGCCCAGATAATAAAGCTCTTTCCACCAGCGGATCTGCGCTTTGGTCAGAGGACCGGCACTTACGATAACTTTAGGCGGACAGGCAGTTTTCCAATAGCTGATCAGCTCTACCATGCCAAGCCCAAAGATTATCGTCTGCAGCGTCTTGTTATCCGTCCAGCGGATGGGGTCCGTATTGTTTTTTGGGAAACGCCATGTGGGATCAAAGGCAGACAGTCCGGGGATTTCGAAGTGATAAGTAACCTGCAGTTCGTTTTCGGCATCCAGGATCGTATGATTTTTGTACAGAAAAACAGGATAGGTCTTTCTTAAGGATTCAAAAGTTTTCATATAAAAAACCCCTTTGGCAGAATATTCATTAAAGTATATTCTACCACAGGAGTTTTCAAATGGAAAGGGGCGGAAGCTGCGAAAGATTAATAGATCTTCTTAGCATGCACCACGATCCGGTTTTTACCGTCGTTTGTACAGGTGGAAAGCGTTACCACCATATCTTCTGTACTCACCGATACGCCTGTGTCAAAGAGAGAAGAGGTCTGAAGGGCATTCAGGAAATCCGCATAGATATCATCGGCCTGATAACCTACCGTGTAGCAGACATCGGTTACGGCTGCTTCATGGCAGGAGAAAATCTCATAACAATGTGCGCCGTCTTCCAGATCGATGTATACATAGGGGTGTTCCTGCCAGAAATCTTTTTTCAGATAGTTCTTCAGGTCAGCGAACATAGCACCGCTGCGCATATTGTGTCCATAGATGATTGTATGCAGATCGGTCAGATCGTTCTTGTTGCTGCTCTCGATGAAAATACTGCCTGTACGATTCTTTTCCTTTTGGAAAGTGTGCGTCAGGTAATAGGAATTGTCACTTGTGTGCAGCAGCGGATAACTGATGACAGTATCCGGGATCTGAATCCAGCCGACTGCCTCAGGGTTGATTTCCTGCAGGGCATCCAGATCAATCCTTGTCATGGGGACTAACGGGGCGGCAGAAGAAGCATCTTCCCCCTCATCCGCTCCCTCTTCTTCTGAGCCGGAAGACGGAAGGTCAGTGTCCGCGATCTGACCAGGCGGGATCGGGTCTTCCAGTATGTATTGTTCCAGCTCTTCGTATTCTTTGTCTGCGGAATGGTAGACGGAAAATATGGATACGAGCTTATAAACACTAAAGCCCAGCAGACAAACCAGAAGTCCGGCTGCGATTCCTGTAATTAAAAGGCCGATCTGCCGCCTTTTCTGTGCTTCTCTGGAACGTTTTCTTTTGCGGGAAGTGCTTTGGCCGCTGGATCGTCGAACCTCTGAAGAACGTACGTTCTTCTTCCCGCCTGTCTGTCCGGCAGTTCGTTTTTTGCCGGTCTTTTTTTGATCTTGTGTACTCATAACATCACCTTTTTCATTCTAACAGATTTGGAGGGGAAATTCCAGTAGAAAAGAAAATTATTTTCCGGAAGGAATCTTTTGTCTGCGGCAGACCGGAAGCAGATTGCAGCAGACCGGAAGGGTGTATAGAGGTATGGGAAATGGGCATTGTACATTTGGGGGAAGGTGTGCTATACTGATGGGAACATAAAATCGGAACCTGTGCAGGGGATGGTGCATAGGATAGAGCAGGTGCGGGATTTTTTACAGGAGGTGTCAAAATATGCCGGAAGAAAGGCAGAGTATAGACAAACAGAATGAGAAGACGGCTATGCGGGTGTCTACGGTCAGTATTGCAGTGAACCTGCTGCTTTCTGCAGGGAAACTGCTGGCGGGAATCTTCGGCAGATCCGGAGCAATGATATCGGATGCGGTGCATTCGGCTTCCGATGTATTCAGCACCTTTATTGTAATTGCCGGAATACGAATCTCGGCGAAAAAATCCGATGTGAATCATCCTTATGGACATGAACGGATGGAATGTGTTGCTTCTATTATATTGGCAACTGTTTTAATGGCAACGGGGTTTGGGATTGGTCTTGGAGGACTTCGGACGATTTTGTCCGGGAAGTGGGAGTCGCTGGCGGTTCCGGGCGTGACGGCGCTGGCGGCAGCCATTGTTTCCATTGCGGGAAAGGAATGGATGTATTGGTATACGAGGGCGGCGGCAAAGAAGATCAATTCCGGGGCACTTATGGCGGATGCGTGGCACCATCGTTCGGATTCGCTGTCTTCTGTTGGAGCACTGATCGGCATTGCAGGATCCCGGATGGGGTATCCGGTGCTGGATCCGGCGGCCAGCATAGTAATCAGCGCTTTTATCGCAAAAGCAGCCTATGAAATTTTCATGGATGCGGTGAACAAGATGGTAGACAAAGCCTGTGCTCCGGAGACAGAGGACACGATCCGCCGGATTGTACTGGAGCAGGAAGGCGTGTTAGGCATTGACCGACTGATGACCCGTCTCTTCGGAGCGAAAATCTATGTGGATATGGAGATTGCAGCAGATGGCAGCCGGACACTTTATGAAACGCACGGGATTGCGGAGCAGGTACATGATGCCATTGAGGCACATTTTCCGGAAGTAAAACATTGTATGGTACATGTAAATCCGGCAGATCCGGGTTCCGGCAGGAAACAATAGGAGAAAAGGATGGAAAAAAGCAGAAGACAACTGGCCAAAGTGCTGGCACTGGTGCTGATTTTGCTGGCTTTTTGGGCAGCGGGAAAGTATTTTTGGGGTTCTGGAAATGGGGGGCAGGACCATCTTACAATCACAGCGCTTTCGGTGGGAAAGGCAGATGCCCTGATCGTGCAGTGTGAAGAACATGTGTTCTTGATCGATGCGGGAGAGCAGGACGACAAGGAAGAGGTGGTAAATGCCCTGAAACAAAGGGGAATTAATCAGATTGATCTTTTTCTCGTAACCCATTTTGATAAGGACCACGTGGGCGGAGGCGCTTACGTGATGGAACAGATGGAAGTGGCTTCGGTACTGATGCCGGACTATGAAGGGGACCGGGAAGAGTATCAGGATTTTCTGGAAAGTCTTCAGGGTCATCCGGATGTCCGAAGACTGACAAAACCTTTTCACAAGACTTTCGGAGCACTTCAGATTACCGTATATCCGGCGGAGAACCCAGAAGAAATCCAGGATACCAAGGGAGAATATGACAATGACATGTCTCTTGTGGCCAGTCTTAGCTATGGCAGCCGAAAATTCCTTCTGACCGGCGATATTGAAAAAGGCCGAATCCGTCAGATGCTCGCTGCGGAAACGGACTGGGAGCATGACTGGATCAAGATGCCCCATCACGGGAGATATCAAAAGGAACTGAAGGAACTTTTGGAGGCGGTATCCCCCCAATGGGCCGTTATTTGCTGTTCCGGCAAGAATCCGGCAGAAGAAAAGACCCTTGCACTTCTGGAGCAGACAGGGGCGAAGGTGTGGGATACAAGCGGACAGGCAGTCGTTACATGGTGCGACGGAGAAGAGATTCGTGTGGAGTACGGAAATTAACAGTTGCAAAATCAAGAGCTGTGCTTTATAATAGAGACAGCTATAAATATGGAGAGGGGAGCTGGCCGTGAGCCGGCTGAGAGGAAGCTATGGCGCTTCGACCCATAACCTGATTTGGATAATGCCAACGTAGGGATGGAGATCAAGAAGAGGAAAGAGAGGTCACGGATTTCTCTTTTTTAAGATCGGATCGAAATGGAAAAGATGCCTGCGTGCATCTTTTTTTCGTGTGCAGGACCAGCAGAAAGGAGAGTTTGAATATGAAACAGAGAGAAATGACACAAAAATTGGCGTTTGCCGGGCTTTTGACCGCACTGGCAGTGGTGGGAAGTTTTCTGAGTGTGCCGGTGGCAGGCAGCAAATGTGCACCGGTGCAGCATATGGTGAATATTTTGGCGGCGGTGACACTGGGTCCCTGGTGGGGCGTGGGAATTGCCTTTGGAGCCAGTCTTCTTCGCAATCTTCTGGGACTTGGAAGTCTTATGGCATTTCCGGGAAGCATGGTAGGAGCAGCGTGCTGCGGAATAGTTTACATAAAAATGAAAAATTTACCCCTGACGTGCGCAGCCGAAGCAGCAGGAACGAGTATCTTAGGCGGACTTCTTGCCTGGCCGGTGGCAAAATTTCTCATGGGGGCAGAGCCGGCGGGGCTGTTGATTTATGTGGTTCCGTTTTTTATTTCCACGGCAGCAGGGAGTATTTTAGCTTATGGCATGATTACGGTGCTGTCAAAGGGCGGAATCCTGCGCATGTTTTCCTGGAGTGCGAGGTAGCAATATGATCGAAGCGGTATGGGTACAGCAGCTAAAGAAAACTGCGCCGACCATTCACTGTCTGACAAATCCGGTGTCTATGCAGGATGTGGCAAATGTATTGCTTGCTGCAGGCGGCAGCGCCATTATGGGACAGGATAAGACCGAAGTGCAGGAAATTACCGCTCACTGTCAGGCAACACTTTTGAATTTGGGAGTACCGGACGAGACAAAACTTTGTTCTGGTGCACTGGCGGGGATGAAGGCAAATGAGCTGGGACATCCGGTAGTTTTAGACCCGGTGGGCGCCGGGGCAAGTATTTTTCGAAGGAAAGCTGTGGAGCTTGTACTAAAAAGAGTGAATCCGTCTTTGATTCGCTGCAACCAGGGGGAAGCATATGCCCTTCTGGACTTAAAGAACGAATCTTTTGGCGGAGTGGAGAGCAGTGTGGAACTGGAAACCGAGGCACAGTTAAATCTGTCGGATCTGCTGGCGAGAGTGTACGGGTGTACGGTCATGGTCAGCGGGAAAGCAGACGCGGTGTCGGACGGGGAGCGCCGAACACTCCTGACTGGAGGGGATCCGAGAATCCGCCGGATTACAGGAAGCGGATGTATGCTTTCCGCACTCTGCGCGCTGTTTTGCGGTGCAGGACTGGCGCCCTTTGAGGCGGCATGTGCGGCAGGAAGCATCTGGAAAGAAAGCGCCTGGCTGGCTGGAAAGAAAACTGACGAGATGCAGGGCGGCATCGGAAGCTTTCATGTACATCTTTTTGACGCAGTGGACCAGTTATGCCATGGGCGGATCTGAGGGCACGTTTCCATGAAAGAAGAGGAAGGACAGAGAAGATGGACGGAAAATGTTTGACTTTATATGCGGTGACAGACCGAAGCTGGCTAAGGGCTGGAGAAAGTCTGTCAGAGCCGGTGGAGGAGCTTTTGAAGGCAGGAGTGACCTGTGTGCAGCTTAGAGAAAAGCATGCAGAAGAGGAGCTGCTTCTTGCAGAAGCGAGGGCGCTGAAGAAATTATGCGCCGAATATCAGGTGCCTTTGATTCTTAACGATCGGCCGGATCTGGTGAAAGAAGCAGGCGCGGACGGCGTGCATGTGGGATTGTCGGATATGGGTATCGAAAAGGCGAGAGAAATGCTGGGGGACGGTTATCTTATCGGCGGAAGTGCTCATAATGTACAGGAGGCATTAGCCGCTCAGAAAGCGGGAGCAGATTATATTGGATGCGGGGCAGTCTTCGGGAGCAGCACGAAAACCGATGTGACCGTGCTCTCCTATGAGGAACTGAAAGCCATCTGTCAGGCGGTGGATATTCCGGTGGTGGCCATCGGAGGCATTCATCAGGGAAATGTGCAGAAGCTGGCCGGATCGGGGATTGACGGTATCGCAGTTATCCGTGCGCTCTTTGCCAGGGAGGATAAGGCAGCGGCGGCGAGGGAGCTTCTTGCCCTTGTGGAACAGTTGTAAATAAAACGCAGATGCAGAATTTAATAAAAAGAGGTATAATATGAAAACAGCATTGACAATCGCAGGGAGCGATTCCAGCGGAGGTGCCGGTATTCAGGCAGATATTAAGACAATGACGGTTCATGGTGTCTATGCTATGAGTGCAGTCACAGCACTGACAGCTCAGAATACCACGGGCGTTTACGGGATACTGGAAGCTTCTCCGGCATTTATAGAACAGCAGATGGACTGTATTTTTACAGATATTTATCCGGATGCGGTTAAGATCGGAATGCTTTCTTCCGGGGAGATTATGCGCGCAGTGGCGGGAAAGCTGCGGGAATATAAGGCAGTTCATATCGTTTTAGATCCGGTTATGGTGTCTACCAGCGGTTCTAGACTTATGAAGGAAGAGGCAGCGCTTGTCATGCAGGAGGAGCTGTTTCCGCTGGCAGAGATCATTACTCCGAACATATCGGAAGCAGAAGTTCTGACAGGACTTTCGATTCATGGAGAAGAAGAGATGGAGCAGGCGGCAAAGATGCTTTATGAACGCTGGCACTGTGCTGTTCTCTGCAAAGGCGGACACAGAGTCAGCGATGCCGATGACCTGTTATATCAGGCGGGAGGGGCCAGATGGATCAGAGGGGAACGGATTGACAATCCCAATACGCATGGAACAGGCTGTACGCTGTCCAGCGCCATTGCCAGCAACCTGGCCTTGGGGTATGAACTTTATGAATCGGTAAAAAGGGCGAAGATGTACCTGTCCCAGGCTTTGGCTGCTCAGTTGGACCTTGGAAGAGGCGCCGGACCGATGAACCATATGTATGGACTGGAAGATATGAAACATTAGGAGGATCAAAGGATGGATTATACAACACAAATGGATGCGGCCAGAAAAGGCATTGTGACATCTCAGATGAGGACGGTTGCCAAGAAGGAGCATATGTCTGTGGAACATCTGATGAAGCTAATGGCAGAGGGGAAAGTGGTCATCTGCGCCAACAAGCATCATCAGTGTCTGGACCCGGAAGGGGTCGGCAGTATGCTGCGGACAAAAGTAAATGTAAATCTGGGTGTATCCAGAGACTGCAAAGATTATGAGATTGAGATGGAAAAAGTCATGAGTGCGGTACGTCTGGGCGCTGAGGCGATTATGGATCTGTCCAGTCATGGGAACACGCAGCCTTTTCGGCAAAAGCTGACCAGCGAATGTCCGGCTATGATCGGTACGGTTCCGGTGTATGACAGCGTGATTCACTACCAGAGAGATCTGGCTACGCTGACGGCAAGAGATTTTGTAGATGTGGTGCGGCTCCATGCAGAGGACGGAGTGGATTTTGTAACGCTGCACTGCGGAATTACGAGAAAGACCATCGAGCAGATCCGGAAGCACAAACGGAAAATGAATATTGTCAGCCGCGGCGGAAGCCTCGTATTTGCCTGGATGAGCATGACCGGAGAGGAAAATCCTTTTTATGAATATTTTGATGAGATTCTTCAGATTTGTGAAGAGCACGATGTAACGATCTCACTTGGGGACGCCTGCAGACCGGGTTGTCTGGCGGATGCCACAGATGTGTGCCAGATAGAGGAACTGGTTCGCCTGGGAGAACTGACAAAACGGGCATGGAATCATAATGTACAGGTTATGGTAGAAGGTCCGGGCCATGTACCGCTGAATCAGGTTGCGGCTAACATGGAAGTGCAGAAGAGTATTTGTATGGGGGCACCTTTTTATGTATTGGGTCCTCTGGTCACGGATATCGCTCCGGGCTATGACCATATTACAGGCGCCATCGGCGGGGCAGTGGCGGCTATGAGCGGAGCGGCATTTCTCTGCTATGTGACTCCGGCGGAGCATCTGGCACTTCCCAATGTGGAGGATGTAAAGCAGGGAATTATCGCGTCGAAGATTGCCGCGCACGCGGCAGATATTGCAAAAGGAGTTCCCGGTGCCAGAGACATCGATGACCGGATGGCAGAGGCGCGCCGGAATCTGGACTGGGACGGGCAGTTCGCCTGTGCGCTGGATCCGGAGACGGCCAAAGCTATCCGGGCAGACAGAAAACCGGAAGACGATCACAGTGATACATGCAGTATGTGCGGAAAATTCTGTGCAGTGCGCAGTATGAACAAGGCGCTGGCAGGAGAATACATCGATATTTTGTAAAGGAAAAACAGCCGGGAAATGTGTGATTGGCATTCCCGACTGTTTTTTCTTTCAAAGGTTTTATGACCGCGGAACGATCTTAGATCCGATAGGCTACCAGTGCCACCCGCTCTTTTAGTTCTTTGGAAAGCTCATTTTCCAGTTCTGTCAGCTTTCCTCTGCAGTGCTCGCTCAGATTGGCGTACTTGTCCTCCTCGGCCAGCACCTGGGCCATATGGTCTGCGGCAGATTTGCAGTTTATGGGAAGATCTGTGACGGTTGATTGAATGTGTTGCATATTTTTGTGCCTCCTATTACAGTTCCGCATCTTCCCGTGTCATCCCCCTGAACTGGAAGAATTTTCAGCCACATACGTGTCAAAAAATCCTTCCGGGATGACACGGGAAGATGCTGATTACAGTTCCGCATCTCCCAAGATCATCCCCCTGAACTGGAAGAATTTTCAGCCACATACGTGTCAAAAAATTCTTCCGGGGATGATCTTGGGAGATGCTGTTTAAAGTTCCGCATCTAAAGATGCTGATTTGGGGATTTCACATCTATTTCCCCTGTTAGTATGCACAGAATTATGAAAATGTATTTCCAACAAGAGTCCGTTTAGAAGCTTTTGATAAAAGCGCCAGCCCTTCCGATGCGATGGTCACCAGAGTTTCCACATGAATAAAATCCACTGCTCCCCGGTCGAACAGAATATTGGCCTGAGCAGGAAATTCGTCATCCCCGTCCCAGAATAAAAAACGGACCGGTATACAGGCAAAGGCCGGAATCTGATACCCGGCGTCGGAATGGGCGATTTTTTCACCTCCGAGACTTTGACAGGCAAGTTCCAGTTCTTGTATATGTCCGGAAAACGTCTGGGCAAACACATCAATAACAGATTTTTGAAAAGCCGGTCCGAAGGGAGAAGCGTCCTTCAGACTGCGAAACGGAAGCCACTCTCCCAGAAAGCGGGCGTCCTCTTTACAGTACCAGAGCAGCGCATACAGATTTAACCGGGTAAAAGCAGACGGTTTCTCCGGGGTTTCAAAAGAAACAATTTCCCCTGTTGCTCGGTGGATCCCGTATTTTTGATGAAAATAGAACAAAGTGAGATAATCCTCTTCTTCTTCAAGTCCGGGAATCCGATGCAAAAGCTGCTCCTGGTCCATGGTCAGAAAACGTTTCCCCCATTCGGAACACCATTTTTCATAATTATCTATATTGCCTTGAAGTTCCATATATCTGCCTCCTTCTGGTATCATTTTGCAAGTATCCGTTATAATCCGGATGTGTGCAGCCTGCAGTTTGCATCACATCTGCAAAAGTTGTTAAATATTTCACTAACACAACCATACTATAAATTCCATAAAAAAGAAAGTATTTTTGAAATGAAGACTGCAGAAAACCGGAAAAAAGCTTCTGATTTTCTGCCTTGCGGGCGCGGCAGCGGAATGCCGTTTCTGCATTTTAGGTCTTGCCAGATATTTCACACACTGTTATCATAGAGAAAGAAACATACACAGGAGGCACAGAAAAATGCTGGAATTACAGGATATCTGCTTTCAGGTCAATGAAGATTCCAAGGAAAAAGGGATACTGAAGCATGTAAATTTAAAAATAGAGGACAGTTTTGTAGCTCTGACCGGTCCGAACGGCGGCGGGAAATCCACGCTGGCCAAGGTTATCGCAGGGATTATTCAGCCGACTTCCGGAAAGATACTCTTTGACGGAGAGGACATTACCGGGTTGTCCATCACAGAGCGGGCAAAGAAAGGAATCAGCTTTGCATTTCAGCAGCCGGTGCGTTTTAAAGGGCTGACCGTACTGGATCTGATCAATTTGGCCCATGGAGAGACACTTTCATTGAATCAGGCGTGCCGGTATCTGTCGGAGGTGGGGCTGTGCGCCAAAGACTATATTAATCGGGAAGTGAATGCTTCATTGTCCGGCGGAGAACTGAAGCGAATCGAGATCGCCATGATTATTGCCCGCGGAACGAAGCTGTCTGTCTTTGATGAGCCGGAGGCAGGAATTGACCTGTGGAGCTTTAATAACCTGATTCGCGTCTTTGAGGACATGAGAGAGAAGATTCATGGTTCTATTCTGATTATTTCCCATCAGGAGCGTATTCTGAATATTGCGGACCGAATTATTGTCTTAGCCGACGGTGAAGTGCGCGCCCAGGGTTCCAAGGATGAGGTCCTTCCGGAACTTCTAAACGCATCCTCCGAGGCCTGCCGGACATTATTGAATAAAATTATATAAAAGATGCGGAACTATAAACAGTATCTTCCCCATGAAAGCCCGGAAAGACTTTCAGAAACGGATGTGGATGAAAGTTTTTCCAGCCAAAGGGGATTTCAAGGGGAAGATACGGAACTTTAAACAGCATCTTCCCTATGAAAGCCCGGAAAGACTTTCAGAAACGGATGTGGATGAAAGTTTTTCCAGCCAAAGGGGATTTCAAGGGGAAGATACGGAACTTTAATAGGAGGAACAAAAATGGACCAACTGCAGATGCATATGCTGAAGAAAGTAGCTGATCTCCATGCGGTGCCGGAGGGAGCTTACAATATAAGAGACAATGGAAATCTTGCCGGAAGAAATACGACGGCTCATATTGATATTGTGACCAAGAAGGACAAACCGGGAATTGACATTATTGTCAAGCCCGGAACAAAGAACGAGAGTGTCCATATTCCGGTAATTGTAAGCCAAAGCGGCCTGAAGGACCTGGTATACAATGATTTCTATATCGGCGAAGATGCGGACGTGGTGATTGTGGCAGGCTGCGGGATACACTGCGGCGGCAGCGAGGATACCGAGCACGACGGAATCCATACATTTCATATTGGAAAAAATGCAAAAGTGAAATATGTGGAGAAACACTACGGCGAAGGAGAGGGGACCGGCGGCCGTATTCTGAATCCGACGACGATTATTCATATGGACGAAAACGGTTATATGGAGATGGAGACGACGCAGATTAAAGGTGTAGATTCTACCATCCGGGATACGAAAGCGGATCTGAAAGACGGGGCGACACTGATTATCAAAGAAAAGATCATGACCCATGAAAAGCAGTATGCAGAGACGAATTTTCAGGTCGACCTGGACGGCGCAGGATCTACAGCGGATGTCGTTTCCCGTTCAGTGGCCAAAGGAAAGTCCAGCCAGATCTTTAATTCTAAAATATGCGGAAATAACCAATGCTACGGACATACCGAATGCGATGCCATTTTGATGGAAGAAGGGCATGTAAATGCAGTTCCTTCCCTGGAAGCCAATCATCTGGATGCCAGCCTGATTCATGAAGCAGCCATCGGCAAGATCGCCGGAGAGCAGATCATCAAGCTTATGACCCTGGGACTGACCGAAGAAGAGGCAGAAGAGCAGATTGTAAACGGATTTCTGAAATAAGCAAATATCAAAGGGACTGCCAAACCGGGGCAGCCCCTTTTTGTCTACATAAAAGAGTTTTTAACCTTTTGATAATTTTCCCATTACTGCATGATGAATAGAGCCAAGAGGTGCCTGCATACAGACGGCTCCGATCTTAAATGCTTCCATAGGCATACCATATACCACGCAGCTTTCTTTATCCTGTCCGATGGTATAAGCGCCTGCCCGTTTCATGCGCAGCATACCCGCAGCACCGTCTGCGCCCATGCCTGTCAGGATCACGCCAATGGCACGGCTCTTGACGGTTGCAGCAACAGAGTCGAAAAGCACATCTACAGAAGGCATGTGACCGCTGACTTTCTGCTCCGCAGTACAACTGACTGCATAGCCGGTTCCCATACGCACCACACGCATCTGCAGACCGCCGGGAGCTAAGAGAATCAAGCCGGGCTGTACCTTATCCCCGTGACGTGCCTCACGCACTTCCATATTGCAGATCCGGTTCAGGCGCTCTGCATACATGGAAGTAAAGCCTGCGGGCATATGCTGGGTAATAACGATTCCAGGCATCTTGGCCGGAAAATGCCGTACAACTTCCAGAATTGCTTCTGTACCGCCGGTAGAAGCACCGATGGCGATAACATCAATATGGGGATGAGGCTGTATCGCAGTCGGCCGAATCCCTTTCGCAGCAGTCGGAGCCGCTGCATGAAGTCCGATGCCTCCGGTACTGCTGATGCTGCTTCCGGCAGAAGCTGCCTTTGCTTTATTTAACAGAGCAGCGGGATCCTGGGAAGGCAGTCGGGGATGTGCATTTTTCCCGATGGCAAGTTTGGACTGAAGTGTCCGGATAAATCGTTCTCTTGCACCCGGTTCACTTTCGGGTTTCCTCACAAAATCCACGGCACCTGCCGCCAGTGCATCGAACACCTGTACGTTCAAAGAAGATACAAGAATCACCGGAACCGGGTGAATTGGGAGGACTTCTTTCAAAAACTGAAGCCCGCTCATACCAGGCATCTCCACATCCAGAGTCATAATATCAGGCTTCAGCATGGGAAGCTTATTCTTTGCATCAAGTGCATTGACGGCATATCCGATTACTTCAAATCTGGCATCTTCCTGAAGGCTTTTTATGAGCCAGCTTCGAAACATGATCGAATCATCTACCACCATCACGCGAATTTTCTGTGGCATGAGCGGTCCCCCTTTTTAATTTAAAACGTTACATCTGCCACATACAATTTCCCTGACATGAAAAGTCTTTTTGGAAATCGTATGCACAGATGTTTATAAAAGTGATATGTCTGTATGGTTTTGTTTCTACCGCGCCGTTTTCTTATAGATAGCCGGCTGAATGTATTCGTAAGGACAGGTAGCCTTCGTCAGTCCTTCTGAGTGTCCGATGAACAGATGTCCTCCCGGCACCGTGGCATTGTAGAATCGGCGCACCAGCGCATCCTTGGTATCCTGATCGAAATAGATCATTACATTTCTGCAGAAAATCAGATCAAACTTTCTTTTGAAATTAATGGGGTCCATCAGGTTAAATGGCCGAAAGATCACATTTTTTTTCATGGCAGGAGATACCGTGCATCTTCCATTTTGGGTCTTTACAAAATATTTTGATTTCCAGGCAGGCGGAAGAGGCTCCATGCTCTCCTCCGGATAATCTGCACGGATGGCTTCATCCAAAATTTTCTTGGAAATGTCCGTAGCCAGTATCCGCGTGTCCCACTGAGAAGCTTTTGAGCCGAAATATTCTAAGAGAAACATGGAAATCGTATAAGGTTCCTGTCCGGAAGAACATCCGGCACTCCAGATGGCCAGTGATTTGTCTCTGGCATGTTTTCTTTCCAGATCGGGGAGAACAATTTCCTGAAAATATTTAAAATGTGCTTCTTCCCGGAGAAAATAAGTATAGTTCGTGGTCAGCTTGTTCAGCATGGCCGTGACCATATCAGGATCACGGCCAGACAGAATATCGTCCACATAGGATTTAAAATCCTGAAACCCTTCAGCAGCGAGGGTATGCGAAAGACGGCTTACGATCAACTGCTTTTTCTTACTTAGATCGATTCCGTAATTTTGTTTAATATATATAAAGAGACGCTGGAAATCCTGATCTGTCAGAGTCAGCATCTAAATCCCCCCATATCATCATTTAATATTGCGCTTTGGCAAGCGCCTGGCAGTCTACCGACATAAAGACGCTTCCGTCCTCCATGGTCACCATCCCGTCCAGGAGCTTCTGCTGACGCTTCAGAGGGATTGGACGTACGTTTTTCAGATCGATATCAATGACCTGACGTACAGAATCCACAATGATTCCCAAAGAGACGGAATCAATATCGAGAACGATGATACAGGTTTCATTGCGGTATTCAGTTTCTGATTTTCCCATGCGCATCTGAATATCCACAACAGGAAGAATTTGTCCTCTTAAGTTGATGATTCCCTTAATATAAGGAGGCACCAGCGGAAGGGTAGTGATAGAGTGATTGTTAATGATCTCGATCACATGTTTGGTGCTGATATACAGGATCAGATCGCCGGACTTAAAAGTCAGGCAGCGCTCGACCGTGGACACCTCTTCCGTATCAGGTGTTTCGAGAATCTCCTCATTGAGTGTTGCTTGTTCAGCCATAATATCTGTTCCTCCCTCCTAAAATCCTTCCAGAGTAGCTGTATGCAGGCTCGGAATATCAAGAATAATGCTGATATTGCCGTCGCCTAAGATCGTACAGCCTCCAATGCCGTAATTTTTCAGTTCAAAACAGTTCAGGAAAGCGGGGAATGGTTTCACCACTACCTGCTGTTCTCCGATCAGATCATCCACGAACAGGCAGAAGGAATGATCGCTGGTCTCTACCCAGATCAGGATCCCATCTTCCGGATTCATAACTTCGGTATCGATGTTATAAAAACGGTGCAGACGGACAATGGGATAGAAGCCGCCGATGCGTTCTACCATCTCGCTGCCGTTCTCATCATATATAATTTCATCCGCAGTAATCTTAAAGGACTGGCGGATATTGGCAATCGGAATGGTAAAGATCGAACGTCCAACGGTTACTTTCATGCCGTCCATGATGGAAAGCGTCAGCGGGATCTTAATGGAAAATGTAGTTCCCTGGCCTTCCTCGCTGGTCAAAGAGACGACGCCTCCGACACTTTCTACATTTTTCTTAACAACGTCCATACCAACGCCTCTGCCGGAAAATTCCGTGACCGTCTGGTTGGTGGAGAAGCCGGGAAGCATAATCAGGCCAAGAGCTTCCTTTTTGCTGTATTCGTTTTCTGGCTTTACAAGAATACCTTTTTCTCTTGCCTTGGCCAGAATCTTGTCAGGATTCATGCCTTTACCGTCATCCGCGATGGAAATGATAACCTCGTTGCTCGTATGAGATGCGGAAAGAACGATCTCTCCCTGAGGATTCTTGCCCGCTGCAATACGTTCTTCCGCCGTATCCTCGATTCCGTGATCCATGGAATTACGAACCATATGCATGATCGGATCCTGGATGCTGTCCACGATGGTCTTATCGACTTCGGTATCTTCTCCAAGAAGAGTAAGGTGAACATCTTTGCCCAGCTTCTGCTTCATGTCGCGGACAATCCGGTTCATCTTCTGGAATACGCCGGAAATGGGAACCATTCGAAGGGACATGGCAAGATCCTGTAAGTCGTCCGTCAGTTTGCGAAGCTGACGGGCAGATTTCATAAAGTTATCATAGCTGTCCCGGTTCAACTGCTCCAGCTCCGGAGAGGAAGTGACCATAGATTCCGTAATTACGATCTCGCCTACAATGTTCATCAGGTCATTGAGTTTGGTCAGATTTACGCTGATCAGGTTCTGTTTGACCGGTGCATTGACAGGTGCCGTCTTCTGGGGCGCATCTTTTCGCTCAGGCTTTGGAGCAGGAGGAGCTGCAGCAGCTTCCGGAGAGTTTTTTGCGGGAGCTGCCGGTTCCGGTTCCGGCTCAGGAGCCATAATCAGCTCATAAGAGCGGATATGTCCCTGGGATTTTAACAGATCCTCGGCCTTGGCAGCCATCTCTCCGTCATCAAAAGAGAGATAGAAGCCTTCCTCAATGATGGAGGCACAAGTATCCGGGTTCGTGTCCATGTCCGGCGGATAATAGCGGAAATCCACTTCGCATTCTCTTATGGAATTGATAACCATAAAGGCACGCAGATTCTCCATGCCGATTCCTTCATCCAGAAATACATGAAGGAAACAGATGGCTTTGTCATCAGCGGGAAGATTTCCGGCAGGTGTCAGACTGTCAGGAGCAGAAACCTGGCCGGCTTCCGGTGCTGCCGGTTCCTCCGAAACGGTTCCGCTGATTTTTTTCAGAAACTGGTTGATCTCAGAAGCAAAGGAATCCATATCTGTATCCAGAGGTTCCCCGCTTTCCACCTTTTCCACCTGTCCCCTCAGACAGTCTTCCGAGCGGAACATGAGGTTAAACAGCTCCTTTTTGTGTTCCGGATCAAGGGAATCGATTCCCTTATCACGAATATAGAAGAACAGATCTTCTATATGATGCGCAATACTTGCAAGAGAGCCGAATTCCATCATAGCGGAAGAGCCCTTAATCGTGTGCATGATGCGGAAGATCTCATTGACGTCATCGGAAGAAAAATCGCCGATCTTCTCATCCTTTACCAGCATCTCATCTAACTGGTCCAGCAGAGAATTTGTCTCAAAGAGGTATGTATCCAGCATACCTTCCATACCGTTATCCATTATAAACACCACCTGTCTTTTGATTATAGTTTTAGCCTACGCTGCATAGAATGCATAAAACAAAGAGCCTGCTCTGAGAAACGTATGGCAGACTATGGCATACTAGAATATTTATCGGCGAAAATAGAGGAAGGATAAGCGATTTGTCTCTTTTTTTATAAAAAATTTAAAAAAAATTACTTAAGATGTGTTATAAAAGAATAAAACGCGTCGAAATATTAAAAGATAGCGGCGGCTTCTCCGAATGGTGAAGCGGTACCGAAACGTTTGACAAGGAGGGGTTGCGATGAAAAACCTAAAAATCAGATCAAAATTTATGGTGGCATTTGGACTAATACTGGTGCTTTTTCTTGTATCGGTAATTGCCACCTGCTCAGGCATTGCTATCTCAAAGGCAGGCTATGAGAACTTCTATGAAGAAGACTTTGATGCAGTGAGTACGGTGCAGGATATTAAAGTGAAACTGCAGGAAGCGCTGAAAGAAATGCTTCTTATTGTAGAGAGCACAGAACCGCAGGATTATACGACCCGGTCACAGCTTATTGATCAGAACATAGCAGACATTCGGGCAAGCGTTGACCGGCTGTGCAGTGAATATTCCGGAGATACCACGCTGCTCAAACAGTTTGAAACATTGATGACGAACAATGGAAAGGTCCGGGAGCGGGTGATGGAACAGGCAGCGCTTAGCACGGATGAGGGAAATGCAGCAGCCAGAGAGATTATTCATAATGAATACATACCGGTAGTAGAAGAGTATACAGCAATTTTAAACCAAGCTTATACAGAGATCGGAAGTAATTGTCAGAAGAATTTTGAAGAGCAGATGATGCTGCTGAATGGACTTTTGGCAGCAGGTATCGTGATTGCAGCAGCCGCTTTTGTAATTACAATCGTGCTTGCGCTTCGTTTGAGCGTCAGCATTACCGTTCCGGTTCGGGTTATTGAGGCATCTATGAAGGAAATGGTCAAAGGAAATCTTTCCGTAGATGTGGATTACTCAGCAAATGACGAATTTGGTTCCATGGCAGACAGTATGCGTAAAGTAACGACAGCGGTCAGCTCCATTGTAAGTGACATTGAGAGAGTTCTCGGAGCTATGGCAGACGGTGATTTTACCGTCCACTCCCAGTCGGCTTCTTCATATGTGGGCGATTATGAGAAGATCTTCCATTCCATGAAGAAGATTAAAGATACCTTTAATGAGACACTTGCCACACTGAACCGCTCGGCGACTCAGGTTTCCTCTGGTTCTGATCAGGTTTCCTCCGGTGCCCAGGCGCTTTCTCAGGGGGCAACAGAGCAGGCTTCTTCCGTGGAAGAACTGGCAGCTTCCATTAATGAGATATCGAACAATATCAATCAGACAGCACATCATGCACAGGAAGCAAGCAGCAAATCCATGCAGGTAGGCCAGAAGGCAGGCGAGAGCAACGATCGGATGCAGGATATGCTTCAGGCTATGGCGGATATCAACTCTTCCTCCGGTGAGATTGGCAAGATTATCAAAACCATTGAGGATATCGCATTCCAGACCAATATTCTTGCACTGAATGCAGCAGTAGAAGCAGCAAGAGCAGGAGCGGCAGGAAAAGGCTTTGCAGTGGTTGCCGATGAAGTGCGTAATCTGGCCAGCAAGTCTGCAGAAGCTTCCAAGAACACGGCGGCACTGATTGAAAATTCTCTTCAGGCTGTGGAGAACGGAAAGCATATCGCGGATGAGACGGCACAGTCTCTGGAAGTGGTAATCAGCGATATTCAGGAAGCACGGAGCATGATGGATGAAGTTGCAAAAGCAGCTACCGAGCAGGCAGAGTCCATCTCTCAGATTACCGTCGGCATTGACCAGATTTCCAGCGTGGTACAAACGAACTCAGCAACCGCAGAAGAAAGTGCAGCAGCAAGCGAGGAACTGTCCGGACAGGCTCAGATCTTAAGCGAGCTGGTGAGAAAATTCAGACTGGAAGGAGATACGGGAGTTTCTATACCGACAGTAAGCAGCACACCTTCCTATGAACCGGATTACAGCATGGATATGAGCGTCTCCTACGGCGGCAACGATAAGTATTGAAAAAAATAAAGGAGTAGTCCCTCCATACGGAAGTATGCAGGGGGCATAAGGAGAGAACATGAAGCGTACAATTAAGCAGGATGTTTTGATACGTGTAGCCCTGGTATTTCTTGCAGTGATCATCAGTGGTTTTGTAACAATCACCAGCATGAATGCCAGCAGATCGTACACAAGGGATGTAGATCAGGCAGTGGAAATTCATACACTGGTATTGACGGCACAGAAAGCACATTATGGATGGGTAGAGAACTTGTGTTCGGCTGTTTCTATGGGGACAGAGTTTACAGGAAGCAAAGATTACAAGACTTGCGTGCTTGGAAACTGGTTTTACAGTTCGGATCTGTCGGGAGTGGACAGCCGGATTCTGAAACTGATCGAAGAAATGAAACCGATCCATCAGGCAATTCATGAGTCTGCACAGACCGTTCTTGATCTGAATGCGACCGATCCGGAGCAGGCAAAAGATATGTACCTGAATGTGGTCAAGACTAATGTGGATGAACTGGTGAAGATTCTGGATGAAGTGGCGGCTATTACAGACGAGCAGGTTTCCGGCAGCCAGAGCAGCCTCCATCAATCCATTAACGTAACCGAGATTGTGAGTGTTGTGATTCTGCTCCTGATTCTTGTTATGAATGCACTTCTGGTGCTGCTTGTTATCAAGCGGATTCTTGTTCCTATCCGAGAGATCACAGAATCCAGCCATGAACTGGCAGAAGGAAAGCTGGATTTTGAGATCGCAGTGAGGAGCCAGGATGAACTTGGCCAGCTTGCAAGCTCTTTGAATACTTCCGTGAAGAATCTGAGACTTTATATTACGGATATTACAGAGGTATTGGATGGTATTGCAGGCGGAGATCTTGGAAAAGAGAGCAAGATTGCTTATATTGGTGATTTTGTGCAGATTCAGACAGCGATTCATACGATCAGCGAACAGCTTAACCAGACGCTGTCTCAGATTCATTCCTCTGCAAACCAGGTGGATTCCGGGGCAAACCAGGTGGCTATTGGAGCCCAGAGTCTGGCCCAGGGAGCAACAGAGCAGGCTTCCGAGGTAGATAACCTGCTTCAGATGGTAGAGCGCATTACAGAACAGATCAACAACAATGCGGATACAGCAGGCAATACCAATAAAGAGGCGGAAGTGGTAGGCGAGAGCATTACGGTCTGCAATGAGCAGATGTCAGAGATGGCAGACGCTATGAACCAGATTAACGAATGCTCCAGCGAGATCAGCAAGATCATCAAAACCATTGAAGATATTGCATTCCAGACCAATATTCTGGCTCTGAACGCGGCAGTAGAGGCTGCGAGAGCGGGAAGCGCAGGCAAGGGATTTGCAGTTGTTGCGGATGAAGTGCGTAATCTGGCAGCAAAGAGTGCGGATGCAGCGAAAGACACGACGGAACTGATTGAGAAGACTCTCCGGGTGGTGGAAAATGGATCAACACTGACCGGAAAGACACAGGAATCTCTCAATTCTGTTGTGGAGGGAGCAAAGAATGTGACGGATGACATCCGGAAGATATCAGAAGCTTCCAAGGCACAGGAAGTGGCGATCAATACCATTCGTGACGGTATTTCTCAGATTTCTACCGTTGTCCAGTCGAACTCTGCGACTTCGGAAGAAAGTGCGGCTGCAAGCGAGGAGCTTGCAAGCCAGGCACAGCTTCTGAAACGGCTGATCGGAAGCTTCCGGTTAAAGTAAAAAACAATTAGAACCGACATCAACGGATAGGGCCGCTGCATAGGCGGTCCCGGCCTCGTGGGTATTTATGCAGTATGATTATCTCCGAGCCGGGACTGCGTTTTGCGGCGGTTTTTTCATGGAGTCTGCAGGATGTATCCGCAGATTCTGACAATAGAGGAAGAGTATGTGAATAAACTGGGATGTTCTGACAGGTTTGTAAATGAATGCCGTCAGGAAAATGTAAAAATCACAAAAAAAACATAATTTTTTAGTGTCTTTTCTTGCTTTTCTGCTGTCATAATGGTATGATTATAGTCGATTAGAAAATTTGATAAATTGGAACTATCAGCTCAGGTATCCGAATATAATGAAGAAAAAGATGAGGAGTCAGGAGGGACAGACATGTCAGGTATATATGGAAACGGTGTTTCTTTGAGTGAAAAAGTGCTCGATTATCTTTGGGCCAGGCAGGAAGTAACACTGAACAATATTGCCAACGATGATACGCCGGGATTTAAATCTCAATATGTGACTTTTGAGGCAGAGATGCAGAAGCGGCTTTCCGATGCCAGCGCATCATTCGGCAGACCGAGACAAGCAGTAGCAGATGCGATTGATGCATCCGGAATGAATTTACATACCACTCGTTCAGAGAGTACACGTCTGGACGGGAACAACGTAGATGTGGATCAGGAACAGATTGACTTGGTCAGGACTGCTTATGAGTATCAATATGTGTTGAACTCGATCAATAATGATTTTACACGCCTGAAAAATGCAGCACGTACATTTTAAAGGTTTCCTGTGAGGAAGACTTGACAGGGGCTTTTTTGTGCTGTGGAGAGGGATGCGTCACGTTAAAGTAAGAAAGCATCCGATATATTCACAGAAAACAGCATATGCATAGTATATAAGACAGAGGAAAAGGAGAAGGTTCGCATGGAGATGGAGACGGCATTCATCACCCCTATGACCAGATGGGGAAATATAGGCAGCATCGGAAATATGAGAGATATGGGCGTCCAGGAGGATAAAAAGCAGCAAAACAGTCAGGTGGCGCTTTTCTCTGATGTTTTTAAAACGGCTATCAATCAGGTAAAGGAGACTCAGGCAGATGTGGAGGAGAAACAATACCTGCT
The DNA here is from genome assembly GCA_910574965.1 of Lachnospiraceae bacterium. Classification (GTDB taxonomy): domain Bacteria; phylum Bacillota; class Clostridia; order Lachnospirales; family Lachnospiraceae; genus Hominiventricola. The sequence continues at coordinate 91,661 of CAJTDB010000003.1, read as the reverse complement.
CATGACCGGGCAACTGGATGATGCACATTCCCTTCCGATCGCAGAGACGAAGGCGGAGTTTACATTAGATGTACTGCTCACGCTTCGGAACAAGACGCTGGAAGCATACAACGATCTGATCAAGATCAATATTTGATGGATAACGATGGAAAGCGCGCAGAATATGCTTTTCATCGTTTCGTCGCGTCGGGGTACATCAGGAAGGTGTGTTCCTGCCGCTTCTAATTAAAGGCAGAAGGTTGGATGAAATTGTGCAGAATATGAAAGAAAGCTGGCAAAACCTGAAAGAGAACTGGAAAAATATGTCCAAGAAAACCCGGAATATTATCCTTGGAATCGTAGCAGGGACAGGCGTGATCGTTCTGATCGCGATTCTTGCACTGGGACTTGGAAGAAAGACGGACTACAATGTACTGTTTACGGGGCTGAACCAGGAGGAGGCGCAGCAAATTGGAAGCCTTCTTCAGACAGAGGGGATTGACTACCGGTATAATGCCTCGGACGGGACGATCCGGGTTCCGGAAGCCATCGAAGAGTCCGCCAGGGTGAAGCTCCTGGAACAGGGATATCCCAAGAACGGTTTTGCATATGGGATGTATCTGGATAATACAGGTCTGATGACTACAGAGTCTGATAAAAAGCAGATCACGCTGTATGAGCTGCAGGACAGGCTCGGCGCTACGATCCGTTCTTTTGAAGGAGTGCGGGAAGCGCGGGTGAATATTGCGCAGGCATCGGAACGTCGGTATGTTCTGGAGGATAATGCAGGCGAAGGAGCTTCTGCGTCTGTTGTGATTACCATGATGAACGGTAGCAAACTGACAGAAGAGAAAGCTCAGGCTGTGAAGAACCTGATCTCTCATTCCGTACGCGGCATGAACTTTTCGGAAGTTGTCGTGCTGGACGGAGAAACCATGATGGAAGTGGCCGGTACCGAAGGGGGCAGCACTGCCGCCAGTACGGATATGCTGACCCTTACGACTATGTTAGAGAACAGTATTGCGGCGAATGTGAGAAATGTTCTGGAGAAGCTTTACGGCCCCGGCAGCGTGGCGGTATCGGTTAAAGGCACCATGAATATGGAGAAGCTGATTCAGGAGAGCACCCGCTATACTGTTCCGGAAAAGATCGACGAAGAGGATAAGACCGGTCTTTTGCAGACGGAGGACTTGACTAATGAAAGTTCTCAGTCCGTTACGCAGGAAGCCGGCGGAGTGGTCGGCACAGAGGCAGATGCGGATGAGCCGAGATATGTGAATGATGACGGGACCGGAGAAGGCACAGAAGGCTATTCCAATGAAAGTGCTTCCAGGACTTGGCTGTATAATGAGCTGAAGGAGCAGAGGCAGGTGGATCCCGGTATCCTTGAGAATGCCTCCATTGGTGTGATTATCCTGACGGATAATACAAGTGTGGCACAGGCAGATCTGTATCGCCTGGTGGCGAATTCGGCCGGTATTCCGGTGGAAGAAGCCGATGACCGGATAACGATTATCCGCGATCCGGGTATGGCATCTCAGGAGCCGGTTGTCACACCTCCGGAGGGTGTGTTAGGCGGCATTACAGCCGTGATACCGCTGCCGATTCTGATTGCGATCATAGCCGGACTTGTGCTGCTGCTTCTGCTCTTACTGATCCTGCTTCTGCGCAGAGGACGTAAGAAGAAAGCAGAAGAAGAGGAAGAGACAGAAGGCGATCAGCTTACCGCAAGCGATCTTGGGCTGGAGGAAACCGCAGAAGTATCCGGTGGAGAGCTTCGTCTGGATGAAGACGATGATCTGAGTTCCAGTGAGGAGATTCTGAACCTGCGTATGCAAAGAAGTATGCGCCTGAAACAGAACATTGCAGAATTCGTGGACCAGAACCCGCAGATTGCGGCGAAACTGGTACAGAGCTGGCTCAGGGGAGAGGAGGATACCGATGGCAGAAACAGGAATGCCAATAATCGAAAACAGCCCAAATAGTGAAGACGTCCTCACTGACATGGGCAGTAAGGCGGCGCTGGTTGTTGTATCACTGGGAGCCGACCGGGCATCTCAGATTTATAAATATTTAAACGAAGAGGACATCGAGGACCTTACATATGAAGTGGCAAAGCTGGGAAAGACAACCAATAGCCAGGTAGAGGCCACTTTGGATGAGTTCTATAAACTCTGTCTTACTCATAAGATGATGACAGACGGCGGTCTGGATTATGCAAGAAACGTTCTGGAGAAAGCCTTTGGCGAGTCTACGGCCAGGAACCTTCTGGAGAAAGTATCCAAGACGCTCCAGTCCAAGCCCTTTAACTTCTTTATGAAAGGAGATCCCAAAGCGCTTCTGTCAATCCTGCAGAACGAGAGGCCCCAGGTGATTGCGCTGATTATGGCATATATGGAGCCTCAGCAGGCAGCTCAGATTCTGGAGCAGCTTACAGATGAAAAGCGGATCTCCGTGGTGGAAGGCATGGCGCACATGGACCGGGTATCTCCGGAGGCCATTGCCATCGTCGAAGAGGAGATGAAGCGTAAATTCGCAACAATTATTACCAGTGAGGACAATATGAGCCTTGGTGGTATTGACTTTGTGGCCGATATGATGAATAATATTGATCGTAGTACAGAGCGCAAGATTTTCGATCAGCTTGGAAAAAGCAATCCGGATCTGGCGCAGGATATCCGGGACAAGATGTTCGTATTCGAAAACATCCTGGATATGGACGACCGCTCGGTACAGCGTTTTGTCAGAGACTGCGATACCAAAGATGTGGTGTTCGCTCTGAAGAATGCTTCCGAGGATATGAAGGCTACCTTCTTCAACAATATGTCCAAGCGTATGGCGGATTCCGTCCGCGGCGACTTGGAGATCACTTCGAATGTCCGGCTGAAAGATGTAGAGGAAGCGCAGCAGCGCATCGTAAACATCATCCGGAAACTGGAAGAGCAGGGCGAGGTGATCATCAAGAAGGGAGGAGAAGACGACGACATCATTCTCTAATCGGGTCATCAAGCAGACTGGTCTGTCAGGGAGCGGCGTAGTCGCTCCCTATGAGCCGCCTATAGAAGAGACTCGGAGCAGACTGGTGATGAAACCGGAGAAAGCTGTGTTTCCAAAGGTAAATCCGGATGGAACGCCTTTTCTGGAAGGTGAGGCTTCGGACCAGACTTTGGAGGAAGAACCGGTAAATCCGGAAGAAGAGGCGGAAGCCCTTCGAAGAGCGGAAGTAGAAGAGGAACTTCGCCAGATGCTGGAGACTGCCCGCAGGGAAGCGGACCGGCTGCTTATGGAAAGCAGAAAAAAGGCAGACGAAGAGTATGAGACTGCCAGAGAGGCGGGCTATCGGGCCGGCTACAGCACCGGATATGAGGAAAGCAGAAGGCGCGCAGAAGGCGAGTGCCGGATGGAGTATGAGAAGCAGTTAGAAGCGTTCCGGGAAGATGTGAAGAAGGCCCTTCAGTCTGTAGAGACAGCGAAGGAAAGGTGCCTGCGCAACTATCTGGATGAGCTGAAAGACTGTGCCATTGCCATCGGCGAGAAAGTGATTCAGATCAGCCTGCGATCCAGCGGGGAAGTGATCCGGCAGATGATTATTTCCGCCACAGAAAAGCTGAAGAAGACCGCATGGGTCAAGATCTACATAGATAAGAGCGACTACGATATGATGATGGAAGCGGATGCGGACGTTATTGATGAACTGTCCCATCTGTCGGACAATATCAAGTTTATTGTCATGGATAAGGAAGACACCGGCAACTGTATCATTGAGATGCCGGAAGAGATCGTAGACGTGAGTGTGAATACACAGATAGAAAATATCAAAGATATCCTGGAAAATGTGAGAGTGTAGCTTATGTTTGAGAAGATACCGTCGCTGATCAGCAAGTCCGAGACGATCAGCCATATTGGAAAAATTGAAAATGTGGTTGGTATGTCCATGGAAGCTTCCGGCGGACGTTCCAGTATCGGTGATATTGTCATGATTTACAATGAAGAGCAAAACCGTCAGATGCCTGCGGAAGTGGTCGGATTCAAAGACGGAAAGATCCAGCTTATGACTTATGAGGCTACCAGCGGGATTGCTTCCGGAAGCTTTGTAAGGAATACCAGACGAAGACTGAAAGTGCCGGTGGGTGATTTCCTGCGAGGAAGAATCATCAATGCCATGGGGGAACCTATTGACGGCAAGGAGGCATTTCAGACGGTCCGGTATTACACGGTGAACAGTCCTTATATTAATCCGCTGGCCCGCCCGCCCATCAGAGAACGTCTGGAGTTCGGCGTTAAGGCCATCGACGGACTGAATACCATCGGAAAAGGGCAGAGGATTGGAATCTTCGCCGGTTCCGGTGTGGGTAAAAGTACCCTTATGGGTATGATTGCCAAAAATGTAAAGACAGATATTAACGTAATCGCTCTTGTGGGAGAGCGCGGCAGAGAGGTGCTGGAATTTATCCAGAAAGATCTGGGAGAGGAAGGTATGCGGCGTTCGGTTCTGGTTGTGGCAACTTCTGACCAGCCGGCTATGCTGCGTATGAAATGCCCTCTTGTGGCGACAACGATTGCAGAATATTTTAAGGATCAGGGGTATGATGTACTTCTGATGATGGACTCTCTGACCAGATACGCTATGGCCCAGAGAGAGATTGGCCTGGCCATCGGGGAGCCGCCCATTGCCAGAGGTTATACGCCGTCCATTTATGCGGAGTTTCCAAAGCTTTTGGAGCGAAGCGGCAATTTTGACAAAGGGTCCATTACCGGTGTCTACACGGTGCTGGTTGAAGGAGATGACACAAACGAGCCTATTTCGGATACCGTCAGAGGAATTCTGGACGGACATATTGTCCTGAGCAGACAGTTAGCCAACGAAAATCATTTTCCGGCCATTGACATTGGTGCCAGCATCTCCCGTCTGATGGTGGAGATCGTCTCTCCGGAACATCGGAAGCTGGCTTCGAAAGTGCGGAACCTCCTGGGGATCTATCAGAAAAATTCGGACCTGATCTCCATCGGAGCATACAAGAGAGGGAACAATCCGGCTCTTGACGAAGCTGTCTCGAAGATCAATGATATTAACGCGTTCTTACAACAGGGAATCTCGGAACGCTTTTCTTATGAAGACACGCTGCGCATTATGAGTTCTATTGCAGGATGACCAGGGAGGAAAAGAAATATTGAAAAGGTTTGCCTATCGGCTGGAAACTGTGTTAGACTATAAGACACAGGTATTGGATAATCTGAAGACGGAACATGCGGTCATTATTCAGAATGTCAATCGGAAGCAGGAACAGATCCGGGGATTGAAACAGGAACTGACCGGCTATGAGAGTGAATTTGATGAAGCGAAGGCGGCAGGTACTGCCATAGAAAATTACCGGCTGTTCGATATGTGTATCGGGCGAATGGAAGAAATCATTGATGAAGAAAAAGAGCGTCTGAAACTTTTGAAAAAGCAGGAAGATGCCAAGAAACAGGAAGTGATCGAGGCAAAAGTGGACACTTCCCGTTATGAAAAGCTGAAAGAAAGAAAACTTAGAGAATATCAGAAAGCGGCTGCAAAGGCTGACGAACTGTTTGTAGAGGAGTTTGTCTCCGGTACGGCTCTCAGGATGCGGCAGCATCAGCAAAGAGGCTGATACATAATTGGGGTAATCGCAGTCTCGGTCGGTGTCACCAAAGACCGGGCTGATGATTATAAATAGAAGAAAAAGAAGAAAGGAGGAAGTGAATGGAGAAAATCATGAATCTGCAGATGCCTGGCAGTATGTCTTCAGGTTCCGGAAGCCGCAGCGTCCAAAGAGGCGATCTCGGAGAAGGATTTTTGAAGATGATGCAGCAGAAGCAGGAAACGTCGGGGTCCGATTCGAAGACGGAGAAGGCTGAAACGCCGGTGAAGGATGCACAGTCCAAGCCGAAGGAAGAGCCTGAAGAAGTGCCGGCAGAAGATCAGGAACCGACAGATGAGCTGGATCTTCTGGCTCAGGAGCTTGCAGCACAGCAAGTGGCTGTACAGCAGACGGTGGTCACTCCGGACTGGCAGGAACAGCCTGTGCAGACGGAGCCTGTCGTGGAGGCAGCGGCTTTGGAACTTACAGCAGAACTCCCGGCAGAGGAACCCAAGATGCCGGCGGCCGGGGATATGGATGTACAGCAGATGCCGGAACATGCGGATGCGAAACCGGCAGAGGATCTGACCCCCCAGCAGGCGGTTCCGGAGACGAAACCGGAGGAAGAGGGCCGGGAAATGTCCCTGTCAGAACAGATGGCAGGAGTTAAGACAGAGGAGGCCGCACCGAAGGAGACGATCCAGAAGAACGTATCAGAACCTGTTCACGAGAAAGTATCCGGGAAACAGGAGGACGATCCGAAGGAAGTTTACAGTCAGGAAACCCATAAGCAGCCGGTCGTTGAGCGGAGCAGTTCCGTCAGGACGACAGAGCAGACGGAAGGGACGAATCTGAAGACAACGGTGGAGGAGCTTCCGGAGAGGCTTGGAAAAGCGCTTGCTTCCGGACAGACGGCGGGCAGTCAGACATTGACGGTAGAGCTGGAGCCGGTATCTCTCGGAAAGCTTACGATTCGGGTGGAGTACGAGGAAGGCCGCGCAGCGGTATCGATTCTGTCGTCCAATCCGAAAACACTGGAGCTTTTAAGCCAGAAGGCATCCGAGATTGCGACAATCCTGAAAGAGCACACGGGCGAAGAGACTGTGATCTATACCCAGGAGGCGCAGCAGCAACAGGAACAGGATGTTTACGACGGACATCAGGGCCAGAGCCGGGGCGACCAGAACGGGCAGAAGCAGCAGAAGGAAGAAGAGCGTCATGAGACGGAATCTTTTGCACAGCAGCTTCGTCTCGGACTTGTGTAGGACGTCGGCATATTTTTAGTGGAAAGGAGCGAAAAGGATGGCAGACAGTGTATCTTCCGTAAGCGGAACCAATAATCCCTATGAGTTTCAAAGCTATACGGTGGAACAGAATGATAAGAATACTTTGTCCATGACTGATTTCTTTCAGTTGCTGGCAACACAGCTTCGGTATCAGGATACGAGCAATCCCATGGAAACGAGTGAGATGATGGCACAGTTGACCCAGATGGGCATGATGCAGGCCATGAGTTCTATGACAACAGCCATTGATACTTCGTCCAATGTCACCGCACAGACTTATGCGGCAGGACTGATCGGGCAGGAGATCACAGTAGCAGTTACGGAAGAACAGGGCGGTGTGGATGTTCCGGTAGGTGTCAAGTACGCCAAGGTAGAGTATGTAAGCTTTACCAATGGAAATCCTGTGCTGAAACTTGAAGGTGACACCAAAGAATATCCTTTAAGTCATGTACTGGGCGTGGGCCGGGTGCCGGATCCTTACAAGGATAAGGAAGAAGACGGCTCTGATGACGATAAGGTTGACGGAGTGGATCCGGATGACAAAGAGGACGGAGTCGACCCGGACAACAAAGACGATGAGGTTGAGAAGCCGACGGAACCGGAAGGCGACAAGACCGAAGGAGCTGCGTAAAGCAGAGAAATACAGATTCTATATGTAGGATAAGGCAGTAGCTATTTGGAAGAAGGGGATACATATGGAGATGAATGGAGTTCAGAGAATAGAGAGTGGGCGTATCGGCGCTGTACAAAATGATACCAATACAGCAGGCAGCCAGGTAGTGCAGCCGGCTTTTGAAAGACTGCTCCAGGAACGGGCCAGGGACGGCCTGAACTTTTCCAAACATGCCGCAAAACGTATGAATGAACGTGGGATCACATTTGACAGTCAGCTTATGAGCGACCTGGAACACGCCGTGGACGGTGCCAGGAAGAAGGGGGCCAAAGATGTGGCCGTTATCGGAGCTCAGGGCGTGTTCATTGTCAACGTTCCCAACAATACCGTCGTGACTACCATGTCTCAAAGCGACATGAGGGAACGGGTATTTACGAATATCGACAGCGCCGTCATCATGTAAGCAGGCCCTCGGATGAGGATGCTCATCTTCGCGGCCCGACTGGCCGGGAGGAGACAGACGGCAATATGGAAAAGAAAGGACAGTAAAACATATATGTTAAGAGCAATGACTTCAGCAGTTTCCGGTCTGAGAGGACATCAGCAGAAACTGGACGTAATCGGTAACAATATCGCGAACGTTAATACGGTTGGTTATAAATCCCAGAGCTATACATTTAAAGATACCATGTATCAGTCAGCGGTTGGGTCGACTAACGGTACAGCTTCTGCCGGCGGTGTCAATGCGGCTCAGTATGGTTATGGTTCACTCATGGGAACTATTTCTATGGATATGACAGGAAGTTCGGCAACTTATGTCAGTGGTTTTGCCGCTTCTATCGATGGCCAGGGGTTTTTTATTACGAGTGCCGAAAAGAAAACTGCTGGTGTTGATGGAACAAGTTCCACAGAGATGAAAACGGCGGATTTTGACTATACAAGGGTCGGAAAGTTTATTGTGGACAGCCAGGGATATGTTGTTGATGGAAACGGTAATTTTGTATATGGATATCGTGCAACGAATGTGGATGGTACCACGGAGACAACCTTAAAACCTCTGCGTATTCCATCAGCAGTACCAGATCCGGCGGTATCGATTGATGATACTTTTGACTCGGCGCTGGAGGCCAGCAGCGTAAAACTCAATAAAGCAGGCGATATTGAGGCAACTTTGACAGTTAATGGAGAAACTAGGGTTGTAAAAATAGGTACGCTTGGTGTCGCCTCTTTCCAAAACCAGGATGGCTTGACAAAAGATGGAAATGGTTACTATAAGTCGTCCAATAGTGATAACACCGGTATCTGTAGTGCTGATAAGCCAGGAAGCACAGGCAGAGGAACTCTCATGCCCGGCTATCTCGAAACCTCCAACGTTGACATGGCCGTTGAGTTTTCCGAGATGATTATGGCAGAGCGCGGTTTCCAGGCAAACAGTAAAATCATCACAGTCAGCGATGAGATCCTGTCCGATCTTATCAGCATGAAACGTTAATAGTGCGGCGGGGCAGACGCAGCGCCGACCAGAAAATCATGGATCGGGCCCGTGAGGCCCGTATGGCAAGAATCCGGGTGGAACATGAACCCTCCGCCCGGAGTTCTCTGCCGGCCTGGAGTACGGAAGGTGGTAGGAGAGAAATGATCAGGGTAACACGGTTGAGTGGTGAAGTATTATATTTGAATGTACTGCAGATCGAGTCTATGGAGTCCATACCGGAGACGAAGATCAAGATGATGAACGGCTATTACTATCTGGTGAAGGATACGGCAGAATCCGTGGTAGAACAGCTTCGGGGCTTCTACCATAGCTGTATCGTGCCTGGTAGCAACGATAAATAACAAATTGCTGACGCTGGCAAGGAGGATATGAAAAATGGATATAACAACGATTCTCGGTATCGTGTTAGGTATGGCACTGGTCGTATGGGGAATCGGGACCTCAAAACTCGGTAACTTTTGGGACCCACAGAGTTTGGCTCTGGTGCTTGGCGGAACGGTCGCCGCTGTTTTGGCAAGTTATCCGTTCCGTATACTGAAAGATATTCCCAAACATCTGATGGTGCTGACGAGAGGGAAGAAGTTTGCGATTCCCAAGCTGGTAGATGAGCTGGTGGATCTGGCTATGCTGGCCAGACAGAGCGGTCTTCTGGCACTGGAGGAAAAAGCGGCAGAGATCAAAGACCCTTTTCTGAAACAGAGCGTGCTTATGATTGTGGATGCGAATGATCCGGATAAGGTGCGCTCTATGCTGGAAAAACAGATGGATGATATGATCGCCAGACATGATGAGGCAGCGGGACTCTATGAGAAGGCATCTTCCTATTGTCCGGCTTTTGGTATGGTTGGTACCCTGGTCGGTCTGATTAACATGCTGAAGGGCATGAACTTAGACGGCGGCGGCGGTGCCAGTACATTAGGACAGGACATGAGTGTGGCTTTGATTACCACCTTTTACGGCAGCCTTTTTGCGAACCTGTTTTTCCAGCCTATTGCGAAAAAGCTCCGCGTGCGGCAGGCAGAGGAAGAGCTGTACTGTATGACCGTCATCGAGGGAATTATGGGTATTCAGGCCGGTGAAAATCCCAAGTTCTTAAGAGAACATCTGCTGTCCTGTCTGAAACAGTCCCAGCAGAAAAAGCTGCTTCTGAAGGCGGGAGCAGGCGGTGAAGGAGGAGGCGAAAAGTAAATGAGCAGACAGAAAAAAGGCGGAGGCGGTGAAGACTGCGGAAGCTGGATGGACACCTATGGCGACATGGTGACGCTTCTTCTTTGTTTCTTTGTTATGCTTTATTCCATGTCGACTCTGAACCAGCAGAAGTGGGAGATCTTTGTCAAGAGTATCTTTCCCAGTTCTGACGACAGCCAGCAGATTGCCGTAAACGAAGAAATTTCAGATGGAGAATATGATGTATCCGGTAATCTGGAATTTGACGAAACGATCTCAGATCCGGAAAATCCGGATGAGCTGTATGTTGCATTAATGGAAGCATTAAATGGCAGCGGCATTGAGGGCGTAAGTATTTCCAGGGAAGACGGATATACGTTCCTGGTATTTGACAAACAGGCATTTTTTGAAGGCAACCAGTCCAATTTGACCAGCGAGGCGATTGAAATCCTGGATGTGCTCTGCGTTGTGCTTGCGCAGTATGAGTCGAGTATTTCCCAGATTAATATTATGGGGCATACGGCTCAGGCCAATCCGGACAGGGAAAACAACCCAAGAACAGACCGGCTCCTTTCCGCCATGAGGTCCGCAGAAGTGGCAGCCTATATACAGGAAAAAGATATTATGGACCCAAGTAAGCTGGTAGGCTTAAGTTACGGTCAGTACCGCTCGGTCAGCAGCAATCAGACCAGCGAGGGCAGGGCCAGAAACCGAAGAGTGGAATTTGTCATCATAGACCAGGGTGCGGATATCAAATCCATGAATGATTATTATGACGAATTTACAAGCAGTATGGATGCAGGTTCCGTAATGGTGACCGGGGAAGGCGAGGCATTCGACACAGTCGGAGGCAGCCCGGAAGGTTCCGCCAGTGCAGTTCCGCAGGAGGATATCAATCCGCCGGATGATACCGTGCAGCCCGAAGAGGGCGCAGATGTGCCAGCGGAATAACTATTGAGAAAAGGTGGCTTTTTAGATGGCAGACGTATTGTCCCAAAGTCAGATCGACGCGCTTTTGAAGTCTATGGGTTCCGGCGGTGATGAGCCGAAGGAGGAGAAGGCGGAGAAGGCAGTACAAAAAGAAAAGGCTGTAACCGAGGAAGTCAAGTACAGCAAATACGATTTTTACAGCCCCAGAAAATTTACAAAGGATAAGATGAAGATCCTCAGCAGTGTCTTCGAGAATTATTCCAGAATTATCACTTCCCAGATCAACGGCGTGTTCCGTGTGATGACCGATATTACGGTGATGGAAGTGCTGGAGCGCCGCTATTATGAGTATGTAAATTCGCTGAACGAAAATGATGCGGTTACTCTGGTAGAGGCTGAGATACAGGATCACGGGAAGAATCTGGTCCCGCTTATGATCTATGTATCCCCCAGTCTCGTGATTACACTGGTGGAACATATGCTGGGCGGCGGTGAAGGCGTTATTAAAGTGGAACCGGGCTATCGGTATTCCGATGTGGAGATTGCACTTTACCGCAGAATCCTGTCTTATTTGATTCAGGCTTTGAAGGACGGCTTTGCCAATTACATCAATGTGGAGTTCAAGGCCCAGAGAATTGAAGACAATCCCAGCATGATGCAGGATGTGGGTCTTGACGAGACTGTGGCGATTATTCACCTGAATGTGGATGTGGCGGGCGTGGCATCAGAGAAGATTAAGATCTGTATGCCGGGAACGCTTCTGGAGGCGATCTTCCAGACCATTGACAGCCGCAAACATCTTGCAAGGGGCTATGCTTATGAGGATAACAAGGAGACGATCCTTGATAATATCCGGGAATCCCAGCTTCCGGTTACCGGACAGCTTGGTACGATCGTCCTTGACCTGAGTGATATCTATCACTTGAAGGAAGGGGATGTGATCGATATGAATAAGCCGAAGGATCATGATGTGAAGCTGTACATCGGCAGACAGGCATGGTTTACCGGTAAGATGGGCATATATAAAAAGAATGTGGCGGTGCGGATCAATCAGCGGCTCTACGAGGAAGAAGAGGCTGAAAGCCAGGAAGAAGAGCTGGATACAGCCGCATCTGAATAAAGACTACATATAATATTTTTTAGGAAAGAGAGAGGAAAGAACAATGGCAAAAATTATGCTGGTGGATGATGCTGCATTTATGAGGATGATGGTCAAGAACGCGCTGTCCAAGAGCGGATATGACAATTTTGTAGAGGCTCAGGACGGTGCTGAGGCAGTGAAAAAGTATGATGAAGAGAATCCGGATATGGTGATTATGGATATTACCATGCCGAACATGGACGGACTTCAGGCGCTGAAGAAGATTCGTGAAAATCATCCGGATGCAAAGATCGTTATGTGTACGGCTATGGGCCAGGAAAGTATGGTAGTAGATGCTATCAAGTCCGGCGCGAAGGATTTCATTGTGAAGCCTTTTAACCAGGAACGTATCGTAGAGACTGTAAAGACAATCTTGGGATAACAGCCCGTCAGGAGGACTAGAAAAATGGCTTTTTTGAGTTCATTTGATATCTGCGCATCGGGTTTAAGTGCCCAGCGTCTAAGGATGGACATTGCGTCTGAGAATGTTTCAAACATTGATACGACGAGAACAGAGGCAGGCGGCGCTTACCGCAGAAAAGTGGTGGTCTTTGAAAGTTACGGGACCAATAACTTCAAGGAAGCGCTTAGAAATGCAGCCAGAGGGAGAGGGATCAGCAGTCGGGGTGTTGGCGTACGGGTCGCTGATATTGTAGAAGATGACCGCGAGATGAAGATGGTTTATAATCCGGAGCATCCGGATGCGGATGAAAACGGATTTGTGGAGATGCCCAATGTGGATCTTCTGAAAGAGACCGCGGATGCTATGGCGGCGACCAGATCCTACGATGCAAATGTTACAGCATTGAGTGCAGTCAAGCTGATGGCGCAGAAAGCATTAGAAATAGGAAAATAATGTTGGATAAAGGAGATTGAGAAATGGGCGCTAGCAGCTTTAATGAAATGGAAATTGACGCCATAGGCGAGATTATGAACATCAGTCTCGGCGCCTCAGCAACAGCAGTTTCCACATTACTTGGCACGAAGGTGGATATTACAACACCGGTCGTGCGGGTTCAGACGCGCGAAGAGTTTGAGTTCAAACGGCTGGAGCCGGCCATCGGAGTGGAAATCGCTTATGTGGAAGGTCTGGATGGCAAAAATGTCATGATGTTCCGGAAGGAGGATGTGCGTATCATCGTTGGTACGCTGCTGGGGGATATGCCTTCGGACGAATCCTTCGAGATGGATGAAATTTATGTCAGTGCCATCTGTGAGATCATGAATCAGATGATGGGAGCTTCTGCTACTGCATTGTCTGAGTTTTTGGGATTTACGGTAAATATTTCTACGCCTCAATCCTTTGATATTGGGGAACCGGAGGAATTTAAGGATAAGTACTTTACGGATGAGTCAGGGATGGTCGTCGTCCGTTTTCGCCTGGAAATCGAAGAAAAGTTAAACAGTGAGTTTATGAATATTATGTCAGCGAGTCTGGCAAAACGGCTGCTGACTCCCTTCGGACTGGGCGGCGGAGCAGAGGAAAAGCCTACGGTGGAAGCGCCTTTGGCAAAACCGGAGGATACTCCGAAACCGTCATCCGGCGGCGGCATGAAGCAGGAAGATATGGACGCGCTGATGGCTTCCATGGGCGGCGGAGCAGAAGCGCAGGCACCGGAGCCTGCGGCATCGACTTCGGGAGGCGGAAGCCTGTCCCAGGAGGAGATGGATGCACTGATGGCTTCTATGAGCGGCGGAGCAGAAGCACCGGCACCGGAGCCTGCGGCATCGGCTTCGGGCGGCAGTATGTCTCAGGAGGAGATGGATGCATTGATGGCTTCCATGAGCGGCGGCGCAGAGACGCCTCCGGCACAGCCGGCTCCGACACCTGCACCTGCACCGCAGCCTGCAAATGTGCAGCAGCCATATTATCCGTATCCGGCTCCGGCTATGGATCCTATGATGCTGCAGCTTTTGAATCAGATGCAGCAGACACAGATGCATATGATGGAAATGATGAAAGCTTCCACAAAGGCACCGGAACCGAAAAAAGAAAGTTCGATTATAAGACCTCTTTCTTCGGAGCAGATCAGCGGCGAAGACGGAGACGGTGTAGAGGATAAGACCAATCAGGAGATGCTTATGAAAGTGCCTCTTGAGATATCGGTGGAGATCGGACGTACCAAGCGGCTGGTGAAGGATATTCTGGAGTTCACACAGGGCACGCTGGTCGTTCTTGATAAGATGGCAGGAGAACAGGTAGATTTGTTTGTCAACGGACAGTGCATCGCCAGAGGCGACATCGTCGTGGTAGAGGATAACTTTGGTATCCGTATCACCGAGATCGTTGCGAAAGAGCTGAATCCGGAAACATTATAAAGATGGGAATTCTGTCATTGTTTAATGCCATACTGGCCATCGTCGGCGTGTTGTTTCTGGCATACTGGTGCAGCCGTATGCTGGGAAAACAGTGGGGGATGAATACCTGTTCCGGCAATATGAAGGTGCTGAGTCAGCTTCAGGTAGGGCAGGACAAAAGAATCCTCCTTCTGAATATCGGAGCTCATAATTATCTGGTTGGCGTCAGCCAGGCAGGTATTCAGCTCCTGACAGAAGTAGAAGGAGAGTTTGAGACGGACATGCCGCAGAACACGGAAGGCATAAAGATGCCTTCCTTTCAGGAGTTACTGGAAAAATACAAAGAGCTGCGTCATGATAAAAATGGAGTTGACCGATGAGTGATCTTTTGACACAGTTAAACGGCGGGAGCGTTCCCACTTTAGAAGTGGTCTACATGCTTACGCTCGCGGCGCTGCTCCCTTCCATAGTCATTATGATGACCTCCTTTACACGGACGATCATCATCGTTTCTTTTACGAGAAATGCACTGGGAGTACAGCAGTCACCGCCTAATATCGTACTGGTAGGCATTTCATTATTTTTAACGCTTTATATCATGAGTCCGGTCATGAACAGGATCAACGAAGAGGCATATCAGCCTTATCTGCGCGGAGAGATGACGCAGGAGGAAGCTATCCGGGAGATGGCCGTTCCGCTGAAAGAGTTTATGCTGCGCAATACGGAAACCAATACGCTGGATAACTTTATCGGCATGTCAGGGGTGGCCATTGAGGAGAATCCGATGGATTATCCGCTTACGGTGATCGTCCCGTCCTTTATGACCTCAGAGCTGAAGAGAGGGTTTATGGCAGGATTTTTCATCTATCTGCCCTTCCTTCTGGTGGATATCATTGTGGCAACTACGCTGATGTCCATGGGTATGGTCATGCTGCCGCCGGCGATGGTATCGCTGCCCTTTAAGCTTTTGCTTTTTGTGACAGTGGATGGCTGGGAGCTGATTTTCTCCAATATTGTTGCCAGTTTTCAATAGGATCAGACATCACGCGGAAAGGAGTTTGCAATGACAGAGACTGAAGTACTGGATGTCTTATACAATGCATTTATGCTGGCGCTCAGACTGTCGCTTCCGTTTCTGCTGGTCAGTATGATCGTAGGTGTGATTATATCCATCTTTCAGGCGGCCACGCAGATCAATGAGCAGACACTGACCTTTGTTCCCAAATTTCTTGCCATACTGGCGGTTATGGGATTTTTAGGAGGGACGATTCTGGTCATGCTGCAGGAATTTTTCCGGCAGATGGTCGGGCTGATCGCAGGAGGCTGACCATATGTTCATCCTTTTTGCTCTGGTATTTATGCGGATGACAGGTGCTGTTGTCCTGAATCCCATATTGGGACGATCGAATATTCCGAATGCAGCCAAGGGTGCTATGATCTTTGCTTTATCCTTTCTGATGTATGCCCAGTCAGACGGTGTTCTGGCTCATGAACCTGTGTTTCTGCTGGAATTCGGTCTGATGCTGATTAAGGAAATGCTGATAGGATTCGCCATTGGATTTTCCATGGAACTGTCTTTTGCTGTTGTTCGTTTTGCGGCTGCAGTGGTGGATTATATTATGGGTTTGTCCATGGCACAGACCTATGATCCTCAGTACAATACGCAGATGACGATCACATCGGGAATGTACTATACGTTTCTGGTGCTTTTATTCCTAGCGGGAGACGGCCATGTACATCTGATGGCGCTTATTTATAGTTCGGCAGAACTTGTTCCTTTTGGGGAAGTGATGATCCGGCCGGAGCTTGCGGATCTGATGGTGGAGATTTTTAAGACCAGTATTACGACGGGACTGCAGATCGCATTTCCGATTATTGCCATGGAACTGGTGGCAGAGGCGGCAGTGGGAATCCTTATGCGGGTAATTCCTCAGATCAATGTGTTTGCGGTAAATTTCCAGGTGAAAATCATCGTTGGACTGATGCTTCTTGTCTATCTGTTCAACCCTATGGCGACGAAGCTGTACGCGGTCATAGACAATATTTTCATTTATATAGGAGAAATACTGCAGGTGATGGGATAACAGCAGGGGAAGTCATGAGCGAAGGGAGTGGTGAGCTTGGCGGAGTCAAACGGGCAGGAGAAAACCGAACAGCCGACCAGTAAACGGCGAAGTGAGGCCCGGAAAGACGGAAATGTTTTGCAAAGCAAAGATATCTCCACAGTCGTCATGCTTTTCGGCGTATTTTATATGGTGAAGGTAATGCTCCCCCGGATCTATGATACGGTACAGGAGTATATGCAGTATGCTTTCTCCGCATTCAGTCTGGATGCTCCCTTGGAAAGTTCGCCGTCGATCTTTATTTATACCGTAATTTCTCTGCTGAAATGTTCTCTTCCGCTGCTGATTGTGTCAGTCATATTAGGAATCTTAGGGCACGGAGTGCAGACCCGTTTTCTTGTAACATTCAAACCGCTGCGCCCAAAGCTCAGCAAATTAAATCCGATCAGCGGACTGAAGAAGCTGTTCGGACTGAAGAAAGTGGTGGACTTGATTAAAAATCTGATCAAGATCGCCATACTGCTCGTATTGCTCTACAATCTTTTAAAGAGCGATTTAAGTGAAATAGCCCTCATGTTTGACATGCAGGCATACAGTTCCACGGCTTTTATGCTGCAGATGGTGTACGACCTGGTCGTAAAAGTCTGTCTTGCCTTTGCGGTGGTGGCTTTTTTTGATTTTCTCTACCAGAGATGGGACTATGAGAGCAATCTGAAGATGACCAAGCAGGAAGTCAAGGACGAATATAAGATGACAGAAGGAAATCCGGAGATCAAAGGCAGAATCCGCCGAATCCAAAGGCAGATGGCTATGAGCCGGATGATGCAGAGTGTTCCTGAGGCGGATGTGGTTGTAAGGAACCCTACGCATTTTGCGGTTGCCTTGAAATATGATCCGGAAAAACACGCGGCTCCGGTGGTGCTGGCAAAGGGACAGGATTATCTTGCCCTCAGAATCGTCCGGACAGCGGAAGAACACGGTGTATCCGTGATTGAGAACCGGCCTCTTGCAAGGGCGCTTTATGCGGCCAGTGAGGTGGAACGGGAAATTCCTGCGGAATTTTATGGTGCGGTGGCGGAACTTCTGGTATATATTTACCGGATGAACCACAGAGACGAGATGCTTCAGTAGATGCTTTTCTGCCGGAGCATGTAAATTCGGCTTCCGCATATTTTATATAGACGACTTTTCTTCCGGCATATGCCAGAGAGCGCTTCGTACATGGTTCAGGTGCCAAAGCAGGCGTTCCGGAGTGCCGGATAACGATAGATGGATGGAGTCTTGAATGAAAAAATTATTAAGCTACTCGGTTGTACTTTTTGTACTGACAGTTATATTACTTTTGATCATACCGCTTCCGGCGGGGATCATAGACGTGGCGATCATTCTGAACATGTCCCTGTCACTGATGATCCTGGTCATTACCATGACCATCCGGGAGCCTCTGGAATTTGCTATTTTTCCGTCGCTTCTGCTGATAACGACGCTGTTTCGCCTGGGTATCAACGTATCCACCACGCGGAACATTCTGTCGAATTCCGGTTCCTCCGGCCAGATCATCAAGGCATTTGGTGATTTTATCCTCCAGGGAAGCGTAGTAGTCGGTCTTGTTATCTATCTGATTATCGTATTGATGCAGTTTCTGGTCATTACGAAAGGTGCAGAGCGTGTGGCAGAGGTGGCAGCGAGATTTACGCTGGATGCTATGCCTGGTAAGCAGATGGCCATTGACGCGGACTTAAACTCCGGTCTGATTAGCGAACAGCAGGCCAAGGTGAGACGTGAGAAGATCCAGAGGGAAGCGGACTTCTACGGTTCCATGGACGGTGCGACAAAGATCGTAAAAGGTGACTCGATCATGTCTCTGATTACTACCGGTATCAACCTTATCGGCGGTATTATTATTGGTATGGTACAGGGAAGCGGAACGCTCGGAGAGGTGGCAGTTACTTACTCCATCGCAACAGTGGGTGATGGTCTGGTAGGTCAGATTCCGTCCCTTCTGATCTCTACGGCGACTGGTATGATCGTTACAAGAGCCGTGGCGGAGGGAAGCTTAAACGAAGATATTTCCAAGCAGTTTACGGCACAGCCGACTGCAATTATGATAAGCGGTGTCGTTATCGCTATTCTGTCCGTGATTCCGGGTATGCCGGTGCTTCAGCTTCTGATTGTCTCCTGCGGACTTGTGGGCGGAGGTTATTATCTGTCCAGAAGGATCAAGGAAGAGCCGGCTATGGCAGGTGTGGGCTTCGCCTCAGGGGAAGGCGGAGGCGAAGGACAGCCGGATGATCTGGGAGGAGAAGCCGGCGGTGAGACGCTTCGCCAGGTAACGGAAGAGGAATACTATAAGGATGTCAATAATGTATACAATCTGCTGACCGTGGAGCCTATCGAGATGGAATTCGGTTACAGTCTGATTCCCTTGGTAGATGAATCCGTAGGCGGAAGACTTATCAATCGAATCGTAATCTTTCGAAGGCAGTATGCGCAGGATATGGGATTTGTAATTCCTTCCATCCGTCTGCGGGACAGTTCGGGGCTGAATACAAATCAGTACAGCATTAAGATCAAAGGCGAAGAAGTGGCCAAAGGAGAGCTTCTGGTCGACTACTATCTGGCGCTGGATCCGGAAAACCCGGAGAAGGAGATCGATGGTATTGAGACCATTGAGCCTGCTTATGGTATTCCCAGCCGCTGGATCCGTCCGGAAGACCGGGAGATGGCGGAGATCTATGGATATACGGTCATTGACCCATTGTCCGTGCTGGTAACCCATCTGTCGGAAGTGGTGAAGCAGCATGCCCACGAACTTCTCACCAGACAGGAAATTATTCATCTGGTGGAGAACACGAAGAAAAACTCACCGGAACTGATCGAAGAAGCATTTCCGAATTATATCAATTACAGCCTGTTCCAGAAGATTTTAACCAGTCTTCTAAAGGAGGGTGTTCCGATTAAGGATATGGAGACGATCATTGAGACTGCTCTGGAAAGCATCTCAGAAACAGGACTTCCGTTAAAAGATGTGGATGGCCTGATCGAACATATTCGGACGGCTTTGAAGCGTACGATTACCCGTCTGTACTGCGAGGACGGAAGTATGAAAGTGATTACACTGGATTCCGAGCTGGAACGTACAATGGTGAGCTGCCTGTCCAAGGGAGAGAGGGGATATTATCTGGCTTTGAGTCCGGATGTGCTTCAAAGTCTGATCAACCAGATCACCACGCAGCTTAAGAAATTCAACAGCCTTTCTCAAAGTCCCGTGATCCTGACTTCACAGGTCATGAGAGTTCATTTTTACCGGCTGATCGATCAGTTTTATCCGAATGTCCGCGTACTGT
Source organism: Lachnospiraceae bacterium (assembly GCA_910574965.1). GTDB lineage: Bacteria > Bacillota > Clostridia > Lachnospirales > Lachnospiraceae > Hominiventricola. The sequence goes on along the minus strand of CAJTDB010000003.1, from coordinate 71,739 downwards.
CTTTTAATGAGATTGCCAATAATATTCAGATACAGTCCATCGGCAGCCTGACTCTGGAAAATCCTGAGAGGAGGGGAGCCTGACCAACCGGGAGTTTTGTATGATGCCTCAGACAGAAAAGCTAAAAGATAAGACAAATGAAGAACTTCTCGCATTGTACCAGGAAAGTGGAGAACTCACTGTGAAACAGGAGCTGGTCATGCGGTATCTATATATTGTCAAGACCATTGCGGCGCAGATGCGCGGAGTGTATGCCGGCTCCCTGCAGATGGAGGATATCATCAATGAAGGTGTAATTGCCATCATGAAAGGGATTGACAGATACGACCCGGAGCGCGATAATAAGTTTGAGACTTTTATATCCAGGCGTATCCGCGGGATGATTATTGACCTGGTGCGTAAGAATGACTGGATGCCCAGGGACTTTCGAAAGCAGGTCAGGCTGATAGAGGAAACCCGCATAGCCCTTGGGGGAGATCCTACGGATGAGGAGATTGCTCAGTCCATGGGAATGGATGTGAAGAAGTATAAGAAACTTCAGCGCATGAGTGTAATCATGAATGTACTCTCTCTGGATATGCTGGTGGACGATGAGGAAGAACACCAGTCTCTGCAGTTGTCCAGTAAGGATATGAGTTCCCAGCCGGAGAAAGCTTTTCTGATGGAGGAGTCAAGGCAGGTCTTGGCGGAAGCAGTAAGCAGCCTGAAGGAAAAGGAACAGATGGTCATCTCGCTGTATTATGTGGAGGAGCTTAATATGGGGCAGATTGCCGAGATCCTAGGCGTCAGCGAACCGCGGATCTCTCAGATCCACAGCAGCGCGATTCGGCGGCTGAAGGCTTATATGAGTGATTATAGGTAAAATATCGTGTTTGTCCGAAGAATGCCGGAAGGCTATCGGGGCATGAAATGGCCGGATAGCCTTCCAGACCTAGGGCATTCTTTGGACAGATGCGGAACTTGAATCAGAAATACAGCATCTGTCCGAAGAATGCCGGAAAGATATCTGGGCATGAAATGGCCGGATATTTTTCCAGACCTAGGGCATTCTTCGGGCAGATGCGGAACTATAATAGGAGGATTTGGGTATGTATCAGGGATTTTATAATCTGACGTCTGGTATGCTGACGCAGCAGAGAAATCTAAATACGGTCAGCAACAATATGGTCAATGTCCAGACGCCGGGCTATAAGAGTGATAAGATGGTCAGCAGTACTTTTGCGGAGGAGATGCTTTATCGGACCGGCAGGACGGATAAGAGCGAATATGAACCTTTGGGGATCACTTCTAAGATCCGTACGGCACAGAGAACCTATGTAAACTATGAGCAGGGCGCTTTTCAGCCTACCGACGGTATCTATGACTTTGCCTTGGGCGGCAATGGTTTTTTCTGCATTGATACGGCCAATGGTGTACAGTATACGAGAAACGGTTCCTTCCGTGTGGACGAGGAAGGATATCTGATGTTAAATAATCTGGGAAGAGTCCAGGGAAGGGGCGGTCAGCCCATTCAGATTAACAATGAAAATTTTGTCGTGACCAACGGCACGATTTACGGATATGATGAAGACGGAGTTAGCCGGGAGCTTGGAAGTCTTCGGGTAGTGGATTTTGAAGGAGAATATCAGGATGTACTGCACAAAGAAGACTATGGTCTTTATTCCACGGATGCTGCTCCAAGGGAAGTGCCCCAGGGAGAGACGGCAGTTATGTGGAAGACATTAGAGCGGTCCAATGCGGATCTGGTGGAGGAGATGACTTCTATGATTACCTCCCAGAGAGCACTGCAGAGTGCGGCGCAGATGCTGAAGATGTATGACCAGATTATGAACAAGTCGGCAAACGAAATCGGAAGATTATAAGGAGGATTCTGTCTATGTATCAGTCATTTTATTCGGCCGCGGTCGGTGCGAGTGCGTATCTGTCCAAGCTGGATGTTACATCCAACAACTTGGCCAATATCAACAACTATGGGTTTAAACCTAAAAATGTGGCATTTTCCGATCTGATCAACTATAATCTGAACGATTCAGAAGATGCGGTTACAGAGCTGATGGCCGGAGACGGTATGCGGGTGCAGAGGACCTATACAAACTTTGGTACTTCTTCCGCAAAGATGACAAACAATCCGCTGGATTTCGCCATTTTGCAGGACAATGCATTTTTCATGGTGCGAGATGTGGGTACGGAAGCTGTCAGTTACACAAGAAGCGGACATTTTCACAGAGGTGAGCTGGACGGAAAGTTCTATTTGATGACAGAGTCGAATCGCCTGGTGCTGGATCGGGACCGCAATCCCATTGAGGTAGGACAGACGGCAGATGAAGAGGGCGGCGGAGAGGACTTAGGAGCTATCCGTTCAAGCATCGCGCTCTATACATTCAATAATCCCAGCCGTCTCATGAATAAAGGAGATGACGAATATGTGCCGTCGGATGAAGGTGCGGAACCCATCCTGATTGAGAGTCCCAAGTTTACTTCCGGTGCGGTAGAAGGCTCCGGAACGGATATGGCGGATGAGATGGTGAAGGTCATCGAAGCACAGAGAGCATTCTCCTATGCGCTGAAGATGATTACTACGTCGGATGAGGTGGAATCTACGATCAATTCCCTGAGGGGATAACCGGTTAGAATGAGGTGTATATGAGAATAAAAAGTTATGAAGAGATGAACCTTCAGGAACTGGATGTGATGAAAGAGATCAGCAGCATCGGTACCAGCCATGCTGCCACGTCTCTGTCAAAGCTTCTTCAGAAGGAGATCCGAATCTCGATCCCTGAGGTGAGCGTTCTTGGCTATGAGGAAGCGGTAGACCGAATCGGAGAGATCGAGGAGCTGGTGGCGGCTACTCTCGTTCAGATGTCCAATGATGTAAACGGACTGATTCTGTTTATTTTCAAGATGGATATGGCCAATGTAGTGCTGGAGAAACTGATCGGAAAAGAGTATACTTCTTTTGAAGAGATGGATGAGATGGATTATTCTGCACTGGAGGAAGTGGGAAATATCATTATCTGTTCCTATGTAAATGCATTTGCGCAGTTAGTGGGGGTGGATATTGATCTGTCCGTGCCAAGCTCTACCGTTAATATGCTGGGAGGCATTCTGACGGTTCCGATAGCGGAATATGGTTACGAGACAGATAAACTGATGTATATCAATGCAGAATTTATTGCGGATGGTGTCAGGCTTTCGGATGGTCTTCTGATGCTGCCTGACATTGAATCCCTGAACAGGATATTAGAGAAATTGGGTGTGTCAAGTTGACGGGAAAAGACATAAAAGTAGGAATCGGTGATATGAAATTTGCCAGGGGCGACGGGCAGATTATTACATATGCGCTGGGTTCCTGCATCGGGATCACAATGTACGACCCGGCCATCCGGCTGGGTGGACTTCTGCATATTATGCTGCCTTCCAGAACGGACCCCACGGACCCGAAGGTGTTCAAATATGCGGACAGCGGACTTCAGGAGATGATCCGCAAGTTATCTGCTTTCGGAATGTTGAAGAGCAGGACCATAGTGAAGATCGCAGGAGGAGCCAAGATGTTCGAGATCCGCGGAAATTCGGATTTTGGAAATATCGGGCAGAGAAATGCTGCGATGGTGAAGAAGTTGTTGATGGAAGAACGGATGCGTATCTCTGCTGAGGATACGGGCGGAAGCTATGCGAGGACCATGCTGATTAACATAGCAAATGGGGATGTGGTGATCCGAACGGCAGGCAAGCCGGAGAAGCATCTATAAGGAAGGAGCGGATACAAGTGGAGAAAGAAAAAGAAGGGATTCTTCTCGAATCGGGAACCAATGAGATCGAGATCATGAAATTTACGATTCAGGGTGAATTTTATGGAATCAACGTGGCCAAGGTCAAAGAGATCATGATGAGTGAGAAGGTGAAGATGATGCCCCACGCCCATCCGGCGGTGGAGGGAATCTTTAAACCGAGGGATATTCTGATCACGGTCATCGATCTGGGCTATTATCTGACCGGTGAGGATCTGGGACACAAGTCAAGGGATCTGTTTATTGTGACGAATTTTAACAAGATGACTGTTGCGTTCCGGGTACAGAGCATCGAGGGGATCAGCCGTATTTCCTGGAAAGATATCCAGAAGCCGGATAAGACTCTTTCCCATGGGGAAGAGGGTGTGGCTACCGGTATCGCACAGTGTGCGGGCGAGCTGGTAACGATCCTGGATTTTGAGAAGATCGTAGCCGAGATCGCGCCGGAAACGACGATTCAGATCTCGGAAGTAGAGCAGATGGGAGACCGTCCTCTGTGCGACAGTCCGCTTGTGATTGCAGAGGATTCTGTACTTCTGCAGAAAATGATTGACGATTCTTTGGAACGCGCCGGATTTATGGATGTTAAGAACTTCAGCAACGGGCAGGAGGCATGGAACTATCTGAACTCTCTGCGCAATGATTCAGATCTTTATGATAAGGTAAATCTGATTATTACGGATATTGAGATGCCGGAGATGGATGGTCATCGTCTTACGAAACTGGTGAAGGATGACCCAAGACTGAAGAAGATACCAGTGGTGATCTTCTCTTCACTGATCGACGATCAGATGCGGACAAAAGGAGAGGCTCTCGGTGCGGATGAGCAGTTGACGAAGCCGGAGATCGGGCATTTGGTGCACGTAATCGACAGTTTGCTGGAGAGATTCCACAAAGAGGTGAGAAAAGAAGACTGACCGCGCTTCTATAGCGGCGGATGCCCCGGAAGGTGCAGGTGTGCATTCCGGGGCTTTTTGTGTGCTGTTATAACAAATCGGAATCGGTTATGGATGGACTTTTGAGTCTGCGGATGGTAGAATAACGGGGAAACGATTAGAAGAGAGGGGAAACGTACAATGGAGCAAAATACAACCGGCAGGAAAGGACTTCTGGCTGTCAGCTTTGGGACAAGTGTCAATGAGACGCGCAGGAAGACGATAGATGCCATAGAGAACGACATGAGAGAGGCATTTCCGGATTACAAACTGTACCGGGCGTGGACCAGCGGGATGATTATAAAGAAGCTGAAGAAGAGGGACAAACTGCAGATCGATACGGTAAAAGAAGCAGTGGAGCGGATGCTTGCGGAAGGCATTACAGAGGTGATTGTACAGCCTACCCACGTGATTAACGGGATTGAAAATGATCAGATGATTGCGGATGTGCTGGCATATCGGGAACGGTTTTCGGATATTCGGTTCGGGACGCCGCTTTTGACAAACGAGGAGGATTCTGCTGCGGTGATTCGGGCGGTTATGGAGGAATTCGGAGAGATTTCCAAGGATGCTGCGCTTGTATTTATGGGACATGGAACGACGCATTATGCCAATTCCATCTATGCGGCACTGGACTATAAATTTAAAGATATGGGGTATTCGAATGTATTTTTGGGAACCGTAGAGGCGTATCCGTCTATGGAGACTCTTAAGAAGCTGGTACGTGCCCATGGAGCGAAGCGGGTGATCCTGGCACCTTTTATGGTGGTGGCGGGGGATCATGCCATGAACGATATGTCAGGAGAAGATGAAGACTCCTGGAGGAGCCGTTTTGAGGCCGAAGGATTTCAGGTGGAATGTGTTCTGAAAGGACTGGGAGAATACAGGGGTGTTCGAAAGCTTTATATGGATCATATTCGGGCAGCACTTGGTTAAGAAGACCGAAGAACCAAGAGGGCATATGTTAAAGAATTGTTAATTTGTTAAAAAAAACACAAAAATAGTTGTTTTTTTTCTTAAAAAAGTGTAAACTGAATGTGAATAAATGATCGACGATCAGTAACAGGGCATCCTTTCCATGTGGGTGCCCTGTGAGATTTTGTGGGAAAAATACGGAGGGAAAAGGGTATGTTCGTCGCATTTTTGCTGCTCTGGATCATCTTTAACGGCAGGATTACAATAGAAATTCTGGTCATCGGGACGATACTGAGCGCTGCATTATTTGCTTTCTGCTGCCGGTTTCTTGGCTACAGTATGAGGCAGGATATCCGGATGTTCCGGCTTCTGCCGCTGGTTTTCCGATATTTGCTGGTCCTGCTTACGGAAATTGTAAAGGCAAACGGACAGGTGCTTTTTTTCATCCTGTCACCCAGATATGAGGCGGAGCCTCAGCTAATTCATTTCACATCCGGGCTGAGGACGGAGTTTGCGAGAGTGATTCTGGCTAATTCGATCACCTTGACGCCGGGGACGATCACGGTGAGCCTGGAGGGCAATGACTTTTATGTACATTGTCTGGACAAGGAATTTGCAGAAGGCATTGACAGTTCTGCTTTTGTGGAGCTGCTTCAGAAGATGGAGGCGGTGCAGGAATATGTATGAGCTTGTATACCACGGATTGCTTTTGACCTGTATGATACTGACCGCGGCGCTGATTATTTTGTGTCTGATACGTGCGGTTCTGGGACCCAGGCTTGCGGACCGGGTGGTGGCGATCAATATGATCGGAACGATGACCATTGTGGAGATCGCCATGTTTGCTCTGTATCTGAGGGAAAGCTATCTCTTTGATGTCTGCCTGATCTATGCCATGATTAGTTTTCTGTCCGTGGTAATTCTGACGAAGATCTACGGCGGCGCTTATCAGGAGCGTAAGATTAAAGGAACGCTGTTTGGCCAGACGGAGGAGGAAGAAGAACAGGAGGAGGAAGAAGAATGATGGCATGGCTGCAGTTGATCGCCGGCGGCATCCTGATCGTGATTGGGGTTCTGACCATGTGTGCGGCGGTATTTGGAGTGTGGAGGTTTCATTACGTATTGAACCGGATGCATGCGGCGGCTATGACGGATTCGCTGGGCATTCTCTGCGTGATTCTCGGACTTATGATTCTGAGCGGATTCCAGTTCGGGACGCTGAAACTGGCCCTGATCCTTGCCTTTTTCTGGCTGGCCGGACCGGTGTCTTCCCATATGATAAGCAATCTGGAGATACTGATTAACGAAAATCTGAAAGAAGAATGTGAGGTGCCGGAAGATGGAAGCCTTTAAGACAATTCTTTTGATCTTTCTTATTATATGCGCCATTTCTGCCAGCCTGATGAAAAATCCGCTTTTGTCCGTGATTGTATTTATGTCCTACAGTCTGGTCATGTCTATTATCTGGTTTCTGCTGGAATCTCCGGATCTGGCCATAACGGAAGCAGCAGTGGGAGCAGGGGTCAGCAGCATCCTGTTTTTTGTCACGCTGCGGAAGCTGAAGGCACTTTCAGAAGGAGGTCAGAATGAGCAGGATAAGAAATGACTATGAAAACAGTCTGTGGTGCCGTCTGGTCCGGTGGGTCAACGGAGAAACCAATCCTTTTGCCGGAAAAATGGAAATGGAGCCTCTGCGGGAAACAGAGGTGGTGGGGGATTCTGTCTTCAACCCGGACCGGCTGGATAAGGAAAAAGTTGAACAGTATGTGGAGGATATGGGCCGCAACAAGGAGATGAAAGCCTTCCGGATACTGTATAATCTGGCGTCGGTTTCTCTGTGCCTGCTGCTGATCGCGGTACTTCTTCTGGCGGTGTCCTGGATGCCGGTGCTTGGCGATCCAAATGGTCCGAACAACAATGAAGTGTCCAGGCGCTATGTGGAACAGGGGATGGAGGAGTCCGGTGCAGTCAATATGGTCACAAACATGATCTTAAGTTACCGCGGCTTTGATACTTTTGGAGAAACTTGTGTATTATTTATAGCGGCTACATGTGTGATTGTATTGCTGCGCAAAAATGAAGAAGAGATTGAAAATGCCAGGGAGACGGACTGGAAATACGAGCCGAAACCGGACGCCATCCTGCAGAAAATCACGCTGATTCTGGTACCGGTCATCTTCCTGTACGGAGCGTACATTATATTGAACGGGCATCTGTCCCCAGGCGGAGGATTTTCGGGCGGTGCCATGATGGGGGCCGGTCTGATTCTCTATGTGACGACCTTTGGCTTTCATAAGACCCAGAGATTTTTTAATGAGAAAACTTATGATGCGGTGAAAGTAGGGGCGCTGTCTCTGTACAGCATAACAATGATTTATTATTTCTATACCGGAGCCAATGAGATCCAGAACCGCATTCCCCTTGGAACGCCGGGGGATATCTTAAGCAGCGGCATGATTCTTCCGATTAATATTTTCGTGGGATTAGAGGTAGCGTGCACCATGTATGCGTTTTTCGCTCTGTTCCGGAGAGGAGGTATGTAATGGGACCGAATCTTCTGGCCAATGCGGACGAGGTAGCGGCAGTGATTCTGTTCGGCATCGGGTTTACCACACTGCTCCTTCACAGAAATATGATTAAGAAAATCATCGGGCTGAATATTATGGATACAGCGGTTTATCTGTTTCTGGCGGCTATGGGATATGTGGACGGGCGGGCGGCGCCCATTGTGGAAAACGGGGTGCTGGATGCAGAAGCTTATATCAATCCGATTCCCAGCGGTCTGGTGCTGACGGGAATCGTCGTGTCTGTAAGCGTTACGGCACTGATGCTGGCACTGACCATTCGTCTGTACCGCAAGTATCATTCTCTGGATCTGGATGAGATTCTGATTCGGATGCAGAAGGAGGAGCGCTCATGAGCTTTGTACAGAATTTCCCGTGCTTTTCCATTGTGCTGTGTATGGCAGCCGGCATCCTGTCCACACCCATGAAAGGAAAACATGCCAGATATGTGACATTGGCGGCAGTGACACTGGTGTCGTTTATGTCCCTTTGGACGCTCTGGCATGTTATGTCCGCAGGCAGCAGTTTTGTATATACCATGGGCAGATTTCCAGCCCCCTGGGGCAATGAGATTCGTGCAGGCGTGCTGGAGGCTCTGATGGCTTCTGTGTTTTCCCTGGTCATGCTTTTTTCCCTGATCGGAGGGATGGACCATATTTTCCGGAATATCGATGACACGAAGATCAATCTGTATTTTATCCTGGTGGATCTGCTTCTAAGTTCGCTTCTGGCCATCATCTATACCAATGACCTGTTTACCGGGTATGTGTTTGTGGAGATCAATACCATCGCCGCCTGCGGGATGATTATGATTCGAAGGAGCGGGCGTTCTCTGATTGCGGCCACACGGTATATGGTTATGAGCCTTATCGGTTCCGGTCTGTTTCTGATCGGACTGGCCATGCTCTATGATATTACCGGGCATCTGCTTATGGAAAATGCACATGCGGTCATGACGGAGCTGGTATATGCAGGGGAGTATAGTATTCCGCTTCTGGTAATCATCAGTTTTATTACGGTAGGGCTGGCCATTAAGAGCGGTCTGTATCCGTTCCATTCCTGGATGCCGGATGCCTATGGCTATTCGACCATCTCAAGCAGTTCGATTTTGTCAAGCCTGGTGTCCAAAAGCTATATCATTCTGCTTATTAAGATTTTTTACAGAGTCATCGGTTTTGACAACATTGTCAACAGCAAGATTGTCAATGTGCTGTTTGTATTCGGGCTGATCGGCATGGTTATGGGATCGGTAAGTGCGATTATGGCAAAGGACATCTATAAAATGATTGCCTATTCTTCGGTGGCCCAGATCGGATATGTATATATGGGCATCGGACTGGCCACAGAGGCCGGGATGGTAGCGGCTGTTTTTCATATACTGACCCATGCCGTTACCAAATCTCTGCTCTTTCTGTCCGCCAAAGGCTTAAATGATGCATCCGGCCGGAAGCGGGTTTTTACAGCGCTTCAGGGAGCGGCATTTCGCAGTCCCTTAGCTGGCGCCGCTTTTCTGGTGGGAAGTCTGTCCATGGTCGGTATTCCCATGCTGGCAGGCTTTATATCCAAACTGCTGTTCGCCACAGCAGCCCTGGGAGCAGGCCCTAAAAAAGTGCTGGTTACACTGATCGTTCTGGCAGTCAGCACCATATTGAACGCAGTCTATTTCCTGCATACGGTTGTACGGATCTATACGCCGGTGGAAATACCAAAAGAATATGAACACGTACATGTTCATGTGTCTGTCGGAGTGGCTTTTGCACTTTTATGGCTGATCTTTTTGAATTTTGCCATGGGTATGATGTCGCAGCCAATTACCGATCTGATTCAGACAGGGATCGGGATGTTTGCATAAAACAGCATCTGTCCGGAGACTGTCCGGACAGATGCAGAACTTCCATGTGTGCTGAAGCGACTTTACTCTTCAGTGCTGTCGCGCAGCGACGATAAATAGGAGAAAGTATGATGAGTGTTGTGTATTTGCTTGGGGCAGCGATTCTGCTTCCCATACTGTCCGGGCTTTTTCTGCTCTTTTGTCAGGGCCGGATGCAGAACCGGAGACTGAAATGTCTTCTGATTTTTCTGGTCATGGCGGTCACTTCAGCCCTGGTGATCTGTTTGATGGCGGGAGAAGACTACGAACTGGTGTTCTGGAAACTGACGGATACGCTGGAGATCCGTATGTGTATGGACGATTTGACGAGACTGTTTGCAGGGATGACCATGGCGGCCTGGGTGCTCGGAGGCGTGTTCTCTTTTGAATATATGAAGCACGAGGAACAGGAGGACCGGTATTTTGGGTTTTATCTGATCGTTATGGGAGTTCTGGTGGCGCTGGACCATGCGGGAAATCTGATTACCCTGTATTTGTTCTTTGAGATGATGACGCTGACGTCTCTGCCCATGGTGCTTCACAATTTAAGTCATGAGGCCGTTATGGCAGGTCTGAAATATCTGTTTTACTCCATAGCAGGTGCTTTTATGGCGCTGTTCGGAATCTTTTATCTGTATGCCAATGGGGCAGGCAGTGATTTCTGTCCGGGGGGAAGCCTGCTTCGGCTCTCCTCTTATCAGGGGACTTACGGCATGACGCTTTTTGCCCTTTTGCTGATTGTGATTGGATTTGGCACCAAGGCGGGCATGTTTCCCATGCATGGCTGGCTTCCGACGGCGCATCCGGTGGCTCCGGCGCCGGCCAGCGCAGTGCTGTCCGGTATCATTACAAAATCCGGCATTTTAGCGGTGATTCGTGTGATCTTCTATACCATAGGGGCCGATGTGATCCGGGGAACCTGGGTGCAGTATGCATGGATGACGCTGGCGCTTCTGACCGTTTTTATGGGTTCCATGATGGCATACAAAGAGCAGCTATTAAAAAAACGTCTGGCCTATTCGACCGTGAGCCAGGTATCTTATATTATGTTTGGGCTTTCGGTGCTGAATGAAAGCGGCATGATGGGAGCGCTGTCGCATTTTGTATTTCACAGTGTGGTAAAAAACTGTCTGTTTCTTGCGGCGGGCGCCGTCATTTACAAGACCGGAAAGAAGACCGTGTCGGAGCTTGGAGGAATCGGCAAAGAGATGCCGGTGACCATGTGGTGTTTTACGCTGGTTTCCGTGACCTTGGTGGGAATCCCGCCTACCAGCGGATTTATCAGTAAATGGTATCTGGCAGAAGGGTCACTTGGGAGCGGAATCGACTTTTATTCCTGGTTTGGGCCGGTGGTCCTTCTTCTGAGTGCGATGCTGACGGCGGGATATTTGCTGCCGATATCTATAAAGGCGTTCTTTCCAGGGGCAGAATACGATTATGGAAAGCTTACGAAGAAAGAGCCGAATCTTCTGATGACTGTGCCTATGATCCTTTTTACGGTGGCTGCGGTGCTCTTTGGCATGTTTCCAGGGGGATTTATGGGATATCTTCAGCAACTGGCAGCAGGAGTCTTCTAGGGGAGGAGGAAAGGTATGAGCAGTGTCTATTTGATCCTTCCGGTTGTTCTTCCGATTCTGGGGGGAGCGCTGATGCCTCTTCTGCATTTGCCGGAGAGACAAAGAAACCTCTTTTTAGAGCTTTTGGTACTTTTAACCTCCATATTGGCTGTTCTCTGTGTGATACAGAGGCCGGCGGATGGATTTACCATGTTTCATCTGACCGGAAATATGGATTTTGCTCTTCGGCTGGACGGTTTGGGCAGCGTGTTCACCTGTCTGCTTGCAGTGCTTTGGCCGCTGGCCACTTTGTATGCATTTGAATATATGCGTCATGAAGAGCGCACCACCAGCTTTTTTGCCTTTTACACCATGACCTACGGGGTAACACTGGGCATCGCTATGGCAAAAAACCTGGTGACAATGTACCTGTTTTATGAGCTTTTGACACTGGTGTCCGTATATCTGGTCATGCATCCCATGACCCGCAAGGCCCTTCACGCCAGCCGTACGTACTTGTACTATTCCATTGGAGGAGCGGCGTTTGCATTTATCTCGCTGATCTTTGTCATCTTATTTGGAGAGACGACGGACTTTATCTTAGGCGGCGTGCTGGATCCGGGGGTCGTCGGAGACAACTTACAGACCGTGCTTGTGATCTATCTGCTGGCTTTTGTGGGCTTTGGAGTGAAGGCGGCAGTCTTTCCGTTCCAGGGATGGCTGCCGAAGGCATCCGTGGCGCCTACGCCGGTGACAGCCCTGCTGCATGCGGTGGCGGTGGTCAAATCCGGTGCCTTTGCGGTTATGCGTCTGACCTATTACTGTTTTAATGTGGAAATGCTCCGGGGAACCTGGGTGCATCTGGCAGTCATGGGGATTGCGATGGTCAGTATTCTCTACGGTTCTACCATGGCCGTAAGAGAGACGCATTTTAAGAGAAGACTGGCATTTTCTACGGTGAGCAATCTGTCCTATATTCTGCTGGGAGTGTCTATGATGAGTCCTCTCGGCTTTCTGGCGGGCATGAGCCATCTGGTCTTTCATGCTGTTATGAAAATCGGAGCGTTTTTCTGCGCCGGGGCGGTGCTGCACCAGAGCGGCAGGAAATATGTTGACGAGCTGAAAGGACTGGGAAGACGAATGCCGGTCGTATTCGGCACTTTTGTGGTTTTCGGCCTGTCTTTGACGGGAATCCCGTTGTTTGCCGGATTTATCAGTAAATGGAACATCGCACTGTCTGCTATGGAAACGGGACAAAGTTATCCGTTTGCCTATGGAGCGGTAGCTGTGCTTTTGTATTCCGCGCTTATGACGGCAGTGTATGTTATGACAGCGGCGGTCCGGGCCTGGTTCCCGGATCAGGATCAGGGGCAGGAAGAAGGATCCGCGGAGGGGATCACAGATCCCAACTGGGAGATGAAACTGCCTCTCCTGCTTTTTGCAGCAGCAGTACTGGTGTTCGGATTGTATTCGGAGCCTTTGATGGAGATTTTGCGGGCAGTGGCCTGGGGACGATTTTAAAGGAGCATTTAGGAAAGGATTGGACAGATGAGCGGCAATATAGAATTATTTCATGTGATCTGGTTTCCGTTTGCGGCGGCATTTCTCTGCTATCTGGCAGGAAAGCGGCATAAGATAGTAAGGGACCGTCTTCTGGTGATGTCGGTAGTGCTGGAGATGGGACTTATGCTGTGGGCAGTGTCGGCCTATGTACGTCAGGGAGAACTGCAGTTCTTGCTGGAAGGGTTCTGCATGAAGGGAATGTACCTGAAGCTGGATGGTTTTCGAGTGCTTTACGGATGCATTGCAGCGCTGATGTGGATGATGACGGGACTTTTTTCACGGGATTATTTTCAGCACTATCGGAATCGGAACCGTTATTACTTTTTCTATCTGTTGACCCTTGGGGCAACTATGGGGGTATTTTTGTCAGGGGATCTGTATACGACGTTTCTGTTCTTTGAGATCATGTCACTCACTTCTTATGTGTGGGTCGTTCATGATGAGAAGCCGGCGGCTATGAAAGCAGGAGAGATTTATCTGGCGATTGCCGTGATCGGCGGCCTGGTTATGCTTATGGGACTTTTCCTTCTCTATGATGCGGCCGGAACCCTTCGGATGTCAGAGCTTTATGAGGCCGTCTGTCAGGTGATGCCGGAAAAAGGCGGGCAGATCTACGGAGCAGGTCTTTGCATGCTGTTTGGCTTCGGTGCAAAGGCGGGCATGTTTCCGCTTCATGTGTGGCTTCCGAAGGCGCATCCTGTGGCGCCGGCGCCGGCCAGCGCTCTGCTGTCGGGGATCCTTACGAAGACCGGAATCTTCGGCATTCTGATCGTTTCCATGGAGATTTTCCGCTATGATGTCCGCTGGGGAAAGCTGATTTTGTGTCTGGGCGTTGTTACCATGTTCGGGGGTGCCCTGCTGGCGGTCTGCTCGATTGATCTGAAGCGGACGCTGGCCTGTTCCTCCATGTCTCAGATAGGATTTATCCTTACCGGCGTCGGCATGATGGAACTTCTGGGAACGGAAAATGCGCTGGCAGTCCGGGGAACGATTCTGCACATGGTCAATCATTCTCTGATAAAACTGGTTCTCTTTATGGCAGCAGGCGCAGTCTATCAAAATCTGCACAAGCTGGATCTGAACGAGATCCGGGGCTTTGGAAAAAATAAACGGTTTTTAAAGGCAGTCTTTTTCGTGGGTGCTCTTAGCATCGGGGGAGTGCCGGGATTCAGCGGATATATCAGCAAGACGCTGCTTCATGAGAGCATTGTGGAATACGCAGCCGAGCTTGCGGTGCACAAGGAGCCGGTCTTTTTTATTCATGCTGTGGAATGGATCTTTCTGCTGACGGGAGGGATGACCATCGCATATATGACAAAGCTGTTTGCGGCGGTCTTTTTAGAAACACATCCCCGCCGGCAGAAGGAATACGAAGAGAGGAAAAACTATTTGGCTTGGGAAAGTGTCCTGGCGCTTCTCATACCGGCACTGCTTCTGGCGGTGATGGGATTTTTCCCTTACGGGGTTATGAATCCGGCAGCGGATCTGTCCCAGGGATTTTTACATGGGGAAATGCCGGCCCATGAGGTCCGTTATTTCAGTCTGACCAACTTAAAAGGGGCTTTGATCTCCCTTCTGATCGGATGTCTGGTATATTTTGGAATCATACGAAAGTATCTCATGGGGAAAAATGAACAGGGAGAATGGGTTTATCGGAATGTATGGCCTGCATGGTTAGACCTGGAGGACGGCATTTACCGGCCGGTCTTTCAGCGGGCGGCAGTGGCGGCTGCGGGCGGTGCCTGTCTGCTGGCGGACCGGCTGTATGTAACGCGGGCGGTTTTAAAAGGGCTTCTGGAAGTGGCGGCATTTTTCAGCAGAGTCTGTGATTATCTGACGGATTATATCCTTCTTCTGCTGCGCCGTACGACACACAGAAACCGTACAGAACGGCATGTGTATCTGATCGGCACGAAATTTTCCCGTGCGCTGGGAATGGCGCTGGATTATGTGATCGAAGTGCTCAATCATACCATACGAAAGAAAAATCCAATCGAACATTCGTTTGTTGTTGCATTCGCGGAATGGGAGGAGGTATTTCGCCGGACGAACCGTCTGATCAGCGCAAGTCTGTCCTTTGGGCTGATGCTGGCGGCCATCGGTCTGGGGCTGACTTTGATCTATCTGTTATGGTGGTAGGACCGCTGTCTGCCTCTCTCTTTTGCATCCGCGTCTGCAGTCCTGTAGATTTAAGAGGGGATCCGGTATGACAGAAGGCAGGAGAGAGACGCTTGATATGACAGAAGGCAGCCCGGTAAAGGTGCTGCTTTTCTTCGCGGTGCCGATCATTTTATCCAATTTATTTCAGCAGTTTTACAATATTATAGACAGCTTGATTGTAGGGAATTATCTGGGGACGGATGCGCTGGCGGCGGCAGGTTCTGCAGGTACGGTCACTGCGGTCATCGTTCAGATGGCTTCCGGTCTTGCACTGGGAGCCTCTGTTGTCGTTGCCCGGTATTTCGGTGCCGGAAAGAAGGAGAAGATTCGGGTATGCATGACGACCGTCTGCATTTTTGCCGCAGTCACAGGGGGGATTGTGACGGTGGGGAGTCAGCTTTTTGCAGAGGAGATTCTGCTGGTTATCAAGACGCCCCAGGAGATTCTGGCGGACAGCCGGGAGTATCTGACGATTTATTTCTGGGGAAGCGTGCCCATTTTCCTGTACAATGCGGTGACGGCGGTATTTATCGCCATGGGAGATTCCAGAACGCCTCTTTCTTTTCTTGTGCTGGCTTTTTTCCTGAATGTGGCGGGGGATCTGTTTTTTATTGTGGAATGTTCCATGGGCGTAGGCGGCGGGGCACTGGCGACTACGCTGTCTCAGGGAGTCTGTACGGCGCTGGCCTATGGGATGCTGGAGCGGAAACTTCGAAGGATCGGCATCGAGAAGGGAGAACGTATATTCGATAAGAAGGAGCTTGGACGGATGATGCGGATTGCTGTTCCGGCGGCTTTGCAGCAGTCGGTAGTTTCACTTGGAAATGTGTGCGTGCAGACGGTGACAAATGGGTTCGGTCCGGCCGTTATGGCAGGCTGCACGGCGGCAAACAAGGCGGTGAATCTGGTGTCTGCAGTCCCGATCAACTGGGGAAATGCACTGTCCGGCTTTGTGGGACAGAATGCGGGCGCTCAGAAGACGGAGCGGATCGGACAGGGAGTGCGTGCGTCGCTGCTTGTGACCGGCGGGATCTCGGTCTTTCTGACTCTCTGGATGGAGCTTTTTCCGGAACAGATGATCGGCTGGTTTGTGGAAGGGGAACAGGCAGGGGAAGTGATTCGCGTGGGAGCGGCGTATGTGCGGACAGCGGGCTGGTTTTTCGGAATCTTTTCCTGGTATATGGTGTTAAAATCGGTCTTCAAGGGCGTCGGAGACATGAACTGGTTCGTGGGACTGACGCTGAGCAGTCTGGGAGTTCGGGTTGTGTGCGCCTTTCTCCTGACGCCGGTTTTCGGGGAGCGTATGCTCTGGTGGAGTGCGGTGATTGGATGGTGCGTGGCTTCGGGACTGACGGCGGCATATTATATGAGCGGGAGATGGCGCCGGTATTGCCTGACAGGGGCAGACGACCGCTGACGACGCGGCTTTTGTTGCTTTTTGGGGATGCATCTGTTATGCTGAAAGCAGGAACATCCATATCTGTTTAAGAAGGCATATGGATGGGATGGAAACAGTGAGCGGGAGGCGGGCCGTATGGAGATCGTTGGAGAGAAAGTAGTCCTTCGGGCAGCAGAAGTACAGGACCAGGAAATGCTGCGGAATCTGATCGAGGATCCGGATATTACAAAGATCACAAGGGGGTATCAAAGACCGGCGGCCCTGTTCCGGCAGATGAGCTGCTTTCGCATCCCGCAGGGTTCGAAAGGAAATCTGTGCAGGATCGTTGCAGACAAGCAATGTCCGCAGACAGGACTTGGGGTTATCACGCTCACCCATACAGACCCGGACCGGAAATGTGCGGAGATCCAGATTAAACTTAGAAAATCCGTTCGGGGCAAAGGCTACGGACAGGATGCGGTCCATGCACTGGTCCTGTTTGCTTTTGAGGAGCTTCGGCTGGACTGCATGGAATCTAATATTCTGGAGAACAATACGGCTTCAAGAAAACTGTTTGAAAAATGCGGCTTTATCCAGATACGGATACAAAAAGGCAGAGCAGATCGGGACGGACACTGCAGGAACATATGTTCTTATCGAATAAAGCGACAGCTTGTTGAAGAGGCGGCCAAAAGGGATGAAGATTCTTTGGCAGCGGGAGAGACAGAACGGGAAGAATCCGTCAGAAAGGTCTTTTAAAGCGCACGGATTTATGGTATAAAATAGATAGAACCAATCGTTGCAGAGGTATTCAGGACCGAAAAGAACAGGGGGGAACACCTATGAATTATTCACAAAAGGAAGGAAAGCAGTATCATATTCAGACCGGGGAAGGCGACGTGGGGAAGTATGTGCTCCTGCCGGGCGATCCGAAACGGTGCGCGAAGATTGCAAAATATTTTGACGATGCGGTCTTTGTGGCGGACAGCAGGGAATATGTGACCTATACGGGTTATTTAGACGGGGTGAAAGTCAGTGTGACTTCCACCGGCATCGGAGGCCCGTCCGCATCCATTGCACTGGAGGAGCTGGTCAAGTGCGGAGCAGATACGTTTATCCGGGTAGGTACCTGCGGAGGTATGCAGCTTCATGTAAAAAGCGGGGATCTGGTCATTGCTACCGGGTCTGTCCGGATGGAGGGCACCAGCAGAGAGTATGCGCCCATTGAATTTCCGGCAGTGGCGGATATCGAGGTCGTTCAGGCGCTGATGGCGTCTGCGAAGGAGCAGGGAACGGACTATCATACCGGTGTGGTGCAGAGCAAGGATGCTTTTTATGGACAGCATTCTCCGGAGACAAAGCCGGTAAGCTACGAGCTTTTGAACAAATGGGAAGCGTGGAAACGCCTGGGATGCCTGGCTTCGGAGATGGAGTCTGCAGCGCTGTTTATCAGTGCGAGTGCCCTGCACGTGCGTATGGGCGCCGTCTTTCTGGCAGTGGCGAATCAGGAGCGGGAGCGGGAAGGACTTCCCAATCCGGTGGTCCATGACACGGATATGGCCATCCGTACGGCGGTGGAGGCCCTTCGAAAACTGATCCGGGAAGATCAGGAGGCGTAGAAGATGGAGAAAAGTCAGATACAGAAGCTGATTCGTATAGCTGCAGAACAGATGTCATACTCCTATGTGCCCTATTCGCATTTTCACGTGGGGGCGGCACTTCTTGGGAAGAACGGAAAGATTTACGGAGGCTGCAATATTGAGAATGCCGCCTACACGCCGACGAACTGTGCGGAGCGCACGGCATTTTTTAAGGCAGTCAGCGAAGGCGTCCGGGACTTTACGGCCATCTGCGTGGTGGGCGGAAAAGACGGGGTGCCAAGAAGCTATGCGCCTCCCTGCGGGGTGTGCCGTCAGGTCATGAGGGAATTTTGCGATCCGGAGAAGTTTGTAATTATTCTGGCTGCCGGTCCGGAAGACTATGAGACGTTTCTGCTTAAAGATCTGCTGCCGATGGGATTTGGGCCGGAGAACCTGGACTGACCGCCGGTTCTGTACAAAACAGTTTCATAAAACAAGAAAACCGCATCCGGACGGATGCAGAACAATCGTAAGGAACTTTGTTATGGAAAAATATAAACGTATATTTGTAATTGTCATGGATTCCCTTGGAGTGGGAGAGATGGCAGACTCCGGGGAATATGGAGATGTGGGAGTGAACACCTTAGAGCATATCTCGGAATCGGTGGATACATTTGCAATCCCGAACTTAAGAAAGCTTGGTATGGCGAATCTGTGCAGTTTAAAACAGGTGGAGCCGTCAGAGCGCCCCCTTGGGTATTATGCGAAGCTCAATGAGAAGAGCTGCAGCAAGGATACGATGACAGGACACTGGGAAATGATGGGGCTGGAAGGAAAGCAGCCTTTTAAGACGTTTACGGATACGGGATTTCCGCCGGAGCTGATTCGGGAACTGGAGGAGCGGACGGGACATCAGGTCATCGGCAACAAGAGTGCCAGCGGAACCGAGATTCTGGAAGAACTGGCGGAGGAAGAGATTGCCACAGGACATATGATCGTCTACACTTCGGCAGACTCCGTTCTGCAGATCTGCGGCAATGAAGAGACGTTTGGCCTTGAAGAGCTCTATCGCTGCTGTGAGATCGCAAGAGAGATCACCATGAAAGACGAGTGGAAAGTGGGGCGGATCATTGCGAGGCCCTATGTGGGAAAGAAACGGGGCGAGTTCAAACGGACCAGCAACCGGCATGACTATGCGCTGAAGCCTTTTGGAAAGACGGCATTAGACGCTCTGAAAGAAGCCGGGTTCGATGTGATTTCCATCGGTAAAATCAAAGATATTTTTGACGGAGAGGGGATTACCCGGTCCCTGAAATCCAAAAGCTCCGTTCATGGTATGGAGCAGACCATCGAAACTGCAAAGGAAGAGTTCCATGGACTGTGTTTTGTAAATCTGGTGGATTTTGACGCTTTATGGGGTCATCGAAGAAATCCATCGGGTTATGCACAGGAGATAGAGAAATTCGATCAAAATCTGGGAATCCTGCTGGAGCTTTTAAAAGAGGAAGATCTGCTCATAATTACGGCAGATCACGGCAACGATCCCACGTATACAGGCACAGACCATACAAGGGAAAAGGTACCATTTCTGGCATATTCTCCATCCATGAAAGGCTTTGGATGTCTTCCGGAGGCGGACACTTTTGCCGCAGTGGGGGCGACAGTGACGGATAATTTCGGAGTTTCCATGCCGGAGGGGACCATCGGAACTTCTTATTTGGAAAAGCTTTTGTAAATTCAGAATCAATAGATGAGGTGATGATTATGGTAGGAGCGATATCAGGAGCAGGTTCCTATGTTTCTATGTACTGCTATCAGCCCCCTGCAGTGCAGCGGGCGCAGGCTGGGAAGACGGGTTCGGCGCGGAACCAGGAGTCAGGACAGGCAAAGGCTGATTCTGTAGGAGTGCAGGCTTCGGGGATTCCTTCGGACAGTCCGTGGGCAGCAGGAAGCAGGGAGCAAAAGCCCCGTCCGGTGCCGCCTTCTGGCGGGGCTTTCCAGGGAGAAGGAAAGGAAGCGCTTCCGGACCGCTATCAGCGAAAAGGGATCGACCCGGCGGAGTATGCCGTTCGGATGCGTATTCAGTATATGGAGCCGGAGGGGAGTGAACTACCCGGACAGAGCAGAACATCCTCCGGAATCCGCCCGGTTCAGGAAGCGGCAAAAGACGGAGAGTGTCAGACATGTGAACAGCGGAAATATCAGGATGGTTCTGATGACATGGGTGTGTCTTTTAAAACGCCCACCAGAATTGCTCCGGAGCGTGCAGGTGCCATGGTAAGGAGCCACGAGCAGGAGCATGTAAGCCGGGAGCGGGCAAAGGCCGAGCGGGAAGACCGCCGGGTGGTCAGCCAGAGCGTGACGCTACACACGGATATCTGTCCGGAATGCGGGAAAGTGTATATTTCCGGCGGAACGACTCAGACGACAACTGCATCCAAACCGGAACAGCCGGACACGGCCGAGCGAGTGCTGTCGGCTGTGGCATAGAGAGGCTCTTCCGGCAAGAAATATTTTAAGAAAGCTGTCTGAAAATAAATTTCACTTTTCAGGCAGCTTTTTCGCTGCATATGCTTCTGGATGACAGTTGTGCAGAAAAACGGTTCGACGGCATTTTACGGGAAAACAATCATCTATTCACATTGACAGCTATTAAGGCAGGCGGTATAATTTTTTTGTACAGATTGAAAAAGAGAACCAATCAAAAATGGAATCGTATGGAGGAATTGGTACAAATAAAATACGGAAACATGGAGGAATGAGATGAGTACGGATGGAAAGAAAACAGGCGAACTGATCGAGAACAAAACGGTAGTTATGGCCGGCAGCGCGTGCGTTACGCTGAATTATCTGATCAGTGATGCCGGAGGACAAGGAGATGTCTACCATGCGACTTTTCGAGGGCACGATTATGCCCTGAAATGGTACTGTAAACAGAAAGAAGACGTGATCGGAGGGGCACAATATGGTACGATCACAGAGATCTACGGAGAGGAAAAGAAACCGAGTGAAAAGTTTATATGGCCGCTGATGATGCTGACGGGGAAGAATCCGTCGGTGCCGGTGGAGGAGAAAAGATTTGGCTATCTTATGGAGCTTCTGCCGGACGGTTATTATGAGATGGAACATTTTCTGCGGATGGATACCGATGAAAAAGCGGTTCGTTTTAAAAGCTATAACGCAATGCTGGTGGCAGGTATGAACATTGCGGCGGCTATGCAAAAACTGCATTTAAAGGGGTGGTCTTATAAAGATCTGAATCCTAAAAATTTTGCCATCCATCCAGAAAACGGAGACGTACTGGTGGTGGACAATGACAATGTGTCCGTAGACGGGGCTCTTTGTTCCGTACGGGGGACGAAAGGGTATATGGCGCCGGAGATTCCAAAGAGCGGGTATAAACTGAATCCCAACATTAGAACAGACTATTATTCTCTGGCAACGATCCTGTACCGCCTGTTTTTCGTAGACCATCCTATGGATGGAAAGCTCTGGGAGAAATTCCCCATCTGCAACGATAAGGCAGAGGATATGATGTATGCCATCAAGCCCGTCTTTCATTTTGATCCGAACAATGACAGCAACCGGCCGACAGAGGAATATGCGCCCAATGCTCTGGTCAGGTGGCGTGCGCTTCCTCAGGAGATCCGGAATTTGTTCATAGCGGCTTTTACGGACGGGATCAGCGATCCATGGAAACGTCCGCCGGAAAATGTATGGATTACTACCATCGCAAAAGCCAGAGACAAACTGATTCGGGTCAATGGAGGACGGGAACAATTTGTGAATTTTGAAAACCCCAAATCCATTCCGCCCCGGTGCCTGGAATTAAAGGTCAGCGGCAGCCGGATCGCTCTGTATCCTCAGAAGGCTATCTATGAGATCAGTGTGGACGGCAACGTACATCAGTACGGAAATATCGTAGGCGGGATCGTATATGATAAGAAGACAGACAAACTGATGATTCGGAATCTGACCGACCAAGTATGGAGGTGCTATGCACCGGATACCAAGAAGCTGACCAGCATCGAAAAAGGACAGGAGCACCCGGTCTATCCGGGCGTTATGATTGAATTTCAGCATGGACGGCCGAAGATCGTAGGAGAGATCATTATTACACAGTCATAGGGGCAGAATATGCCTTCTCAGAGAAATTGTTAAAATAATAACAAGGAGGAACGAACGTATGGCAGTTGATACAACATTTCATGATCCCTTTGGCGATCCTTTTGATACGCAGCAGTCGGTTACACCGCCTATAGGGGGTATGAAGACAAAAGGGAATACAAAGCTGCTGGTGGTCATTTTTATTATAGACTGCAGCATGACTATGAAAGGGGACAGGATTGCAGCGGTCAATGCAGCGCTTCAGGAGCTGAAATTCAAACTCAAAGATATCAAGGAAGAACACAATCTGGATATGAAAGTGGCGGTCATGAGTTTTACTTCCAGTACAAAATGGGATCTGCAGCTTACACCGGTAGAGGAGATGAATCTGGAGGAGATCCGGGTCCGTCCGGGTCTGACGGAATATGGCGCAGCGTTTCATGAACTGAACAAAGTGCTGAGAAAAGACCGATTTATGCAGCATAAAGGAAAAGTTGCTGCTCCGGCTATTATGTTTTTGACAGACGGAGAACCTACAGACGATTACCAGAACGATCTGGATGAACTTTTGAAAAACGGGTGGTTTACGAACGCCAGCAGAAGTGCGGTGCTTCTTGGGGATGCCATTTATAATTCTTCTGCCAGGGATGCGGTCCGGCAGTTCGTAGAAGATCCGGAGAACGAGATTGTGGCAGCAGAGGACAGCACGGTTATCATGCAGAAGCTTAATCTTGCCACGATGCATACGGTGGCAGGGACTCCGATACCCTCCGGCGGACAGGATAGCGACAATGCATCGGCTGATTTTAACGGGAAGCAGGATCCGTTCGGCAGTGCATCGATAGACGGAGACAGCGGTCCGTCTGGAAACAGCAGCAAAGTGGGGACGGATGATCCGTTCGGAGGCGGCAGTGGTGCCGGGACGGATGATCCGTTCGGAGACGGCAGTGATGCCGGGACGGATGATCCGTTCGGGGACAGCGATGACGCCGGGACAGATGATCCGTTCGGAGACAGCGGTGACGCCGGGACGAATGATCCGTTTGGCAAGGACGGCAGCAGCAAAGATGATGATCCTTTCGGCGCAGGTGGTGCCGGCGGGGACAGTGCCCCTTTTGACATGCCGGATGATGATCCTTTTAGAAGCTCTGCAGACGGAGGCAATGATCCTTTCGGCGGGACGGATGCCGGTCTGCCTTTCTGAAATGACCAGCCGAGGAGGAGGATAGATGCAGAAAACAGAATTTAAGGTCAGGCCGGACGGGAAAGGAGTCAAGCTTGGGGACCGGTTCTTCTACCGCATCCATGAGGGGTTCAAACAGGTGATGAAAGATCCGGATACAAAAGAGCTGGTATTGCTGCAGTCGTATTATGGACTGAAACCGGAGCAGATCCATGATACGAGACGGGAGATTCTCCGGCATTTCTTTTCGAAACATTCCGGGGACTGGACGGAGGAGGAAGCGGAAGAGCTGGAGATCCAGATACTGGATAACCTTCGCAGCCGAAGAGCGTGCAAAGGGATTGTAGCTCCGTTCTGCTATACGACGGAACCGGCAGAAGACGGGTGCAGGAATGTCTATACGGTCAGTGAACTTCCGGAAGGTTTTTTGGAGAAATACCGGCGGATTGACGAAGCAGTGCTGCTGCCGGAATTTCCCCTGCGGGCCCGTGTGTTAGCAGCGCTGAATCTGTCGGATGCTGTAGCGGGGATACAGGAATATTTTGGTGAGTTGCTGTATTCCTTTTGTCCGGAAGTTGTCTATGTCCATGTGGAAAACGGAGATATTCGAATACTGATCGAACAGTGCCTTTCTCCTGCGTCGAAAGGAAAGGACCGATATGTGTATGGGTTTGCATCAGAACCGGGGAAAGAGATTCCGGAGATGCCGAAAGCGGCGGAACTTCTGAATTTTTTGGAATATACGACTTTTCGGCTTCTGTGCATGGAGGATCCGTTTGATGGTGCCGGAACACTGGTCCAATATCCATGCCTGACGAAAAGGGCGCTGGAGGAGATTCACAAAGGAGAACATAAGTTTGTATTTTCCGATGGAGGAAAACAGTTGTCCGCATATGCAGGACAACATGCATGGGGAAAGTGGAAAGGGATTCCCGGATATCTCCGGCGGATTTTTGAACGGGTGTTTGCACAGGGGACCGGGGACCAAAGCAGCAGGATGGATCTGGCAGAGTGGCAGAAACAGATGCAAAAGCTTCGGGACTGTCTTGTGTATGTGAACCGTCAGTTCCGTCTGTGTGATCCGGAAGTCCCGAATAAAGTGCCGTTTATGGTCATTGGGGAATACCGGATTCCCGTATGGGCCAAAAAAGCAATTTACTGGTACCATGCAGGAGTGCCTTATGATGCAAAGACCAACGGGATCATCGGCGGGATTGATGCAGAGGGATTTCTGGAAAATCATATGGATTCCCGGTGGGTGATCGAGATGGATAAGAAGACCTTTACCGTAGCTCCGGGCAAGAAGGTAAAACTGGAAGAGGGAATGAAGCTGACAGTAACAGAGAACATATGTATTCGTGTGATGAGCGGAGAGGCTCTGCCTGCTTCGGACACGGATACAGCGGTCAGAGGTTTAAAGGGAGCAGGCAGAGGATGAGTTTGTTTTTCTTTGTTCTGGATATTTCGGGAAGTATGTATGGGCAGAAGATTGCGGCAGTCAATGCGGCGCTGACAGAAGGGATGGATGTGCTTCGGGGTCTGGACGAAAAAGAACATATGTACGCCAGCCTGGCTGTGTTTCATGAACAGATGGAGCTTTTGCAGCCGGCAAAGAAAGTTCGCGAACAAAGATTTCCATATGTGACGGTGGAAGCAGGGGCAGAAGGATTTTACCCGACGACTTCCTATGCTTGTCTCTGCCGCGGGCTTTGGGAACTTATGAAAAACGGTATGTCCTGGGACTATCTTTTTCTTATTACTGACGGAAAGCCGGCGGACGAGGGGGAGTATACAAAGGAAATGGAGCAGCTTAGAATCCTGGAAGGATATCGAAATGCATGTACTTATGTCGTGCTGACCGGAGAGGATTCCTGGAATCCGGAAAGGGAACTGCTCCGTCTTGCGGACGACCGGGCGGATCGGGTCATCCGGCTTTTGGATCTGTCCAGTGAACTGTCTAGAATTGGAATGACGTTTTATCAACAGACGGAAAATGCCGAAGAGTGTGCAAGGTTTGCGGAAATTTTCGGCAGTTGATGAGGTGCAAAAGAAAGGAGGAAATCATTTACCGGCTCCATGCCGCGTAGATGAGAAAGAAATATGACAGACGATAAGATGGGAAGCGAGGCTTATACCCCGCAGCTTGGAGGAATTCCAACCAAAGGAACCCAAAAACTTTTGAATATGTTTTTTGTCGTGGACGTGTCCGGGAGTATGAAAGGAGAGGGCCGGATCCATGCGGTTAATGAGGCGTTTACCCGGATGGTTCCGGTGCTTCGTGAGCTTCAGAAAAAAAGTATCTCGGAGTTCGAACTTCGGATCGCCATTATGACCTTTGACGAGACGGCCAGATGGATTGTGAATCCGACGCCGATTCTGGAGTACGATCATGAAGAGATTGCCTGCAGCCGATGGGTGACTTATTACAGCAGAGCATTTCAGACGCTGGGAGAAAAACTGACAAGAAATGAATTTATGGCCCATACAGGCAAGATCGCACAGCCGTATATTATGTTCATGACCGATGGGGAGCCTACAGAAGACGATGATTATCAGCCGGAACTTGACCGGCTCTTAGAGAACGGATGGTTTAAGTCCTCTCAGCGCTTTGCGGTTCTGATCGGAAATGATACCATCAATAGTCCGGGAGCCCGCGCCGCAGTGGAACATTTTGTATCCAATGCAGCAGAAGGGATCATTAATGCGGTAGATGCGCAGGCTATCGTGGCGGAGATACAGGCCAAAACGATTCACACCATTGCAGTTCAGACAAAACATAACGTGCAGGGAGCAGGAGGCGACGCATTCGGGGCAGGCGGGGCTGATGATTCCTTTGATGCGTCGGATCCTTTCCAGCCTTTTGGTGACGGGAGCGATTTCAACGACATCTATGATAACAACAGTTTTATCTGATCCGGCGCTTGGCAGGCGATGGCTGGCAGAGGAGATCGGATAAAAGATGAAAGGGAAAATCTATGAAATATAAAACATTCAGTGATTATGCCAAAGGCTATTCCCACGTAAAGAACAACACAGAGTGTGAAGATTTTGCCGCATCGTACAGCAGTCCGGACGGGAGCTACCACATCTGCGTCATCTGTGATGGACACAGTGACCGGAACTGTTTTCGAAGTGCCAAAGGGGCCAGATTCGGATGCGAGAGTGCCGTTGAAGTTTTAAGACGTTTTTTTGAACTGTATCTGGAACAGGGGGAAGAAGAACGTCAGTTCACCTTTGCCGTGGAGGACCGACTGAAACGCAGTATTAAGCAGTGCTGGGATCAGAAGGTGATGGAAGACATTCGGGAATTTCCGCTGATGCCCGAAGAACTGGAAACTTTGTCGGAGCGTGTGCGCGGGATCTATAAGGCAGGTCAGGGACTGCAGAACATTTACGGCGCAACTTTTCTGACAGCGGCTTTATGCGGGGAGCTTTTTCTCGTTATGCAGATCGGTGACGGAGTGCTGCTTTGCATCGATTCCGACGGGACTTATTATGAACCTCTTGCGGAAGATCCAAAGAGTGAGACCGGATCGCCGGCTTCCCTGTGTGATACGGACCTGTTTACCAGAAGCGAAGCGTTCCGGAGTCTTGGCACGTCCCGGCTTCCTCAGGCAGTTGTCGTCTCGTCGGATGGTGTCGGGGACTGTATGGATGCGTCTGCGTTTAAAGAAACTGTCCGGGATCTGTTCAGAAAACTAGAAGAGTTTGAGGAAAAGGACGAAGCCAGACAAGAGGAGGGCGGACTTACTTTGTCCCAGAGAGCGTATCTGGAACGATGCCTGGCATACTGGGCCGATCAGGGGCATGGTGCGGAGGATGACTGCTCGATGGCGGGGATCTATGACCGGGAGCACAAGATTCCGGATGTGCATATTCCGCTGGAAGAGGTGAATCGGCAGTGGAAAGAGTTCACAGCCGAGAGGGAGCGTATCGTTCAGGATTATGAGCGGAAGAAAAAAGATCTTTTGAACAGCATGGACCGAAATATGCGGGAAGTGGCCCGTATAGGTCCGAAAGAATATAAAGCATGGATTGAGCTTAGAGAGAAAATTGAAGACCAGAGGCAGATCCTTCAAAATATTCTAAAAAACGAAAAAGAGAAGATTGCGTATATTGATGAAAAGCTGAAAAGCTGCCAGGAGTATTTCCAGCGGGCCGGAAGCCAGGCACCATCAGAAGTATTGCCGGTCAGATTCGAAACAGTGGATGAACGGTATTTGAGAGAAGATCAGCAGCTTGTGGATGTAAAAGCAGCGCAGAAGGCACTTTTTGATCGGAAGGCGGCGGAAAAAGAGGCGCTTCAGAAATATGAGCAGGCCAGAGAGATACGGGCAAGCGCCGGCTGTCGATACCGGATGGCGCAGAGAGAGGGAAATGTGGAGTTTTATAAAGTCGGAAAGGAACTTTTAGATAATAAGGAGATGCAGTTAATAGCAGAACAGAATCTAAGAGCGGCCAAGGAGGCTCTTCAGGAAGCAAAAAAGTGCTTTCAGGAAACTTTTGTACGTGCGAGGAAAAATGACGATTAGGATCGACAGAAAACCGCGTGAACATATGTTTGTTTAAAAAGAGGTGCAGACATGAGCGGCCCGAAATTAAGTGAAGCCGAATTAGAGCGGCTTAAGAAGGAGCAGATGGAACGGCAGCGTCAGGAGGCATTAAGGCTTCTTCAGGAGGCTCAGGGAGCCTATCGAAAGATCTGCAGAAGGTTGCAGGCGCTGAAAGAATATGCCCTCGAAAGCCTGTTCGGACTGGACCCGGTCAGCAGGATCGATGCCGGGAATCGGCTGGCGCAGGTGACCGGGGCACTGAAGGAAGAACCGGTGCAGAACGTGCAGCAGCCGCAGAGTTATTACGAAGCCGAAGAGCGGATGAAAGTCCGCCTGCAGGAGGCGGAGGAAGAGATCCAGGCGATTCTCGGACAGTTTGCAGATCGGGCAGCGGCAGCACAGCAGCTTGTACAGACGGGCAGAGTTCGCCGGGACTTTCAGATGTTTGCCGCAAAGAAAGAGGCTTTGATCGACGTAATCCAGATGGATTTTCGGTGCCGATACGACCAGCAGAGGCTAAAGATACAAATTCAGGATTTCCGGAAGCATCTAGCCAAAGCAGGACAAAAGACAGGCTGCCGGGAGCTGCTGCACTTTGTCCGCCGGGCAGAGACCGGACTGCAGGTGCTGGAAACGGAGCTTGACCGCGGCTGGGATACAGGGCAGGTGCAGGATGCACTGCAGGGGCTGGTCAATGAAGAGGAGGAGCTTCTTCGCAGATGGCGGGAGGAGCAGGCCCTTTACGACACCTATCTGGCTCTTGCCTGTCTGACAGGGACGAACCCGAAGGCCCTTTCGGATTTTCCTGCCGGAAAAGATCTGAAGGAAGAGACCGAAAGGCTGAAAGAGCAGTACCGGAAGCAGGACGAGATGGATTATATCGCAGATCAGATTAACGATGTTATGGTAGAGCTGGGATATACATTTGTCTCTTCCAGGGTACTTGCAAGGAAAGACAAAGGAGAGATGGATCACAGTCTTTACCAGGCAGACGGACGGACAGGAATCAGTGTCTTTACCGACCGGTCCGGGGCGGTGATGATGCGGATGACCGTTTTGGGAGATGATCCGGTCGTTACGGAGGCAGACAGGAATTTCAGCTATGAGCGCCAGATTGATTTCTGCGCTGCGCATCCGGAGATTGTGGAAGCGCTGGTCCTGCGGGGAGTCTTTTTGAAGCAGAAGAGTTATTTAGAACCGGACAGGAAATATACTTACAAAATGAGTGCGGATACTCAGAAGGGTGCAGGGACGGCGAATACTGCCGCCGATAAGACTTTGAGGCCGCAGAAGATCGACAGGAGGAAACGGCGTCGTGCAGGCGGGAAAAAGATGCGTGCATTGTAATGAGGTCAATGCTTCAGGAAGGAGCTACTGCATCCGGTGCGGGAAATATCTGACAGAGAAGGCAAACGAGCAGCCAAAGATAACGACTGTCTGGGAAACAAAAGACGACGATGTTTTGGCGGCAGACAAAGACAAGTTCCCTTCGGGGGATGTGATCATCTGTCCGGAATGTGGGGAAAAGGCTCCGGTCACGGACGGCATCTTTCCGCTGGCCTGTATTTGCTGCGGTTATCTGTTTCAGGCAGGACTGGATCAGGCGGCGTCAAAGTCTTCTGCGCAGCCGGTAAAGAAGAGTCCTTTGGCCAGGGCTGTCAGGGATACTTCTTCTATGCGTCTGTTTCTGCTGAGCCGTCCGGGGGTGATGCCGGAGACGGTAGGAGAGCAGGGAGGTATTCTGGGGGAAAACGGTACGGTCTTAAAGCAGCTTCAAACCGGACAGCAGATCAGCCTTCGGCACACGCCGGCGGGATGGTATGCTATGACCATCAAAGGACGGCCGCTTTATAACGGAGTGCCTCAAAATGCCGGGCGGCAGCTTCGGCTTTCGGACGGGGATGTGATTATTATGGACAGAGAGCAGATCCGGGTGGAGATTATTTAAGGGAGAGACAAGATGTATGTTGATCGAATCCTGTACCCGGTCACGGCTCTTGGCCCTGGAGAGCGGGTCGTTCTTTGGGTGGCCGGCTGCAGCAGAAAATGCGCGGGATGCGCCAATCCGGAACTTTGGACGCAGCATCCGGAGCAGTATCTGGCACCGGAGACGCTGGCAGGATATGTCAATGGGCTGACAGACCGAAGGATAGATGGAATAACCATTACGGGCGGGGAGCCTTTTGACCAGGCGGCAGAACTGGTTCGGTTTCTGGGAGCACTTTCCTTTCAGACGGAAGTGCTGATCTTTACCGGATATGCGCGGGAGGAACTGGAGAGAGAAGACTGTTTTTTAGAACTTCTTAACCGAACTGATGTTCTTGTCGACGGGCCTTATCTAAAAGAGGCAAACGACAAAAAGGCCGCTCTGCGCGGTTCTCTGAATCAGAAAATACATTATCTGAATCCAGATGCAGAGGCGAAATATGAGCAGTACCTGAAAAAAGGCAGACAGATTCAGAATTTTGTGTATGAGTACCGGGTTTTATCGGTGGGGATTCATAAATGACGGGGCAGTGCGCGTGAAAAAGAGATTGAAAAGCGGCTGAACATGTTTGAAGCCAGAGAGACTTTTTGGACGGATGCAGAAAGATAACAGGAGGCGTGGCATGACATTGGAGCGCAGCAAGTGGCAGAAGGAATTGTCGGTTTTTATTCGGCTGGTCAATACGATTGTACTGACCGGCAATATTTACGACCAGCATCCTATTATTAATGAGCGGGAGCAGAAACTCCAGGGGTTTTGCACACTGGATCTGTATATGGCCAGGACCTGTCAGGGACTCGGATATGAAGGGATCCTGCTCTATGATCCAGTGTCGGGTTTCCGATCAGTGCCGGGGTTTGCCAGGACGTGTCAGGTGCTTTCGGTTCTGGAGGAGATCGTCTCTGAGGCGCGGAAGGAAGAAGAGGAACAGGAACGCGCGCTCAGACTTCACAGACGCAGAGACAGCCGCGGAGAAGCTTCTTTCGTTCCGGACACTATGGAGAATGCTGCGCGGATGATTCATCTGTTTCTGGAAAGATGTCAGATACCGGCGGCAGTTCTTGTGAGTTATACTTCCCGTATGATGGCAAGACCCGATGACCTGGATGAAAGTGAGCGCATGATTTTTCTTCATTTTCAGGAAGGGGCTGCCGGTGCCAGAAGGAATCCAGTGTCCGGGCCGGAAGGGCAGAAAAACAAAATGCTGAAAAATCAGTTGTTTTTGATGGCCGATAAGCTGAACGATCTTCCGGCCTGGTACTGCCTGTCCCATCCGGGGCTGAAAAATATTCATATTCCCAAGCCGGACTATCGGATGCGGGACCAGATCATAGGCGGATATTCCATGAATTTTCCGGGATATGCAGAAGCGGCGCCGGAGGACCGGGCTTTGTTTCATGATACCTTTGTGGGGGCTACGGAAGGATTTACGACACAGGATATTGCAAGGGTGTTTCAGGCGGCCAGGATCCGCCGGCTGGACATTCACAGCATTGATAAGGCCATTCTGCTCTATAAGCACGGGGTTCAGGACAATCCATGGCTTCAGTTAGACGCAGGGCGGCTTTCTTCGGCAGAAGAACAGATTCGCAGGCGGGTGCTGGGCCAGGAACCCGTCGTCCGGGCGGCGGTGGACATTGTAAAAAGGGCAGCTATGGGCATGTCCGGACTGCAGCATTCAGGTGCTTCTTCAAAGCCAAGAGGTATCCTTTTTCTGGCAGGCCCCACAGGCACGGGAAAGACGGAGCTGGCCAAAGCGCTGACCGAGCTGATTTTCTTAGATGAACGCAATATGATCCGTTTTGATATGAGTGAATACCGGCAGGAGCAGTCAGACCAGCGGCTTTTGGGAGCGCCGCCCGGATATGTGGGCTATGAAGCCGGCGGGCAACTGACCAATGCAGTAAGAGAACATCCGTTCTCTGTGCTTTTGTTTGACGAGATTGAAAAAGCCCATCCGTCGGTACTGGACAAATTTCTTCAGATTCTGGAGGATGGACGAATTACAGACGGACGGGGAGAGACTGTGTATTTCCAGGATTGTCTGATCATATTCACGAGTAATCTGGGTATGACGGTTCCGTCAGAAATTCATCCGGGGGTCCGCGTTCCGGGCGTTTGCTTTGAAGAAGATCAGGAATACGAAACCGTACGCGAACGAATCCTCGGCGGGGTAACGCGCTATTTTAATGAAGAACTGGGAAGGCCGGAGCTTTTGAACCGGATTGGGGAGAATATTCTGGTATTTGATTTTATCCGGAAAGAAAGTCTGCGTCCGATTCTGGACAAGCAGATCCGGAGCATTGCCCGGAATCTGTGGGCGGATAAACAGATTCGGCTTCTGGTAACGGAGCAGGCAAGACAGGATTTATATGAATTTGCAGAGAAAGATCTTCCGAAAGGACAGGGAGGCCGGGGAATCGGCAATATGGTTGAGAAAATGCTTTTGAATCCGCTGGCTGGATTTCTGTTCGACCATGGGGCGGTCCGGGATACCCAGGTGACGGTCGAACGTATTTTCGAGAAAAACAACAGAGCAGAACTTACGGTGAAGGTGACAGGATGAGTGACATGCAGAAAATCCGGATATCTCTGCCGCCGGGTGCGGTGTTAAAAGGCAGAAGGCATTCTTATACAATTATCAATACATTAAGCATGAGCGAACGTTCAGTGACGGCAGGGTGCCGGAGCGAAGACGGGAAATGCTGGAGACTGAAGCTGTATGACCGTGACTGCTCTGTAACAGAGGAGGTGCTGCAGGCACTCCTGTCGGTTTCCGTGAAAGGCGCTGTGCTGCCGGAAGATACAGGAGAACATGGGGGATTTCTGTTTTCCGTAAGTCCTGTCATAAAGGCCAGGAGTATGGAGCAGATGCCGGTTTCTCCAAAGCTTCTGACAGACCGGATTATTCCCCAGTTGGCTTATGTAGTCAGTCAGTATCATCGGAACCGCATTCTGCTTCGGGATCTTAGCCCGGAACATATTCTCTGGCGGGAAAGGGAGCAGCAAATCGCATACTGCGGACTGCAGAATGCAGTGCTTCTTCCAGGACAGGCGACCGTGACGAAAAGTCCAGGTTTTGGACAGGAGGGCTGTTATACAGCTCCGGAGGTGGACCGGTATGGGTACAGTACCTGCTCGGATTATTTTGCATTCGGTATGACGATTCTTTCGCTGGTCCGGGGGGCCGGCTTTATGGGTTCCATGACAAGGGAAATGTTTCTAAAAGACCTTTCCAACGGGGTGGTGCCGGGCATCCATACGGAACATTTGAAACGCACGCCCCTAGAGCTGTACGGCGCCGAGGACCGGATACTCTATCTGGTTTTAGGACTGCTGCTGCCGGACCCAAAGAAACGGTGGGGATATGGGGAGCTTCGCTGCTGGTGCAGCGGCAGGCTTCTTCCGCTGGTGCCAAAAGGCGGCAGAATTGTGTATCAATTTACGGAACCATTTGTTGTTGGAAAAACCGAATGCTGGAATGTGCGGCAGTTGGCAGAGACATTGGCTTCCTGCAAAGAGGCATGGACGCTTCCGACTGTTTCGGCGCTTGCAGAATTTGCAAAAAGACAATGTCCCCAATACGCCGGAGAGCTTGCCGCATATGCGAGGGATCCTTCCATCAGACCTTCCGGAAAAATATTCCGCTGCATTTATACGCTTCAGCCATCTTTGGACCGATTGTGGTGGAATGGAACTTCTTGTTCGGATATGGAGGAACTGGCCGCATCTGCCGGACAGAGTGCTTCCGGCAGGGAAATGCTGGGACAGCTTCTAAAAGAACAGTGTCTGTCCTTCTTCTGCCGCGTGCGGGCAGGAGGGAAAGCGGATCTGTCCGACAGGTTTTTGGAGCTGACGCAGATGGAACAGTGGGAGCTTGAGAAGCCGGGAAAAGGCGTCAGCCGGTGTATGATGCGGTTTGCAGGACAGGTACAGAGCCGGGCATTTCAGGTGGAAGGGAAAAGATTTGTCAGCATCCGCAGTCTGCTGGAGCATTACCGGAAAGCCCCGTGGACGTTAAAGAAACTAAGCAGCGCCATCCTTTCAGATGTGTATTTCCAGGCGTGGCTTTGGGCCGACGGATGGGGGCAGGCGGGAGAATACGCAGAGAAGACATCAAAAACACATCCAAATCAGAGCTTTTTCCTTCTGATGAGCCTTTGTGAAAATCAGGCAAAGGACGAAGAGACGAAGAGCCTGGCAAGGGGGCTGTTTCTGCATTATGGAGAGCTGGCCCCGGTGGTATGGCTTGCGGAGCATATTCAGGAGTACCGGGTCAGTTCCGTGAGCCATCAGATGCTGTTTGATACGTTTGTCCAGGCGTCTTTTTCGGTGCAGGATTCCCTGGAGACACTGGCGGAGCGCGCCCGGAAACTGGCAGCCGATTACCAGACTTTTGCGGCCAGGACGCTTGACAATCCCTTTTCCTTGGAACACGGATGGATGGACTGTACGATACATGGATATTATCCGGTTTATGAAAATGGATATTTTTGCTGTACATGGGAACACGGATTAGAAGTCTGCCCGGCCTTTTTAAAAACCGTAGGGGAAGCGCCGGACGAGGCAGCGGTGGAGAAGTGGCTTGTGCAGGCAGAGGGGAAGGAAGAAAAAAGGCTGAAAGAACTGCTTGAAAAATATGCGCCGGAGACGGTACCGATGGAAGTGCAGAAAGAGAAAGAATACCAAAAGATTCTGCTTCGAAACTTTTTATATGGAGCGGCAGCCTGCGCTGTAGGTGTGTGGCTTGCGGTCCTTGGAGTCCTGTCCATAGGGCTTATTCTGGCGCTGCCCGGCAGCCTGTTTCTGGCAGGCACCTTTGTATGGTATCATACGAAAAGAGAGCGGATCAGGTTCTGGAACCGAGAGCAGACTAACCGGGAGGAAAAACGTGCGTCCGTCGTTTTGATGATGGATACAACAGGCAGAAGACGGGGGGAGATCAGCCGGTCCGTGCAGAGCGGACAGCCGGTCAGATGCAGAAACGGACTGGGGGCAGGGAACGGATGAATACAAAGCAACTGGAAGCAGAGCTTCGGCTGCTGGACGAACGTACAAAGACAACAGGAAACGAGATCTTAAGCGGCCGGAATCAGTGCGCCGGATACCGGATTCAGGCGGAAGAATTCTTGGCCCGGGCAGACATGCTTATAAATCAGGCGTACGCCGAGGAAGATGCGGATCAGTCTGCGAAGATGATTTCACAGTCGGCTGAATGTATGGATCAGGCGGCCAGATATAGAGCCCTGGCAGATGGGATCGAAAGCCGGCTTAAGATTATGGGAAAAGAGCTTCTAGGACTGCGGGCAGAGTATGTGTTCTACCAGGCGGAGGGAGAGAACAACCTAAGAACGCTTCATGAGGCAGCCGAAAAGCTTATGAGTGTATCCGGCAGCCGTTACGGGGGTGCGCAGATCAGCAGTACATTAGAAGAGACGAAACGGCGGATCGTCTATAACCGGAATCTGGTGGAGGGCTGTATAAAACGGATTGCCTGGATTGACCAGATTGGGGTATCTTCCGAAGAACCATATGTAAAAACGTACAGTAAAAGCAGATAATACATAAATACAGGACGACCATTTAGGAGGGAATAAGGATATGGGAATGACGATGAATGACTGTGTGATAAAAGGAAAGACCGATGTACAAGAGAAGCTGGACGAAGGCATCCGGGATATTTCAAAGATGGGGGAGGAATACAGGGAAGTCAGGGAGCAGCTTGAGGATATGCCGGGAAGTCTGGATGCGGATATCATGGACAGGATCCTTGACGCAAAGAATAGGGGAAAAGAAGATGCGGCCAGCGATATCGAATCAGTGAAAAAATCCGTCATCGATAAGGCTGCAAAGCTTGCCGATTCCCTGCAGAAAGATGTAAGCGCAAAGATCAGTGACAATCATACGGCAAAGAGCAGGCTGGAGTCCATTACCAGCAAATACGGAAAAGACGCCATTAGCAGGGCAAAAACATCCATCGAAGGAAACACAAAGACCGGAGAGGACCTTTTGAAAAATCTGGAGCAGGCAGTAAAGAATGCGGACCAGAGCGTCCAAAATGTAAAGGACAGTCTGTAAGATGGGGGCGGAATTTTATACGTTTCACTGCCTTCCGGATCTGACGCTGGCGAAGTACAGCGCCGAGGAGAGCGGCGGCGTGGAGGATGTGATCCGGCAGCATGGTTCCTTTTACCGGCAGATGAATCGAAAGGGCCTGTTATTCCGGGAGATTTATCATCTGATTTACCAGTATGATCCGTCTCTGCCGCCGGGGAAGCGGCTGAATGTGTTTTTGCGGGCGGATGCAGAGGATGCACCGGTGTGTATGGAGGCATTTATGACCGCTTCCCCGCTGTCTGTATATTATCCTTTTGAAAAGGTGATGCCAAAAGCCGGTCCGGTCTTTCCTTTCTGCGCCTTTCTGGCAAAGCAGGACGGCTTTGTTGCTTCTTCCCTTCCGGATCAGAGCAATCGTTTCTATATGGTAAATCCATGGAGTTCCAACGAGAAAGCCAGGCTGATGGGACTGTTCCGCATGATGCAGAAGCTGCAGCGCCCGGCAGCCTATACAGTCACCCTGCGGGCAGTGGACGCATCCGAGTCCATGCGGGATTCCTTCCGGACTCAGATGCAGTACATGCGCAGCACATCGAAAATGAATCCTGGAAATCGGGACGAGAATGCAGAACAGTGTCTGCGTCAGTATGAGAAATTTTTTGACAGTCTAAGAAATAATCCCCATTTTCTCTGCCAGATCAGCGCTTATGCAGAGGAGGAGGCATTGGCCAAGATGATTCTGGACGCAGCGGCTTCGGAGGCAGTGGAAGAGGGAAATTACCGGATTGTCTGTGAAAAGGGGGAATTTCAGCCGCTGGTGCCGGTACTCATGCCCAAAGAGATGTGCCTTTCGGATACTCCAAGAGGGATGCGCCGGTGGAACAGCCTCTTTCTTCTGAAAGAATTAGTGCCCTTTGCCATGCTTCCGGTCTTGTATCCGGGTGAGACCATTGAGATTCCCAAAGAGTCCGCGCCTGTCTATGAGAAGGACGGACTGTATCTGGGAAAGGACGGCAGCGGTTATGACGTATACATGCCTCTGAAGGAGCTGCCCAAACATGCCCTTCTGGCAGGGATGCCGGGAAGCGGAAAGACGTTCAGTATGCTGCATATTTCCTCGCAGTTGGCAGGGGAACATCACATTCCCATTCTGGTGCTGGAGCCGGCCAAGAAGGAATACCGGGTACTGGCTCATAACAGGCATCTTCCGGAGCTTTTAGTATTCTCCCCCGGAACAGCAGGAGCCTTCCCCCTTCGAATCAATCCTTTTGAATTTCCGAAAGGACTGAAACTGTCGGAGCATATTGACAATATCATTCAGGTTTTTGAGGGCGCTTTTGATCTGACGCCGCCTATGCCGGCTCTCATATCCCAGGGAATCGAACAGGTGTACCGGGATCACGGCTGGTATTCTTTTGAGACGAATGACGGATCCCGGAGCTATCCGAACATCCGGGAACTGTATGACAAGCTGGCTGAGCTTTTGGACGCTTCGGACTATGCACCGGAAGTCCGAAGCAATCTAAAATCCTGCCTGCAGGTGCGTATCGGTTCTTTGATTACGAGGGAAATGGGAAATGCCTTTGATGTGTCAGGTTCTACGGTTATACCGGAAGAGTGGCTGCGGATAAAATGTGTAATCGAACTGGAATCTTTAGGGCCGGACGCAGCGAACTTCCTGACGCTTCTGCTTTTGACACTCATTCGGGAGCTTCTGCGCCAAAACCCAAAGGCGCCGAAAGAAAAACCCCGCCATGTGATCTTTCTGGAAGAGGCACATAATCTGATCGGGCCGACCACTGTGGCCAACGCAGAGAACGGCGATGCCAAAGTAGCTTCCACCAAATATATTGTAGAAATGCTGGCGGAGGTGCGTGCTCTTCGAGAAGCCATCGTGATTGCCGACCAGCTTCCTACAGCGCTGGCTCCCCAGGTTACAAAAAACACATCTTTAAAACTCGGTCACCGGATTACGGCTGCGGATGACCGGCAGCTTCTGGCATCCACGATGTCCGCGGACGGGGTGCAGATGGAACGGATGGGCACATTTCCATCGGGTCATGCTCTGTGCATTTATGACGGAGTGCAGAAGCCCTTTGAGGTGAAGATTCAGGAATATGAAGATGATTCGGAGCCGCCGGACAATGAGGAGCTGTTTGCGCTTCTGTCCGGCAGGGCATCCTATCAGACCGTTATGCGCCGGGATTTTCAGATTATGATGGTGAAATTTCAGACGAAGAAGGAGAAGCTTCAGGAAAGATATCAGATGCGGTTTCGAGAGGGAGAGATTCTCAGAAAAAATGCCGCATTCCTTGCGAAAGGAAAAGATGCGAAGGAAGAGCAGAGAGCCAAGTTAGAAGCCCAGGTGATTCAGCATGAACGGAATCGGATGCAGTTAGCGGTGGACTGGCTGGAATTTGTGATGGAAATAAATGAATATGTGAAGATGAATGTGCAGGAGCGGACAGAAGGACAGGCGGTTCTTCTGGAAGAACTGAAATATTTTATGGAGAGGACCAGAATACTTTTAAAAGAAAATCCAGAAGACCAGGAGAAACTTTTTGAGCGGATGGCAGCCGGAATCTCGTGGCTTTCCGGTTAAAAAGCGATTCTTCGGGCAATGGGGAGAATGAAAATGGCATATGATGCACTCTTTGGAAAAGCCGATCGGTACATAGAGCAGAAGACAGCACTGGATTCGGAATTTGAGCTTTTTGAAGAAGAGGAGAAAAAGGCGGCGGACGCAGGCGATTTCATGGAAAGTTCAGATTCGGAGCTTCGGGAGGCCTTTTTGAATATCGAACATGAGTTCGATTATGAGCGGAGAAATCTGGAAGAACAGAAAGGACAGACGGAGCAGACGCGGGAAGGACTTTCAGCGGAAGCTGGCCGGGAACTTCAGAAGCTAAAAGAAGTGCAGAGGAAGCTGGACCATTTATCCGGGAAAAAATATGCCGAGAGTACAGAGAGGGCTTCCGAAAAATGCCGGGAATATATGGATCAGATGGAGGAAATGCTCCGGACGCTGGGCGAGGACGTTTCCCTGGGGAACGGCGGGAGAGCAGATGACAAGCGGGCGGAGGAGACGGATACGGATTTGTGTCCCCATATCAAAGACCAGGAAGAAGCTCTGCCGTCTCTGGATCGGGCATCTGCTTTTTCTGCTCATGAACAGAAGCTTGGGGCAAAGTTTGTCCGTTCTATGCAGGAAGTACTGGATCAAAGCCGGCATGAAGATGTGAGAAACATTTATGAGATATACGGAAGCCGGCTGACCATTGCCAAAGCCCATCATCTGGGCGGAGCGTATTATCAGCACGGAAAGGGTGTCTGTATCAATACCGCTGCGATTGCCTTGGGTGGTCTGGCGCAAAAACCCTATCAGGCCGCCTTTCATGAATTCGGCCATAACATCGATTACCTTATGGGAGACGGTGAGCCGATTTCGGAAAAATGGGGAAACGGGGCGCTTTATGAGGCGCTGCAGCAGGATTTTGCTGACTTAAAAGGGGAGCTGACGGACTGGAAGCTGGTGCTGAAGATGAATGCCGAGGCGGTGAAAAATCGCTGGTCCTTGAAGGAGACGCTGGCACTTTCGGATATGATCGAGAGTTTTACCGGTATTTCTAATCCGCTCGGTTCCGGACATGGGAAAAATTATTGGAAAAATCGACTGCCCTGCCGGGAATTTTTTGCAGAAGTTTTGGACGGAGCAGCGGCCAACGAAGGCAGCTATGCGCTTTTGAAGCAGATGTTTCCGCGGGGAGTGGAGGTCGTACATAGAATCATAGGAGGTGAAGCAGGATGACAGCAGAAGAGGCAGTGGGCGCATATACGAAAATATTCGGCGGTTTTCCGTATTTCCTGTTTATGGGAGCGTCGGAGGAAGTGATTGTGGAAGCGGTGGAAGAGGCTCTTAGGACC
Source organism: Lachnospiraceae bacterium (assembly GCA_910574965.1). GTDB lineage: Bacteria > Bacillota > Clostridia > Lachnospirales > Lachnospiraceae > Hominiventricola. Next base: position 31,619 of record CAJTDB010000003.1, on the reverse strand, counting down.
GGGGAGGAGATCCAGGCAGAAGAAGAGGCGGATTACTGAGAATACAAGCTGGAATGATACGAAACGGAGAAGAGCGGATGGATAAATTGTTGCAGTTAAAACCTGCCCGGCTGGCGGATGAGAGAAAGGAGCTTTTTGCGCTCGTGGACCGGTTTGCCAGGGAAGTGGAAATGTACCAGAGACAATATGCATCGATCAAGGCGCGCAAAGAAGCGGATTTGAAGCAGCGCAGCGGGGATGCGCAGAACGCTCTGGAAAAATTGACAATGGTTCAGAAAAAAGCACAGACAGATGCGCTGAAAGATTTTAACAGCCGGCTGTCCATACGAAATCAGAGGATTGCTGCCTGCCAGAGCCAGACCGCAGAGGCAATTCGGACAGAGGAGGAGCAACTGGCAAAGAAGGAACACCGGGAAAGGGAGTATTTGGAATATCTCCGGGCAGAGGAAGAAGAAACGCTGTGCAGGTGCCGGTCTGTCAGGGATCAAAATCAGGAGAGTTATGAAAAGCTGGACCGGTATCTGGGGAAAAATCTAAAGGGCGAGAACCGACTTCAGAAACTTGTGGCAGATCTGGACCGCAATGTGACGTTTGCATCTGCAGATGATGCTGTTCGTTTTATGTCTGGTTTAGGGGCGCAAACAGGGGATCTGTTCAACATGATCGCAGAACTGTGGGAATTTCTTCCATCCAGGGTTCTGGCAGCTCCGAGACGAAAGGAACTTGTCTGCAAGCTGGTGACAGCCTGCTGGAAGTCAGAAGCGGCAGTGGCCTGTTTGGAGAAGGACAATATCCAAAAGCAGCAGGAAAGGAAGTATATAAGCGATAACCGTCTGAAAAAGCTTCGGACTGCCTGTCAGCAGAAGAAACAGGAACTGCTTCGGGTGCGGGATGGGAATATAAAAAGACTGAAAGATGAGATAGCCAGGGAGCAGAAAGCATATCAGGAGCAGTCTGCCAGGATGAAAACGGAGTACCAGACAGGGTATGAGAGACAGAAGAAACATTATGAAGCCCAGTCTGCAGATGCCGGGAAGCGGTGGGACGAAGAGCTTCAGACGTGCAGCAGCAGCTTTGCAGCCCGGATGGAAGCGGAGTATCCGGCGGATCATATGAATGCCTGGATTCGTCAGTTCTGGCATCATCCGAGACGGGTGGAAGACTATGACAAGATCAGCGGCCTGCAGATGAATACGCTTATTGGCGTGGCCTGGGTGGATATTTCTGGATGGCTGCGGGGGGAGACTGCTCCGGTTATCCAAAAGGTTCTGGCAAGATATATGTATTTGTTTGGAACAAACCGGGAACAGGCAGCCAAAGCTTATCAGGAGGGGCGTATCTGCCTTCCTTATACCATATCTGTGGAAAAAGGGACTTCTCTTCATATTAGTTATGGGGATGGAGAGGACGAGCGCATAAAACTCCTTTTAAATGCCGTTGGTATGCGGCTTCTGCGCTCCGTTCCTGCCTGTACGATGCGCTTTCAGATGTTCGATGCCAATGGAATCGGGGCCTTTGGACGGCTTATGGCTTTGGATCCGGCGCTTCGGAACAATCAGAATGAGCCGACGGTCAAGAGTTTTACCATTGGGGAGAAGGTTTATTCCGGTTTCCGGGAACTGGCAGAGCAGATCAGGGAAATGAAAATTACCATGGATGATCTGGCCCGGCAGTTGACAAACTATGCTTCCATTCGGGAATTCAATGAAAAAAATCCGCTCAGCAGGCAGATTTATCGTCCAATGCTGATGATGAACTTTCCTATGGGGCTGGAGGAACAGGATATCCGGACATTAAATGCCATGACTGCAGACTGCTCCCGCTGGGGATTTTCCATGGTTCTTGCGCAGCCGGATAAAGCGCTGAAAGCAGCCCGCCCAGAGATTCGAACTGTTGTTCAGGAACTGTGCGGCAATGTGCTTTGTATGCGCTTGGATGAGAAGGCAAGATTTTTAAGGGTGCTGAATACTGCTTCCAATACGGAACGGGCGGCGCGGATCGCTCTGTACGGAGTTCCGGACAACCATGCAATAGAAGGGATCGCTGCAAAGATTCGGGAAGAGAGCGTAAAGGCCAGCAGTATGCTGATCCGGTTTGCAGAGGCCAAAGGGATCTGCCCGGAACCAAACGAGCGGTATACAAAAAGGGCGGATGAAGGGTTTTCGGTCCCGGTGGGATATTTAGAAAGCGGCGCTCCTTTCCGAATGCAGTTTGACGATAAACACGTACATGCCATCGTTATGGGCAATACCGGGTCCGGAAAGACCAATCTGCTCCATGTGATGATGACGAATCTGATGCTTCTTTATCCGCCGGAAGAGGTTATGATTTATCTGATCGATTTTAAATATGGACTGGATTTTCGGATCTATACGCAGTATAATCTGCCGAATTTCCGGACCATCAGCATCAACAACGATCCGGAGTTTGCACTGGCCATGCTTCAGAATCTGGAAAAGGAGCAGGAGGAGCGCAGCAGCCGGATGGGGAGCCGGTATCAGAAGATTTCTGAGTACAATGGGGCCAATCCCAAATGCCGGATGAACCGGATCCTTCTTGTCGTGGATGAACTTTATGAACTGGTAAAGCAGGCACCGGATGAGGTGCAGAAAAATATCTTGGGAAAACTGGACAGCTTCGCTCATCAGACGCGGGCTTTCGGCATTCATATGGTGATCTGCGGGCAGGATCTGGATAAGATCGAGAATTTTGCCACGATCAAAAACCAATGCACCACAAGACTTGCCCTTCACTGTGAGGATGAACAGGTGAGAGAACTTATGGGCGAAGAAGGGATTGCAAGGATGCATATGATCGACGCCACAGACCAGGGGGCCTGTGTCTTCTCAGCCTCCGGCGGAAAAAATCCGCAGATCGAACATACGGTCTATATGGGAGTGGAACAGCAGGAGCAGTTCTTAAAGGAGATCCATCAATATTATTTGGGACAGAAGAAGATTTCAAAGGTGCGGATTCTGCTGGCTAAGGTAAGTGATGATCCGAACCATCCCCTCCAAAGATTTGTGGCAGTCGGTTCGATTCCCGGCCTGGCCGCCGTGCCGCTCTTGGTGGGAGAGCCTGTTTCCATGGAGCGGGAGCTGAATTTTCAACCATCCGGAAATATATGGCTTGTGGGAGGAAGCGCAAAGGAGGCGTCTATAGAAGCAGGGGGAAGCTTTCTGTTCTACAGTCTTTTGTCTGTACTCCTTCGGAAACTGAAAGGAGAGGAATTGTCGATCTTTTGTACCAACTGCTGCGATCATCCCATGCGCAGCATCGAGGAAGAGGAATCCGACCGGTTCGGTCAGATGGCATCTCATTTTCCGGAGCTGTTTACTTATGGTGCCGGAGAACAGGCGGGGGATATGCTTGCATTTCTGCTTGAGGAGCTGGACAGCCGAAGATACGGGCTTTCTTCCGGAAAGAAGGCTCTGTGGTGGTTTGCTGCCCAGCCGGAGCTTTTTGCGGGTTTTGCGAAGGACAGCCAGAAAGTGATAGAGCTAAAAGAACTTTTGCAGGAAGGGCCAAAATACAACATCCATACAGTCCTCTGGAATGCGGATCCCAGGCAGGCCCAGCGTCTGCAGATAGATAAACATATGTTCGATCACAGAGTATGCTTGGAGATGTCAGCCGAAGAGTCCAGACTCATAAACGGAAATGAATTAAATCCGGAGCCAAAGGGCTATAAGGCGGTGCTGATCGGGAAGCATATGATGCACTTCCGAATCTACGATCTGCCGGATGGTGTGTGGATGGAGGCGCTGTTTGAGAGACTTTGCAGGTTTTCAGGCCGAAAGCTGAGCTGAAAAGCGGGAGGAACGAAAAGTGCAGACAAAGATCACCATGCAGGATACGATTAAAAAAGCCATAAGTATTCGGGGACTTGCAGTGCTGCAGGAGAAAAAGCGTTTTTTGATTCTTCTGGAAGATTTGGCACCGGCTCTGACCGAAGAACGAGAGTTTCTGGAAAAGGTTTATCAAAATGAGTTGGGAAAGATCTTCTGCCGGGCATGTCTGGCAGACAAAGAGAAGCGGGCCGAATATCTGACAGAAGCGGACGTTTTTTTGGAAGAACAATATGGGCTGAACCGGGCGTGGCGGGAGCGAGCGCTCTCTTATTTCCGGGATTTGCAGTTACACAGGGTGCTTTTTCGGGTACTGAGCAAGGGAGAGGAAAAGCGGAATATGGAAGTGTTCGTGCCGAGGGTCCTGACGGGGGATCAGGTGTCTGTGCATCTGCCCTCCGGGCCGCTTTTGAAACTTTTATACAGTGAACAGAGACAATGCCTTGGTGTTCGGAACATAAGCTCGTATATCTGGACTGTAATTGGTCCGGATGGTGCTGAATGGGAGTGTTCTCCGGGGACGGTGCAGCCGCTGGAAGAAGGCATGATGATCCGGATCATACCGCGTACGGCGCAGATGAACGTATTAGAGTGTATTTGAAAAGCAAGGGATCAGAAGGAGGGAAGATTATGGACAGTTTATCTTTATATGAAAGTTTTTGCGGCAATGGTCCTTCTGTAAAGAAAGAGGAGAAATATGCGCAGGTGGACCAGATGATCGCATGTATTTACAAAGAGGTGTTTGAGCCGCCTTTTGAGATGGTTCGTTCTCCGTTTCTTTGTAAAACTGCAGATATGCTGAACAGGAGGAAAAAGAAGAAGACTGCTTTGGCGGGAGAAAGAGTATTGTCGGTATTTGATGCATATGTGATCTTAAGCGGATTGAGAGAATATATTGTCAATCCATCCTATCGGACAACGACGGTACAGGATCATATTTCTGAATATCTGTTCTGCCGTGATATCGTCTGGGGAAGGTATGAGAAATCAGAAAAACAGATCGCTTTGTATATGAAGAAAATTCAAATTCTGGCAGAAGAAGCAAAGGCATCGTATGGTAAAACGCATAAACCCGGAGAAAATTCCGGGCTGGCAGAGAAGAATAAAGAGTTTCAGAAAGAACAGATTCAGAAGTGGCACCAGAAGCAGGAGGAGATGAGTGAAAGCCTCCGGGCCATGCAGCCGGATGTCCAAAGCCTTCTGGAGAGATTTCTTACGTTTCAGGATACAATAAAGGAAAATTATATCCTGCAGTCAGCCAGACAACAGATGGAACTGTATAATTTGATGGCAGATGCTTATGTTTACCACAAAGAAAAAACAGAGAAAAGTGAAAATGAAGATTACCGAAATGCGGTAGAAAATTACAAAGAATATATGGAAATGATCGCAGACGGGCTGGCAGCTTTTGGGGTAGAGGAAGTTGTGAGCGGACCTGGAACCGTCTTTGAAGGCGGGATTCACGAGACGGATGCGGTGCATTTCTCTTCCAAAGAGGCGGTTATCACCAAAAGCATCCGGTCTGGCTTTCGGTATGGGGAGCTGGTGCTTCAAAAGGAAAAAGTATTGATTTGACAGGAGTTTAACAATATGAAATTAGGAATTGATTTTGGAACCAGTTTTTCTTTGCCGGCGGTCACAGTACTGGACACGAGCGTGGTTCTTCTGCCCGGCGGGAAATACGGAATCCCTTCGGTGTTTTATTATGACGAATGGGAAGGGGTACTGGTAGGAGAAGCGGCAGAAAACGCAGGGCAGGGAGAGGAAGCAGCCAATCTGAAGCGGGAGATTAAACTGGAGCTGAATTCTACATTCACAGCGGACGGAAGAGTATTTACGGCAAGACAGATTGTCGGCTACATTTTGAACCATGTAAAGGAAAATGCGCTGTCGGCCGCCAGAGCAAAGCTGATCAATGAGGAGTTAGAAGGGGTGGTAATCTCGGTTCCGGCGGCATTTGGCCACAATGAGAAGGAATTTATCCGGGAAGCCGCAGAGACTCCTGTGGAGGAAGGAGGCCCTGGGCTGAAAGTACTGGGCTTTATCAAGGAACCGGTGGCAGCGGCCCTTGCATATTTTAAAACCTCTCTGGCGGATAAGACGCGGATACTCGTTTATGACTTGGGAGGCGGGACCTGCGACGCGGCTATTGTCGAGGCGGACAGCTCTCTAAAAGAGAAATATACAGTGATTGATTCGGACATGAGACGGGTGGGAGGAAAGGACTGGGATGCTTGCCTGGAGACATATATCCTGGAGTCTTTAGAACAGCAGAGCGGCATATCCCTAAAGGAGAATCCCGGTTATCGGGAGAAAATCAAAAGAGCTGCCGTCAGTGCCAAACATGCGTTCAGTGAAAAGGTAGGAGAGAAGTACAGGGACCGGGTGCGTGCCAGGGTGGAGATCAACGGGAAATCCTATCAAGTGCCTATTACCAGTGAAGAATTTGGCAAAATGACTTTTTCGCTTCTGTGGGATACGATAGAAATGATAATGGCTCTGCTTAAAAAGAACGATGCAAACAGCGTCTCTCAGATTATCTGCGTGGGAGGCAGTTCCAATATGCCCCAGGTGATCGAAGGAATTAAAAAAATATTTCCTCAGATGGAACTTCGGGTTTTTGAACCGGAGAAATCGATTGCTATAGGTGCATCCATCTATGCGGGATACTGCAATGGAAAGGATACCTTCCTGTCGGATATGGCGGCCTTTTCTTACGGTTCGGATTGCTGCAGGAATTATGATGTGGATCCCAATGACAAGATTGTCATCAATCTCATTCAGAGAGGGGACCGGCTTCCGGTGACAAGACAGCATCGATTTATCACCACAAGAGACGGCCAGACGCGTATGCGGTTCGATATCTATGAGTCGGATAAGGAAGTACAACAGTACGATTTCGTACCGGGAAAGCAGCCGGTCATGCAAATTGTATTGGAGCTGCCGCCGGGCCTGCCCAAAGGAACTGCGGCTGTGCTCTACCTGACCCTTACTACGGATGGGATTATTGAAGCTGTGGCGGATGATGGGAATGGACATTCGATAAAGGTGCAGAAGAGGCTGAATTATTGAAAATCACATGCCTGGTATATCGTCGGGTATTGCAGACAAAGAGAAGAGATCAGAAATTTCCGTTTGTCCAGAATCAGGAAGCTTCTGGTAATGCCGGAAGTGTTTACGCGCGAACTGCCGCCGAATCATTCCCTGATACAAAAATGCAGCAGGGAGTGTCATGGGTCTGTATTAAAGCTGAAATTTTCTCCGGAAATTGCATACCGGCTGTATGATGAATTTCGGGAAGAGCAGGTTGTGGCGGGGGAGGACGGAAATTATTATGTGACGGTTCCATATGAACTGAATCATTGGACGTTTCATTATCTTTTGTCTTTTGGAACGTATGTAGAGATTATGGAACCGGAGGAGGCGCGCAGGATGTTCAGAGAAAAGGCTGCAGATATTGTAAAGAAATATATTTGATTTTTGGGCAGATCGTTCCGGAACAAATAGCAGACGATAACCAGATTGGAGGTGGAAATATGGAAAAGTGGCTGTATGTAATGATGATAAAAAAGGGAAAAACGTACAACAAAGTTACGAAAGCTGTCATTGAAAGGCATGTGGAAAATCTGAGAAAATTAGATGCAGAAGGGAAAATAGCCCTTTGCGGTCCCTTCAAAGGCTATCCAGGGGTTGCCGGCATGGTCATTTTTAAAACGGCAGATTATGGAGGAAGCAGAAGCTTTGTGCAGGCAGGAGCCTCTCGTGGTCGAGGGCTATGCGGCATACACGCTTGCAGCGCTGCAAGTGGCTGACAAGGAGAACAATTATTTGCTGTAGCAAAAACAGAAGAACAGCGGGGATGGAGTATTTTGTCTTTGCCTTATGCGCCTGAATGGAATTTGGACATTCGGGCGCTTTTTCTCTGTGTATAGGTGACGCTTTTCCTCTGGGCGTGTCGGGAAAAGGTGCTGGATAGCATGGTGGAAGTATGATAAAATAAAATAAAGAGGTGACAGGCATGTGTATAGACGTCACGAATGATACAAGGTTTTTCTCTTGCACCACTATGTACACGTTTTACACTATTGTATCATAAATATGTGGAAGACAAAATCGGATGCCTCACAAGAGACATCCTTAACTGAAAAATAAAAATCATTTTTTTCGGATATATATTATGGCAAGTATTGCGCTGATACCCACAATAATGCTTACAATTGCCACAAGTATCATAGCAGAGGTTTCTGATGATTGAGTATTATGCTCATCTGCTGAATTTTTCGCACCTGGGGCCTGATGGGATTCCAGATCAGCGATCATGGCATCATCGAGAGAGCAAATTCGTGTGCCTATATAATATTGTTCAGCATCAGGTAAAACATCTGCGTTTAAGATGGTCGAAAGAGTGTTATATGCATCTTTGACTGCCGGAATTGAAACGAGGTGTTTACCGTCAGTATCATATATATCTACTGTGGAACTATAGTACATTAAATGTATTGGACTACTAGCGGATATATCTACCTGGCCAGTATACGCGTTGGTCTCCCAGCCGACTGACATTGTAAAGTAATCAAAGTCTGTCGGCGCATCTGGATCGAGTAGTTTCGGAGAATGTAGTAACCACCAAACCTCTTCGTCCGTTGTCGTCGAATTGCGACGATCACAGGGTATTAGTATCTGGTATACTCTCCCCGCTTCTAATGTCATCTCATCAATTGTAGCATAGGAGTCCCAATCCAGATCAGCAGATAGTGTTGAGTCAATTGCCTCACCGTGAATCTGTACCATAAGATCAGCCTCTACAAAGTTGGCGTCAGGAAGGCCGGACTCGGAGTTTTCGGCAGCTGAGGGAGTTATGCTTGACTCGGATGTCTGGTCTAGGTGTTCCGTTTCTGAAGCTATAACCGACATGGGTGTCGCCGTTATCATCAAGGCAGCGATAATTACAGATTTTAAAAGTCTATTACTTCTCAATATGTACTACCACCCTTGCATAATCCTGAATGGTCTTCGTACCAACACCAGCACGACCCCAGTTGACCAATGTATTTGAACCAGATACCAGATCCTCATCAACTATTTCTGCCTGGAAACGGACAATGGCATTTGAGTTGGAAGTATAACCTCCAATGTTTACACCATTTTCAACAAGAAAGTCCTCAGAAAATGTTGCACCTTCTGAGTGATTGGCATTGTAAAGTTTTGCTGATCCGCTGATATACTGCAAATTGGATGGCAGGACATCACGGATACTAACATCCGTCTGCTCTTTATCGCTGGTATTTTTATACTCGATCTGGAACTCGACTTTATCGCCGAGCTTGGCTTCGATGGTATCTTGCCATTCGTTATCCTCATCACCAACGAGCCGTACTTTGGTTTCAGTAACGTAGTCATAATCAAAAATGGCTTTGACTTCAATCGTAACATAATTGATGTACTCATAGCCTCCGGGAATAATGCCGTCAAGGTCATTATAGCCGATTTTAACCCATTCCTCTGCAACGTCAGTACTAAGATCGCCTTGATTAATAATAGCATCGGTAAGCGTGACACCGGCGCCACTGGCGTAATTGCCATTTTCGAGAAGAGCAGATCCCTCTTGATATTCAAGGTGAAACGCTGTATCACTCGTAAAGGTCACATCGTCAACATAGCCATTTTCTTCTGTGGCATTTGAAGCGCTGATCCATCCATTCACCGTAACATCTTTTGATGCGGTTTGCGGAACATAAAAACGTACTTGAGTGTTCTCCGCTGCGCCCTCTTCGCCATTAGAATTGTTATTATGAACATAGAGGCGAATAATATAAGTCTCACCATCTTCGACAGGGATCTGATCGCCTTCCCAGACGTTCGCGGCACCTTTATCCTCGCCGGCAATGCGAGCGCCAACGAAGTTGGTCTCGTTGCGGAGGGTACCTTCCGGGATAGGCTGTCCATCGTGAGTGTTCTTATACCATTCATAATCCGAGTCTTGCAGTATGATAGAATTAAAAGTAACACCTTCGAGTTTACCTTCGTTTATCTCTTGGAGTGAATAGGTTGGACGAACATTCCATGTCGTATCATCAGTATTATCCTCATCTAAAATCGGTTCATCGGTGTTAGCTTTGTCAGTGTCCGCGGTAGATTCTGTGGACGAAGCGACATTGTTTTCCGTATTCTCAGGAGTTTCTGCTGTTTGGGTGTTTGCTTCCGTATTCGTATCTCCCACTGTACTGTTTTGCCTGCAGGCACTGCATAGCAGGCATGCCGCTAATATGGTTACGAACATTTTCTTTTTCATTTGTTTCCCTCCATTTTTGTTTATTTTGATTTTGACAGAACAAGATGCTGCTGTCATAAAATCCTATTATAGTAAGGCTCAACGCTACTATTTAAGATAGCAGGCATAAATGATGCCCCGTTCGTATGAACAGGGGGTTAATCATGCGGTGGACAGCCGAAGCCAGTGGCTTCGGCTCTGAACAGTTTGAGTAGGAATAATATCACTATTCCCTATGCCGACTTCAGTACAGGCTAAACTTCTTGCGCCGTTCTTCCTCTTTCTTATTAGGACGCTCGTATGACTCAATAGCCTCCTGATGGCAACGTAAATTGTCGAGCTCTTCTTCAAATCGTTGCTGGACAATTTCCTGTGTCAATTCTTCCTGGCTATGAACATGTAGGACCTTCTCTAGGGCATCCTTCGTCATAGTAATATGGCATTCCGGATCATTTAATACACGATTTGCCTGATTCAAGACACCGAATCTGATAAAATGCCCCATGGTAAAGAATCTTGGCTTGATGCCCTTCGGAGGTTTACCATGTTTGATATCATTAGCATACCTAGAATAACACCCCGGACAAGCCTCATCGTCATCAAAAAGTTGTTTACCACAGAGCATGCATGTAGGATATTCGTTCGACAAACTAAACACCACCTTTCTTTGAAAATTTAGTAAGATTCGTCGAACAGGCTGAGCCGGTGGCTCCTACGCTGAACGATTTGGATAGGCAAGAACGATGCATTACCACATTTTGCAAAGTATAGTCAGTGCAAAAGTTGATTCGACCTAAACGCCGAAATAGGCATTTTCTTTCTCACGTGCCGCCCTTTCTCGTTCCTCTTTCTTCCACCTCTCTGAGACTTCGATACCTCTTCTCTGGAGTTCCCCCTTTTCCTCGATATACTCGTCGATAGCTTTGCGGATCTGATCTTCAGGGCACCCCTCGCGTTCAGCTATCACACGAAGCATTTTAATATCTTGAAAGATGCCGAGGCTCCACATAGGGATCTTGGGGGAAAGCTTGCCGGCTTTTCGAAGTTCATTGTACTCATTACTACAAATTGGGCAAACACTACTATTGGTAGAAATGTAACCGTGAATCTCGCACGTCATACTCCATATTCCTCCTTTCAGACATGATTCAATGCCATGCATATTAAGATGTAACAGTTTTCCTCTTATGTTACATTCTGGATATGTTTTTCTCAGGAAAGAGCCATTATGTAACCATACCTCTGTAGAAATTTGTTCTGGTCCCTTGCATAAACGTATAAAGCCACGTAAAATGGCGTATTTTGATGTTGAAATCCATCCAAAATGATGTTAAACTAGGAACTAAAGAGGAATAAAGTTACCAAGCCCACATTGTCAGAAATAGGTTATACTCAAACATATTACAGACAAGGGGGCTTGATTTAGTTATGGCAGCAACAGAACCAATCAGAGATAAGGCACAATTACGTGCAATAGCAGAATATTATCAGAAACGTGGGAAACTACGTAATTATGTGCTGGTAGTTATGGGCGTATATACAGCGCTCAGGATCAGCGACTTACTGCAGCTGAAATGGTCTGATGTATACGACGAAGAGAAAAAGGCATTTCGGGCACATATTGCCTTACAGGAAAAGAAAACCGGTAAATCCAAGATCATTGCCCTGAATAAACGGGCGCTCGAAGCCTTAAAACAGTATTTCCCCAAGAGGCGCGGTGAGTTTATTTTTGCTAATAATCGGAAGGATGCCAAACCGATCAGCCGGGTACAGGCATGGAGGATCATTCATGAGGCAGCGGTGGCTGAAGGAGTAATGGGAAAGATCGCCTGTCACAGTCTCAGAAAAACATGGGGATATCATGCCTGGACGAGCGGCAGGGTATCCCCGGTTGTAATTATGCATATATACAATCACAGCAATTATGAAGTAACTCGACGTTATCTTGGAATCGTACAGGATGATCTGGATAAAGCCTACTGTGGTCTGGAGCTGTTATAAATACTATATGTATGTTGCCTGGTCGCGTCCTAAAACATGGTTTTAGGACTCTTTAGGTTGTCCATCTGTAGCAGAAAATGATTTTTACCTGAACGGGCGCTATCATTCGTCTGAATCTTTATAAAATGTTTTCTCAGCGACTGGGTTTGAAAGAAACAGATCGCCCTTGTTTCTGTATAATCGTATGTTCAATTCGTCAGACTCCCCATTCAATCTTATTTGGTAACTTTTTACGGCGTCAAACATTTCATCAATATCATAGTTCTCCAGATTGATAATCACCTCTAAGCTTGTTCTCTCAAAATTATCCGATCCTACTTTGATACTCTGAAAAATCTCAAATTCGCGAAGGTTCTTCCGGCAGATTCTGCCTGCACTTTTGGGAATGAAACAGGCTACAACAAGGAGCAGTAAATACAATTCCATTTTCTTCAGCACCTTTTTGTCCTTTGCTTTCTCAAAATTTGTCTTGGGGTCTGAAAATAGAACCTTTTGGACATGTTCATTATAGAGGTAAAATTATTCCAATACAAGCACAAGGAACATCGAGATATGATTAAATACGATAAATTGTGGGTGACTATGAAGGAAAAAGGGATTACTCAGTATAATCTGACTCATGACCACCACTTGAGTAAATCTCTTTTGCATCGGCTCAGAAAGAATGAGGGCGTCAGTACAAACTCATTGAATACCCTCTGCAACATATTAGACTGCAATATTGAAGACATCGCAACGCATTATAAAGACTAAAGCCTCATTTCTACAAAAATGTACAGAAATGAGGCTTTTTTGTATTCTAAAAGAAAATGGATTTCTTCTATAAATGGATATATCATCTTCCATTCTCACACTGTCTATATTGGAATCTCCAAACCCATCTTCCCGGTTTTTGTCAAAATTTCAAATTTTTTCTCACAATGTGTTAATAATCCCGTCTTTTCACGACCTACGAAGTAAGAGGAAAAATAATCCTCTAAATAAAAACAAGGAGGAAGATTCCATGAGAAACAAAAACAGGTACACCGAAGATCCTACCGCAATCCTGGCAGATGACATTATTGACCCGTCACCAGCCAAGCGCAGCATCAGTCTGCTGCTTTCATCCCGCTCCGGGAGTCTGATGTTGCAGGACGCTATGTTGCAGGCAGGAAATGATCATTGTCGCGCCTTACTTGCACAGACAGCGTTGGAACACACGGGAGCACTTGCCGTAATGGCCGGACGATTGAGTACGATTGCTCCGCAAGGTAGTCAGTATTACCAGGCGATTCTGGCAGCGTATGCACAAAAAGCGGTTGAAAAAGTTGGGAGGTGGTAATTGTGCTGCAAGTCATAATCCTGCTCATACTGAGCATATGCCTGACCTTATTGATTATCTTTTTGCTGATCTGCTACAGCGATTATCACAGGCTAAAAAGAGAGAACCGTCAGCTTTCCTACATGTTAGAAGACCGCTTTACTTTGCAGTCTGACAGTCTGGAGGCCTACTGCAGCATGATTCATGAGGCTTGTCGTGAAGGCGGATTTTGGGAAGACATGGATGTTAGTGAAAAGGATAACAATTAAACCATTATCTGTCGATCCCTGAAATTATTACAACAGCGGTTTTTACAGCATCATATTGACGATTTTACATCTATTATACCATGTCTTATCGCTGTGTAAAGTAGTTCCGGTTAAGTTTTTTATCTGGTGTGACTTTTGCTTTAATCTGGTCAAAAGTCCCACCAGAAAAGAAAGGAGATTTTATGAACAAAGTACCTGCAGCTAAAAAATTTAGAACAATTCTTGCTGATCCGCCCTGGAGCATCAATCAACGGGGCAGATACAGTAACCGCAGCGCAGAGAGTCATTACGAGCTGATGTCATTGGAGCGGATCAAGTCTATGCCAATAGCAGACCTGTGTGAAGATAATGCTCATCTTTACCTTTGGATACCGAATGGGTTGTTACAGGAAGGACTGGACGTTGTCAAGGCATGGGGATTTACTTTCCGCAGTCCGATTTACTGGATCAAACCACGGCTTTTGCTGGGAAATTATATCAGAAATGCTTCAGAAACATGCTTGTTTGCCACTCGCGGCAAAGCACCGGTTAAATTCAATTCTCAGCCCAACTGGGTATTTGCACCGCAACAGGATCACAGTCACAAGCCGGAGGAGCAGTTTGCGATCATAGAAAGATTATCATATGGTCCATATCTGGAGCTGTTCGCGCGTCGTCGACAACCTGGCTGGGATGTTTGGGGTAATGAGATTGACAGTGACATTATCATCCCGGACTATCCCGTCCCCAGATACAGCGCCAAAGCTCTGGGGGAGGAGGTGTGATGTTTGGAGCCAAGAGGATTCTTAAACCGGCTGCTCGAATGTGCATTTATCTTCGCTCTAAGCGCCTGGCTCATCAGAACTGCTGTACGGTATCTGGAAGAAGTCTGGCCAATACTGTTACTTCTTGCTGTCGTTGGTCTGATCGTCCTTATTTGTTGGCGCATATACAGACATTGGAGGGATGCGGGACAATGGTAGGAGAAAGGAGTGGGCAATGAGAAAACATAATATAGAAAACATTATCTGGCGGGAGGTGGTCTGGCAGAGACAGTTTGAAACGACGGCAGTGTGGGAGGCATTCTCACACCTCGCCGCTTTTTCTCCCAGAGGAGCTGTTGTCTGGGAAACACGCGGTCACAATGGAAAAGTCACTCATCTTTTGGGCGCTGATCGGAAATATATGAGAAGCATCGAGGAGGCTCTCCATGCCCATGGTGATATTCAGTTCCATGATATCTCCTTAGAGGTACGTCATCCGGTCACAATTTCCCGTCAGCTCAAGGTAACACATCCCCGGCTTTCTTTAAGAACGGATATTACCGCAGCAGTCATCCGGGCGGGACTGGCAGCATTGGCTGAGGATAAAACGAATACGGAGACAGTTGTACAGGTTATATTGGGGCGGGCTTATGCGCCCACCCCTGTTCCGGCCGATCTGCCAGACCCACATATTACTTGGCTGCAGGTAATTCTGGGCAACGTTGGTAAGGCTACAACGGAAAGCCGTAAAAATGTTCGTGAAAAAGCCGAACAACAGGTATTTCAGGCGGTTGTCCGCATTGGAGCCTCCGGTGATCATGCTGCAGCGCGTCTTCGAGGACTGCTTGGAGCATTGAAGATTCTTGACTCTGCCGGTGTACATATCCGGGAGGAAAAAGCTTTCTCCAATCATATAAATCTTGCATATGTACCATGGCATTTCCCATTACAGTTATCTGTAAAGGAACTGACAAGTTTTCTCTTACTTCCGGCAGGAGAGGATGAGCTTCCGGGTACACCCGGACTTCACCCTAAGCTCCTTCTGCCGCCAGCATGGTACAAAGCTCCGATCAATCTGAATAATGATCGTGGGTTTGCGGTGAGTATGGACGCATCTGTCCCCAAAAAACTCAGTATCCCCATAAAAGATTCTCTGGAACATACTCACCTGATTGGCCCGACTGGTTCAGGAAAATCAACAGCCATGTTACACTTGATTCTGGCGGACATTAAGGCTGGGCGCAGCGTTCTGGTCATTGACCCGAAGGCTGACCTGATAAATGATATTCTTTCACGGATTCCTGAACAACGTACAGGCGACGTGATTGTCATTGATCCCGGTGATGCCTGTCCGGTTGGATTCAATCCATTAGCATTCAAAAATCATGAGAGTTCAACACTGATTGCGGATGCTGTTCTTGGCGTACTTAAAGAGATCTGGCGTGACAGCTGGGGAGTGAGAATTCAGGATATTCTCAGTGCTGCACTGTTGACCTTGGTGGATGTTGAAGGTGCAACGCTCTTATGGCTTCCGGCCTTGCTGACAGATGAGAATTTTCGCCGGAATATCACCAAAAAGATAAAAGACAAGATGGCTCTGAGACCCTTCTGGGAACAGTTTGAGGCACTCAGCGAATTGCAGCGTCGTCAGCAAATTGAACCTGTATTAAATAAGCTACGCCAGTTTCTACTTCGACCGGGGCTTCGTAATGTTTTGGGGCAGGCAAAACCAAAATTTGATCTTACGGATTTATTCTGCAAACGTCGGATCGTATTGGTTCCTCTCAATAAAGGATTGATCGGTTCGGAAAGTGCCCGGCTTCTTGGCAGTTTGATCGTTGGTCTGACTTGGACGCTGGCTTTGTCCCGTGCCAAATTACCGCCGGAACGCAGATTTCCGGTAGAGATGTATATTGACGAGCTTCAGGATTATCTCAGCCTGCCTACTGATTTATCAGATGCTTTAGCACAGGCAAGAGGCTTGGGACTTGGACTGACATTAGCGCACCAGTATTTTGATCAGCTTCCACCGGATATCCGATCAGGTATCAACGCCAATACCCGTAACAAGATATTTTTCGGACTTAATTCTGTGGATGCCAGAATTGCTGCTGGCATGGCGCCGGAATTATCCATCGAAGATTTTATGAGTCTGCCGCGGTATCAGATTTATACATCGTTCCAGTCTGCCGGAAAAAGCACGGGGTGGATACAGGGACAAACATTGCCTCCGCCTCCGGTCTTGCGGGATGCTGCTGAGCTTAAAGCCCAAAGTCAATCATCCTATGGCATGTCGGCAGAACAGATAGAGGCTGAGTATTTTGAAATGTTCTCAAATGATCATATTTCTGAGGAAGAGTGGGAGAACTCATCGATTGGAAGGAGGAAACGCTTATGACTAATCGACCGACGAACCATGATCGGAAAGCAGAAGCAAAAAAGCCTGCAACGCCGGATTTTTCTAAATATAAGGTTTGTAATTCCTATAGTAATCCAGCTCCAAATAATTCCTCTTACGGGGGAGAAGGTAAGGAAAATCAACGGATTTCCCGTAAACATTTAGTCGAGCTGGATATATCTTTGGGAGAGCGTGATAAAAAAGTATTATCAGCGATTCAAAGACATCGTTATCTGATGACAGGACAAATTCAACGGCTGTTTTTTACGAATGCTGCCTCGCCCAATGCCGCTCTGAGAGCTTCAGGCCGTTGTCTGAAAAAGCTTCGGAATATGGGGCTTGTCGATGCGCTGTCCCGCCGGATCGGGGGAATACGGGCCGGATCTGGGTCCTTAGTCTGGTATATCTCTCATGCCGGAGAACGTCTGTTGCGCCTTCACGACTACAAAGCAGCACCCGTCAGACGATTTTTTGAACCTTCGCCGTATTTTCTGGCGCATACACTGGCAGTATCAGAAATTTCTATCCAGTTGGCAGAGTTATGTCAAAAATATGGATTTACTCTTAATGCGTTACAGTTGGAGCCGGAATGCTGGCGAGCATACAGCAGGCATGGAACACAACTCTCCTTAAAGCCTGATCTGTACGCTGTTACTGTATCCGGTGAGTATGAGGACCGCTGGTTCTTCGAGGTCGATCTTGACACCGAATCTCCAGCCAAAGTGATAGAAAAATGCCGAAAATACCATCAATATTATCATACGGGATTAGAGCAGAAAATTTCCGGCGTATTTCCGCTGACAGTCTGGATTGTACCGGATCAGAAACGTAAAGAGCATCTGGTTGACCATATTCGTACTGCATTTGAGAAACAGCTTCGTCTGTTTGCGGTGATTACGGGGGATGAATTGGCGGATCTTATCCGAGAAGGCGGGGATGGAGGGATGCTGTGCTGACGAATCAAGGGGGAGATTTATTAAACCTTATCCGTGCAAGCCATAAAAACAAATCAAACAACATGAAAAAATATGAGAAGGAGACCATATGATACCCAATATCAAAAAAGAAGCTGTTCTTTCCATGTACCAACAGGGACAGAAATATAATGAGATTGCAGAAAGCCTGTTCTTATCCCCCAACACAGTCAAATCTATTTGTCGCCGCAGCGGTATTAAACCGATACAGATGGACAAGCCGGGGCATGAAAGATGTAGGAATTGCGGCGTACCTTTACGCCATAGCCCAGGCTCCAAGCCAAAGACATTTTGCAGTGATCGTTGTCGTTATACCTGGTGGAATCGGAGAAGAAAACTTCAGCCGCACCATTTGGTTTGCAGCTATTGTGGACGAAGGTTTATCAGCTACGGAAATAAAAAGCGAAAGTTTTGTGGACGGGAGTGTTATCTTCTCAGTCGTCATGGGGAGGGACTGCCGTAAGGAATGGTTTGTCACTTCCCAATACGTGCGGCATTGTCATTGCCGGACGACAATGCGGATCGGCTGTCTGGAACAGATTGTGATTGTTTGGAATGATGTATCAGGAAGTACCGATATACAACAGGCACACGAAAAGCTGGCTGATCCGAAAAAACAAAAAGAAAGGAGGTTCTAAGTCAGTAACGATGTAACATGTTGAACACAGCATAAAACAATTGGTGGACACGATGTGAACTTATTTTAAGGACGCATCCGTGGATGCCTCCTTAAATGACGATCGCAGAACGGTCCGCCAGGAAAAGGAGGACGATGTTAGATGTTTACCAGAAAATTTGGCATTGAGGTGGAGTTCACCGGGATCACTCGACAACAGGCGGCAGACACGATTGCTGATTACCTTCGGGGTGAGGTCAACTACGTTGGCGGTCATTACGAAGTCTACGAGGTCAAAGCCCCGGATGGAAGGACCTGGAAGTTTATGTACGATGGCAGCCTCAATTGTCAGTACAGGGGAACCCTATCAGCAAACGATCATTACAGTGTAGAGTTGGTCAGCCCTGTCCTAAACTATTATCAGGACATTGCTGTTCTTCAGGGGATCGCAAGACGCCTGCGTCGAGCTGGAGGATTTGTCAACAAAACCTGTGGTATCCATATCCATCTGGATGGAGCGGGGCACACTGCAAGGAGTATCCGCAACTTTATCAACATTATTGCCAGCCATAATGACCTGTTCTATAAAGCGTTACAAATTGTGTTAGAAAGAATGCAGTATTGCCAGAAAATGGATCTGTGGCTGGTAGAACAAATGAACCAGAAAAAGCCAAAGACTTGGGATCAGCTTGAGGATATCTGGTACGAGAAATATACAGGTAGACGCAGCAACCATTATCATGGCAGTCGCTATTATTTCCTCAATCTACATAGTTTCTTTCACGGAAACCATACAGTAGAGCTTCGAGGGTTCAATGGCACACTCCATGCCGGAAAGATCAGAGCTTATGTTGTGTTTGCTCTTGCGCTTAATCATCAGGCGCTGACACAGAAAAATGCTCGATATCATAAGGTACAGGAAGATAACGAAAAGTTCGCAATGCGAGTATATCTGAATCGAATTGGTTTCATCGGAGAGGAGTTTAAAAGCTGTAGAGAACACTTATACAGACACTTAAAAGGTAATGTTGCCTGGAGATATGGCTCACGGGAAAATGTGAGAAGCCATATCAACACGAGAAACAGCACAAATTCTGAAAATGGAGGTTTGGAAAATGTACAATAAAAACAAAGAGAAGCTGTATATTGCCTATGGCTCTAATCTTAGCCTGGAACAGATGGCAAGACGTTGCCCTACGGCGGAAATAGTAGGAACAGCTACTTTACGTAACTGGCGTTTGTGGTTCCGCGGCGGGAATCGTAGTGCTGTGGCAACTGTCGAGCGTGAACAGGGATATAAGGTTCCTGTGCTGGTTTGGCGGCTGCAGCCAACAGACGAAGATGCTCTTGACATTTATGAAGGGTGGCCGCATCTCTACCGCAAAGAAACTTTACACCTCACACTGGACGGGGAAAGAGTCGCCGCTATGATTTATATCATGAATGAATCTGGGCATCCCTATAATACGCCGTCAGCTCACTACTTTGAGATTATCAAGGAAAGCTACAAAGATATGGGATTTGATCTCAACATCCTGCATCGGGCTGTTTGCGATTCCCGGAAAAGGAGGATCGAAAATGACTGAAACCATCAGGCAACAGATTGAGAGCATACGACGAAGCGGAGAAACCAATATGCTGGACGTAAACATGGTACAGCGGATCGCTAATCGCAGGCACTATTATGGACTTGTCGTTTATCTGGAAGAGCATCGTAAAGAGTATGTAAAATACATTTTTACCGGTGAAATCTGTGATAAAGAGTAACCTGTAGATTTTCCGCATACTGATCAGATATTCAGACTTGATTTTTTGGAAAGCTTGAGTGATATATGGTGTGCGGACTAAAGAAAGGAGCAAAATCCATGAGAATACAATACAGCTACAATCTAACCGGTAAAAAACGTAAAGAGTTTGTTCAGGCCATAAGTGATATCTTAGGCAAACCGGCTGTTTACCAAAAGGCACCCACGTTTGCTTATGCCATAGGGCTTTACAACGTAGATAAGAATGGCGTTTTATCCTGTACGGAAAATGTTTCTCCGGACGAACTGGAACGACTGATAAACCAGCTGAAAGAACACGGCTATATATCGGAGAGTTCAGAAGAAATCTCCACAGAAAATATGGAGCAGGAATCTGAAAAGTCTCCTGGAGCAGAAAATAATGAACCGGAAAATGAGACGGTGGATGACAATACATTCATTGTAGAAATACCAAAAACCGGGTTTTCTGAAGAAGCTCTGGAAAGATTGACAAAAATTATTGACAGTAAGGCTCCGTTGTTCAGAAAAGCCATTGGTACAGATCATTTATCCGTAATCATTGATGAATCCAGTCTGCGATTTCCGTGGTTTACATTACATGGTCTGGACGGGGAAGCCGATGCCTATCACCGCTTGATTTCCGCTCTATGTGAAATGGCAAAGAAGCAAAAACGAGTCATCACCAAAGAATGTAGTATGGAGAATGAGAAGTTTACGATGCGCCTTTTTCTGATAAGATTGGGGTTTATCGGAGATGAATATAAGGCGGCACGTAAGATTCTGCTCAGAAATCTGTCTGGCAATGGCAGCTGGAGATACGGATACCGTCCGGAACGACCTGCATCAACAGAGAACCAAAATGAAGGGGGCGCACATTATGGAAAATAATCATATTTCCTCCGGCTCAGATACATTGTTTGTAAACTGGGCATCCGGGTTTAGCCTGATTGTTATTTACAGCATTGACCAGATCTGGAAACTGTAAGATCAAGGGGGCCGATCGGTCCCCTGATTATTTATCAGCATAAACACCGGGAAAGTGGAGGTAAATTATGAGAGAAATTACAAAAATTGACCATTCGTATCTTAAACCGATCCGACGAAAGCGTGTGGCGGCCTACGCTCGCGTATCTTCTGGTAAGGATTCCATGATTCATTCACTGTCTGCTCAGATCAGCTATTACAATCATTATATTGGTAACAGGGGAGACTGGGAATTAGCTGGGATCTATGCGGACGAAGGCATCACTGGAACGAAGGAGAAGCGTCCAGAATTCCAGAGAATGCTGTCCGACTGTAGGGCGGGAAAAATTGATATGATCCTTACCAAGTCTGTGACACGTTTCGCCCGCAATACGGTGACCATTCTGGAAGCTGCACGGGAATTAAAGGCATTAGGTATAGATATCTATTTTGAAAAAGAAGACATCCACACCTTAAGCGCAGACGGAGAATTGATGCTGACACTCCTGGCATCTTTTGCACAGGAGGAGAGTTGGTCAGCCAGCGAAAATATGAAATGGCGTATTCGGAAAAAGTTTGAGCAGGGACATCTTGCCAACGCTTGTATGCTGGGTTACCGTTTAAAGGATGGAATCTTGCAGATAGTCCCCGAAGAAGCCAAAACAGTGCGTCAGATATTTCATGATTATCTCTCAGGAATGGGGAGAAATGCCATTGTCAAAAAGCTGATACGCATGAATACTCCTACCCGGACAGGCCGTCCATGGAACGAAACTACCATTTATGGTATTTTGCGAAACGAAGCGTATACTGGAAATCTGTTATTACAGAAAACTTACAAAAGTGATCATATTACCAAAAAGTGCATACAAAATCGCGGAGAACTTCCCATGTATTATGTGGAGAATGCTCATGAAGCTATTATCAACAAAGATATTTTTGAGCAGGTACAGCAGGAGATCGCGCGCCGAGCGAAAAGGTTCCATAAAACACCTAAACCAACGGAACCCTACATTTTTACAAGTATGATCCGTTGCGGATTTTGTGGCGGAAGCTTCAATCGAAAGATCGCTGATGCTGGCTTCAAATGGCAAAAACCAGTATGGAGGTGTCATGTACTTGATACGCGCGGTAAAAAAGCCTGTCAGTCCAGGCAGATCCCAGAGAAGATTCTCTTGGAAAGAACTATGGGGGTTCTGGGTGTGACGGAATTAAGCCGGGATATTGTCCTTGACAAGATCGCCGAGATACAAATGTTGAAAAACAATCGGATACTTTATATCTTCAGGGACGGACATACAGCGGAAGTAACTTGGGAGCATCCTCCCCGCAGCGAAGGCTGGACAGAGAAAATGCGACAGCAGGCGAGAGAACGCCGACTGAAAATGGAGGAAAGGAGACATCAAAATGACAACCCCGATCAGAAAAGTTCATAAGATAGAGAGCAGGATTGCTTTAAATATTGCCGCACCAGTTGCAGAACAGCACAAAAAGCGCGTGGCGGCTTATGCCCGCGTCTCTACGGATTCGGATGAGCAGCTCTCCAGTTATGAAGCGCAGATAAACTTCTATGCTCAGCATATTAAAAGTAATCCTGAATGGGAATTTGTCTCAGTTTATACTGACGAAGGGATTTCCGGCACTAACACCAAAAAACGGGAAGGGTTCAATCACATGATCGAAGATGCATTATGCGGAAAGATAGATCTAATCCTTACCAAGTCGATCAGTCGTTTTGCCCGTAATACGGTGGACACATTGACTGCTGTCAGACGGCTGAAAGAAAAAGGGGTGGAAGTGTATTTCGAGAAAGAAAATATTCATACACTGGATGCTAAAGGCGAGGTCATGATCACCATTATGAGCAGTTTGGCTCAGGAGGAAAGCCGTTCTATCAGTGAAAACATAACCTGGGGCAAGCGGAAGAGTATGGAAGACGGAAAAGTCAATATGCCTTATAAATCTTTTCTTGGCTATGAAAAAGGCGAGGACGGGCTTCCCAAGATTGTTGAGGCAGAAGCGGAGATTGTACGTAAAATATATAATCTGTTTCTGGAAGGAAAGACTGTTCGGGCTATTGCCAACCTGCTTGTCAGCGAGGGGATTCCGACGCCAGCAGGTAAAAAACAATGGAGCGTGTCTACTATTATGAGCATTCTTCAGAACGAAAAATACAAGGGTGACGCCCTGCTTCAGAAAACCTACACAGCAGATTTCCTGACCAAAAAGATCAGGAAAAACAGGGGAGAGCTTCCGCAGTACTATATAAAAAATTCTCATCCGGCCATTATCAATCCAGAGATGTTTGATCTGGTGCAGAAGGAAATTGAGCGGAGACGTCCTGTTCGTCGACAATTACACAAGAACAGCCCATTCACTGCCAGAATCCTCTGTAATGACTGTCATAAATTTTATGGTAGAAAAGTATGGCACAGCGGTAGTAAATATCGTAAATGTATCTGGCGATGCAATCATAAGTATGATCATAAGACTGCCTGCACGACTCCAATTTTAGAGGAAGAGGAGATCATGGATGCTTTTGTAATGGCCTTTAATCAGGTATTGGAGAAAAAAGAACCGTACATAAAGCATCTTAAGGAGCTTTTTATCAAACTGGCAGATACTCAGTATCTGGAAAAACAGCAGGATCTGGCAAGAACCAAGCATGCTGATCTGATCAACGATCTTCGTCGCTATATGAATGAGAACACCCGACAGATACAGGATCAGGAAGAGTATAACCGCCGATTCTCAGAAATGGATGCAAAGTGCAAAAAGGCGGAAGATCGGATCGCCTATCTGGATAACAAGATGGTAGAGCAGCTTGGCCAGAAAGAACAGATTCATCGCTGTCTTAAAAAGTTGGAGCAATGCAGAGAGAGTCTGACGGAGTTTGATACCGATCTGTGGTGCATCGTGGTGGATTCGGTAACAGTGTTCTCGGATAAGACTCTTATGTTTCGGTTTTATGGCAATATGAAGGTGTCGGTCAAAATATCAGAAAATAAGTAGACTGATACGAACGGAATTAGCACATTAGGCCCCTGCGGAGACTTCCACAGGGGCTTGTTATCATGATAATCAAGTATAAATCGGATACGATTATAATAATCTCGTATTTATTTTTTTTAAGTTTTGCCTATGTGTGGATTTGCTTGTTTTTATGCATTTTATAAAGTAAAACGATAATGGCGGCTAGACATATTAAAATCAACATACTAAGCACAGTTGCTTTGGTCATAAATATATTCCCATCTTTCTTGACTATCACCTGAGCATAATCCTGAATGGTCTTCGTACCGACACCAGCACGACCCCAGTTTACCATAGTGTTAGAACCACAAGCCAAGTTATCATCAACGACTTCCACCTGGAAGCGAATGATAGCGTTGGAGCCAGCAGTATATCCACCAATATTTACACCCTGATTAACAAGATAGTCATGAGTGAAGGTAGCACCGCTAGGATGGTTAGCATTGTAAAGCTTGGCCGAACCGCTGATATAACGCAGGTTGGATGGCAAAATGTCACGAATGCTGACGCCCATCTGGGTTTTGTCGCTAGTGTTCTTGTACTCGATCTGGAATTCGACTTTGTCGCCGACCTTGGCTTCAACAGTGTCTTTCCAAGTGCGATCGGCATCACCGACAACACGAGCTTTCTTTTCTACAGTATATTCGTAATCAAAGACCGCTTTGACTTCGATGGTCACGTAGTTGATGTATTTATAACATCCAGGGACATCACCGTCGAGGCCGTTGTAGCCGATCTTAGTCCACTCATCGGCAACGTTGCCGGTAGGATTACCTTGGTTGACGATGCTATTGGTGAGCTTGACGCCAGCACCACTAGCGTAGTTACCGTTCTCAAGCAGAGCGGAGCCATCAACGTACTCAAGATGGAACGGAGTGTCGTTGTTGTAGAAAGTCACATCATCGACATAACCGTCTTTCTCACGAGCATTATCGGCTTTCAGCCAACCATTGACCGTAACGTTTTTGGAGGCAGTTTGAGGAACGTAGAAGCGCACCTGAGTGTTCTTCGCGACGTTACCCTCTTCCTCGCCGTAAGGGTTATTGTTGTGAACGTAGAGACGGACGACATAGGTCTTGCCATCTTCGACCGAGATCCTATCGCCTTCCCAGACATTGGCGGCACCTTGGTTGGTTCCAGCGACACGAGCGCCAACGAAGTTGGTCTCGTTGCGGAGGGTGCCTTGAGGGATGGGCTTACCATCATGAGTGTTTTTGTACCACTCGTAGTCAGAATCTTTGAGGACGATGGAGTTGAAGGTGATGTCACCTTTCTTCCAGCTACCGTCATTGATCTGCTCTAACGAGTAGGTCGAGTATTTTTCATCATAATTGTTATTCCTGTTTAAGAGCCATATTATGGCCATAGTAATAACTCCAGTCATTATTAAAATGTTCTTAATCAACCTCCGCATCTATCATCTCCTCGCTTATCTCTTCATCAATAATTGAAGTCCTTCTTTTTTGGCCAGTTTCCTCATCTGTATAATAAATGTAAATGCTTGTACATATTTTTTCAATTGTATAAGATTCATTAAAAAGCCCCCTATCAATCAATTCTGATTCGAAATGATATTGAGTCTTGTTTTGTCGATCTGAGTTTTGTAATTGGATAAAAACTACAGTTGCAGCAACTGCGACACCTACAATTGCAGTAACTGCGACACAGACAACAATAATAACTAATATAGTCTTTTTTAGAAACGCTTTATTTTTAGCAAATAGTTTTAGTAAATGGTTTTTTGCTGTAGATAATTTATTAAGTAACATGGATAAGTCAGATAATTCATCAGGAAATAATCCAATAAAGAATGTTTCTTGCAGATTATTCTTGCTACTGTCTGCATTGGTTGACACTTGTATGCCACTATCTTTAGTTGATGTGTCCCGCTCATCCTCCTCACATATTGATATGTTATTCGTGTCAGGGATCTTCTGTTCGTTTTCTTCTTGTTCAATACTATTATTATTTGTTAGGTCAAACTTAAAATTCACATCTTCCTTGGTTGTATTTTTTGATTTTACTTTATTTCCGGCTCCTGGCCTAACACTATTAGAATTTTCATCTAAAATTGTCTGGGTAGTGGCGCAATCCTCCGGTGAACTTTTGATACGAGCATTACCCATACATTCATTCTGAACTCTACCATTGTTCTTAAGGTAGTTTGGTTCTGGTAATTTGGCAAACCGTTTACCGTTAATAGTTCTAATATAATTGTCAACATCTTCTATAATTTTCTTTATATTATTTTGTTTTTGGTCAAGCAAAAAATCTGCCAGCCATTCAATGCGTTTATCTTCCGGGCCACATCTAAGGGCTTCTGCCAAATCGTATTTCTCTTCCTCAGTTGCATTGGCAAACGTCTTTATTTTACTACGCGGATTGTGCGCAAGATAATCACTTTCCTCAAGATATTTGTATCGCCGGTCAATGGTTGCAATTTTTTCATATTCATATCCTGGCATCAATCCGAAAGCCATTAAAGCAATATCAGCATTTCTGGATTCTTTAAACCTTATTTCTATAGCTTTTACTAAAAAGGCATCAAATTCATAGGGTTCCCGTTCCTTTTCATAATTTAATGATTTTAAAACTTCTTTGCTGTATTCTATGCGGTCATTTCTTACATCTCGAAGTTTTTTCAGGCTATCAAAAAGTTTTTTTGTATTTTCATCCATTGTTTGTTTATTACCCACTGCTATACCCCCTGTTGTTTCAAGGATATGCATATTATAACATAATTTAACATCGTAGGAAAGAAAAAGCCGCGGATATACCGCAGCTCATGTTGTCAACATGTCCAGATCAGCAGAAAGATCAGTAGAGAATTTCTGTTACGTATATATAATCCCACTCCTTATCGGGATGATTTTTGCAGAACCCACTGCCATCAAAGACGATTTCGTATCTTCCGTGGCTATAATATTCCGTCAGGACCATTGAGGTTCCATCACAGCTTCCATGCTCAAACTTCAACAGATACTTGTCAGTGTAACCGTCGGCGCGATCCATCTCAAACATTATCTGCAGTCCCGGCACGCGGTTAATAAACAGGTGCTCTTCTACGCCAGTATCCGCGTTGATGAAATTGAGACAGGGACTGGCGTTCGAATGAAGATCCACTGCAAACAATTTCCAAGCCGGCAGTTCGCCACGCAGGATTTCGATGTAATTCTCCCTAAACTCTGGAGTAATCTCGTCATCTTCCAACATCCAATTCAGCTCTGCTTGGTCTGCCACATCAACTTCTACCTCTCCGTTTCTCCGTGGAAAATTGCTAACCCGGATTGATGGGGACATCCGGTTGACATGCATCGCTATATCACCTGAGATCTCATCCTTACAGCTCTCAGGTGTATTAGTTATGGTATGCCTATCCTCGAAGTAAACTTCGCACCTATAGCTTGTCTTTCTCATCTCATTACCCTCCTTTTTGATGATTGCGCCATCGCCCGTCCTCTTATAGAGAGCACCGGCGAATTACGCAATCATGCCCGGAAAGTAATGCTGGACACATATTGCTAATGTACGCAGTGCAGTTAGATATAACTAACCTTACTGCAATCATTCTAGCATACATATGTAATTTTGTCAATACATTTTATGCTTTTCGGGCGATTTCCAGTAGTTCTACCACTGTAATATTGAGATTCAAAATACTCATTTTTCCGCGTAACTCCGCTGAGTTCCGGTGGATTCCGTATATCATTTCCGCTGGATTCCAGTGACTTCCACTTCTGTATTCAAGCCTCATTTTTTTCTGTAGAATCAACTTACGCAACAGGCAATATCGCATGTTGCAAATAGAATTCAGGAGGTACTTATTATGCAGAAGACAAACACATCAGTAGTGGAACTTCGACACATCGGAGGACATCTAGCGGCCAAGTATTATGCCGACAAGGGGGTGATAGAAATCAGGGATGGTGAACGTGTCATCCAGATTATCATTGGACCGGGAATACCAATCAAAACACGCCGTGGCAGAATACGCAATGCAAAGTAAAAGGTAATGATAACAACTTAATAATCCCGTGAGACCGCGGTTCTGAGTTTATCAGGATTTTGAGACGGCAGTGCGGAGGACATCGAAAGAACAAATGTTTGGTGTTCCGCGCTGCCGTTTTTTGGCGTCTCAGGAAAGGAATCCTACCCATAACGGCTCCGGGCGGAACACCGCCACCTAAGAAAGGAGTCTACCATATGGCTGGATTCAATTATGGACGCGAGAGGAAGAAAATGGAGAAAGAATGGAAGAAAACTGCAAAAATTTGTAAAGAGGCTGGAATGTCAGATCAACAAATATCCGAAATTTATCGGATGTGGCTCGATGAACTCAACGGGGATAGACGCTTTTCTAAGCACACTTTTTCTTATAACGAAGAAGAAGAAGGTGAAAAAATACTAACAGCATTGAGCTATGCAATGTATCAATCCGGTATGACACAGGATAAGTTTAGTGGCTGTGGACGTTATTCCTGGATCGATGATATTGCAACACCTGAGATAGTTATGTGGCTTAAATCCTTAAATGAGATCGATATCGAGTTGTTGACGTTATTAGTTGTGGATGGAATGAGTCAATCGGAGGCGGCTGAAAAATTAGGCAAACACAGGCCAGACATATGCCGAAGAATAAAACGCCTTCGTAAAAGTTTAGAGAAAGTCCTTCCAGAGTATATAAAGCGAGAATACATAAAATAGCATTTTGATATGTATACCTGGGTACATAGGCATTATCTGTACCCAGGTGTGCATTTGTAAAACTTAAGTAGTATAGGTGCTAACGATCCAGATGTGTAGACATAATACTCTTCCAAAGAGAAAACTTTTCTTGTTTCAGCGGATAATTTGAAGTATAATCTTTTTAAGATAACTATAAACTTATACAGTGCTTTACAAATGCCTTTCAAGGATCGGGGTGCATTTAGGTGCAAAATGGTGCATCGTGTAGA
The DNA here is from genome assembly GCA_910574965.1 of Lachnospiraceae bacterium. Taxonomy (GTDB): domain Bacteria; phylum Bacillota; class Clostridia; order Lachnospirales; family Lachnospiraceae; genus Hominiventricola. Next base: position 2,482 of record CAJTDB010000003.1, on the reverse strand, counting down.
AGGTGATAAAAGTCTAAGTAATTACAGCTTAGATAAGATTATCAAAAACGCGCTGATATGTTTATTTTGAACACGGAAACCAAAGAATACCCCTATAAAATGGGGTATTCTTAAATAATATGAGTGGAGAAAGTGACGTGGTTATATGGCAAGGACGATCAGTATCGGATGTCAGGATTTTGAGACAATTCGAAGGGGCGGATATTTTTATATAGATAAGACGAAGTTTCTTTCCGAATGGTGGGAAGGCGGAGACAGCGTAACACTGATTACCCGCCCCAGGCGTTTTGGAAAGACTTTGAATATGAGCATGACAGAGAAATTTTTCTCCGTCCAGTATGCCGGACAGGGAGAACTGTTTCAGGGACTTTCCATCTGGGAGAAGGCTCCTTACAGAAAGCTGCAGGGGACCTATCCTGTGATAAGTCTTTCTTTTGCCAATGTAAAGGAAAATACTTATGAGAAAGTCCGTTACAGAATTTGTCAGATTCTAAGGGATTTGTATGTGCAGAATCGCTTTCTTTTAGAAGGGGATGGACTGACATCCGGAGAAAAGGCGTATTTTGAACGGATTTCGGAGACGATGAGAGAGGAAGATGCGACCATGGGACTGCATTATCTGTCTTCCTTTTTATGCAGATATTACGGGAAAAAGGTAATTATTCTGCTGGACGAGTACGATACCCCCATGCAGGAGGCGTATGTCAACGGATACTGGGAAGAGCTGGTTTCCTTTACCAGAAGCCTGTTTAACTCTGCCTTTAAGACCAATCCATATATGGAGCGGGCGATCATGACCGGGATTACGCGGGTGAGCAGGGAATCGATTTTTTCGGATCTGAATAATCTCAAAGTAGTAACAACGACTTCCGATGAGTATGCAGACAGCTTTGGATTTACGGAGAAGGAAGTCTTTGCGGCGCTGGATGAGTTCGGAATGTCGGACCAAAAGCAGAAAGTAAAAAAATGGTATGACGGATTTATTTTTGGAGCTCAGACAGATATTTATAATCCTTGGTCGATACTGAATTATCTGGATACAGGAAAGACAACTGCCTACTGGGCTAATTCCAGTTCCAACAGCCTGGTTGGAAAACTGATCCGGGAGGGAAATAAAGAAATCAAGCAAAATCTGGAACGCCTGCTGTGCGGGGAAACATTGCGGGTGGAGATTGACGAGCAGGTGGTGTATGGAGAACTGCATACAAAAAGAAACGCTGTCTGGAGTCTTTTGCTGGCGGGCGGTTATCTCAGGGTCCTTGATATAGAGTTTGCAGAGGAGACAGGCCGTTGGTATCATACATTGGCTTTGACAAACCGGGAAGTGCGGATGATGTTTGAGAATATGATTCGGGGCTGGTTTTCGGAACAGGATGAAAACTATAATGATTTTATCAAAGCCCTGCTCTCGGATGATCTAAAGGCCATGAACCATTACATGAATAAAGTAGCACTGGCTACATTTAGTACCTTTGATACGGGGACAAAGCCTTCCGAGGCAGCAGAGCCGGAGCGCTTTTACCACGGTTTTGTGCTGGGACTTTTGGTGGATCTGGCAGATCGCTATACGGTAACGTCCAACCGGGAGAGCGGTTTTGGAAGGTATGATGTGCTGTTGGAGCCAAAGCATGAAGAGGATGGGATCATTCTGGAATTTAAGGTGCAGGATGCGGAGGAGGAAGCAGAACTTACCGACGCTGTGAAGGCGGCACTGGAGCAGATTGAGAAGAAGAAGTACGAAAGCATACTGACCGAAAAGGGAGTTCCCAAAGAACGGATACGAAAGTACGGTTTTGCTTTCTGCGGGAAAAAGGTTCTGATTGGGAGAAATGGGTAAATGGAAAAAGGGAGGTGACAGGCATGGCAAGGACGATCAGTATCGGATGTCAGGATTTTGAGACAATTCGAAGGGGCGGATATTTTTATATAGATAAGACGAAGTTTCTTTCCGAATGGTGGGAAGGCGGGGACAGCGTAACACTGATTACCCGCCCCAGGCGTTTTGGAAAGACTTTAAATATGAGCATGACAGAGAAATTTTTCTCCGTCCAGTATGCCGGACAGGGAGAACTGTTTCAGGGACTTTCCATCTGGGAGAAGGCTCCTTACAGAAAGCTGCAGGGGACCTATCCTGTGATAAGTCTTTCTTTTGCCAATGTAAAGGAAAATACTTATGAGAAAGTCCGTTACAGAATTTGTCAGATTCTAAGGGATTTGTATGTGCAGAATCGCTTTCTTTTAGAAGGGGATGGACTGACATCCGGAGAAAAGGCGTATTTTGAACGGATTTCGGAGACGATGAGAGAGGAAGATGCGACCATGGGACTGCATTATCTGTCTTCCTTTTTATGCAGATATTACGGGAAAAAGGTAATTATTCTGCTGGACGAGTACGATACCCCCATGCAGGAGGCATATGTCAACGGATACTGGGAAGAGCTGGTTTCCTTTACCAGAAGCCTGTTTAACTCTGCCTTTAAGA
>CAJTDB010000002.1 GCA_910574965.1 Lachnospiraceae bacterium | reverse complement strand
GAAGAAATGGAACGCTATGTTGTGCCAAAAAGAGAACGGCCAAGTAAAGAACGCAGAAAAAATATTTCCAATAAATATAAAAATAATCAAAAGAGCAGTTTTTAAAATGCCCATAATCCTTTTAAGGGAGGATACTGAAAAAGTCCTTTTATGCAGAAATCTAATACAATATATTGTGGTGTGAATTATAAAAACAGCAAATATATTGTGTTAGACTTTTGCATTTGACTACTTTTTCAGTGCCCTCTTAAGGGGAGATTATGGGCATTTTTCAATTTTAATTTGCACTGTTGTAATAAAGTTTCAATCTGGATAACTCAAATGTGTAACATCTATGCTTAAGTTTATGATGTTGGGCTAAGACGGTGGTGCTGATTTAAAAACTTTAGATATGAAGCTAATATGATAATATCCTTTAATATTCAATAGAAATTTGCTATAATGATACATATTCAGGCAAGGTGATTAAGAAGGCAAAAAAGGCAAAGGAAGTCTATATCAGGACTATCTAAAATTGGCAAAATGGCACTGTGTGAGAAAGCGATCGGATTTGAGCATCTGGTGGAAGCGAGATTGGAGAAAATTGAGGACAAGCAGATCGTTGTTCGAATATGGCAACCTAATGATATTTGATTCTATATTTGTATAATGATTATTAATATAGGATAACTTAGGCAAAGATGGGAGAGGTTATATGACACTTCAGGATAAAGTGAAACAATTGGTTCGGTATTGTGGCCAGCATCCGTCACATGGTTTTATGGTAGATGAAAGAAATTTAGACAAAAATTTTAATGTTCAGCTGCAAGAAGAAAAGATCATTTGTCAGAACGTGCAGCGTATAAAAATAATTATACTTACAGGAGAGGCAGGAGACGGAAAATCAAGGATACTGCGCAATATTACGGGGCTTCTAGAGAAAGAAGGATTTAGTGAGCCATGCCGGGATTTTTCAGCTTTATCAGAGGAAAAAAAGAAAGAACTAATCTATCGTATAAGGAATGTTTTGAATGGAAAAAGTGATGAAAAGCTAATAGTTCTTGCTAATGTTGGAGTATTTACGCAAAATGCGATTCGATATGACATCCATTTAATGGAGGATCTTACAGATAAGAGAGATGATGTCTATATCTATAATTTTGAAAAAAGAAATCTTGCTGAAAACAAGGAAAATTTTAGGGAAATTATGACCAGTTTTCTTTCTTATTCAGATCCGTGTCCAAATAAAGATTGTTTCTGTTATGAGGAATGTGCATATAAAAAAAATATTAAGGAACTTCTCCTGGATGACGGAATAGAGGCAATGCGTACAATTTGTAATGCAATTTATCTCAAAGGTGGTCATCTGACTTTCCGGGAATTGCTGTCTTTGCTTTCCTATGCTGTTACTTTTGCACAGAATTGTGAAGAACGTCAGCAGTATGAAAGATGTAATGATGATAAATTTATATATTATAATATTTTTGAAAAAGGTTCAGATGCTTTGTTGAAAAAAGTATCGGATATGGATCCGGCATTGGAGCGGGGAAAATATGAAGGAGATATTCATTCTAAAAAAGAATATATCTGCTTTAGAAGAAAAAAATTTTTTAAGAATAGAGATAGACAGTATGAAATGCTACATGCTGATTATCTGCCTGAATTTTATGAAGTGCTTAATTATATGAATTGTAAACCATATTATTATGATGTATCGAGAGAGAAAAACGAAACGTTACAAATGTTGAAACGTGGCATTAATAAAATGATCAGCAGAGGCAAGGACGATGCAGGACTGGTAATTACAGATACGCCTTTTATCTTTGATGGAAAGATAAGATTGGAGTTTATGGGACTTCAGAATGTAGCATTAATATGGAATCGATATGACCTGCGTATTGGACAGAAGATGGAAAACGAGAGCCGTATGTGGAACCAGTTTTGTTTAAGCTATATTTCTAATGTAGATGGCAGTAAAGAATTAATCAGTTTAGTGATTGATTATCATTTGTTTTGCTATTTAATGATGTGCAGTCAGGATTACTTTGTGAATCGAGGGGTAATTAGTCTGGAAGAAAATGCAGTTAATACTTTTTATCGGAAAATTTTACAGCAAAAAAACCAGCTATATCAATCGATTGCAATTCGATTTGAAGAAAAGGATGAGGAAATTTGCGATTTTTCATTAACTGTTCATGAAGAAGAAGATCTTTTTACAGGAGAGAAAACGCAGACAATTTGTATCCGAAAGGAGGACTAATCTGATGACAGCAGCAAATGGAAAGAAAAAAGAAAACGAAGGAATTGCAGCGTATGTTGGAATTGCGGCACCAGAGACACCTAAATACTTACTAACTAATAATTTTTTAGCAGAATACTTTGAGACGACAAAAGATGGAGAAAGTTATAAATTTTCGGATTTTGTTAAAGATAAGATGATTTATACAGAGGATGTAGCTAATGAAGAAAAGCTGGCAAAGTCTTTTGATCGTTTTTTAAAGAGGTATTTAGGTGAAGAGATTATTCGGGAAGAGAATACAAGATTGAAAGAAAACAAAAATTTTTATTTTCCATTAATTCCAGAAATGCTGACGGGGAGTACAGCGACTCTGCGGCATGTACTGTATCATATACAAAGACAAGGCAATAATTTTAATTATAAGGATATACAGAAAAAATTAGGACGATATATTTTTGAAGACAATTCTGGCTTGAATTATATTTTGAAGATTTTATTTCAAAGTAAAAAACATGAGACAAAATATAAGGAAGAAGAGCAGGATGAAGGTTATTGGAAACAGATGGAGCCGGGAGTTAGAAATCGAATGGCACATCTTGGAAAAAAACTAAACGAAGATCTGAATGTTCTGCTTACACATCCATATTTTTTGAATCTGGATTTTTACCGCAGATATTATTATTTATCAGTGTTGCTGACAAGTTATGTAATACAGTATATAGTAACGAGAAGAAATCCATCAACTGTAATTCTTTGTAAGGGAAATCCGATAGATAGTCGATTAGGAGGTACGCTGCATCGTGCCTGTTGCAATAATTATGAGGATATACGAAATCTTTTCCCGACTTTATTACAAGATTGTTACGAAAAGGCAACACAGAAACTAATACAGGAGAAAACGGATCTGATTGTTCTTGGAAAAGATGGAATTGTAACGATTAATGAAATGGAGTTTCAAAAGTTTGCGGCTGAAATGACAGGACGTAGGACAAGCAGCAAAATTCCTTTTGAGACGCTTATGAATGCGTTTGAACTGCAGGAGTGTAAACCAAAGACAGTTCCAGTAGATGAATTTGTATTGCGTTATATTGATCTGACAAAAACCAGAAGAGGCTCTACATTAACGAAATTGTCCTCCACTTTATCTACAAGCGGAAAACAGATTGGGATGGTATATCCAAGAAGCAATGCTAAACAGAAATATTTTGCAATGTCAGAGAATCTGGCAGAGTTTTATGTAAGGCTTTATCTTGCCCGTAAGGACCAAAAGTATGATTATTTGGATAATTTTCTTCAGGATTTGCAGGAGAGATATCAAATTATTATCGCTAAATCTGCAGCAGGGGATAGGAAGACAAGATTGATTAAGCCTAAATTATCAGCGCAGGATTATGCGAAGAACAAAATGGTATTTATTGATACTTTGAACAGTGTGAACTGTTTGATAAAACTTTCTGACAGTGGTTATGTAATTACACTGCCGGAAATGAAGGGAGACTTTCGGCTAATATGAATGATTTACAGAGTATATTTATAAAGTATATTAAACATTACATTGAAATACTGACAGAAGGCAGAGATGAGTTTTTCATATCTTTATGTGATATTGATGAAGAATTTTTGAAAAGTATAAACAGTTCCGATTTTCAAAAATATAAGGTGGCAGTTGTAAATAACGAGGATTATTCCGAAGCTGTACATTATCGTAATGATATAAATGTTCAAAGAATTGTATTACTGTCAGGAGAAGGTATTAAGCAGATAGATTCCCTAAAGGATTTTAATGAATATTCTGTGTTGCCTCAGGATAAGGATTTACTACTAAAATGTATAGAGAAAGTATTTGAGATACAATTAGGAGCAAAAGCAAATGGAGTATTAGAAGTTATATTGGAACAGAGTGAAGTTTCTTTTATAGATTTATTGACATATTTGAATAAATGTATTACAAAAGGGAAAATAGTACCGACTAAGATGAATAAAAATTTATCGCTGTTAGGTATATGGAAGAGTAATGATAAAGAGTTTCTTTTTAAAGGCAAAATACGTAGGATGATTAAAAATTCCCGCTATTCTGTAGTAGATAATCGGCTTACAAGAGCGTTGATGAATCATAAAATTAAAGATAAAAAGCAGGAACGCCAGATATCGGCGGCTTTATCAAAGGGTGATTTGCAGAGCATTTTTTCCTCTATTCCATATGAGACTGCCGTTGAAAATGAGTGGTTGAAGCAGGCACCAAGAGATAAAAAAGAAAATCTTGTGGCATCAGCATCTGTTGAAGAAAAGATTTATAGGAATTCATATGAATATATGTTAAGTGAAGATCTGTCGGATGATATAAAAGAAATAAAGCAGGAATGGATGATAGATCGTATAAATGTAATAGAGAAGGAATGGATGACAGATCATATAAAAGAAAATGCTGAATTTATTATAGGATGGAGTGATTATCAGCTTTCAAAAGAGGATATTGGTTTAAGCAACCGTCAGATCAATCAGATGACTGAAAGAGTGAAAATCAGTAACCTTCCATTTAACAAAAGGGAAGAAATAATAAACAGAATTTTAGAATTGTCAGACGCATTCGTAAAAGTACAAAAAAAAGTTTGTGAAGCAACTCCTGTTTGTCTAAAATCATTTTGTGATTTGGCGGAGACATATACAAAGATTTATCTGGAATTATTGTCGGATTTGATTACGGATGAAAGATTTCGAGATATGGATGCAGCCAGAGAAATTATGCAAGAGTATTTGCTGCTTTTTTGCAGAGTACAAAACCGGTGTATCCAGATGCCATATTATCATCCGATTAGGGTATTTTATTATATGACAGTTTTAAGACTGTATGAAATAGTTTTGGAAGAAAATGATAGAGATGAAGTTAAAAATATGGTATGGTGCGCACTGGTAGATAAAGTTGGAATGCAGTTTCCGATAGAATTTATCAGGAAAGGAGATAAACGATTTACACTGGATAATACTACTATTTTGAAAGCATATACTGACTTCGGTGGTATGGACGATGGAACAATATATTCTGTATTGGATTTTAAAATTGTACAGCAGCAGATTTTAGATTATATTATCAGGCATCCGTATTTGACATACTATAAAATTTGTCTGATAGATATTTCAGAAATATCAGGACTTTTTGGAATCGTACACAGGATACGTAAATTAAGTGCAAAAGAAAAATATAATATAGGACGGGTAGATTTTTTGATTCTTTCTGCCAAAGAGGAAGAATTAAAAAAAATGCTTTCTCAGATGTGGGATGCAATAGGGGCCGATGATATTGTCCGGTTCAGATTTGGCAGGAATGCATATTTGTCTGATGGAAAGTATAATCTTGTTCAGATTACAAAAGAATCGGATATGATAATTATGGCTGACAATGAGCTGCTATACCGAGAGCCGCGTATGGCTGCCTATAAGAATAATGTGAATTCTGCCTTTGCTCGGATTAAGAAGTTTAATTTGAAAGAACAGGTAGAGAGGTACATAGGAGAAGGTACATCAGATATTCCAGTTATGTGGGATACTATGCAGCAGATTGCTTTCGAAGGACAGGAAGGGTTTTGGAGGTGGAAAAGCAGAGAGCTTGACAGCAGGATTTTAGAGCTTATCAATCGGACGGTACATGAAGACAAAGATAAAACTTTTGTTATTCTAAGTTCAAATGAGCATATTCTTTCTGAGATCTATCAAACACAATATATGAAGGCATTTCGAAAAAAATATAATGGAAAAAATATAACGGTTCTGTGTTTTAGTTCAGAACAAGAGGAGGATATAAAGATTGAAAATAACAGCATTCTCTGTTCGTTGTCAGAACTGTATGATGAGGCATTTGGGTTGGAAAAATTGCCAGAAAAGATATTACCAGATGTAGAAGATATTCTTTTGGAAATATGGAATGAAGATAGAACTAATATTTGTCAGTGCATTGTACAAACGAATGAAGATGAAACAGAAATTGCACCGGACGGGAAGGAGATTTGTGAGAAATGGATGGACTGGCAGTTTAATAAATTTTTGAAAAAAAAGAATGTGCTGACAATGTATTTTAGAGATTTATGGAGAAACCAATTAAATGCAGGAGACGGAGAAATATTTTCAATTCTTTTGGCAGAGAATTTGTGTAAAGGAGTAAGCTTTTCGTACAGATATAAAGAAGAACACAGTAATTTGTTAAATAAGATGGGTAAGAGAGCAGCTGACTGTACACAGGCAGTAAAAGTGCATGAACTGCTGCAGTTTTTATCGCAGAAACCGATTATTGATAAACGGACAAAAAATCTGTTTCAAGAACGTTATGATAGTAATTTACCATTAAAGATATTGAATACAAAAGGCTGTAAGGAACTGCTTGAAGAAAAAGAATATGAACAATTGATAAAACTGGAAGAAAGGATACGTGAGAATTAATATGGGCGGAAAAATAATTTTTGTTAATTCATATAAAGGAGGTGCAGGTAAAACAACTTTGTCGTTAATGCACTGTATTACGAATCTTTTCCGGGAAAAAGAAAAATATGATAATGTTATTTACATGGATTTGGACATTTTAGGTACAGCTACCAGCTATCTTTTTGATGAAGAAAAATTGCCGAAGAAGTTGTGCTTTAATAATACAGGAAAAACAGTGGAAATTGATCTTTCATTAGATAAAGAGACAGCTGTTTTGCATGTGGCGTATTTGGATCCGGGATTCAAGAATAAAATTTTTTCTGGAGAAGAGTATTTTATACATCATAAGGAATTGGATGAAATACTCCTCAAATTTAAAGTGTCTGAATTTATTAGCAGTACTCTGTCTCAAACATCTACAAGTCTGCTGGTCATAGATTGCGCACCGGGATTCTCAGAACTGGAGCAGGAACTGTTATTAGAATGTTATGAAAATAAAATAAAGTGGAAAATAGAAATTGAAGAAAATTATGTAACGACATTAGATGCAGCGCATATTAAGAAGAGTATTTCTTGTATTAAAAGCAGTGCAGAATCTTTTGAAGTGAATCCCAGTATGAGAAATATTCATATTGTCCTAAATGATATTCAGAATTATAGTAAATGGATGAAAGATGAGAGAAATGAAGATACTATGCAGATGTGGCAGGATATAGCTGCCAAAATTAAGAAAGAGTTTGATATGATAAAAACGTCTGTTTATTGTTGGAGATATTCGTCCAATATAGCGGTTAAAAATACTTATTTGAGTGAAGAAAAAGTAGAAAATCAACCAGATGACTATATTATGAACGAAGGAAATTATATGAAATTGTCGTGATAGTTTGTAAGAAAGGCTAGCTGATTATGAGTAGGATAATAATAAATGATAAGGAAATGTACCGCTATTTTGATTATCTTTTTTATGGCCATGGAGAGGATGAAAAAGGGATTTACAAACATAGATTAAAAAAGGAATGGAAGAAGAAAAGTTTGATTGCTCCATACGGCATGACTAATTGTAATGTAAATGAAATGATGGGTTCCAAAAGTCTGCTATATGGAGAAAGGGATGCACGTGCACAGCTTTGTGTATTGGATGGAATGCAGAAATTTTTACATGAATATGTTGGAATAGAAGGACTGGAAAAACTTTTGCTGAATAATTATGGGACGATTGAAAATGAGATTTTTTTTGAGCATGATGCTAAGGGGAATCCGGTTCATATCAGAGAACATGCCAAGCATCAGATGAAGAATGCATTTCTGGGTTCAGTGCTTTTATTGGAATACGGATATTTAGAAGATATAGTAAAAAAAATTATGGCAGCAGAAAGTTCAACAGCAAATTATCTCGTTTATCAGGCAATAACAGCAGAATTTGGGAATGCGAAAATATCAAATATATCGCAAAATACTGTTCGGGGGATTTTAGAGCCTGAGTATAGGCAGAATGTAATCGATAAGTTACAGGAATGGACATATAAAATATTTATGATTAGTTCAATGCTGCATGATATTGGTTATCCGTTGGAATATTATCTTCGTACAGCGAAGACGTTGACAGAATTTCCCCCTTATTTAAATATACTTTCTCCAGTAGTAAAAGCAGATTTTGCGCAAATAAAAGCAACTCTTCTTGAAAGTCAATTATTCCAGCAGACGGATCATATAAAGATTAGACAGAAATACGATATGAATAACCATGGGGTTTTATCCGCGATTAGTTTGTTAATGCATTTTTATCATAATGGTAAAATCTATACATTAAAGCCGGAGGAACGCTGTCTGATCGAAATGTCTGCTATAGCAATATATCATCATACAGATAAATTTGAATCTGAATTTCGGATGTCTTATCAAAAAGATCCAATTTCTTATATGGTGCGTATTTGTGATGATCTGCAAGAGTGGGAACGTTTTAAAATCATCATGAATGATAAGCATAATTATTTACAATGCGGGCGGTGCGGGAGTTTGATACTTTCTAATCATAGAGAGTATAAATGTTCATGCTGTGGACAGATGTATATTAAGGTTACACAAATTAATAATCGCAAAATGAATTATATTTGTTTGTGTGATGAACTGTTTATTGAAAAAAAATTGAAAGAAAATCAAGTGGTTATTATTGTTCATTTCAATTTATTAAAGCAATTAGAGATTCTTATGGATGATTATACAGCAATAATTAGACGTGGAAAAGATTTAGAAAAAGTTAAAAATATGCTTGAAATGCAGAGTATGAATCCCAAGTTAAAAGTTGCATATTTTGTATCCAATAATCCTTATTATTTGATTGAACAAATGCTGCAAGAATCAGATAAAAATTTTGAGGATATTCAACAGTGGATTAACAATATAGAAGAGGAAAAGAAAAGAGAAAATATGAAAAAGTTTATGGAGGATTATTTACAACATGGAAAGGAGGCATTATATGGCAGTCAGTTAGAGGAAAACAGTTTGAAATATGAAAAAAAAGTAAAGGCATATATTCAAAAGTATTATGGTGAAATATACAGTTTATTTCAGTATTTGAATGGATCTGTTCTATAGATACATTTAAGCCAGAAATCAGGACATATAACTGTGACCATTCCCGCTGGAGCGGTACCACTGTTTCCAAAACGGTCAGAGTGGTCTCCGATTCCCTTGAAGTCTGCCGCTGTTCCTGCCCATTGATGATGCCATGGATGCTCGTGTTGACACTGCTATGTACGAACTTTCTCCTGTCCCTATTGGTAAGCGTGGACGCCCCAGGAAATACGGGAAGTGCATCTGCCCTGGAGAGATAATCCTCCCAAGCATCGTCTGACCATATTTTTTCACTCATCGTCTGCCTCAATCAGTTCATGGACGGTGCTTTTCCCGGCTTTCAGCTCCTGGACGGATTTCTTCACATAGGCCATGTTTGCCTCGGAGAAGAATGGGTCGGTAGTCTGGGCGATTTCAAACGGGATACGATTTTCGCGCAAAACTGCTTTCACAAACAAGTTGATTGCAGTAGAAGTATTCAGGCCGACATTGGAGCAGAAGGTGTCAAAGCTGGCCTTGTCTTTTTCGTCTACCCTTGCGGTTATGGTTGACAGTGCCATAGATCTCTCTCCTTTCATATTGGAGTTGTGGTTATTATAGCACTATTGTATGCTGAAAGCAAGCGTATGTATTATATTCCTTGTTGGACATGATTTAACTTGCGTTAATTTGCATAGATTATGTTATGAATTTCGAGCGATAATTGTAGTTATAACCGGCCGTATGATAATCAATTCCCAATACGTATTTATTTAGAAACATAAGCCAAACTTCATATCCAGGATATGATAAGAAAATTGATTATAAAGTATGGCAGAGAAAATATTTTGATAAAATGCAACCAGGAGAGTTTGCAGTAAATGCGTCTGCATATGCAAAAAGCCATCCATATACGGGAAAAGGGCAAATTTTATGACGGTTCCTTAACAGGAAATGAAGCTGAAAATATGGAATCATAATTCCATCTACAGTACAATATAAATGACAGCAAGCCCCGGCGGATATACGTGATGGCGGGAGACCGTATATGAGAGTGCTGACAGCCAATGCTGAATAAACAAGAGAGGACTCAAAAATTTATGCAATACACATGGAACGATATCGAACAGCACCTTGCCGTCTGCACCCAATGCCCGTTGAGCCGGACCAGGCATCTGCCGGTTATGGGGCGCGGAAACCGTCAGGCTGATCTTATGCTGATTGCCGAAGCACCCGGAAGTCAGGAAGATCGGCAGGGGATTCCGTTTGTGGGAGGTTCGGGGGAAATACTGGACAGACTTCTGGAGGACTGCGGGCTAAAAAGGGAGGAGATCTACATTACCAACATTTTAAAATGCCATCCTCCCGGCAATCGTGACCCAAAGGAAGAGGAAAAAGAGGCATGTTTCCCATATTTAAAATACGAAACGTTTCTGCTGAAGCCAAAAATCATAGTCTGCCTTGGCCGTGTGGCCGCGCAGCGCATCATCTCGCCGGATTTTCGGATTACCAGGCAGCATGGCACCTGGACATACCGGAAAAATTGTGCGCTGACAGCGGTATACCATCCTTCGGCAATTCTGCGGGATGATTCCAAGTATGAGACCACGAAAGAAGATTTTTGTAAGATTGTAAAAAAACGGGAGGAATTTAAACAACAGAAGACAGTTTAGCAGTAAAAATCGGACCTTATAAAAGCCGGCCAAAAAGCCGTGCCACCAGGCCACGACAAACGCATGAGTAAATAAAATGTGAACAAACTGCTCCATTATCCGTTATAATGGAAATAAAAACGGAGATGGTGATATGGAGCAGTTACTGGAATGGATGGAGATCATCGAGGATGTCAGGCAGCACAGAAAAGTACGCCACAGTATAAAGGATATTTTGATCATTGTGCTTTTTGCAACACTTGCCAATGCGGACACATGGGAGCAGATCGCAGATTTTGCACTGTGGAATGAGGAGTATCTGAGACAGTATATCGAATTGAAGAATGGAGTTCCGTCTCACGATACCATACAGCGCGTTATGGGGATGATACGCCCGGAGAATCTGCAGCAGCTTCAGCGGAAATGGCAGGAATTGCTGGACAGCAATGAAGGGGAAAAGCTGAAAAAAATCATCTGTGTGGATGGGAAAACCATGCGTTCCAATAAAAGGGAAGGGACAAAACCATGCCATATCGTTTCTGCCTGGAGCAGGGAAGACGGATACTGCCTGGGGCAGAAAGCAGTGGAAGAAAAAAGTAATGAGATCACGGCAATTCCTAAAGTGCTGGAAAGCATAGAGATAAAAGGGCAGGTTGTAACCATTGATGCGATGGGGACGCAGACGGCAATCGCGGAAACAATCCGGAAAAGGCGTGCAGATTATGTGCTGGCAGTAAAGGGAAACCAGGGAAATCTGGAAATGGACATACGCCAGTATTTTGAAGACCAGCAGATATGTGAAGAACTAAAGAAAGGGTCCGGGTATAAAAAAACAACAGAGAAAGCGCACGGTCAGATAGAGATAAGGGAGTACTACCAAACGGAAGAGACGGCGTGGATGTACCAGAAAAACCAGTGGAAGGGGCTGAAAAGTATAGGGATGGAGAAGAAAACCATCCGAAAGGGAGAAACAGAGAAAGAGGAATACCGGTATTATATCAGCAGCCTTTGTGAAGACATCGAACTGTTCAGCCGGGCAGTACGGGGACACTGGGCAGTGGAAAGTATGCACTGGCATCTGGATGTGACATTTAAGGAGGATGCAAATACCACACTGGATAAAACAGCAGCGCAGAACCAGAACATCATCCGAAAATGGTGTCTGAGCATGTTGAAACTGATAGAGATAAGGGGAACAAAGATGTCACTAAGAAGGAAGCGGTTTAACATAAGCTTTGCACCGGCACAGTTTATCGAAGAACTGATGAAAATTTAAAAATCCGCAATTTAGGATTTGAGTGGGAGTAAACATTCATGCGTTTGTCGTGCCACCAGGCAGTTTTTTCTTGACAAAAGTGACGGAAAAATTGTATACTATCATACAGGCATCAGAGGCGGTGTAGAAGCGTACATCGCCTTTTTGCTTAATAAGACCGGCGTATACGGCCGGGAAAAGGAGAGTACATATATGAAAAAGTTAATTGTCATGTCCATGATAGCCTGTATGGCATTTTCCATGACCGCCTGCGGTTCTAAGGAGGCTCCGGCAACGGACGCACCGGCAGCAGAAGGGACCGAGGCGCCTGCAGAAGGGGCAGAGGAAGCAGATGCAGCGGCACCTGCAGGAGACAAAGTGTGGATCATCGCAACGGATACGGTGTTCAAGCCCTTTGAGTATACCGACGAGAACGGTAATTTTGTCGGGGTGGACGTAGATATTCTGGCAGCAGTGGCAGAGGATCAGGGATTTGAATACGATCTTCAGAGCCTGGGATTTGATTCTGCAGTGCTGGCAGTGGAGGCAGGTCAGGCAGACGGTCTGATTGCAGGTGCTTCGATTACGGACAAGCGTAAAGAGACCGGATGGCTGTTTTCTGAGCCGTATTTTGATGCAACGCAGACTTTCGCAGTAGCAGAAGGCAGTGATATCAAGAGCTTTGAGGATCTGAACGGCAAGACTGTGGCGGTAAAAAATGCTACCGAAGGACAGACCTTTGCAGAAGAGATCAAAGAGCAGTATGGTTTTGAGGTGAAAGTGCTTCCGGATTCTGCTACGATGTATCAGGAAGTTGCATCCGGCAACAGCGCAGCATGTGTAGAGGATACTCCGATCATGGAGGCTTCCATCAAGACCGGCAATGTTAAACTTCAGATCGTAGAGGGAATGCAGAACAAAGGTTCTTCTTATGGATTTGCTATTATGAACAAGGACAATCAGAAGCTTCTGGATATGTTCAACGCAGGTCTGGCAAATATCAAAGAGAACGGAACTTACGACGAGATTATTTCCAAGTATTTTAATTAATAACAGCCGTCTGAAAGGTTCCCAGGAAGGTGCCAAAAGTGCATCCGGGAAACAGGGATTTTCAGGCAGATGCAGAATGAAAAAGATACGACTGCTCCCGGCTCTTAGAGAAAGGGCCGGGACACAGTCATGCACCGGAGGAACGGCAGTAAGACAAGAAGGAGGACTGCTCCATGATTTCGATCCTTGAAACATACGGCGCCATGCTTTTTACGGCCCTTGGAAAGACACTGCTGATGACATTGCTTTCCCTGATCTTTGCCATGGTCATAGGCATGATCTTTGGCCTTATGAATGTGGGACACAACAGGGTGTTCAATTTTATCGGTACCTTTTATGTGGATGCGGTCCGCGGAGTGCCGCTGATCGTACTGGCATATTTTATTTATTTTGGTGTGCCCGCAGGTATCCAGGGCATTGGATTTTCCAATTTCCGTCTGGATGCTCTTCAGGCAGGAACCATCGCGCTTTCCATGAACTGCGGCGCCTATATGGCAGAGATTATAAGAGCCGGGATTGAGAGCGTGGACCGGGGACAGATGGAGGCCGGCAGAAGCCTGGGGCTTCCTTACGGCACCTGTATGGCACTGATCGTCGTACCGCAGGCAGTCCGCACGATGATTCCTTCGATTATCAATCAGTTTATTATTACGCTGAAAGATACTTCGATTCTTTCGGTTATTGGATTTCCGGAACTTACCAATGTGGGAAAGACCATTGTGGGCAATACGTTTAGAAGTTTGGAAACCTGGGCCATTATCGGTGTAATGTATATGGTCGTGATCGTTACTTTGAGCAAGGCAGCAAAGTGGGTCGAAAGGAGGGTGAACCGTGGCAGATAAGCAGTACCGGAATCAAATGACGGACAACACCTGTAAGATTCATGTGACAAACCTGAAGAAAAATTTCGGCGGTCTGGAAGTGCTGAAGGACATCAGCCTGGATGTTACGGAGGGGGAAGTGGTCGTTTTATTAGGTCCCTCCGGAAGCGGCAAATCCACCCTGCTCCGGTGTCTGAACCAGCTGGAGACGGCTACGAGCGGCCGGATCATCATCGACGGACATGATGTAACGGACCGGCATACGGATATCAATAAAGTGCGTGAAAATATCGGCATGGTATTTCAGCATTTTAATCTGTTCAATCATCTGACAGTTATGGAAAATATGACCCTGGCTCCGGTGCATCTAAAGGTTGCATCCAAAGAGCAGGCGAAGCAGACAGCGGTGCAGCTTTTGCAAAGAGTCGGCCTGGAGGATAAGTCGGAAGCTTATCCAAGCCAGTTGTCCGGCGGTCAGAAGCAGCGTGTGGCTATTGCCCGCGCACTGGCCATGAAGCCGGATATTATGCTCTTTGACGAACCAACCAGCGCACTGGACCCGGAGATGGTCGGAGAAGTTTTAGCAGTTATGAAGGAACTGGCCCGGGATGGTATGACGATGGTTGTCGTTACCCATGAGATCGGATTCGCCCGTGAGGTGGCGGATCGGGTGATCTTTATGGAAGGCGGATATATCGTGGAAGAAGGGAGTCCGGAGGAATTGATCCTGCATCCGAGAGAGCCAAGAACAATTGACTTCTTAAGCAAAGTATTATAACGATCAGACAGACCCTCTGCCCGAAAAAAGGTTTCGGCAGAGGGCTTTTTTCTGCCTGAAATGCAGGGAAGGCGGCAGATACCGGAGAAAATTCTAAAAATCCCGCTGTCAAATATGATTACGCTATTTTTAAATACGTGTCATACAGACATAAAGCGATCTGCGTGAACGAGAAGGGCAAAACATATGTTCCGCCCAGCTTCCTGATCGAGCACTCCAGATTTTACGGGACGAGCGTGGACTATTTGCCCGACCTGACAGATTGAGAAAGGATCGTTGCCGAAAACGGATGAAAAGCAAGGCGCTCACAGGAATGTGGGGGCTTTTTTCGCGTGTTCAAAAACCGGACAAGGAGGCGGCTTTGGACACGCTTTGATATGGATGCAAGGAGTAATACAAAAGTGGGACTGCCGGATTTGATCTGTAAGAATAAGATCATTAGAAATGGGAATTTCCGGAGTATGGTCTTTCGCAGAACTCATGTTCGGTTTTGCACTTTTCTTGGCACGAACATGGCATATGTGAAGATTTTAGAGGGCGGGACATGGGCCGGAGACGGCTGGGAATCCTGCAACCTGTTCCGCCTGACTATGGAGCGGGTAACGGTAGAGATGGAGGAATTTAAATGGTGCAGTATGGGGAATACCCGGTTTACCGAGGTCCGTCTGGAGGCTGTCCGGTTCCAAAGATGTGCCCTTCAGGGAAGTTTATGGACCGGAACAGAGCTGACTGGATGTGTGTTCCAGGACTGTAATTTTCGCGGTATGCGTTTTGCAGGCGGGAAAATGGAAAGGGTTAAATTCCGCAACTGTATATTTGATGAGACGGATCTGTATGATGTTTCCATGAGAAAAGTGTATTTTCAAAATTGCAGATTTTGCGGCGGCAGAGTTCCCCAAGGACCCGGATGCTCTTTTCAGAACTGTGATCTTGAAAATATATGAAAATCAGATATGCTGTTGACTTTTTTGCTTTAAAGCGCTATAATCGAAAAAGCTACAACAGAGTAGCTAATTTTTAGATACAAGGAAAATGGAGGAAAAGACATGAAAAAGATGTTAGCGCTTGCCCTGGCAGTGACCATGGGGCTCAGCCTGGCAGCCTGCGGCGGAAAAGATGCGGCAGGATCCACAGCCGGAACGCCTGAGGCTGCAGAAGGAGAAGACAGTACGGCGGATACAGAGACGCCTGCATCGGCAGAAGATACAGCGGCTTCCGGAGAAGCAAAGTATACGGTTGGTATCTGCCAGTTGGTACAGCACGAGGCGCTGGATGCGGCTACACAGGGCTTTATGGACGGACTGACCGAGGCACTGGGCGGCGAGGAAGCAGTGGAATTTGATTTACAGAATGCCCAGAACGATTCCAATACCTGTTCTACGATCATCAACAGTTTTGTATCCGGTGATGTGGACCTGATTCTTGCCAATGCGACGCCGGCCCTTCAGGCAGCACAGGCGGGAACCAATGAGATCCCGATCCTTGGCACATCTGTGACGGAGTACGGTGTGGCACTGGGGATTGATGGGTTTGACGGAACCGTAGGCGGCAATATTTCCGGTACTTCGGACCTGGCGCCTTTAAAAGAGCAGGCGGCGATGCTTCAGGAACTGTTCCCAGATGCAAAGAACGTAGGTCTGGTATATTGTACAACGGAGGCAAACTCCAAGTATCAGGTGGATGAAGTACAAAAAGCACTGGAAGAGCTTGGATATACATGTAAGCAGTATGGTTTCTCGGATTCTAATGATCTGACTTCTGTAGCTACGACTGCAGTTGATGAAAACGAAGTGCTCTATGTGCCGACGGACAACACCGTGGCATCTAACGCAGAGCTACTGAATAACATTGCGCTCCCGGCTAAAGTTCCGGTAATCGCCGGCGAGGAAGGCATCTGTTCCGGATGCGGTGTGGCGACGCTTTCCATCAGCTATTATGACCTGGGTGTTGGTACAGGACGAATGGCGGCGAAGATTCTGACCGGTGAGGCAGATATCGCTGACATGCCCATTGAGTATGCTCCGCAGTTTACAAAGAAATACAATGCAGCAGCTTGTGAGGCCCTTGGAATCACACCGCCGGAAGACTATATTGCAATCGGAGAATAAGACAAAAGTTACAGGAACCAATACCTGTATAACAGCAGCGAGACTGGAGAGATCCTCTCTCGCTGCTGTCGCTTGATAAAAACAGTCTGTTCGGGATGAAGTTACTGAGGTGATGAAAATATGAATATTATAAGTTTGGTAAATGCGCTGCCGGGTGCAGTGGCACAGGGACTAATCTGGGGTATTATGGCGATCGGTGTCTACATCACCTTCCGTATCCTGGATATTGCGGATCTGACCGTGGACGGTACGCTCTGTACCGGCGGAGCGGTCTGTATTATTATGATGCAGAGCGGACAGAATGTCTGGGTATCCATGGCAGCGGCGCTGGCGGCCGGTATGTTGGCCGGCATGGTGACTGGTCTGTTACATACGTTTATGGGAATTCCGGCTATCTTAGCGGGTATTCTGACGCAGCTTGGGCTGTATTCTGTAAATCTGAAAATAATGGGAAAGGCAAATCAGGCCATCAATGTAGATAAATTTGATCTCCTGGTCTCACTGCGCTATATTAAAAATGTGCCTTTCTATAAAAATACAATTCTGATTGTGGCTCTGACGATTGTTGTGCTGATTTTTATTCTGTACTGGTTTTTCGGAACGGAACTTGGATGTTCTCTGCGTGCAACCGGCTGCAACGACAAGATGGCCAGAGCGCAGGGAATCAATACCGATTTTAACCGGGTGCTGGGACTTATGATTTCCAATGGTCTTGTAGCATTTTCCGGTGCGTTTTTAAGTCAGTACCAGGGCTTTGCTGATGTGAATATGGGGCGCGGTGCCATCGTGATCGGACTGGCGGCGGTCATCATTGGAGAGGCGGTGTTCGGAAAGATCTTCCGAAACTTCGGCTTCCGGCTTCTGGCTGTAGCCTTCGGCTCCATCATCTATTACTTTGTACTGCAGATCGTTATTTGGATGGGCATCGATACGGACCTTTTAAAACTTCTGTCTGCGGCGGTAGTGGCAGTTTTCCTTGCGGTTCCCACCTGGAGGAGCAGGTATTTCTCAAAAACGTTCAGAATATTTGTGAAGCTGGCCGGAAGGGGAGGTATGTAAGATGTTAGAGATCAAAAATGTATCCAAAACTTTCAATGCCGGAACGGTCAATGAGAAAAGAGCGCTGAAAAATGTAAACCTGACTCTGGAAGATGGGGATTTTGTCACGGTCATCGGCGGCAACGGAGCCGGAAAATCCACCATGCTCAATGCCATTGCAGGCGTCTGGCCGGTAGATCAGGGAAACATTCTTATTGGCGGGAAGGACGTGACAAAGCTGCCGGAGTATAAAAGAGCGGCATTTTTGGGCCGGGTGTTTCAGGATCCCATGAATGGTACGGCGGCGACTATGGGTATCGAAGAAAACCTTGCTCTGGCGCTCCGCAGGGGCCAGAGCAGGACGCTGCGTGTCGGGATCAAAAATAACGAGCGTGAAGTATACAAACGGCTTCTGGCGACGCTGGGACTTGGTCTGGAAGACCGTCTGACATCCAAGGTAGGACTGCTCTCCGGAGGACAAAGACAGGCGCTGACCCTTCTGATGGCAACTTTGAAAAAGCCCAAACTTTTGCTTCTGGACGAACACACCGCCGCCCTGGATCCCAAGACAGCGGCCAAAGTCCTGGAGACAACGGATATGATCGTCAACCGCGACAAGCTGACAACCCTCATGATTACCCATAATATGAAGGATGCCATCGTCCACGGCAACCGCCTGATTATGATGATGGACGGAAATATCATCCTGGATATCCGCGGAGAAGAGAAGAAAACATTAACCGTCGAAGATCTTCTTCACAAATTTGAACAAGTCAGCGGAGAAGAATTTACCAGTGATAAAGCAATCCTGGGATAATATATAATGAAACGTTCCAATACATAACAATGAAAAACAGCGTTTCTGCATGAACAAAGGGAGAGACTGAGGGTGCATCCTCAGTCTCTTTCGTCCTCTTTCCATATCTTTTTCTTACGAAGCTCTCCCGTCGTCCTGCAGATCACCGGATCAAAGACCATAAACATCGCAGGCAAAAGCCCTAACACAACGATGGTACTGATAATCGCTCCTCTCGACAGAAGATTCGTAATAGCGCTGATCATATCGATACTGGAGTAAAGTCCCACGCCGAAAGTAGCGGCAAAAAAGCTTAGTCCGCTGGTGATGATCGGCTTTGTAGAAGCCCGGTGAGCGATCCGGACGGCATCCTTTTTGGAGGCTTTGCCGGCCCGTTCGGCTACATAGCGGTTGGTCATCAGGATGGCATAGTCGATGGTAGCGCCTAATTGAATCGTTCCAATGACGATGCTCGCCACAAAAGGAAGGGGCGTTCCCTGGTAGTAGGGGATGGCCATATTGACGAAGATAGCAAATTCAATGACCAGCACCAGAATCACAGGCAGTGAGATGGACTTAAACACAAACATGATGATGAGGAAGATAGCAGCCATGGAAATTGTATTGACCGTCTGCAGATCCACATCTGTCACGTCCTGCAGGTCTTTCATAAGAGGCGCTTCCCCGATTATCATAGCCTGTTCGTCATATGACTTTAAAATCTGATTGATGGAAGCGATCTGAGCATTGGCGGGATCTGTGGCAGTGGCATAGTCCGAGCAGACGAAAGCCAGCTCCAGATCTCCGCTCTGGAAGATATCAAGAAGGTCTGCCGGGATAAAACTTTCCGGGAAAGAGCTTCCAAGGATGGAACTAAGTCCAAGGGCCCATTTTACGCCATCGGTTTCCTTGATCTGCTCAATCATCTCTCCTTTATCCATAGCATCTATCCGGCTGTCGAACATCAGCATATAGACCGAACTCATCTCGTATTCTTCGGACAGTTTTGCATTGGCAATGGAGCTGTCCAGATCTTTGGGCAGACCGCTGTCCAGATTATAGTAGAGATCTACATGATCGTTTCCGTATCTGGCAGGCAGCAAAAGGACCAGAAACAAAAGGAGCCACAGTTTGTTAAATCGGGTCAGAAAATCCGACAGCCCCGTAAGCGCCGGAATGACGGGCTTATGGGTGGTTTTTTGGATGGCCTTTTCAAAGAGGAGGATCATGGCCGGCAGGACGGTAATGCAGCAGAAAACGCCCATAAACACGCCTTTAATCATAACGATTCCAAGATCTCTGCCAAGGGTGAAGGTCATGAACAAAAGAGCGGCAAATCCGGCGATGGTAGTGGTGGAACCTCCGGCAACGGAAGTAAATGTGCGTGAGATGGCCTCTGCCATAGCATCTTCCCGATGTTCATAGGAAGGCTTCAGTTCTTCATAACTGCTCAACAGGAAAATGGAGTAATCCATAGTGACGCCTAACTGGAGCACGGCAGTCAGTGCCTGGGTGATGTAGGAGATCTGTCCCAGGAAAATGTTGCTGCCAAGATTGAAGATGACTGCCATACCGATGCTGGTCAGAAACAGAACCGGCACAAAGGCAGACTCCAGCGTCAGCATCAGAACGAGCATGGACAGAAGGGAGGCAATAAGGACATAGACAGGCATTTCCTTCAGGGCCAGATTCTTGATGTCGGTAACGATGCCGGACATACCGCTGATAAAGCATTCTTTTCCTACTTCTGCCCGCATGGTGCTGATGGCATCCATAGTTTCGTCAGCGGAAGTGGTCTGATCAAAGAGTGCGATCATCATGGTGGAGTTTTCCGTAAAGAGGGCATCTTTTAAATCGGAAGGAAGCATCATTTCCGGGACGGAAATATCTAAAATATCGTCGTACCAGAGAACGTCTTTTACGTGATCGATGCCTTCGATCGTCTCTTCCAGGCGTACGACGTCCTGGTGTTCCATATTCTCCACAATGACCATGGAGAAAGCGCCCATACCGAATTCATCCACGAGGATATCCTGCCCGGCTACGGTTTCCAGGGTGTCTGGGAGATAGCTCAAGACATCGTAATTGATCCTGGTGGCGATATATCCCAGGGCTGAGGGGATCAGCAGGAGGAGGGACAGAAGAAAGATCAGGGAACGATGTTTTGCAATAAATTTTCCAAAGTGAACCATCATGGTCTGTTGTCACATCCTTTACATGTTTTTAATAATGAACATTGGTCATTTTTATTGAATGCATTGTAACACAGGTTAAGGGGAGATACAAGAGGGAATTTTGCGAAAAGGAGGGGAGGGGACGCCTGCCGCAGGATGCGGCGATTTTTTGCTTCGGTTTGTATGGCGTTATTTCTTTTTGCTGTAGGGATTGCGGGAGGATGGGTATGGACAGGAAGGGGATTGGGGAGTATGATGAGTGGGATAGAAAAACGGAATGATCTGTGAATAAGGAGTGTATTGAACTATGGAAAGAAAAAATGCATGGAACGGGTATGATGAGAAGGAACTTGCGCGGCTGGGAGCGGTGACGGAGGAGTATAAGCGCTTTTTGTCCGAGGGGAAGACGGAACGGGAGTGTGCGGCTCTGGCGGTGAAGATGGCGAAGGAGAGAGGGTATCGTTCGATCGAAGAGGCCAGAAAGGAGGGAAAGCCCCTGAAGGCCGGGGATAAGATTTACGGGGTGCATAAGAAGAAGCTGGTGGTGCTCTATCATATAGGAAAGAAGCCCATGGAGGAAGGAATGAATATTTTGGGGGCTCATATGGATTCGCCGAGACTGGATCTGAAACAGAACCCTTTGTATGAGGATGGGGAGATGGCCCTTTTGGATACGCATTATTATGGGGGGATCAAGAAATACCAGTGGGCAGCCATTCCGCTGGCTCTGCATGGGGTAGTCGTTAAGAAGGATGGGGAGATCATAGAATTATCTATCGGGGAGCAGCCGGAGGATCCGGTGGTGGGAATCTCGGACCTATTAATCCATCTTTCGGCAGAACAGATGCAGAAGAAAGCGGCAGTGGTAGTGGAAGGGGAAAACCTCAATATCATCATCGGGAGCCGGCCGCTGAGGGAAGAGGAAGAAGAGGACAAAGAGAAGAAGGAGAAGATTCGGCTGGCGGTGCTGAAGCTCCTGGAAGAAACGTACGGCATCAGGGAGGAAGATTTTGTATCTGCAGAACTGGAGGCAGTTCCGGCGGGTCCGGCCAGGGACTTCGGACTGGACCGCAGCATGATTTTGAGTTATGGACAGGATGACCGGGTCTGCGTTTTTACATCTCTTCTGGCTCAGTTGGAAACAGAGAATCCGGTCTGTACTTCCGTCTGCCTTCTGACGGATAAAGAGGAGATCGGAAGTATGGGGGCGACGGGAATGCAGTCCCGATATTTTGAAAATATGACGGCAGAGGTTATGGAGCTGACCGGCGGCTATTCGGAGCTTGGTCTGAAGCGGTGTCTGCAGCATTCGCATATGCTTTCGTCGGATGTGAGTGCGGCTTTTGATCCTGATTATGCCAGTGCTTTTGAGAAGAAAAATGCAGCATATCTTGGAAAAGGTATGGTATTTAACAAATATACAGGTTCCAGAGGCAAGTCCGGCTCAAATGACGCCTGTGCAGAGTATGTAGGCGCGCTTCGGCGGATGCTGGACGATGCAGGTGTGTGCTGGCAGACGGCAGAGCTTGGAAAGGTGGACCAGGGAGGCGGCGGGACGATCGCGTATATTACCGCAAACTATGGAATGGATGTGATTGACAGCGGTGTGGCCCTCCTGAATATGCATTGTCCGTGGGAAATATCCAGCAAAGCGGATGTCTATGAGGCGTACAAAGGGTATACGGCATTTTTAAGAGAGGAATGGCAGGACGCATGAGGACAGAAACGATACCGGACAGACTTTGCCGGCTTCGGGAGAGGATGAAAGAGAGAGGAATCGCTGTGTATGTGGTTCCGTCCACGGACTGTCATGAATCGGAGTATGTGTGTGCCCATTACCGGGCAAGGGAATATCTGTCCGGTTTTACAGGCTCTGCGGGGACGCTGGCGGTGACGCTTTTTGCGGCAGGACTCTGGACGGACGGCAGGTATTTTCTGCAGGCAGAAGAACAGCTAAAGGGCACGGGCATCGAGCTGTTTCGGATGGGGGAACCGGGAGTTCCAACTGTGGAAGCGTATGTGAAAGAGGTGCTGGCAGAAGGGGACCGGCTGGGCTTTGACGGGAAGGTCATGGGGGCCGCCGGAGCAGAGGCATTCTTACAGGCGGCGCAGGAGAAAAAGGCAGAAGTGCGGATAACCGAAGATCTGGCAGGAGAGATCTGGGAAGATCGTCCGGCGATTCCGGACTCGGAGCTTTTTCTGCTGGAGAACCGGTGTTCCGGAGAAGGAACGAAAAGCAAGCTTCAAAGAGTCCGCAAAGTGATGGAGCAGGAAGGCGTCCATGGGCATGTGCTGGCGTCTCTGGATGATATCGGGTGGCTTTTGAATGTCAGGGGGGGAGATATCCCCTGTGTTCCGGTAGTGCTGTCCTTTTTGTATCTGACCATGGAAACATGCATCTGGTATGTGCGGGAGCAGGTGGTAACCGATTCGATTCGCAGGACACTGGCGGAAAATGGAGTACAGATCCGGGCTTATGAGAGAATTTATGAGGATCTGGAACGGCTTCCGGGAGGACAGAAAGTGCTGCTGAATAAGAAACAGGTCAGCATCCGGCTGCTGACCTGCTTTCCGGAAGGTGTACAGTTGACAGACAGAAGCAACCCCACCGAGGCTATGAAAGCGGTCAAAAATGAGACAGAACTTTCTAATCTTCGGGAGGCTCACAGAAAAGAAGGTCTGGCTTTCACAAGACTGATGCACTGGGTAAAGGAAAACGCAGGACGGGGGACGGTTACGGAGCTTCTGACGGCAGATTATCTGGAGCAGCGAAGAAGGGAGCAGGGAAACTATCTGGGACATAGTTTTTCGCCCATTTGTGCCTATGGACCCCACGGGGCAATGGTGCATTATTCCGCCACGAAAGAGAGTGACGTTCGTCTGGAAGGGAGCGGACTGTTTCTTGTAGATGCAGGAGGACACTATCTGGAAGGAACGACGGATACGACGAGAACATTTGTTCTGGGCGAGATCAGCGAAGAGCAGAAACGTATGTTTACCGCCGTGTGCAGAAGCAGCCTGCATCTGGCTTTTGCAAAATTTCTGTACGGATGTTCGGGCTGCCAGTTGGATGTACTGTGCCGGGAACCGCTCTGGCAGTTGGCGGCAGATTATAAACACGGAACCGGACACGGGGTTGGATACCTTCTGAATGTGCATGAGGGACCAAATGCCTTTCGCTGGAAGCTGCCGGAGAAAGGAGTTCCTGCGGTGCTGGAAGCCGGAATGGTGACGACGGACGAACCGGGGATCTATGCGGAGGGAGCTTATGGGATTCGAACGGAACATGAGCTGGTCTGCAAAGAGGGTGTCAGGAACACATACGGACAGTTTATGGAATTTGAGATTCTGACTCTGACGCCCATTGATCTGGATGGTCTTTTGCCTCAGGAGATGACCGGGCAGGAACGGGAATGGCTGAATGCGTACCATGCAAGAGTATATGAGGAACTGGCTCCTTTTATGGAGGAAGAAGAGCGGGAATGGTTGCGGGAATATACCCGCCGGATCTGATTCGTCGGATTGCTCAGAAAAGGCCGGAAGTGTCCTTTTAGACTGTGCTCTTTTCAGATTGACAAATACAGGAACGTGTCATATAATCTCTTTCGATTTTGCTTGCAGACAGCAGCTTGTGCAAACATCCCCGGAAAGAAATTCAGCCGCGGAGGGGATGAATATTTTTCCAGCCAATGGGGATGTTTGAACAAGATGCGGAACTAAAACAGCAGCTTGTGCAAACATCCCCGGAAAGATATTCAGCCGCGGAGGGGATGAATATTTTTCCAGCCAATGGGGATGTTTGAACAAGATGCGGAACTAAAACAGCAGCTTGTGCAAACATCCCCGGAAAGAAATTCAGCCGCGGAGGGGATGAATATCTTTCCAGCCAATGGGGATGTTTGAACAAGATGCGGAACTATAATAGGAGACAAATATGACAAAAGACATGACGGCCGGTTCTCCGGTCAGGCTGATTATCGGCTTTGCCGTTCCCATGTTTCTGGGATTGTTATTTCAGCAGTTTTACAGTATGGTGGATACAATTATCGTCGGGCAGTATCTGGGGGTAAATCCTCTGGCCGGCGTGGGTTCCACATCCTCTTTAAATTTTATGGTTATCGGTTTCTGCATGGGCGTGTGCAATGGATTTGCCATTCCGGTCGCACAAATGTTCGGTGCCAAGGAGGAAAGCCGTCTGCGCCGGTTCGTGACCAACAGTGCATGGCTTGCCATAGGATTTTCCGTTCTTATGACAATCGCTGTGGCAGCCCTTTGCCGTCCGGTTCTGCAGTTGATGAATACGCCGGCGGAAATCTTTGAATATGCATACATTTACATATTTATTGTTTTTTGCGGGATTCCCTGTACTTTTTTGTATAACCTTCTGGCGGCTGTCATCCGGTCCCTGGGAGACAGCAGAACGCCGGTTATCTTTCTGGCTGTCTCATCGGTTTTGAATATCGGACTGGACTTTGTGTCTATTCTTGTACTGCATATGAACGTGGAAGGTCCGGCTCTGGCGACGGTCATCTCCCAGGGCGTTTCCGGCGGAATCTGCCTTCTGTACATGCGGAAAAAATATCTGATCCTGAAAGCTTCAAAAGAAGAGTGGAAGCCGGACGGAAAGTATATAAAACGTCTCTGCTTTATGGGAATTCCCATGGGACTGCAGTATTCGGTGACCGCCATCGGAACGCTGGTTCTTCAAACTGCCATTAACGGTATGGGGGCGTCTGTCGTAGCCGGTGTCACAGCGGCTCAGAAGATCAATGCCTTCATAGCCAGCCCGGTGGAAGCCCTGGGCCAGACTATGGCGCCTTATGCCGGCCAGAACATGGGCGCCGGCCGTCTGGATCGGATTGGGAAGGGGCTTTTGCAGGCATCTCTTGCAGGATTTGTCGTATCTGCAGGCTGTTTTCTGCTGGCCCTTTTGACCGGACAGCGTCTGGTGCTTCTGTTTATGGATGCCAAAGAAGCAGAGATCATTGCCTATGCCTATCGGTTTCTGCTCTGCTGCACCGGCGGCTACTGTCTGCTTACTTTGGTGAATACGGTGCGTTTTACAATTCAGGGAATGGGCTTTTCCGTTTTTGCTATTACTTCCGGCGCTATGGAGATGATCGCCCGCATCCTGGCCGCTACGGTCATTGCGGGAAAAACAGGCTTTACCGGAATCTGTCTGGCCCATCCCCTTGCCTGGATTTTTGCGGATCTCTTCCTGATCCCGGCCTTTTTCTACTGCAGAAAAAGACTGGAAAGACAGGCTGGAAAAGCGGACTAGAAAAACGAACGCTTTAGGGAGCTTCCTTTATCGAATCCTGACGAATTCCCGATTCCTTATTGCGGAAACAGCTAAAAATGTGGTATAATGATACAAAGCAAATCTGGAGGTGTGCTGCATGAAATCGGGTTATCCAAGATCAGGTTCATCCAAAGTGAAAGTTTCTTTTAATTCTCCGGTGATCCTGACATTTACGATCATCTGTCTGATCTCCCTGCTCTTAGGTCTGGTTACAAAAGGGAAGACGACGGATCTTTTTTTCAGCGTTTACCGTTCCTCCCTGCTTAATCCGGCCACTTATGTCCGGTTTGCCGGTCATGTATTCGGCCATGCGGGCTGGGAGCATTTTCTTGGAAATATCATGCTGATCCTGGTGGTAGGACCGCTTCTGGAAGAGAAGTACGGCTCTTCCAATATGCTGTTTGTGATCCTGTCTACGGCTCTTGTGACAGGGATCGTGAACTTTGCCTTTTTCCCGCGGGTGCAGCTCTTAGGTGCCAGCGGGGTTGTGTTTGCCCTGATTCTGCTGTCCTCTTTTACGAGCCTTAAGGAAGGGGAGATTCCGCTGACTTTTATACTGGTGGCGCTGATCTATCTGGGGGAACAGATCTACCAGGGGATTTTTGTACAGGATAATGTCTCTAATCTGACGCATATCCTGGGCGGACTGGTAGGGGCCGGTCTTGGATATGTGATGAATAAAAATAAAATGAACAGATATTGAGGAGGTAAAGCAACATGGCAATCAATCTACAAAAGGGACAGAAAGTCAGTCTGAAGAAAAGTTCCCCGTCTGCAGGGCTGGGAGAGATTCTGGTGAATCTGAACTGGAATGCAAAGCCGAAGGGATTTCTTGCAGGTCTTCTGTCCTCCGGCATCGATCTGGATCTGGGCTGTCTTTTTGAATTGAAGGACGGAAGCAAAGGCGCGGTACAGGCACTTGGGAATGCGTTCGGTTCTCTGAATCATCCGCCGTTTGTGGCACTGGACGGAGATGACCGGACCGGGGCTGCGGCAGCAGGAGAGAATCTGCGCATTAACGGAAATGAGATCAAGAATATTCAGAGAATTCTGGTATATACGTTTATCTATGAAGGTGTAGCTAACTGGAAGCAGGCTGATGCGACGGTCACGCTGAAGTATCCGGGTGCCGAGGATCTGATCGTGAAGATGGACACGTTCAATTCTTCCAATAAGATGTGCGGTCTGGCACTTCTGGAAAATGTGAATGATGAGACGTTCAGTGTAGAGAAGATTGTACAGTTTTATCAGGGACATGAAGATCTGGACAGAGCTTTTGGATGGGGGCTTCGCTGGAGAGCAGGACGGAAATAAAGCCGAACAAAAAGGAACGGGTGTCATGGGATGCCGGTTCCTTTTTTACGGAATGGGGCGTGAGAATATATGAAAAGGAGAAAAACACAGCATCTGGCGCAGTTGGGGCTTCTGACCGCACTGGCGCTGACCGCCGGCTATATCGAGCTTCTGATCCCGGTTCCCATTGGGATTCCGGGGATAAAGCTTGGTCTTGCCAATTTGATGATTGTCTGGGCACTATATGCCCTGGGGCCGGCGGATGCCCTGGCGGTAAACGGCATACGAATACTGCTGTCGGGGTTTCTGTTCGGAAATTTGTCCATGATTTTGTACAGTCTGGCAGGGGCATCTTTGAGCTTTGTCTGTATGTATGGGGCAAAAAAGAGCGGCAGATTCAGCATGACCGGGGTGAGCATCATCGGCGGGGTGACGCACAATGCGGGACAGCTTCTGACGGCTGTGCTTGTTCTGGAAACGAAAAGCCTGCTCTATTACGGGCCGGTACTTCTGGCGGCAGGGCTGATTACGGGAATGCTGATCGGAATCGTGGCCGGTGAGGTGCAGAAGAGAGTACGTCTGAAGAAATAAGGAGTACAGCAGCAGACGATCTTCCGGCAGAATGAAAAATAAAACTGTCCATCGTTCATTTTTTTGCTCCGACATCTTGAAAATTTCTCTGATTTCAGATAAGATAGAAAAAAAGCGACAGGATGGGAGAAACAGTATGGACTTTCAGAAATTTTTGAGCGGCGGTGTATTTGATGCTTATGAATATTTTGGAGCGCATATGGAGAAGGGCGGCACAGTTTTCCGGATCTATGCGCCTCATGCAAAGAAAGTGGAGCTGCAAGGAGATTTTAATAACTGGGAGTTGCAGGAATTAAAGCAGGGAGAATATCCCGGAGTATTTACCTGTACAGTTCCAAAAGCCCAGGCAGGGATGTATTATAAATACTGCATTACAAATCAGCAGGGGAAAGGGACCATGCACTGTGACCCTTATGGGATGCTTATGGAGCTGCGTCCGGGATTTGCATCCAGAATTGTGGACCGGACTTACTCTTTTCAGGATCAGGCGTGGATGGCAAAGAGGGACAAGAACTACAACCGTCCGATGAACATATATGAAGTACATGCAGGTTCTTTTCGGAAAAAGGAGGATGGCTCCTGGTATACGTATGAGGAACTTGGAGATATTCTGATTCCATATCTGAAAAAGATGGGATTTAATTATATCGAGTTTCTGCCCCTGTCCGAGCATCCGGCGGACTGTTCCTGGGGCTATCAAAACACGGGATTTTTCGCGCCTACATCCAGATATGGGAGTCCCCGGCAGTTGAAAGCGTTAGTGGACCGATGCCACCAGAACGGGATTGGCGTAATCACCGATTTTGTGCCGGTGCATTTTGCAATGGATGACTATGGACTGCTGAACTTTGACGGAACGCCGCTCTATGAATTTCCCCATCCGGACACAGCCTACAGCGAGTGGGGGACTATGAATTTTATGCACAGCCGGGGAGAAGTGAGGAGCTTTTTGCAGTCGGCGGCAGATTACTGGCTGACAGAGTTTCACTTTGACGGCATCCGTATGGACGCTATCAGCCGTGCCATCTACTGGAACGGAGATCCGGCCAGAGGAGTCAATGAAAAAGCGGTGGAATTTCTGCGGAATATGAACGCTGGTTTACACAAACGGCATCCGGCGGTTATGCTTATGGCGGAGGATTCCACGGATTTCCCCAAGGTTACAGCACCTACAGAGTATGACGGGCTTGGGTTTGACTACAAATGGGATATGGGTTTTATGAATGATACCCTTCGCTTTTTCCAGACAGCGCCGGTGTACCGGCCTTATGATTATCATAAACTGAGTTTTTCCATGATGTATTTTTACAGTGATCTCTTTTTGCTGCCCTTCTCTCATGACGAAGTGGTGCATGGGAAAGCGACCATTATTCAGAAAATGTGGGGGGACTATGACCTGAAATTCCCCCAGGCAAAAGCCTTTTATACTTATCTTTATACACATCCTGGAAAGAAGCTGAATTTTATGGGAAATGAATTTGGCCAGTTCCGGGAGTGGGACGAGAACCGGGAGCAGGACTGGGAGCTTTTGAAGTATCCGCTTCATGATGCTTTTCATCATTTTTATGAGCGGCTGTCCAATCTGTATCTGTCAGAGCCGGCCCTTCATGACGGAGAGTACAATTCCGAATGTTTTGAGTGGCTCGAAGTGGATGCGGCGGATTATGTGACTTACGCATATGAGAGACGTGCATCCGGCGAGACGATTCTTATGGTTATGAACCTGTCCGATCAGTTCTGGAAGGATTTTAAGGTGGGACTGCCCATGCGGTACGAGCTGGAAGAGCTTTTGCATACGGACTGGGAGCAGTACGGAGGCAATACCAAGGAGACAGATGCGACCTGGCGGGTGGAAGAGAAGCCGCATAAGAAAAGGCCGCATACCCTGATAGTGGATCTGCCGCCTTTTAGCGCAAGGATTTTTAAGGTAAAAGGAGTACAAAAAACAGGAAAAAAACTTACATTGGAAGCAGAATCGTAAACGTGCTTCCGCAATCCGGCTGGCTGTCCACCTGGATCAGCCCGCCGTAAAGGGTGACGATCTTATGGACCAGTGCGAGTCCAAGACCGCTGCCCTTTTTCTTGTGGGAAGTATCTCCCTGATAAAATTTATCAAAAATATGTGCCTGTACTTCTGCTGACATACCGATGCCGGAATCCTGGAAGGTAACTATAAGCCAGGGCTTCTGCACCCGCGCTGCAATGCTGATCTTTCCTCCCTGGGGCGTGAACTTGATGGCATTTTCCAGAAGATTGTTCCATATATGCGCGGTTAGTTCTACATTTCCATTCCAGACAATATGTTCCAGTTCCGGATAGATGCTGAGACTCCGGGCAGACCACAGAGGTTCCAGCCGAAGGATGCAGCGGCGGATTTGTTCATCCACCTGGAAAGATTCCTTTTCGCTGATGATGGACTGATTTTCCAGCCGGGACAGGCTTAAAATATTGCCGGTCATCCGGGAAAGTTCCTTTGTACTCTGAATGATGGTATTGATGTACTCGCTGCGCTCTTCGGCTGTCAGGGTATCGTCCTGCAAAAGAGTGGCATAGCCGCTGATGGTTGCTAAAGGAGTTTTAAATTCATGGGAAACATTGGATACAAAGTCCGCATGAAGCGTCTCTGTACTGCCGAGCTCCCGGACCATCTGATTAAAGCTGTTCCAAAGGTCATACATCTCACTTTTGGGACCATGAGGCGGAGGGGCCAGCCGGATAGTATAGTCTCCTTTGGCTACTTTCTGCATGGCTTTGGACAGCTCCATAATGGGATTAAGCACATGGCGCAGGGCAAACATGCTGATAAGGGAGCCGAACAGGATACTGATTAGTGCAAGGAGCGTGATAAAATGCAGGCTGGTCAGCGGAAAGGATAAAAAGCGCCATAGATTCAGACGGTTGCTCAGATGCACGGAAAGTCCGACCGCACAGCAAGTAAAGACCATAATCCAGAAAAATGCAGTGACAATTCGGAACCAAATGGAATAAAAACGGTGTTTCATCGCTCAATCATTCCTTTGTAGCCCAGCCCCCGGACGGTCAGAATCTGAAAATAAGGAATTTCCCGAAAACGGTCTCTTAGCCGGTTAATATGTACATCTACCGTTCGGATATCTGTCTCCGAATCATAGCCCCAAAGCTCATCCATAATCTGCTGCCTTGTAAAGGTATGGTTTGGGAAGGAGAGCAGCTTGTACAAAAGCTGGAACTCTTTCTGGGGCAGCACCTGAGACTGTCCGTCGATGGTTACGGTCAGATTAATGTAGTCCAGACAGACATGATCGAACTCCAGTTTCTTTTCAAAGATAATCCGGGCACGTCTAAGGAGCGCTTCTACCCGAAGCAGAAGTTCATTTACGTCAATGGGTTTTACCATATAGTCGTCAACGCCGAGCTTAAAGCCTTTGAGCTTGTCCGGAAACGTATCTCTGGCAGTGACGACGAGGATGGGAAGCTGGTAACCGCTTTCCCTGAGTTCTTTCGTCAGATCAAAGCCATCCATCCGGGGCATCATCAGGTCCGTGATAATCAGGTCGATATAAGTCTGGTCCAGAAGAGCGAGTGCCTCTTCTCCGTCTGAGGCAGAAGTTACCTCATAATTGTTCTTGGTGAGTACCCGGCAGATGAGCTTATTAAGCATCTGATCGTCTTCTACTACTAAAATATGAAACATTTTCCGCACCTCAATTATGAATTTTGATTTATTTTCTTATTATTATCATATATAATGAATGTGAACAGATTGTGAAGTGAAGAAAAAAGAAGGGTGTTAAAAATTTGTTAAATCAAAACAGACAGATGGAGAAATTTATATTCTGTTTAAAATTATCGCATAATCTGTACAGGACTGAGATTGAGAAAGAAAATGAGGAGGAAAAGAGCAGATGAACAGAAAAAGACTTGCAGCCCTTGGACTGGCTGTGACTCTGAGCATGACTGCCGCGGCCTGCGGGAAAAGTACGGAAGAGGTCCAGGAGGCCAGCGCAGTAGCCGTTGAAGTGCTGACGCCAACGTCCCGCGAGCTTACGGTAGACACTACATATATAGGAAATGTAACGCCCCAGGAGCAAGTATATGTGATTCCGAAAACTTCGGGGACAGTAACGGAGACATTTTTCTCGGTGGGAGATGCGGTCCAGGCAGGGGATGTGCTCTTTAAGATTGATGATGAAGCGGCGCAGCTTCAGTTGGCCAGTGCAAGAGCTTCCTACGAGTCAGCCCAGGCCGGTGTGACTGCTCAGAACGGCGGGGCAAGAGATCTGCAGAACTATCAGACGGAGGAGCAGATCCGGCAGCTAAAGGACAGTCTGTGGAAGACGGATGATCAGATTGATGAGATGGAGGATAATCTGGACGATGTGCGGAGCGGGATCGGAGGATTAAAGCAGGGTCTGGCAGAAGCACAACAAGGGGTCGTGGAAGCGACAGAGAAATATAATACAGCAGCAGGTCCTATTAATGAGCAAATAGAGGCGGTTAAAAAACAGATTGGCATAAATCAAGGAGTGGTTGATAGCTTAAATAGCTCTGAGGCTGAAAAAGAAGCAGCGAGAATTGCATTAGATGAGTTGGGGAAGAAAATGGAAGGACTGCAGGGTCAGTTAGCCCTGGCTAGGATGCCGTTGGATGCTGCGAATCAGACTGTCTCCAGTCTTCAGAATAAGATTGCAGAATTGAACACGACCAAAACCCAGATCAAATCCGGCATCGACCAGATCGAGAGCAGCCAGGACACCATCCGCGACAACCTGAACATGGCCGAGCAAGCCTATTCCATTACCCAGAATGAGATCTATCCCCAGTCCGATGCCGTCAGCGCAAGCCAGCTTCAGGCGGCATCCATCGGGATTGATTCCGCCCAGATGCAGTTGGACTTCTGTACGGTGACTGCTCCTATCAGCGGCATCGTGGAGTCTGTCAGCGTGGAGAAAAACGGTATGGCAGCAGCAGGCAATCCGGCTTATATCATTTCCAATAAAGAGTCCATGACAGTCACTTTCCAGGTGGCAGAAAAGGCGAAAAACGTTCTTAAAGAAGGTGATCATGTGACCGTAGAGCGGGAAGGACAGACCTTTGACGGAGTGATTACCGAGATCGGAACTATGACCAATCCCCAGACCCGTCTGTTTCAGGTGAAGGCAGCGGTGACAGGCGCCGGTGATTCCCTTCCAAACGGCGTATCTGTAAAAGTATCCGCTACTACGGAGCGGGAAACCGGAAAGCTGCTGATTCCCTATGATGCGATTTACTTTACGGCAGGAAATGCCCATGTGTATTGTGTGGAGGACGGAAAGGTTGTTAAGACCGAAGTGACCGTAGGACTGATGAGCGATACAGAGGCAGTTATCGAAGAAGGTCTGACAGCGGACAGTCTGGTTGTCAGCAACTGGTCTTCCAAATTAAGGAATGGAGTAGAAGCAGACATTGTGTCTAAAAATGGGGAGGCGGTTCTTACCGAATCGGAGTTTAAGGAAGAAGAAATGCCTGCGGAGCATACGGAAGAGACAGGAGAAGAAGCTCCTGCCGAGGATGCCAAGATAACAGAGGAGGCAGAATAATATGGGTTTAACGAGACTGTCGTTAAAGAGGCCGGTCTCCACGCTGCTGCTTGTTCTGGCGCTGGTGGTGTTTGGATTCTCCTCTTTAACGACGCTTCGTCTGGAGCTTATGCCGGATATGGATATGCCTATTATGATGGTCATGACCGTTTATCCGGGAGCGGATCCGGAGTCTGTGGAGACTCTGGTCAGCGGTGAGATCGAAGGACAGGTAGCCAGCCTAAGCGGCGTGGACTCTGTAATGTCCTATTCACAGGAAAATATGTCTATGGTTCTTCTGCAGTATGATTACAGTGTGGATACCAACGATGCTTATCTGGATCTGAGGGCGGCACTGGATATTACAGCGGCATCTTTGCCGGAGGACTGTCAGGAACCTATGGTGATTCAGATGGATATTAATGCCATGCCAAGCATCATGTATTCGGTCAGCACTACGGACGGAAGCGATGCCTATTCCATGGTAAAGGATACCATTGTACCGGAGCTGGAAGCCATCAGCACAGTAGCTGATGTGGAAGTGACCGGCGGCAGAGAGCATTACATACGGGTGCTTCTGGATGAAGAGGCACTGAATCAATACGGAATCGGCATGAGCCAGGTGGCGCAGTATATCGCAGCCACGGATTTTACGATACCTCTTGGCTCTTTAGAGCAGGGAAGCCAGTCTATCAGTGCCATCAGCACGTCCGAAAATCAGACGGTGCAGGCGCTGAAGCGCATCCCTTTGTTTACCGGAGCCGGAAGCCTGATTCAGCTCTCTGACGTAGCAGAAGTTGGCTGGTCCCAGAAAGATTCCTCCAGTATCAGCCGTTTTAATGGGGAAGAAACCATCAGTGTTTCCGTGACCAAAAATCAGACGGCAAGCACCATCGGCATGGTAAATGATGTGAAAAGGGTCATGAACCGGATGCAGGAAGAGAACAGCAATCTTATGATGGACATTTCCATGGATATGTCCGAACAGATCAAAGATGCCGTCGGATCTGTGGCCAGCACCCTTTTGATGGGCGTGGTCCTGTCTATGATTATCTTGTTTATATTTTTTGGAGACTGGAAGGCAAGTCTCATTGTGGGAAGTTCCATGCCGATCTCTCTTCTGGTGACAATTATTGTTATGGCAGTGGCGGGATTTTCCTTGAATATGATTACACTCGGAGCGCTGGTGATTGCCATCGGCATGATGGTGGACAGTTCCATCGTCGTTTTGGAGAGCTGTTTCCGTTCCAAAGACCGGATGCCGGATTTTAAAGAATCGGCCATTCAGGGGGCAAGAGGTGTGGTTGGCTCCATTATCGCATCCACGATCACCACCATTGTCGTGTATCTGCCGCTCTGTCTCCAGGAAGGCTTAAGCGGACAGATTTTCGGACAGCTTGGCTATACGATTATATTTGCCATGCTGGCATCGCTCATATCCGCTATGACGCTGGTGCCCTTGTTCTTCCATCTGTTCAAACCGAAGGAGAAAAAGGAGCTGAAGATCAATCATCTGCTGGATCGGATGAAAGCAGGGTACGATACAATGGAGAGAAAACTGCTTCATCGCAAAAAGCTGTGTGTTTTATTCTCCGTAATTCTTTTAGTCCTTTCTTTTGTAATGGCTTCCTATATGGACGCAGAGCTGATGCCTACCATGGATGAAGGTATGGTCAGCATCAGTGCAACTTTCCGTTCGGGTACAAAAGTATCGGAAGTGGACGCACGGATGCAGCGGCTGGAGGATATGGTTGCATCCCACGAAGATGTGGAAAATTATACACTGACCGCACAGAAAGGTTCTGCATCCATATCGGTCAACCTGAAGGATGACAGGAAGCTGTCCAGCCAGGAAGTGGCGGACCAGTGGATTGCAGAGACCAGTGATATTGTGGATATTCAGTTGGAGATTGAGGTAAGCAGCCAGATGTCTTCCATGATGACGACCGGTGCCGGTGCAATACTGACTCTGGAATCCACAGATCTGGATGACATCAAGGAAGCGGCATCCATGGTGGAGGAAGCTGCCTGGACCATTCCGGGTGTCCTGAATGTATCCAACAGCGCCGGAGAGACGGCAACACAGATTCGGGTGGTGGTAGATCCGCTGGAGGCTATGAGCAGAGGAATGACGCCTGCACAGGTGGCAGGGGCCATGTACAGTATGATAAGCGGAACGGAAGCTATGACCGTTACGTCTAACGGGGAGGAGTACAGTGTCTTTCTGGAATTTCCTCAGGGGACCTATGACGATGCCAGCAAACTTCTGAATGCATCAATCTCCGGAGTTCCGCTGTCGGAGCTGGCAAAGCTTCGCTATACAGATTCCCAGCAGACGATCATGAAGACGGACGGAAAATACACCCTGACCATCACTGCTACTTGTCTGTCTGAGAATCTAAGCGGAATACAGGAACAACTGGACGAAACTGCTGAGGGGATGGAGTTTGCCAGCTCCGTAGAGATTGTCAGAAGCTCCATGGACGAGATGATGATTGAGTCCTTTACCGCTCTTGGCATGGCCATCGCAGCAGCGGTTTTCCTGGTTTTCCTTGTTATGGCTATGCAGTTTGAGTCTCCAAAGTATTCGCTTATGGTCATGCTTAGCATTCCCTTTTCCCTGATCGGTTCCCTGGGGCTTTTGTTTGTCACAGGAGAGCCCATCAGTATGACCTCTTTGATGGGTGTTCTGATGCTGGTCGGTATTGTGGTAAATAATGGTATTCTTTATGTGGACGGCGTCAACGAGCTGCGTATGCGTATGCCCATTGAGGATGCACTGGTGCGCAGCGGCCAGACGAGGCTCCGGCCTATTCTCATGACGACTCTGACCACTGTAATCTCCATGATTCCCATGGCCATGGGGCTTGGAAGCGGTACGGAGATGATGTCCGGTATGGCCATAATCATCATTGGCGGTCTTGTGGCATCTACGCTTTTGATCCTTCTTCTGATGCCGGTTTTCTATCTTCTGGTATATGGCAGAAGCAGGAAAGAACGCAGGGAACGGCGCCAGAAATACTACTTCTGGAAGAAGAACAAAAATGAAGAAATACCGTAGAAATATTAACGGAAAGCTGTTTTATAAATAGCTTTCCGTTTTTAAATTTGTCGATTTTGCTCGAATTCTATCGACAGGATTTTCTTGTAAATAACTACTCTTTTCCCTATAATTCTTTCTGTGGACGTTGAAAACATTTGCATAAGCTGTAGAAAGGAGACAGAAAACATGAGAAATAAGGAGGGTGCCGCATGAACAAATGGAGTGTCGCCATCGCGGATGACAACGAGAGAATGGTAGAGATCCTGCAGGGTATCGTGCATCAGGATGAGGAATTTCAGATCGTAGGCATCGCTCGCAATGGGGAGGAGGCGTGTCAGGTTATCCGGGACAAAGAACCGGATATTGTATTGTTAGATATTATTATGCCGAAACTGGACGGGCTTACAGTTATGGAACGGATCGGAGGAGATGCCAAGCTCCAGAAAAAGCCGGAGTTTATTGTCATATCGGCCATTGGCCAGGAAAAGATTACAGAAGACGCGTTTCTGCTTGGTGCCAGCTATTATATCATGAAGCCCTTTGATCATGAGGTGCTGCTGGGGCGTATTCAAAGTCTGAAGACTGACAGACAGAAAAGGCGGTCCGAAGTTCGCAAAGTTGCGGCCTATGAGACGAAGATGGCTTATATCGAACGAAATCTGGAGACAGATGTAACCAATATGATTCATGAGATCGGTGTTCCTGCTCACATCAAAGGCTACCAGTATTTGAGGGATGCGATTATGAT
Organism: Lachnospiraceae bacterium; assembly: GCA_910574965.1. Classification (GTDB taxonomy): domain Bacteria; phylum Bacillota; class Clostridia; order Lachnospirales; family Lachnospiraceae; genus Hominiventricola. Next base: position 236,798 of record CAJTDB010000002.1, on the reverse strand, counting down.
GGCAGTGGAAGACATGAATATGCTGAACTCGATCACAAAGATTCTCTATCCGACCATTGCGAAAAATCACCAGACTACACCAAGCAGAGTGGAGCGGGCCATCAGACATGCCATTGAAGTGGCATGGAGCAGAGGCAAAATGGATACTATCGACGAGTTGTTTGGCTATACCGTCAGTGTTGGCAAGGGAAAACCGACAAATTCGGAGTTTATTGCACTGATTGCCGATAAAATACGCTTGGATTATAAAAAACATGCATAATGCGTGAAAAAAACTTTTAAAGCCTCCTGATATTTGGTATAATTATACCAGAAAATAGAGCTGGAGGGGAAGCATGAAGAAAAAAGTGTTGTTTATAGCATCAGAGTGTGTACCGTTCGTGAAAACGGGCGGACTTGCAGATGTGGTGGGATCTTTGCCGAAGTACTTTGATCAGGACAGATACGAAGTACGTGTGATCGTCCCCAATTACATATGTATTGGTTCCGAATGGAAAGAAAAGATGAACTTTGTTACCAATTTCTATATGGATATGGCATGGAGGAGCCAGTATGTAGGTGTACTTGAGATGGGATACGAAGGAATTCAGTATTATTTTATTGATAATGAATATTATTTCGCCGGAGACAGACCATATGGATATATACATGAGGATGTTGAGAAATTTGCATTTTTCTCAAAGGCAGCGCTGTCCATCCTGCCGGTTGTCGATTATAAACCGGATATCGTGCATTGTCACGACTGGCAGACAGGACTGATTCCAGTCTATCTGAAGGACAGTTTTCATGCAGGTGAATTTTATGCCAATATGAAATCCATTATGACAATCCATAATCTGAAATTTCAGGGAATCTGGAATATTCCGGCGGTACAAGATGCAACGGGACTGGACATGTCCTATTTTACATCGGATAAATTAGAAGCTTTTGGAGATGCCAATTATTTAAAGGGCGGAATCGTCTATGCAGATTATGTGACGACGGTAAGCCGCACTTATGCAGAGGAGATCAAAAGTCCTCATTACGGAGAACATTTGGACGGCCTCATGCGGGCACGCTCGAACTGCTTATTGGGAATCGTGAACGGTCTGGATTATGAAGAATGGAATCCGAAGACCGATTCCATGATTCCAAAAAAATACACGGAAGAAACCTTCCGGACTGAAAAGGCAAAAAATAAACTGGCGCTGCAAAAAGAACTTGGACTGGAGGCGGATAAGAAAAAGATGCTCATCGGGATTGTGTCCCGTCTGACGGATCAGAAAGGATTTGACCTGATTGACCGTGTGATGGATGAGCTGTGCCAGGATGATGTGCAGATCGTCGTTCTTGGTACCGGAGATGAGCGTTATGAAAATATGTTCCGGCATTATGCATGGAAATACAGTGGAAAGGTGGCAGCATGTATCTATTATTCCAATGAGCTTTCCCATAAGATCTATGCGGCATCGGATGCGTTTCTGATGCCTTCCCGGTTCGAACCCTGCGGGCTGAGTCAGCTTATGGGGCTTCGGTACGGCTCTCTTCCTATCGTCCGTGAGACCGGCGGGCTGAAGGATACGGTGGAACCGTATAATGAATATGAAGAGAAAGGTACCGGATTTGGCTTTACGAATTACAATGCCCATGAGATGTTAGGAGCTATCCGTTATGCAGAATCCGTTTACTATGATAAAAAACGTTCGTGGAATAAAATGGTAGAAAGGGCTATGAAGGAAGATTTTTCCTGGAAGCATTCTGCCAGACAGTACGAAGAACTTTATGACCGGCTCGTGCCGTCAGATGCCGAGACTGGTAAAGATTAGAACGGATAATTCCTCCTTATTTTCACATACTACTTTTGCAAGTATGGAAAATAAGGAGGAATTTTTAATGTCAGAATTATCAGAACTTGATGTACAGAACCTTCGCCATCTTATCGGCGGAAGCGAGACTTGTCAGGCAAAATTCAGCGCATACGCAAAGCAGTCTTCCGATCAGCAGGTGAAGCAGTATTTTGAGCAGGCGGCACAGTCTGCAAAAGAGAACAAGCAGCAGTTGATGGGATTTCTGAAATAGGAGGGCGAATAAGATGGATGAAAAAACAATGGTCAGTGATGCACTTGTGGGCATTAACGGGGAACTGAAAATGTATGCGGAGTATATTACCCAGAGCGAAAATCCGCAGTTAAAACAGACGCTCAAGCAGATGCGGAATAAGACCGAGACCGCACAGGAGCAGTTGTATCAGATCGCAAGAGAAAAATCCTACTATGTGCCTGCTTCCAAGGCGACAAAGGAAGAGGTAGAGCATGTAAAGTCTCTGTTTAAGCCGGAATCCATGCTGTAGTCTGCATCGAACCCGGACATCAGGCAGAACCGGACATCTGTCAAAGCCGAAGATTTCTTTCAGAACCTGCTCTCGCTTAAGGCGAGGGAGATAAACAGTACTAAGGGCATATACTGTACGCTTTAAGGACCAAAGCCCTTTCGGACTCTGTAAGAAAACTTCGGCTTTGATTGCCGGAAGGTCCGGCGTGATAAAACAGAGTTTTGAAAGCGGGCCGGATGGTCCTCTTTTAAATTGCCCGGATATCTGTTAGAATAGGGAACAGAGAACGGGATAAAGGGAATGCTTAGAGATGACTACTTACATAGAATATATATTTGGAAAACAGGCCAGTATTCAAAGGAAAGTGATTCTGGTCTATCTGCTGGTGGCAGTGGCACCGATTGTGATTATTACGCTGGTCATCAGCGCGATTTATTATAACAGTATCCTGAAGAGTGCGGACGGGTTGATTGAGCAGAATGCAGTCCAGCATGAAGTCGTGGTAAAAGAGCGCATGGAAGCATATGAAGATGTACTGTATGATCTTGTCTCGGATAAGGACTATATTGAGTTGGGAAAGCTTCTCAATTCGGGAGATGAAAGGTCGGCATTGGTATATATCGAGCAGATGGAGCGCCTGTTGGAACGAAGCGTCTACACTCACGATAAGATCCGGGGGATTACTTTTCTGGCAGACACCGGAAGATATGCATCCTATTCCAAATGGTACGGCAGCTCCAACGAGAGCATCTGGTCGGACAGGGCAGTCCGGCGGGAGATCCACAGGGAAGTCCATGAGAAGCAGGGGCTTACATTTATTGCGGTGGTAGATCAAAGCCTGTCTGACAACAGGGATGATTATGTAGTGCTTATGGGATTTCCGGTAAAGAACTTACGTTCGGGAGAACAGAACGGCGTGCTGGTTATGGCACTGGAAAATAATTTTCTTCTGTTTGAAGACAATGGAGGAATGAACCGGGAAAACGGAGTGACAACGATTATCTGTGACGAGAAGGATCGGATCCTGGCAGGCGTGGACCGGGCATTTATCAACCGGAATTATAAAGAGTTTCTGGAAGAGGAATACGGCAATACAGGAAAGGTTATGGAAAAGATCCGGCAAATCTCAGGAACGGAGTGGCGGATCATCAATCTCGTTGATAAAAATGTATACCGCAGAAATATCTACCGTCTTGTATGGGCAGTGATCTTTCTGGTTACGGTTATTACCTGCATCTTCTTCCTGATCGTGTATTTTATTTCCCGGAAATATATTCAGACGATTCAGACGATTGCCCAGGGCATTCATGATTACAGGGGTACAGATTCGGAGGAGATCCATGTAGATGTGGATGAGAAAGATGAGCTGTATGTTATCGTGCGGCAGTTCCATCGGATGACAGCCAGGGTTAATTCTCTGGTAGAGACTTTAAAACAGCGCAACGAGGAGATCAAGGCGGCGGCTATCAGTCAGAAACATGCAGAAATTAAAGCGCTGGAAGCGCAGATCAATCCGCATTTTTTGTTTAATACGCTGGATTCCATCAACTGGCGGGCCATCGAACACGATGAGGAGGAGATCAGCAATATGCTGGGGACCCTGGGGAGCCTTCTGCGATACAGCGTTTCCAATATTGATATGATGGTTGTTTTGGAGGCGGAGATAAGCTGGCTGAAAAAATATATATTTTTGCAGAGGGACCGGTTTCAGGATTCCTTTGACTGCAGTTATGAGATTTCTGAGGAGGCTTTGTCCTTTCCGATCTATAAAATGCTGCTGCAGCCGATCATTGAAAATACAATTCTGCACGCATTTGAGGAGGTAAAAGAAGGAGGACTGATTCAGGTGGAGGCGTTTGTAAGGACGGATGGAAGACTGGAAATCCATGTGCGGGATAATGGATGCGGAATGCCGGAGGAGGTCCTGAACTCCATCCGGGAAGAGATCGAAAAGAACGGGCCTCTGAACAGCGAGCGCATAGGAATCAGCAATGTGATTCACAGACTGCGGATCTATTATCATGAGGAGGCGCAGATACACGTGAACAGCCGCCAGGGGGAAGGCACGGAGTTTATTTTGGTGATACCGGATGCGGGTATAGAGAGGTCAGATGCGGAACTTTAAACAGGTCAGATGTGGAACTTTAAACAGCATCTGACCGGAAGATACCCGGAAGGATTTACAAGCGCCGAAGGTGGTTGTAAATCCTTCCAGCCAAAGGGTATAGATGGGTCAGATGCGGAACTTTAATAGGAGGGTACCTTTGATGAAAAAGATCGTGATTGTGGAAGATGAATTTCGTACCAGACAAGGACTTGGACATTTAATTAATAAAGTAGATCTGGGATGCCGGGTGATTGGGGAAGCGGAAAATGGTTATGAAGGGCTGAAGATGATTCGGGATCTGGAGCCGGATATTGTAATTACCGATATCCGGATGCCGAAGATGGACGGTCTGGAAATGATTGAAAAAGTGCAGGCGATGGGAATCGAATGTGTGTTCGCGATATTAAGCGGGTATGCGGATTTTGAATATGCGAGGCAGGGGCTGCGTCTTGGGGTAAAGGAATACTTGCTGAAGCCGGCCACCATAAGCGATGTAAAAGAGCTGCTGAGAAAGCTGTCGGAAGAGGGGAAGGAACGGGAAGAAGATGGGCAGACGGCGGAATACTCTCCGGCGGTTAAAGAAATGGTGTCGGTGATTGAAGAGAACTATGGCATGCGCCTGGGACTGGATGGATTTTCGGATCGGTTCCGGCTGACGCCGGAATATCTAAGCAACCTGTTTGCAAAAGAAACCGGCATGACATTCTCTAATTATCTGAAAAAGGTTCGGATTGAAAAAGCAAAGGAATTGATCCTGAATACAGATATGAAAATCTACGAAGTGGCCTACAGTGTAGGATATCCGGATCAAAAGTATTTTTCAAAAGTATTTAAAGAGTATACCGGGGTATCGGCCAAGCAATATGCCATGGATAAGAATAATAATTAGGGATTTTGTACACTTTTTTTAAAATAATGGAATATTTTATCGCAGATTTTCCAGTTATACTAATTACATAAATAAAGTATCAGCCGGAGATGCTTCCAGAGCGGCAGGCATGTTCGGGCGGATACGAAACCAGAAACAGTATGTGCCGGACAAATCTAAGGCACATACGGAAACGATAATAGGAGGATGAGTGATGAAAAGAGGTATTGCATTATTGACGATGCTGGCAGTGACAGCAGGCGCGCTTGCAGGCTGCGGGGGCGGTTCTGCAGATGCTCCGGCGACAGGCGAGCAGCCTGCACAGACGGAAGGCGCGGAAAGTACTGAGGGGACTCAGACGCCGGCAAGTGCGGACGGGAAAACGGAGATCACATTCTGGCATTATATGTCGGAGGACAAAGAAGGCCAGTTTGTCAATGCGGCAGTAGAGGAATTCAACAATTCTCAGAATGAGATTTATGTCAATGCACAGTATCTGCCAAGAGAAGAACTGATGAAGCAGTATACCATCGGCGTAGTATCCGGAGAGCTTCCGGATTGCGGCATGGTGGACAATCCGGACCACAACTCCTATGCTTCCATGGGCGTATTTGCAGACATTACGGATCTTTATAATTCCTGGGAAGATGCGAACTTTATGGAAGGCTCCATCAATTCCTGTTATTATGACGGAAAGCTGTACGGACTTCCCTGGGGCAATAACTGCTTAGGACTTTTCTATAACAAGCAGATGCTGGAGGATGCAGGCGTGGAAGTACCGACGACCTGGTCCGAGCTGGAAGCTGCATGTGAAAAGCTGACCACAGATACATGCAGAGGTCTTGCCATCTCCGCCATCGGAAATGAAGAAGGCACGTTCCAGTATATGCCCTGGCTTCTGTCAGCAGGAGGAAGTGTTATGGACTTGACAACAGAGGAATCGAAAGAGTCCATGACGTATCTGCACAACCTTATTGAGAAAGGTTATGTGAGCCGGGAATGTGTAAGCTGGACGCAGGCAGATGCAGAGAAACAGTTTGCATCCGGTCAGGCAGCTATGATGATTAACGGACCGTGGCAGTTCTCAGGGCTTGCAAATGACGCGCCGGATCTGGACTATGGAATTGCACAGGTTCCAAAGGCAGACAACGGGAACTATGCATCGGTACTTGGAGGCGAGAATGTAGCCATCTGTTCCGGGGCAAACATGGAAGCGAGCTGGACGTTCCTGACCTGGATCACAAGCAAAGAGAAATCTCAGGAAATTTGTAAATCCATCGGCCGTTTCTCACCCAGATCCGATGTAAATATTCAGGAGATGTTCGCAGGCGATCCGCTGAACTCGGTCTTTGCAGAAGTGATGCCGGGAGCACAGTCCAGAGGTCCGTCTCCGGATTGGCCGGAAATCTCCGCTGCGATCTATACCGCGCAGCAGGAAGTGTTCACAGGCCAGAAGGATGTGGATACAGCGATGGCAGATGCACAGGCGAAGATTGATGCCATCAAAAATAAATAATCGGAAAAACAGATAGCGGATGAAAGACTCCATCGCATGGACAATGAAGGAATTGTGATGTGATGGAGTTTTTTTGCCAAAAAAACGGTGTTTGGGGGCGTGGGAATGTCCACGCAGATGCGGAACTATAATTAGGAGGGAACCGAATGTCAAATAAGAGAGAGAAAAAGGAACAGATGCTGGGATATTTATTTATTGTTCCGGCGGTCATCTACATGCTGATCTTTATTGGATACCCTATTGTATACAACTGGATTGTCAGCTTTCAGGATGTGACGGCAATGACCCTTGGCAGCAAGACGAGAGATTTTCTTGGTTTTGCGAACTATCAGGCAGTGTTTGCAGATGTAACGTTTCGCAAAGCGCTGCTCCATACATTTCTGTATACCGTCGGCTGTCTGGTGATTCAGTTTACGCTTGGATTTTTGTTCGCTATGTTTTTTGCAAAGAAATTTACGTTTTCCAAGCCGATCCGTGGATTTATTGTCATTAGCTGGATGCTTCCGGTGACGGTAACCGCTCTTGTATTTAAATTTATGTTTGCGGAAGGCAACGGTATTATCAACGCCATACTAATGAATCTGCATCTGATCGACAAACCGGTGGGATGGCTTCTGCAGGGAAATACTGCTATGTGGGGGCTGATTATCGCCAATTCCTGGGTGGGTATTCCTTTTAATATGCTGCTTCTTACGACTGGTCTGAATGACATTCCGGCGGATATTTATGAAGCCGCTTCCATCGACGGCGCGTCAGGGCTGCAGAAATTTATGAAGATCACAATTCCGCTTCTGAAGCCTACGATCATGTCCGTGCTGGTTCTTGGATTTGTGCTGACGTTTAAAGTTTTCGATCTCGTATACGTTATGACAGGGGGCGGTCCTGTGGATGCCACAGAGGTGCTGTCTACCTTCTCATACAAACTTTCTTTCCAGCTCTTCCATTTCGGAGAAGGAGCGGCAGTGGCCAACATTCTGTTTGTCTGCCTGTTCCTTGTGGCGCTTGTGTATCTGAAGACCATATCCAAAGATGAAGTCATGTAGAAAGGGGCGGAGTGAATATGAAACATTTAAATGATAAACAGAAAAATATTTTCATGAACATTGGCGCAGTTATGATTGCATGTATCTTCCTGTTTCCGTTATACTGGATCGTAGTCAATTCCTTTAAAATAGACAGTGAGATCTTTGCCAGTACTCCGACACTCTGGCCCCATACATTTACCCTGAAGGCATATCAGGACCAGTTGGGAAATCTGGCGGTGACATTAAAAAACTCTGTAATTATTGCCGTTGGTTCCATGATTCTGTCCCTCTGCCTGTCTGTGCCGGCGGCATATGGACTGGCAAGATATAAGGTAAAAGGGATGAAGCTGTTTGTGCTCATCTTCTTGATTACGCAGATGCTCCCGGCCTCTCTGGTGCTGACACCGCTGTTTTTGATCTTCTCCAGGCTTGGAATACTAAATTCTTATTTTGCGCCGATTTTATCCACGGCTACGGTATCCATTCCGTTTATCGTGCTGATGCTTCGGCCGGGGTTTCTGAATATGCCAAAGGAGCTGGAAGATGCGGCGAAAATTGACGGCTGTAATGCGTTTTCCGCGTTTTTCAGGATTGCGCTTCCAATCTGCAAGCCGACGGTAATTACCGCAGCCTGCTTCAGCTTTGTATTTGCGTGGAATGATCTGGCATATTCCATGACATTCAATACGAAGGATGCCATGCGTCCTATGACTTCTGCCATCTATACTTTTATGAACCAGTACGGAACGCAGTGGAACAGCATTATGGCATACGGCGTGCTGCTGATTTTGCCTAGCTGCTTTATCTTTGTAACGATGCAGAAGCATATTGTAGAGGGCATGACGAGCGGATCTGTAAAAGGATAACAGGGGCCGGAAACGGATGCCAAATTATAAAACAGCATCAGTCCAAAGATGTCCGGAAGGGGATATCTTTGTGACGGATGCGGAACTATAATAGGAGAAACAAAATGAATGTATTCAGAATAGAAGACGGCTGCCTGAAGTTTCACTATGATGCAGAAGAACTCTGGATTCAGCCCTGGGGACACAATAGTTTCCGGGTAAGAGGAACAAAAACTGCCAAGATGCCAAAGGAAAACTGGGCCCTTCAGATGACGCCGGAAGAGGTGCAGGCAAAGATTACCATAGAGGAAGATCATGCCGAGATTGTAAATGGAAAGCTTCGTGCCAGGCTGTCCGCTTATGGCAAACTGACGTTCTATAATAAGGAAGGAAAAGTGCTTTTGGATGAATATCTCCGGAATCGGCTGGATGTATTTGCGGATTACTGCAGCGCGCTGGAGGTAGAGGCGAGAGAATATCGGCCAATACCAGGCGGAGACTATCATCTGTCTATGCGGTTTGTATCGAACACAGAGGAACGGCTCTACGGCATGGGCCAGTATCAGCAGCCAAATCTGAATCTCAAAGGAACGGATCTGGAACTGGCGCAGAGAAACTCTCAGGCCAGCGTACCTTTTGCCGTGTCTTCTCTGGGATATGGATTTCTCTGGAACAATCCGGCTGTAGGACGGGTAGTATTTGGAAACAATATCACCACCTGGGAGGCGTACTCCACAAAAGTGCTGGATTACTGGATCACTGCCGGAGACACGCCGGCTGAGATCGAGGAAGCATATGCAAAAGCAGCAGGTACCGTTCCCATGATGCCGGATTATGCGATGGGTTTCTGGCAGTGTAAGCTGCGCTATCAGACGCAGGAGGAACTCCTGCATGTGGCGCGGGAATATAAACGGCGGAATCTGCCTATTTCGGTGATTGTGGTGGACTATTTTCACTGGCCGCTGCAGGGGGACTGGAAATTTGATCTGAAATACTGGCCGGATCCGGACGGCATGATTCGGGAATTAAAAGAGATGGGCATTGAGCTTATGGTTTCCATCTGGCCGACCGTGGATTACCGCAGCGAAAACTTTGCTGAGATGAAAGAGAAAGGCTATCTGATCCGTACGGACCGGGGCTTCCGGATCGCAATGGATTTCCAGGGAAATACTGTGCATTTTGATGCGACGAACCCGAAAGCACGGGATTATGTCTGGCAGAAGGCGAAAGAAAATTATTATGAAAAGGGTGTGAAGCTGTTCTGGCTGGATGAGGCAGAACCGGAATACAGCATTTACGATTTTGACAATTACCGCTATCACCTGGGTCCCAATGTGCAGATCGGAAACATTTATCCGCTTATGTATGCGAAGGCATTTTTTGACGGAATGAAAGCAGAGGGACAGGAAAACATCATCAATCTGCTTCGCTGTGCATGGGCCGGTTCCCAGAGATATGGTGCGCTTGTGTGGTCCGGTGATATTCATTCCAGTTTTGCAAGCCTTCGGAACCAGTTGGCAGCAGGACTGAATATGGGGATGGCCGGGATTCCCTGGTGGACAACGGACATCGGCGGTTTTCATGGAGGCGATCCAAAAGATCCAAAGTTCCAGGAACTTCTGGTCCGCTGGTTTGAGTATGGGGCTTTCTGCCCGGTTATGCGGCTTCATGGTTATCGGGAGCCTCTGCAGGAACCTATGGGAAAAGAAGGCGGAGCCGCCTGCGTCTCCGGAGCGGATAATGAAGTATGGTCCTTTGGAGAGGAAGCGTATGAAATCTGCAGGACTTATCTGGAGCTTCGGGAGAACATGAAGCCGTATCTTACAGAGCTTATGAGGGCGGCTCATGAGAAGGGAACACCGGTTATGCGGCCGCTGTTTTATGATTTCCCGGAGGATGCGGCTGCATGGGAAAAAGAAGACGAATATATGTTCGGACCGGATGTGCTCGTGGCTCCGATTCTGTACGGAGGTATGCGGAAGCGAACGGTTTATCTTCCGGCCGGGAGTGAATGGAAGCATTATTTTACCGGGAAAGTATATCCGGGCGGAGAAACCGTCGAGATCAGCGCGCCGCTGGCGGAACTTCCGGTATTTACAAGAAATGATCGCCGTCTGACGGATAAGTAGAAAGGGAATGCGGTTATGAAATTTACAAATGGATACTGGCGCATCCGGGAGGAGATCGAGCCGGTGTATGCAGTAGAGTATTATGATTCTCAGATCAGAGACAAAGAACTTGTTGTTTATGCCGCCACAAAGCATATGACAGACCGGGGAGATACGCTGAACCAGCCCATGCTCACGGTTGCCTTTTCAAGTCCTATGGAAAATGTTATCAAAGTGTCCGCAGTGCATTTTAAAGGTGCTGCTTATCAAGGACCTCATTTTGAAGTTGCCGGGCAGGAAGGAGGCTTTGTCTCCATCAAGGAAGACGGGGAGAAACTTGTCTATACATCCGGACATACGAGTGCGGTTATATGGAAGGCGCCGGATGGATGGCGGGTGGAATTTCGGGACGGGGAGCGTCTGCTTACCGAGAGCAGCTTCCGGAATCTGGCCTATATGCAGAATCGCAAAACAAAGAAAAATTATATGGCTGAGCAGCTTCTGCTGGATGTGGGAGAATATGTATACGGCCTTGGAGAGCGCTATACGCCCTTTGTGAAAAATGGACAGATTGTGGAAATTTGGAACGAAGACGGCGGAACGGCATCCGAGCAGACATATAAAAATGTACCTTTTTATGTGACAAATAAAGGATATGGTGTCTTTGTGGCTCATCCGGGGGATGTGCATTTTGAGATCGGAAGCGAGAAAGTGGAGCGGGTGCAGTTCAGCGTGCAGACCGAACGGCTGGATTATTATATTCTCAATGGGAGTACGCCGAAGGGGACCGTGCAGCTCTATACAGAACTGACAGGAAAGCCGGCGCTTCCGCCGTCCTGGTCCTTCGGTCTTTGGCTGACTACCTCCTTTACGACCAGCTACGATGAAAAAACCGTTACCGGCTTTATCCAGGGGATGGCAGACCGGCAGATTCCTCTTCATACTTTTCATTTTGACTGCTTCTGGATGAAGGGCTATGAGTGGTGCAGTTTTGAGTGGGACCCGGATACATTTCCGGATCCGGAAGGGATGCTGAAACGCTATAAAGCAAGGGGACTTCATATATGCGTGTGGATCAACAGCTATATCGGACAGAAATCCGCTCTGTTTGACGAGGGGATGGAGAAAGGATATTTTGTAAAAAATCTGGACGGCTCCGTATGGCAGTGTGACCGCTGGCAGGCAGGAATGGCGCTGGTGGATTTCACAAATCCGGATGCGTGCCGCTGGTACCAGGAGAAGTTAGAGCGGCTTATGGACATGGGCGTGGACTGCTTTAAGACGGATTTTGGTGAGCGGATACCGGTGACGGGCGTGAAATACTATGACGGGTCAGATACGGTGAAAATGCATAACTATTATACGTATCTCTATAATAAGACCGTATTTGAACTTCTAGAGCGCAAACTTGGCAGAGACAAGGCATTAGTATTTGCCAGATCTACTGCGGCAGGAGGACAGAAATTCCCGGTTCATTGGGGCGGGGACTGTACAGCAACCTATCCCTCTATGGCAGAGGAGCTGCGCGGAGGACTGTCTCTGTCTGTGTGCGGCTATGGCTTCTGGAGTCATGACATCGGCGGTTTCGAGCAGACGGCGTCGGCTGATGTATACAAGAGATGGTGTGCGTTTGGGCTGCTCAGCTCTCACAGCAGGCTTCATGGTTCTACTTCCTACCGGGTGCCTTGGCTTTTTGACGAAGAAGCCTGCCATGTACTTCGAAAATTTGTCCGGCTGAAATGCTCGCTTATGCCGTATCTCTACGGGCAGGCGGTGAAAGCGCATAAGGAAGGGATACCGATGATGCGGCCTATGTTTCTGGAATTTCCGGAAGATCTTACCTGTGAGACGCTGGACAGACAGTATATGCTCGGAGATTCTCTTCTTGTGGCACCGGTATTCAAAGAAAGCGGTGAGGTGTCATACTATCTGCCGGAAGGTGTGTGGACAGACTACCTGACCGGGGAGATACAGGAAGGCGGCAGATGGTATACACGGGTCTGCGATTACTTCCACCTTCCGCTTCTGGTTCGGGAAGGCACCATACTTCCGGTGGGAATCGATGAGGAGCGGCCGGATTATGATTACCTCTCCCAGACGACGCTGAAACTGTATCAGATAAAAGAAGGCAGCCGTGTGCGGACAACCGTTCCGGATATGGAAGGACGGGAAGCCGTATGCGTGGAAGCAGTCAGGGAACAAGGAGAGATCCAGGTGTCTGTCAGCGGCGGAAGCGGCTGGAAGGCAGAGGTTATTGGAGAGAAAGTAAGCGTAAGGTTTATCTAAAAAATACTGACAAATTGTTCTGATAAAGTTCAAGTGCCTGCCCCCATATGGGAATGTTTTGCAGAAAACATCCGGTGTGGGGGCGTTCTGCATGTGGATTCGGTCAGGAGAGTGAATTGGGTATTTACAACTGTGTTTTGGAGGAGTATAATATTTTACAGCAGAGAAATGTAACTGCAATCACTTCGATCATAACTGAATACCGAAAGTCTTTGTGGCAGGGTGCAAGTCCCTACCGATGGTATAGTCCATGACCCGCGGAAGCGGCTGATCCGGTGACTCCGAGAGGGGAATTCCGGAACCGACGGTAATAGTCCGGATGAGAAAAGACATTTTCTGCAGAATGCGCCCGGAGACCATGTACTCCGGATTTTTTTATGTCCGGAAATATGGAAACAGCGCAAAATTCATATAGTGTCGTCGAGGGGGAACCTTAAAGTGCCAGGAAATGTTTCCAGCACCAGGGGAACTTTCGAAGGGATGCGGAACTATAAAAACAGCATCTCTGCGAAAGTTCCCCGGAAAGATTTCCTGACACGGAAGTGCCAGGAAATGTTTCCAGCACCGGGGGAACTTTCGAAGAGATGCGGAACTATAATTAGGAGGGGATTCAGAATGAGTCGAACAAATGAAACAATGGAACCAACAGCAACAGGAAGACTGAACCATGCCATCCATATGCAGATTAAGCGGACCGCTTTTGTAGGGTTGATGGGAGCCGTCAGTGCGGTGCTCATGCTCTTTCGGTTTCCGCTTCCGTTCCTGCCGCCTTTTATGTCTTTTGACCTGTCGGGGGTTATGGAGATTATGGCCGGATATATGTTTGGACCGGTGGCGGCCTTTATGGTAATTATCGTGAAAATCCTGCTGCAGTTAGTCATGCAGGGGAGCCTTTCCTTTGGAACCGGTGAACTTCAGGGGCTGATCTTGAGCAGCGCTTATGTGATGCCGGCCATTGCCGTCTATCACTGGAACAAGTCAAAGAAGTCGGCTGCCTTTGGAATGATCTTAAGCACCATGATCGTATCGGTGACGGCGGTCTTTACCAATCTGTATTTGATTATACCGTTTTATGGCAGGATGGCAAATATGACCATGGGGGATATCGTTGCGCTGTGTACAGCGGTCAATCCGATTATGAAAGATGTCATGAGTATGGCTGTACTCGGAATCCTGCCCTTTAATCTGATTAAATACGGTGCCACATCGGTTGTTACATTCTTTGTATACAAAAGGCTCAGCAAAGTAGTGCGGGACATGATAAATAGCTGAACCGGAAAATAAGAGGTGTCATATGAAATTTACATTAAACAAGGGAATCACTTTTGAAGAAGCGGTTGAACGTATGTTCGATATGCTTGGGGACAGTAAGATTATGGCCCTGGCATCCAGCGTGAATGATTATGTGATGGTGCGCAATGTAAGCTGCCTGTTTTACGATGAAAAGATTTATTTCAAGACGGACAAAAATTTCCGCAAAACAAAACAGCTTCTTACCAATCCTCAGGTAGCAGTGTGCTGGAGCGGCGTACAGGTAGAAGGCATTGCCAGAAATAAGGGGCTGGTGACAGAGGAGCCTGGGCAGAGATTTGCCGAAGGCTATAAGAAGCATCTGTGGGAAAGTTATAATAAATACAGTCATGAGGATTCGGAGATTCTGATCGAGATCTCGCCCAAATACGTAGAGATTTGGGACACGAGCGATGACGGATATGCTTTTCAGCTTTTTCTGGACTTTGAGAAAAAGACCGTGGAAGTAAAACAATACGACGAGCGGTAACGAAAGAAAAAAGCGGCCAAAAAGGCTTCCGTTTCGGCAGTCTTCCATATAGGAAGAACACTGCCGGGACGGGAGCCTTTTGGCCGTTTATACAGTGAGTGAAACACTCGCCTGCGCTTCTGCCGGGGCTGGACTGACTTCACCATTCTTTGTGTAAGTGACAGGCTCCGCAAAAGCGGCAGCGGGTGGAGCGGAATTTGGATCCGGTGCTGCATGTTCTTCCTCCGCAGATACCGGCAGGGATTCTTTGCCTGTTTCGCTGATCTCGACGGTATCCCGGCTTTGTTCGATCCTCTGCTCTAACTCTGCCTGCTCCTGCTTCCGCGCCTGAATCGTTTTCTCCTGAATGTCTTTGGCTTTTTCGCTGGTCTCTTTTGCGTCTTCTTTCATTCCCTCATCGGCTACGGTTTTGTACTTATCTGCCTGTTCTGCAGTCTGGCCCGCATAGCTTAGTGCCCGCTCCATAACGGCCGTATCCCCTCTGGTTTCTGCTTCTTTGTAAACTCTCATAGGGGTATTCAGCAGATCCACGTTGGCACTTGCGCCCATAAGTCCTTCCATTGTCTTTGCGTGCATGATATAACCTCCTTTTTTGTAATATATTTAAACATCGGAGAGCATACTTTCAGGATAATACAGATGCTGTAAACGGTCAGCGAAAGGGTGTGAAATGTTCTATGGAGCTTTTGATATCTGCCGCCGGATGAGCAGATACTGTCCGTTGTCCGCCAGTACTTCGAAAGCACGGAGCTTTGGATAGTTTTCAAGGAACGGGATTGAGAGAATCAGAAGGCAGTCTTCTTCCTCCGCTAAAAAGGCTTCGGCACCGCCGTCCCGGCAGTCAAGGGCACCTTCCATCAAAGCCAGCAGGCGCATATTCTGCTCCCATTGGGTGGTGTTGGCATAGAGGAACGGATCATAGGCATCCAGATAGACAATACAGCCAGACAGCGGTCCCTCCCGGTCGAACTGTTCCATGACAAAAGTCTGCAGATCGTTGGAGCGGGCGCCGCGTACGTTATCTGTATAATTGTTCCATAGAAATACAAAAGTTCCTGCACAGACTATAAAAAGAACAAGCATTCGAAATTGTAAAAGAACCTTTCCGTTTTTGAGAAATGCATCCAGGAAAACCGCAGCCAGCAGGCATAAGGGAACGATACACGGGTATACATACCACATAAGCTTGGTGGACACGAGAGAGAACAGGCCAAGAGGCAGAAACAGCCACAAAAGGATGCCGATCCGGTCCGACGGACAGAGAAGAACCAAAACATTTCTCAGGGGCCGGAGGAGAAGGTACAGGATACCGAGAAGGACAATAAGGCTCAAAAAACCGTAAATATAGTCAAAGTTCCAGAAAATGGACGTAAAATAATAGGAAAGCGGAAAGCCATGCCCTTCTAACCCGCCGGCGGCAGTCCGTCCGGCGATATCCGCTTCGTACATCTGTAAAAAGAAAGTTGCGCCGTCATACTGATATCTGAGAAATGCCCAAAGAAGGATCGGTACAAGAGCAGCGGCAAGAAAGCCTGCCCACAGGCGCAGCCGGATCTGTTTCCATTGTCCGGTCAGCCAAAGGAACAGTATGCCGATAATGGCAATCATACCTGCATGGAAGCTTTTGGTCAGAAAGGCAAGCGAAAAGCAGAGTCCGCAGACCAAAAGCCAGCGCCGGTTCTCTTGGAGCTTTAACATGGCCAGCATAGCCAGAGTAAAGAGCAGAAGATACAGGCTGTCTGCATCTCCGGCACGGACCAGATGGGCTTTGAATGGAAAGTAATTGGCAGTCAGAAAGGCCATAGTCAGAAGGGAGGCCAGGCATCCGTATCGTCTGGCAAAAAGGCCGGTGCACACTGCGGTCAGAAGATAGAAAAGGGCAGAGAAAGCCCGAAGCCCCACGGCCGTATAGCCAAAGAGAGAAAAGCCGGCGATAATGGTCAGAAAGGAAAGGGGCGGCTTGACGTTCCAGTAGTCCGGTGCTCCCTGAAAGGTGTTGACCAGATAATTGCCCCTTTGCAACATTTCATAGGCGGATATGCCATGGCGTGCTTCGTCCCAGGAGTCAATAGCACCGATCCCTAAGCACCGGAAGCAGAGAAAAGCGGTCAGGATGGTTAGAAGTGCAAACCAGATCCAGTAGTATTTCTCTGTCAGCCCAAGAAGGCTGTCGTAAAATCGTTTCATAAAAACCTCCGTTTTTAAGTTCCATATGAGTGAATGTCCAGCATTTCCTTTGCTGTAATATTCCAATAGAATACCATAAATATAACATGTTCCAAGGGAAAAATCCATGGTACTTGTAATAATTGTGTAATAATGTTATAATCATCCAAAATGCGGAGCATAATTCAAAAAGAGAACATGGCAGATCAGGGCAAAGCGGACAGGAAGGATGGGCGGTACTGTCCATTTGCTTTTTCAGGTAGATTTTCATGGAGACAGGTTCAATGAAGAAACAGATGTGGTTTCCGGTGCTGGGGGTACTGATTGCCCTGCTGGCGCTGACGGCCGGCAGAACCGGGAAAAAGGAGAACGGGTTCACTCTGCCGGGGTATCACAACGCGGACGCCAAATTTCTGGGGGCGCATATTATGACCAGCGTGGAGGAGGGACTCCAGGTGCTGGATCTGGAAGGAAATGTAGTGCGTCAATATGACGGACTGTATGCTTCCTGGCTTTATGTGCAGGAGGACATTTCCGGACAGTCCGGCAAAAGCTATGCAGTTGCCTACAGCAATCACGCCAATGAGACGCATATTCTCCGGCTGAACGAGAATGAGGAGCTTTTAGAAGACCGAACAGTTCTGAAGACAGATACCCTTGCCATCGATCCGGTCCTGTTTCAAAAAGGAGATACCTGGTTTCTGACCCATACATGGATTGAAGGGACTGTCAACAATCCGGATCCCCAGGGAGAAAACGGAACTTATACGGTAAAGCTTTATCGTTCGGATGATCTGGAAAAGTGGGAATATGTGACGGACATTATTCGCCGGAAGCAGAATCTGGAGGACGGAGATGTTCGGTGCGTGGATGGAACACTGTATTATTTCTTTGAGATGGAGCAGTATGACAAAGGACCTTCGGCCATCTGCGTTATGATTTCAAAAGACGAAGGGGAGACATGGAGCGGTCCTACGGAGCTTCTGCCTGCCATTGCAGATCATGAGATGGCGTCCTGCGAACCGACGGAGGAAGGCTGGAGACTTTATGTGAGCTGCGATTATGCCAGTGTGGGTGAAAGTTATCAGGGAGCGTCGGTCTATTATGCGGACTATACAAGAGACTTTGCGCCGATCGGTACCTGCCGGCAGTCTGCTATGCCGGACAACGAAGCAGTGCGGCTGTATGAGGTAAAAGAGATTGACGGACAGCTCTGCTTTCTGTTTGCCAGGAACTTTCTGACGGACTGTGATCTGCTGCTGCGGACACTGGAGAGAGAAGCAGATTGAAATAGTCCAAAGACATATGGAATGATAGAAATAAGGAGATATATTTTTATGAAAGGTATTATACTTGCGGGCGGTTCCGGAACAAGACTGTACCCGCTGACAAAAGCGGTATCCAAACAGATTATGCCAGTCTATGACAAACCCATGATTTATTACCCGTTATCGATTCTGATGCTGGCGGGCATCCGGGAAGTATTGATTATCTCGACTCCGAGAGATCTGCCCATGTTCGAGGAGCTTTTAGGGGACGGGAGCCAGTTGGGTATGCGGTTTGCCTACAAAGTGCAGGAGCAGCCGAGAGGACTGGCAGATGCATTTATCATCGGCGCAGATTTTATCGGAGACGACAGCGTGGCACTGATTCTGGGAGATAATATTTTCTATGGGCAGAGCTTTTCCCAGGTGCTGAAGCGGGTGGTTTCTCACGAGAGTGGTGCGACAATCTTCGGCTATTATGTCCGCGATCCAAGAGAGTATGGTGTGGTGGAGTTCGACGAGAATGACATGGCGGTATCCATCGAGGAAAAGCCGGCGCAGCCCAAGTCCAATTATGCAGTGCCGGGACTTTATTTCTATGACAATGATGTGGTGGAGATTGCCAGGAACGTCAAGCCGTCTGCCAGGGGTGAGATCGAGATTACAAGCATTAACAATGAGTATCTGAGGCGGGGAATGCTGCGGGTGGAAACACTGGGACGCGGCTTTGCATGGCTGGATACGGGAAATCATGATGCACTGCTGGATGCGGCAGACTTTGTAGCGGCGTTCCAGAAGCGGCAGGGATTATACATTTCCTGCATTGAGGAGATCGCATTCCGCCGCAAATTCATTGACCGGGAGCAGCTTCTGAAGCTGGCAGAGCCGCTGATGAAGACTCCTTACGGCCAGTACCTGGTGGATGTAGCTAACGGATTGTAAAAGGTTCCGGAAGGTTGTCCAGGAACGGATGTGGAGGGAGAACCTTCCAGTCCAAGGGGAACCTTTGGGCAGATGCGGAACTATAAAACAGCATCTGCCGCAAAGGTTCCGGAAGGTTGTCCAGGAACGGATGTGGAGGGAGAACCTTCCAGTCCAAGGGGAACCTTTGGGCAGATGCGGAACTATAATAAGGAGAAAACATATGGGAAAGATCACAGTGGAAACTTGTGGGATTGAGGGGCTTAAGATCATCACGCCTGCGGTATTCGGCGATGAACGCGGGTATTTTATGGAAACTTATCATTATAAAGACTATGCGGCAGCGGGAATCGAACTGGAGTTCGTGCAGGACAACCAGTCCGCATCCAAAAAGGGTGTGCTTCGCGGACTGCATTATCAGCTTCAGTATCCCCAGGACAAGCTGGTTCGGGTGATCAGCGGGGAAGTATTCGATGTGGCGGTAGATCTTCGGCCTGGGTCTGCGACCTATGGGAAATGGCATGGGGTGATTCTGTCGGCAGAGAACAAGAAGCAGTTTTTTATTCCGAAAAATTTCGCTCACGGATTCCTAGTGCTGTCGGATACGGCGGAGTTCGTGTACAAATGTACGGATTTCTATCATCCCAACGATGAGGGAGGCATCATTTGGAATGATCCCGACATCGGAGTGGAATGGCCGATTCCGGAAGGAATGGAGCTGATTATTTCCGAGAAAGATCAGAAATGGGGCGGCATTGAGGAACGTAAGAGATAAGGAGAATCCCATATGGCGGATCATATGTTCCAGGATATCTGGAAGAATCGGAAGCTGATCTGGAAGCTTTCCAAAAATGATTTTAAGACCCGGTATGCGGGTTCTTATTTCGGAGTGGCCTGGGCACTGGTCCAGCCGGTGGTTATCGTACTGGTGTACTGGTTTGTCTTTCAGATTGGTCTGAACAATGCCACAGCGGATCTGAAGGAAGGCATCAAAGTGCCCTTTGTCCTCTGGCTGGTCAGCGGCATCGTTCCCTGGTTTTATTTCTCGGAAAGTTTAAGCAATGGAACGAATGCACTCCTGGAATATAATTATCTGGTGAAAAAAGTTGTCTTTAACATCAACATCCTTCCGGTGGTGAAGACGACAGCGGCTCTTTTTATTCATGGGTTTTTCGTCCTGTTTATGCTGTTTTTATTCGCGCTGTATGGATACTATCCGGGGCTGCATACGCTGAAAGTGGTCTATTTCAGCTTCAGCCTTATGATATTTGTCACAGGCGTCTGTATGCTGACCAGCGCACTGGTCGTCTTTTTCCGGGATCTGAGTCAGATCATCAATATTTTTCTGCAGGTGGGCATCTGGATGACGCCGATTATGTGGTCGTTGGAAGATCTGCTTCAGAAGTATCCGGTTTTGTTCCTTTTGAAATTAAATCCTCTGTGTTATATTGTCTATGGTTATCGGGCGGTTTTGTTTCAAACAGGAACCATTGGGGAGCTGGGCTGGATGAATGCATACTTCTGGGCGGTAACGGCTGTGATCTGGGCGGCCGGGAGCAGTGTCTTTCTGAAACTGAGGATCCATTTTGCGGATGTACTGTAAATGTGCGCGCAAAAGGAGAAGCAAGATAAGAGGTGTCTATGGACAGGGAAGCCATCCGACTGGAACATATTACAAAGATTTATAAACTATACAACCGGAACCGGGACCGCTTAAAGGACGCTCTTGGTCTGACGCGGAAAAAATGCTACAGTGAACACTACGCCCTGAAAGATGTGAGCATGACCATTCGTCAGGGGGAAACCGTGGGAATCATCGGAGTCAACGGTTCCGGAAAATCTACGATTTTAAAGATTATCACCGGTGTCCTGGGAACTACGGACGGAAAGATGAAGATCGAAGGACGGATCTCGGCCCTTTTAGAGCTGGGAGCCGGATTTAATATGGAATACACCGGCCTGGAGAACGTATATCTGAACGGGACTATGCTGGGCTTTTCGGAAAAGGAAATCGAGGAGCGCCTGCAGGATATTCTGGATTTTGCAGATATCGGAGAATTTATCCATCAGCCGGTCAAAACTTATTCCAGCGGCATGTTCGTGCGGCTGGCTTTTGCCGTGGCCATCAATATTGATCCGGAGATCCTCATCGTAGACGAAGCGCTGTCGGTGGGGGATGTATTTTTTCAGGCAAAATGTTATCACAAATTTGAAGAGTTTAAAAAGCTTGGCAAGACAATCCTGTTTGTGAGTCATGATCTGACCAGCATTGCCAAATACTGCGACCGGGTGGTCCTTCTTCACAAAGGCGTGAAGCTGGCGGAAGGTTCGCCGAAGGATATGGTCAACATGTATAAGAAGCTTCTCGTGCATCAGTTGGACGAGGAGACACTGGAAGATGTAGGTCAAAAGAGCGAGATTCACCGGCACACCCTGGAAGGAAAGGCATGGAAAGACCATTTTGAGGTCAATCCTGCTCTTTTGGATTATGGAGAAAAGCAGGCGGAGATCGTAGATTTTGGGATTATCGATCAGTATGGGCAGTTTTCCAGTATTATTGAGAAAGGCTCTGAGTGTCAGGTAAAGGCGAAGGTTTCTTTTTACAGCCGGATTAAAGATCCGATCTTTACGATTACCATCCGCAATAAGCAGGGAACGGATATTACCGGCACCAACAGTATGTTTGAGCGGGTGGAGACGGGCGTGGTGGAAGCGGGAGAGACGCGGATTGTCACCTATACCCAGCGGATTGACTTGCAGGGCGGGGATTATCTGCTGTCCCTTGGGTGTACCGGATATGCGGGAGACGAATTTAAGGTGTATCATAGATTGTATGATCTTATTGGGCTGACAGTATTATCCAGCAAAGATACCGTAGGATTTTATGATATGAATACGGTAATTACCGTGGAAAAGGGATAAACGGATGGACATGTTTGAGGAAAAGTATGGAAAAGTTTCCCTTTGGAGTCCAAAGGAGTTAGAGGAACTGCAAAAGCCGCGGCCGGAGGATGCGAAAATCCTGGCCTTGGTGGAATCCGGGTTTGACTGTCACCGGGAACGTGTGTCGGATTTCCCGGTTCTGTACCATCTGTCCCATCTGCGGGGGAACCTGACGGAATGGCTTCCGGTCAGGAGCGAGGATACGGTGCTGGAGTTCGGAGCAGATACGGGGCAGTTGACGGGAGGACTGCTGAAAAAGGCCGGACAGGTGGTCTGTCTGGAAGAGAGCCTTGCCCGCTGCCGGATACTGGCCCGGCGTTATGCTCATGCAGACAATCTGCAGGTATTTGCAGGGGATCCTTGGCAGCAGTTAGAAGGTACTTATGACTGGATTATAGCTCCTTCGGTGCTGGCGGATGCGGTAAAATATATAGCCGGAGCGCATCCGGAGACAGAGGCGGTTAAGAGGTTGCTGGCACATCTAAAGCCGGAAGGACATCTGGTTCTGGCGGCTGACAACCGGTTTGGCCTCAAATATTGGGCAGGAGCTTTAGAACCTCGTACGGGGAATTATTTTGACAGCCTTATGGGAAAGGGACCTGGCCGTTCCCGAAGAGAGATCGAGCAGATTCTAAAGGAGAGCGGATGCAAAGAAGAGCAGATCTTTTTCTATTATCCTTATCCGGAACTGTGGTTCCCCACAGTGATTCATTCAGATGAGCGGCCTGCGCAGGCCGGAGAGCTTCACAGCAATCTTCGCAATTTTGAGGGGGAACGGCTGGTACTGTTTGACGAGAAGCTCGTTTATGACCAGTTGATCCGGGACGGGCAGTATCCGCAGACGGCCAATGCGTTCCTCTGTGTCATCGGTCCTGAGCCGGAAGAACGGATCATTTATACCAAGTATTCCAACGACCGGGCAGAACGGTTTATGATACGTACAGATATTGTAAAAAGAGCAGAAGGGCTGGAAGTGCGGAAAGTCCCTCTGTCAAAAGAGGCAGAAGAACATGTCCGGGCTTTGAAGGAATGGGAAGAAATACTTGACAGAACCTATAAAAAGAATCATATTAGTGCTAATCGGTGCCGTCTTCAGGGGACAGCCGCCTGTTTTGAATATCTGAAAGGACGAACCTTTGAAGAGCATCTGGACGAACTTAGAAGCCGGAAAGATTATGGAACCCTTTTAAAGGAGCTGTCCGGGTATCAGGCGCTTCTGAAAAGTACTTTAGAGACAGAGCCTTTCAGAAAAAGCCGGGAATTTACAAAGATGTTTGGAAATCCGGAGTTTGTGCGTGCCTATGAAGGAGCGAAGATGAACAATCTGGACTGGATCTTCGGCAATCTGATGGAGACGGAAGAGGGGATGCAGATCATTGACTATGAGTGGACCTTTCCGGTACAGGTTCCGGTAGAGTATCTGCTGTGGCGGGCCCTTTCCCTCTATGAATACAGCCGGGAAGATGTGAAGGCGTTAGGGCTTATGGCCCAGATGGGCATCACCCCGGAGGAGGAACGGATCTTTGAAGCTATGGAGCATCATTTTCAACTCTGGCTTCTCGGCGGGACAAAACCTATAGAAAGTCATTATATGGAGACGGCCGGGCGTACGCTTTTGCTGACCGAGCTGCTGGCCCATATAAAAAAGAACCGGATACAAGTGTATCTGGATACCGGAAATGGCTTTCTGGAATCCGGTTCCTTCTGGCTTGACGGACAGGAGACTGACAAGTACGGTGTCTTTCACCTGGAACTTGTGCTGCCGGAGGGTACCCAGGCAGTTCGTCTGGACCCTATGGAATGCACGGGCCTTGTGAAGATCAAACGCCTGTTGGGAGAGCTTGGAGGCACATACCCGCTGAACTATACCCATAACGGCCGGGAGTTAGAAGATCAGGGAATCCTTTATTCCACCACTGATCCGCAGATTACGATTTCCGGACTGGTTCCGGGTACCGGACGCATCTATGCGGAACTGACGATTCAGGAATTGCACCCGGATACAGCCTACGCCTGCATGAACCTTCTGAACCGTGTCCGTGCGGCGGAACGGCTTTATGAGAGCGCTCCTTTGCGTTTTTTGAAAAAATGGAAGCGTATATTTCGAAAATAAGACAGAAAGAGCACATTATGAGTAAAGAACACAATCCGGCAGATCTTCCTGCCCACAGAGACAAACGATTTGACAAAGTGCGTGATACCTGGTACTGGAAAGCCAGCAAACCTCTGCGCGTCATCGTACACTTTTTCCTGCGTATGAAAAATGCCTATATTCATTATGGCGGCTTCAGGGGCATGTACAAGCGGTGGAAGCAGAAGCGGGGAGAGGCGGTAAAGCGCGTGGACTTCGGCACAAAGAGCTTTCCTGCAGAGGCACAGCGCCGCTTGGAGGAGGAGACTGTATTTTCGAAAAACATAAAGATCAGTATCTTAGTGCCTCTCTACAATACGCCGGAGAAATTCCTCCGGGAGATGATCGATTCTGTCAAAGCCCAAACTTATAAGAACTGGGAGCTTTGTCTGGCAGACGGAAGCGACGAAAAGCATCCGGATGTAGGCAGCATCTGTGCCGGATACCAGAAGGAAGACAGCCGGATTCTCTATCAGAAGATTGAGAAAAATCTCGGTATTTCCGGCAATACCAACGTATGCTTTTCCATGGCTTCCGGGGACTACATCGGATTATTCGATCATGATGATGTGATGCATCCAAGTCTTTTGTATGAATGCATGAAAGTCATCTGCGAGAAACATGCAGATTATGTGTATACGGATGAGGCTACGTTTACTTCGCCGAATTTGGATGATTTGATCGTGCTGCATTTTAAGCCGGACTATTCTCCGGACAATCTGCGGGCCAATAATTATATTTGTCATTTCTCTGTATTCGACGCGGCGCTTCTTGAGAAGACCGGTCTGTTTCGGCCGGAGTATGACGGGAGTCAGGATCACGACATGATTCTTCGGCTGACGGAAGAGGCGAAAAACGTACAGCATATTCCAAAAATACTCTACTATTGGCGTTCGCATCCGGCTTCCGTGGCGGCGGACATCGGCGCGAAAACCTATGCCATCGATGCGGCCAGGCGGGCGGTTCGCGACCATATGAAAGATTATTACGGGGTAGAGGTGGAGGTGGAGAGTACCCGCGCCTTTCCGACGATCTTTCAGGTGCGGTATCCCATCAAGGGAGAGCCTCTTATCAGTATCGTGATTCCCAACAAGGACCATGAGACGGATTTAAGACGATGCATCGAATCGATTCAGAAGAAGTCTACCTGGCGGCACTTTGAGATTATTGTCGTGGAAAACAACAGTCGGGAGCAGAGTATCCTGGATTATTACCGGGAGCTGGAGGCATTTCCTGAAGTCCGGGTTATCACTTATGATGGAACGTTTAATTATTCCAAGATCAATAATTATGGTGTGTCCTGTGCCAAAGGAGATTATCTGCTGTTTCTGAACAACGATACGGAGATTATCACACCGGACTGGATGGAACAGATGCTTATGTATGCCCAGCGCGAGGATGTGGGAGCCGTGGGGGCAAAGCTTTATTATGGGGACCATACGATCCAGCATGCGGGCGTAGTGATCGGACTGGGGGCACACCGTTCTGCGGGACATACCCATTATAAGATGCCCAAAGAACATTTAGGCTATATGGGGCGGCTCTGCTACGCTCAGGACGTGACTGCCGTAACTGCGGCGTGCCTTCTGGTAAAACGTACGGTTTATGAAGAGGTAGAGGGCCTTGATGAGACATTTACGATCTCTTTGAATGATGTGGACTTCTGCCTGAAGATCCGGGCGAAAGGGTATCTGAATATTTTCACTCCTTTTGCAGAACTTTATCATTACGAATCCAAGACCAGAGGCATGGAAGAAGGAGAGAAGCTTCGCCGCTACGAAAGAGAGTGCGCGCATTTCCGGGAAAAATGGAAAGCAGAGCTAGAAGCAGGGGATCCCTACTATAATCCCAACTTTTCACTGGACTATTCTGATTTTACACTAAAGTTTTAGACGTACTGGCTGACTGGAAATGTAAACCATAGTTTATATTTTGACAGGCATCCAAAGACGGCCAGCACAAAGCGGCAGGGGGACTGTAAATCTATGAAGAGAATTGAACGCGAAAAAGTCATAAGAAATGCATACCGAAGCACCATTCTGGCCCTGACCGCCTGCTGCATCTTCCTTGGCACTGTGCTTGTGATCCATGAGACTGCCCGCGAATACGAAGTAAAGGTGCTGGAAAAAGAGCTGGAGGCCAAAGGCGTGGTTCAAAACGACGAGGGCCTGTTCTCCAGTGTGCAGATGTTTCTTCCCAAAGAGATCTATGTAGCCTCAGGCGTGACGCTGGAGCTGTACAATGACCAGGTATCCTCTCTTGGGACGCGCATCCGTAATTATAATGTAAAATGGACCTGCGCTGTAGGAAGGAACATGCAGCGGAAATTTTCTGTAACCGGTCGGGAAGAGCTGATCGGGACTTATCCGCTCATTTTTACAATTTTCGACGACAACGGCGCACAGGTGGCAAAAGTGTCCACGGAGCTTAAGATCGTTCCGGCCAGCAAGGAGAGCTTTTCGCTTCTGACCATCGGAGACAGCCTGTCCTGTAATACGGCAACCTATGAGCGGCTGAATGAACTGACGGATGGTCAGATTGTCTATATGGGAACCAGGGGTGTGGGCGGCTCGCTTACGGAGGCCAGACGGGGGTTTTCGGCAGCGGACTATCTGTCCGGGACCGGTTATACCATGGAGGAGCCGGAGGAAGAAGTACATCCTTTCTATAAGGAAGAAACAGGGACTTTTGACTGGGGATACTACAAGGAGACTACGGGATTTGAACCGGATGCTGTGGAAATATTTCTGGGAACCAACGGCCTTGCTGCGGATCCGGTGGAAAACGGGGATAATATTATCAGGATCGTGAAAAATATTCATGAGAACGACAAGGAGCTTCCGATCTATCTGGTCCATACGCTGTATCCGGCGAATCAGGACGGCATCGGCTCCTGGAGCAGCAAGGAAGGTTATGCGCTCTACGGTGACCGTTATAAATATGAAGAGGATCAGAAGGTCTTTGATCTGATGATCTATCTGGAGGAAACATTAAAGAACGAGAAACAACTGTATTTCGTACCGGCAGGCATCTGTCATGACAGTGCTCATAATTTTGATACGGAGATGGTGCCGGTCAACCCTCATTCGGAGGAGACGATGGAAGTGCCGGTGGATGCTGTTCATCCGGGCAGGGCCGGATACCGGCAGATTGCAGACTGCCTGTACAGCGTAATATGCGGAACAAGAACAGAATGGGAGCGTAACAGATGAAAAAACTGGCGGGACAGATCATAAAGTTTGGATTTGTAGGATTTCTGTGCTTTTTTATTGACTATGAGATCATGGTGCTTCTGGTGGAGCGGTTCGGTGTGGACTACCGTCTTTCCTGCGGGATTTCTTTTACCGTGTCTGTGATCGTCAATTATATCCTGAGCATTACCTTTGTGTTTGAGACGGATAAAAAGAGAAAAAAGACCGGCGAATTTGCCATGTTTGTGCTGCTGAGCGTGATTGGACTGGGAATCAATGAAGTTTGTATGTGGTTTTCCGTAGAGACACTTAAGATTGATTACCGGCTGTCCAAAGTCGGAGCGACAGCCGTGGTAATGGTGTATAATTTCATCAGCCGGAAAATATTTATAGAGAAGAAAAACTAAAGGAGACCATACAATATGAAAAAACGTCTGAGGATACTCGTCATGCTTCTGACTGTTCTGATGCTTCCGGCATGTGGAAAAGAAACAGAAAAGCCGGGAGAAGATACGGCTGCGGAGGAGGAAAAAGAGCCGCCGGCGCCGGGAGAGGAGAACTGGGGGACGGCACCGGACTATTCCGTGCCTATGATTACCAGCACGCCCATCCGTTTTTTATCCGTCAATGTGGGAAGCACAGAGGAAGAAGTCAGTCTGACCTGGTTCTCTCCGGAAGAGGAGGCGGGGCAGGTATATTGGACGACGGCGGATGATGAAGACTTTCAAAATGCTGTGCTCTATGATGCTTCTGTAATGGCGTCAGAAGTCACATCCGGATATTATGTAAATCGTGCGACCGTCACGGGACTGCTTCCGGAGACGGAATACCAGTATCAGGTGGGGACAAAAGAGGCGCTGTCACCGGTGTATATGTATACAACGCCTGCCTTGTCGGATACATTTACTTTTGCAGCAGTGGGGGATGCCCAGCTTGGAAAGCCGGTGGAGGAGATGAACCGGCAGAAGAACAACTGGCACCGGCTTTTGAACAAAGTTAAGTATCATTTCCCGGATGCGGGATTTTTAGTCTCTTTAGGCGATCAGGTGAACGATTTTGACGACGGGGAGGAGTACGGCGCATTTTTGAATCAGGGCGTTCTCTACAGCCTCTCTTTAGCGCCGGTCAAGGGGAATCATGATGTGGGAGGCCCCCAGTATTCGGAGCATTTTACCCTGCCGAATCAGTCATCCCTCGGCACTTGTGATGACGACGGGGACGGAGACTACTGGTTTACAAGAGGGAATGCCTTGTTCCTTGTGCTTAACACGATGGATGCATCCAAATGGGGAGAGCATAAGGAGTTTATAGCATCCGCAGTGGAGGCTAATCCGGATACGAAGTGGAGGATCGTATTTTCACATTTTTCTCCTTATAATGCCTATGAGAGTTATGTGGAAAATGCAAGGAACATCCGCCCTTATTTTCTGGAGTTTGCGGCTGCCTATGACATTGATCTGGTCATGTGCGGACACGACCACGCGTATGTGCGGACACATTTTATCAAAGAAGATGGAAGCTTTCAGGAATATGAAAGTCCGGCGGACAATCCGGAAGGGACGATGTATGTGACGCTGAGTTCTTCCAGCGGAAGTTTGTACCGGCGCCCCGGTTCCCAGGACGAGGCGGCCGTCTCCAAGAAAAGGGATACGCCGGAAGTAACAGGGGTGCAGGTAAGCCCGGACAGCTTAAAAATTAGCACATACAATGCGGAAACTTGGGAGATGACCGACGAATACGAGATCCGGAAGAAGGAAACGTAACATTGCGTATTAAGAGGAAAGCTGTTATAATGGGATACAATAGGCAGGGGACAGGAGAGACCGAATGGGAAAAAGGACGATATTATTTTTCAGCATCCTGTTGTTGACAGGCATTCTCTTTTTCCCGGTGAAGAGCTTTCTGACAGAAGAGACTCCGGAATATTTCCCGTCCGGCGGGCTTGCAGGGGAAGTAAGACAGGCAAAACAGATTCTTGAACAGCTCCCGGACTCTCTTAATCCGGAGGATATACGCCTTTGTTTCAAAGGAGAAGAACTGGCCTGCGACAAAGACACGAAGGTGTGGTATCTTCCGGTTGATATGGAACAGCCCCATTGGGAGAAGGGAACATTCAGCGTTTTTGGCGGGGAACTGCAGGCAGCTCCGCTGACGGACTATACGGTCCTGGACAAGCAGACGGTCGTAGCCGAAGGAGAGCCGATTCCCTTTCTTATATGGAAGGAAAGCGCATGTGCACAGATTTCAGTGGTTTTTACAGGGCTTCCGGTCGTACGCATCGAGACAGATGCGGATCTTGATATTGATACGGTTTTTGCGGGAAGCGTAGTGTTTTATGAAAACTGCGGGAAGGACGGCTGGATTACAAGTTCCGTTTTTGAAGCCCATGAAAGAGGGCAGACGACGAGGGCTTTTCCAAAGAAAGGCTACCGGCTGAATCTGATTTCCGTGACCGGCACCGGAGTGGTCAAAGAGAATCCGAAGCCTGTTTTTGGCATGAGGAACTCGGACTCCTGGATCTTTTATGCCATCTACAGTGACGGGACAAAAGTGCGGGACAAGTTCAATATCGAGCTTTGGAATGCTTTTGGAGCAGCAGATACGCCCTACGAGGCCCATTACGGGACGCATATGGAATATGCGGAGCTGGTGGTCAACGGAGAGTACCGGGGACTTTACGGAATACTGGAACCCATAGACTGCCGCCAACTGAAAATATCGGATCAGGAATATTTGTATAAAAGGACTGTCGGAAGGGAACTGTCCACGGAGCTTCTGGATACGGCCCGGCCGGAGGAATATCTGACGGTGCTGGGCATGGAGATTAAGGGAAAGGAAGCGTGCGGAAACCGGGAGGACTGGCAAAGTTTTCGAAGATTCGTGGCCATAACAGAGGCTGAAGATGAAGAATTTGCCGAAGATGCGGCAAAACTTCTGAATATGGACAATGCAGCAGATATCTGGCTGTATCTTCAGATGATTTATGGGGAAGATAATATTTATAAAAATATGTTTTTTGCTTTTAAAAGGGAAGCCGCAGGAGAACGGCTGTACCTTGTGCCCTGGGATGTGGATCTGACCTGGGGCAATGTTTATACGGACCAAAAGGAAGAACTGTATACTGTAAAGGCACCGGAGCGGGCCGGACAGTATTTGTCGTGGCCTTTTATGGACCGGGTCCTTCGGCTGAACGCGGGCGGGCTTCAAACCGTTGTAAAAGAACGCTATGAGGTCCTTCGGGAGGGAGTTCTTTCCGACGGACAGATGCAGGAGCTTCTTGACGGCTGTATCCGTCAGGTACAGGATTCCGGTGCATTTGCAAGAGACGCACAGCGATGGCCGGACAGCCATCACGACGGAGATTATGAGGGCCTGCGGGACTTTATGGAGGAGCGAATGAATTATCTTGATAAAAATATGGGAAATATGGATGAATGGTTGCAAAGTTGAGACAATATAAAGAAGACAGGAGTGATTCCATGGAGTCTTACCGGCATGAGTTTAAATACCTCTGTTCTGACGGAGAACTTGCGGTGCTTAAGGTACGCCTGCAAGGACTGGTAAGGCCGGATCCTCATGCGGGAGCAGACGGAGTCTACCGGATACGAAGCCTGTACTTTGACGATTATTATGACAGTTGTCTGAAAGAGAACGAGTCCGGAACGGATCCAAGAGAGAAATTCCGTATCCGGATCTATAATCACAGCACAGAGCATATAACATTAGAACTAAAAAAGAAAATAAGAAGCAAGACGAGAAAGCTTTCCTGTCCGCTGACGGAGGAGCAGTGCCGTACGCTTATGGCAGGCGGCATACCAAAGCAGATCAGTGAAGAGCAGAAACTTCTGAAAAAGCTCTGCCTTTTGATGCGGACCCGGCTTATGGTACCGAAAGTGATTGTGGAATACGCAAGAACCCCTTATGTCTGCCCGCTTGGAAATGTCCGGATTACGATGGATGAAGCGATCAGCTCTTCTAACCGGACAGATCTGTTTCTGGAAGAGCAGATTCCCTTAAGGCCGGTTCTCTCGGCGGGACAGCAAATTTTGGAAGTCAAATATGATGAATATTTGCCGGATATGATCTATCGGATCCTGCAGCCGGGCCGGCTGCGTCCGACGGCATTTTCCAAGTATTATCTTTGCAGAAAATATCATCTGTAGAACGTGGTATTTTCACACGAAACTAAAAACAGCATTTTCCTGCTGATGCCGGGAAGGAGTTTTGACCGCAGATGCGGATGAGACGGTTTCCGGATAAAGAGGCATTTTTGCAGGACGAAAATAAAAAGGAGAGCTACATAAGATGGGATTTCAAGATGTATTTAAAAAATCTTTTTTGGAAGGCTTCAGCAGCATGGATATTACTACCGGTAAGATCGCGGCTACACTGCTGGTGACGGCACTGCTGGCACTCTATATTTTTATGATCTACCGTTTGGTGACGAGAAAGGTGTTCTATTCTAAGAGCTTTAACATCTCTTTGGCGGCGCTGTCTCTGATCACTGCAGCGATTATCCTTGCCATGCAGTCCAATCTGGTTATTTCCCTTGGTATGGTAGGCGCACTGTCCATCATTCGGTTCCGGACAGCCATCAAAGACCCTATGGATCTGGTTTTTTTGTTCTGGTCTATCAGCATCGGCATCATCTGCGGAGCAGGGCTTTATGAGGTGGCGTTAGTGACTTCCGTGGCCGTAACGGTGTGCATCCTTGTACTGGATCTTCTGCCGGTGGCAAAGGCGCCGGTGATGCTTGTGGTAAACAGCTCCCGGATGGATGGAGAAGGCGCCGTACTGGAGGTTGTGGGCAAATATGCAAAATCCTACAAGGTAAAATCCAGAAATCTTTCCAAAGGACGTCTGGACATGGTAGTGGAGCTTCGGGTAAAGGATGAGAGCGGACTGGTCAAGGAAACAGCAGAGCTGGAAGGCATGATAAGCGCGTCCCTGATCGCTCATGACGGAGAGGTCACATTCTAATATCAAACAGAGAGATTTGGCGGCTATGAAAAATGTCAGTTATGCAAAACGTGGATATCAGTATATGAAAAGCTGCGGCGTGACAAAACTGCGCCGAAAGGTACAGGAACACCTGTACCGCAGCAGTCTGGAAAAAGGATATCAGGACTGGATGATCTGCAGCCGTCCGGCTGAAAGTGAGAAAGAACTTCAAAGGGCACACCATTTTGCATATGCACCCAAAATCAGTGTTGTGGTGCCGGTGTACCGTACTCCGGAGTTGTTTCTAAAGGAGATGATTGAGTCGGTCCTTTCTCAGACTTATGAGAATCTGGAACTTTGTCTGGCGGACGGAAGCGGGGAGGACCAGAGGGCGGAGAAGGTCATCCGGGAATATGCGGGAAAAGACTCCAGGATACGATATGAGAAACTGTCGGAAAACCTGGGGATTGCGGGCAATACCAATGCGGCCGCCGCGCTTGCTTCCGGAGAATATGTAGCGCTTTTAGACCATGATGATCTTCTGGAGGAACATGCGCTTTTTGAAATTGTGAAATATTTATCAGATCATCCGGGCACGGATCTGCTCTACACGGATGAAGACAAGGTGACTTTTGATTCTGCCCTATATTTTCAGCCGCATTTTAAACCGGACTACAATCCGGATCTGCTAAGAAGCAACAATTATATTTGTCATCTGCTTGTGGTAAAGAAAAGCCTGCTTCAGAAAACCAAGGGATATCAACAGGAGTATGACGGAGCTCAGGACTATGACCTGATTTTGCAGTGTGCAGAAAAGGCGGAGCAGATCGGGCATATTCCGCGGGTGCTTTATCACTGGCGCTGTCACGATCTGTCTACAGCCGGCAATCCGGAGAGCAAAAGGTATGCCTATGAAGCCGGCAAACGGGCAGTGGAGGCGCATCTTGAACGGGTAGGCCAGGCCGGGACTGTGGAGCATATGGATAATCCGGGCTTTTATCGGGTGATATATCCCGTATCCGGAGCGCCCAAGGTGAGTATTGTGGTGCTGGATGTACCGGGTTTTCCGGTATTGAAAAAGCTGGCAAAAGCTCTTGGAAGGAATCGTTCTTATACCAATGCGGAGCTTCTGGTTTTACTGGACGAGGGAACAAAAAATAAATTAATTCTGAATTTTATAAAAGAACATAGACAAATACCAATAAAAGTAGTATATTGTACTAGTGCATGTAATAAATTTGTAACATTTTCCAGACTGGCTGAGAAGCTGGACAGCGAGTATCTTCTCTTTCTGGAGAGCCGGATTGAGCAGGTTGGCAGAGGCTTTCTGGAACTTTTTCTGGGAAATGCAGAGCGGCCGGGAACCGGTGCTGTTGGGGGCCGGGTCTATGACAGCCGCCATAAACTTCGGTACGGGGCAAAGATTCTGGGGCTTTGCGGTACAGCAGGAGATGCATTTCGGGGACTTCCCTTTGGATTTACCGGATATTTTCACAAAGCAGTGCTGCAGCAGAACTGCCATGCAGTTTCCGGGAAAGCCATGATGGTGAAAAAAGCGCATTTTCTCCGGGCAGGAGGTTTTTCCGAAGATGTGGAAGACCGGATGAAGGATGTGGATCTCTGCCTGAAGCTGGAAGCGCTGGGACTTCGGAATGTCTATGAACCAGGCATCCTTTTGACGGAACAGAAAGGTCCCCGTCGGAAGAAGATACTCAGACGGGCGGCTGCCTTTGAGAAGAAATGGAAAGAACTGCTGAAGGAACCGGACAGATATTACAATCGGAATCTCTCACTGGAGGATACCAACTGCCGGATTCAGGGGCTGCATTAGAGGGAGCGGCGCATGTCAGACGTGTCGGTAGTGATTCCGAACTATAACGGGATCTCGTTTTTGGAAACATGCCTGCGTTCGGTGTTGAAGCAGACAGGTGTGTCTGTGGAGATCATTGTGGTGGACAACGGGTCCTCCGATGGAAGTCAGGAGTATATCCGGGAACATTTTAAGGAATGTATACTGGTTGCTCTGGACAAAAATTACGGTTTCTGCAGGGCAGTGAATGAAGGAATCAGACGGGCTTCCGGCCCGTATGTCATACTTTTGAACAATGATACAGAAGTGCAGCCGGATTTTGCATCTGCGCTTCTTTGGGCTCTCCGGGAAGATGAGAGAAGGTTTTCTTGTGCGGCGCAGATGCTGCAGTATAAGGACCGAGAGCTTCTGGACAACGGAGGGGATTTTTATTGTGCTCTGGGCTGGGGATTTGCCAGAGGAAAAGGGAAAAAATCAAACAAATGTTCTGCTGCGGGCAGAATCTTTTCCTCATGTGCCGGAGCGGCTATCTACCGAAAGGAGCTGGTAGAGAAGCTGGGCGGTTTTGATGAAGCCCACTTTGCCTATTTAGAAGATATGGATTTGTCTTACCGGGCGAAGCTCCACGGCTATTATCACTGGTATGTTCCGGAAGCGAAAGTGTTTCATATAGGAAGCGCCACCAGCGGTTCGAGACACAACCATTTTAAAGTCGTACATTCCGCAGGAAATAATGTCTATCTGCTCTATAAAAATATGCCTTTTTTGCAGATGCTCCTGAACGGACCTTTTTTGCTGGCAGGGTTTGCCATCAAGTACCTGTTTTTTGTGCGAAAAGGACTGGGAAGAGATTATCGGCAGGGACTTCTGCGGGGATTTCGGCTTTGCAGGGAGCATCCGGACAAAAGAGTTCGGTTTCATACGAATCATTTCTGGGATTATGTGAAGATTCAACTGGAACTTTGGAGGAACATTCTGTTGTTGATACCATGGTTGTAATGGCAGAAAGAACAGGTGAACTGTTTTGATCAAAGATAATCAACGGTATTTTAACCGGCTTCATGTGGTAATCGATGCGTTTACGATCTGCATCGCATATCTATTGTCATGGGCATATAAATTCCTGATTCTGGACGGCCCCCATGGGCTTAGTTTTGTTCAGTACTGTGTAGTGCTGATTCCGATTGTGCCCTTATATCTGACGCTGTATTTGGCGTTTAATCTGTATACGTCCAAACGTCTGCAGGGACGCAGGCTTGAGGGCAGCAATATTATAAAGGCGAATACCATCGGTCTTCTCCTGATTATGGGTACGCTCTTTTTGCTCCGCAGCTACAATGACTATGCGGATTATTATTCCAAGACCATGCTGATTTATTTCTACATCATCAACATTGGTCTGGAGACAGGAGTGCGCAACCTGATCCGGATCGGTCTGCGCAAGATGCGTAAAAGCGGCTTTAATCTGCGCCATATTATTTTTGTGGGCTACAGCAGCGCTGCGGAGGCTTTTATTGACCGGATCTATGCCAATCCTCAGTGGGGATATAAGATAAAAGGGATCCTGGATGATAATAAGGAGATCGGTTATAAGTACAAAGGGGTTTCGATTCTTGGAACAACGGACGAGCTGGAGCAGATATTAGAAAATAACCGTCTGGATGAGATTGCTCTGACTTTGGGACTTCAGGAGTATTATAAACTAAAACGAATTGTTGCAGCCTGTGAGAAGTCCGGAGTGCATACAAAGTTTGTCCCGGATTATAATGATATCATTCCCACAAGGCCCTATACGGAAGATCTGATGGGACTTCCGGTGGTCAACATTCGTCATGTGCCGCTGACGAATACATTCAATATGATCTGCAAGCGGATCATGGATCTTATGGGGGCAGTGGTGGCTATTGCAATTTTTTCACCGATCATGCTGGTTACGGCTGTTCTGGTCAAGACAACGTCCAGAGGGCCGCTCATATACAAACAGGAGCGAGTAGGGCTCCATAATCAGAATTTTCAGATGTATAAGTTCCGTTCCATGGAAGTACAGTCGCCACGGAGCGAGAAAAAGGCATGGACTGTGCGCAATGACCCCCGCGTGACCAGGGTGGGAAGGTTTATCCGCAGAACCAGCATTGATGAGCTCCCGCAGTTGTTTAATATCCTGAAGGGTGATATGAGTCTGGTGGGACCGCGTCCGGAGCGTCCTTTTTTCGTGGAAAAATTCAGAGAAGAGATTCCGCGCTACATGGTAAAGCATCAGGTGCGTCCGGGGCTGACCGGCTGGGCGCAGATCAATGGATACCGGGGAGATACATCAATCAAAAAACGTATTGAATACGACCTGTATTATATTGAAAACTGGACCTTGGGGCTGGATATTAAGATTCTGTTCCTGACGTTCTTTAAAGGTTTTGTGAATAAGAATGCTTATTGACAGGCGTAGAAAGGATGAATTATGGCAAAAGAAACGACGAAAAAGACAGGTGTAAAAAAGAGTTCTTCCAGGAACCCGGATTCCTCTAAGAGAAGCGCTTCTTCCGGTTCGGCTTCTCCGTCTTCGAGAAAAAAGGGTGCTGCCAAGAAAAAAGCGGCGAAAAAGAGAAAGCGTTTTATCATTTTTGGTGTGGAGATCCTGCTGTTGCTTGTGCTGGTGGCAGGATTTTATGTGGTAAGACAGTTAGACAGGCTCCAAAGGCCGAAGGTAGACCCGGAAAAAGTTCAGATTAATGAGAATATTCCGGAGGAGACGGTCAAAACCATGTCCGGATATACCAATGTGGCGCTGTTTGGATTGGATACCCGAACACCGGGACAGCTTGGCAAAGGAAACCGCAGTGACACGATGATTATTGCCAGCATCAACAACGATACAGGAGAAGTACGCCTTGTATCGGTCTATCGTGATACTTATCTGGATCTGACTAACGGCAAGTTTAACAAATGCAACGGTGCCTATTCTGCCGGAGGTCCGGAGCAGGCTATGGGAATGCTGAACAAGAATCTGGATCTGGATATTCAGTATTATATGAGTGTGGACTTTGCGGCTCTGACAGAGACGATTGATCTTTTAGGCGGCATTTACATTGATGTGGATGAGTCGGAGATCTCTCACCTGAACAATTATACGGTGGAGACATCCAAGGTAACAGGCGTGGAGACACAGAAGCTGACTCAGACGGGTCTGCAGCTCTTAGACGGTGTGCAGGCGACTTCCTACTGCCGTATCCGTTACACAGCAGGAGACGACTTCAAGAGAACCGAGCGCCAGAGAGAAGTAATTATGGAGATCGTGAATACGGCCAAAAAGTCGGATATTGCAAAGATCAATGAGATCATCAATGCAGTATTCTCCAAGATTGCAACGAACTACAGCAATGAGCAGCTAATCCAGATGGCTCCGGAGATGATCGGTTATGACATCGTGGATACTCAGGGATTCCCCTTTGACAAGGTGCCGGCGAGCATTAAGGCAAAAGGTTCCTGCGTTGTTCCGGTCAATCTGGCGGAAAATGTCCGTCAGTTGCACGAATATCTGTTCGGCAATTATGACTATGTTCCGTCGGAGGAAGTACAGGCGATATCGGATCAGATTATGAAAGATACAGGAGTTACAGAGTAAATTCCGCAGGGATAGAAGAAAAGCAGAAGGCTGCAGGGGCTGTCGCAGGAGCGGGTCCGGTCAGGGACCGGGACGGCTCCATGGGGCAGCCTTTTTCAAATACAGAACAGGAGGGCAGACAAAACCTATGTTGACGGCAGATGTGCTGATTCCGGTCTACAGGCCGGGCAGGCAGTTTACACAGCTTTTGGAACGTATAAAGGCGCAGAGTCATCCGGTGCAGCGGATCATTCTTATGAACACGGAGGAAGCCTGCTTTCCGAAAGAGCTGAAAGAACGTTTTTCGGATGTGGAGATCCATCATCTGACAAAAGAGCAGTTTGACCATGGAGGGACCAGGGACCAGGGAATCCGAAAATGCTCTGGGGATATTGTAATCTGCATGACGCAGGATGCGCTGCCTGCAGACCGTTTCCTGGTGGAACGGCTTCTGGAAGCATTTTCCAATCCGGATGTATGGGCGGCTTATGCCAGACAGCTTCCGGCCAAAGACTGCAGCGAGATTGAAAAATATACCAGAAGCTTTAATTATACAGCGGAAAGCTTTATAAAAGGAAAAGAGAACATAGAGGAACTGGGTGTCAAGACGTTTTTCTGTTCCAATGTGTGTGCTGCCTGGAGACGCGGGGCATATCTGGAACAGGGCGGCTTTGAGAAAAAGACCATTTTTAATGAAGATATGATTCTGGCCGGAAAGATGATTTTAGCCGGAGGAAAGGTTGCGTACTGTGCGGATGCGCAGGTGATTCATTCTCATAATTACCATGCAAAGGATCAATTCCACAGATATTTTGATCTGGCAGTTTCTCAGGTTATGCATCCGGAAGTGTTCGGAAACGTGAGTTCGGAATCCGAGGGTATGCGTTTGGTGAAAAAGAGCATCCGGCACTGTCTGCGGATTCGAAAGCCCTGGCTGATCTTTTCAGTGATCACAAACAATGCAGGAAAATTTCTGGGCTATAAGCTGGGGCAGCATTATCGGATACTTCCTAAAAGGGTGATTCAAATGTGCACAATGAACCAGACGTTCTGGCAGGAAGGAGAGGGAAGATGAAACACATTCGGTGGATGCTTGCGTGTCTTGTGCTGCTCTGCTTGACGGGCTGCGGGAAAAGCGAGGAGACAAAAGAGAGGCAGCTTGCTTTGCGGGAGCAGGGGATGCAGCAGGCGTTGGAAGGGGACTATGAAGGGGCACTTGCTTCTTATGAAGAAGCACTTCGGCTTGCAAATTACCGCGCAGGTGCGCTGGAGCTGGATATTGCGGCGTATAAGGCTTCGGCGCTGTATCATGCAGGAGAGCTTCCGAAAGCCATCGATACCTTTACGGCGGTGCTGGATCTAAAAGAGAGTGCGGAGATCTATATGGCCAGGGGGATGCTGTACCGGGAAGCCGAGAATGCGGCGGCAGCCAATGAGGACTTTAAAAAGGCCATAGAGCTGACTCCTAAGAAAGACAAGCTCATGCTGGGGAGACTTTCGTATTATATGCAAGACTATGAGAACGCGAAAACGTATTTGGAAGATGCGGCCAAAAGCGGAGACCCGGAGGCAGTCTACTGGGAAGCGGAGCTGTACTGGCAGATGGGAAATACGGATTATGCCATAAGTATGTATCAGAGTTATCTAGAAGGAAAGGATCCGGTACATCAGGAGGCTTATGCAAAGGTGGCAGGCTGGCAGATTGAAAACAAAGAGTATGATGCTGCACTTTCAACGTTAGAAGGGGGAATCTCAAAGGGAGAAGGGGCAGTCCTGCAGGAGCTTCTCGGATATGAGATTGCCGTGTATGAGCAAAAAGGAGATTTTGAGACAGCGAAACTGAAGATGGAAAGCTATCTGGAACAGTATCCGGAGGATGAGAAGGCCCAGCGGGAGTATTTGTTTTTGAAGACGAGATAAACACATGTTCGAAAAAAAGGCGCAGAATCGGATGTTTCCAAAGCGGCAGGTGCTTTCTGAGGTCCGCTTTCGCTTGGCGACCTTTTCATAAGGACAGTCCATAATAATAAAATATAAAAAAACAATAAAGGTATTGACAAAGCACCCTTCGGGGTGCTATCTTTATTTCAGTAAATGTTAGCACTCTTACAAGCCGAGTGCTAACAAAGAGGAAGGGATGTGAGATTGTGGATCTGGATGAGAGAAAACAGAAGATTCTGCATGCGATCATTCAGACATATCTGGAAACCGGGGAGCCGGTCGGTTCTAGGACCATATCCAAGTATTCGGACTTAAGACTGAGTTCCGCCACGATCCGCAACGAGATGTCCGATCTGGAGGAGATGGGCTATATCGTCCAGCCTCATACATCTGCAGGCCGGATTCCTTCTGACAAAGGCTATCGTCTGTATGTGGACCATCTGATGCAGGAGAAGGAGCGGGAGGTCACAGAGCTGAAGGAACTGATGATCGAGCGCACAGACAAGATGGAGCAGGTGCTGAAGCAGGTCGTAAGGGTGCTGGCCAGTAATACGAATTATGCCACAATGATCTCGGCCCCTCAGTATCACCAGAACAAGCTGAAATTTATTCAGCTTTCTCAGGTGGATGACCATCAGATTTTGGCGGTGATCGTAGCAGAAGGGAATGTAATTCGCAATAAGCTGATTCCCATCTGCGAAGAACTGGACCAGGAGACGATTCTGAAGCTGAATATTCTGCTGAATACGATGCTGAATGGAAAGACCATAGCGGAGATCAATCTGCAGATGATTTCCAGTATGAAAGAACAGGCAGGCATCCATAGTAATATTATCAGCGATGTAGTGGATGCAGTGGCGGAAGCCATTCATTCCGATGAAGGGATGGAAATCTACACCGGCGGGGCAACGAATATTTTCCGCTATCCGGAACTAAGTGATAACAAAAAAGCCAGCGAACTTATTCAGACGTTAGAGGAAAAGCAGATGCTGGCGGAGCTGGTCAATGAGACACTGAGCAAAGAAGACAAAGGCATTCAGGTTTACATCGGAAGCGAGTCACCGATTCAGAGCATGAAAGACTGCAGCGTTGTGACGGCTACTTATGAACTGGGCCAGGGCCTGCAGGGCACCATCGGAATTATCGGACCTAAGAGAATGGATTATGAAAATGTCATGAGCACGCTGAAAACGCTGATGGATCAGTTGGATGACGTTTTCCACAAATAGAAAGGCGGAGACACAGTTTGGAAGAAAAGAAAGAATTAGAAAAGGAAGAGTTAGAGAAGGAAACGGCCGCTCAGGAAGAAGTTTTAGAGGAGGCTGATCCAAAAGAAACAGGAGCAGAAGAGTCACCCGAAACGGAGCCTGAGAAGGAAGAGGAAGATGCTTCTGAAGACGCCGGAGAGAAGAAGGGATTTTTTAAGAAGAGAGAGAAGAAAGACAAAAAAGATGAACAGATTGCGGAGCTGACGGATAAAGTAAAACGGCAGTTGGCGGAATTTGAAAATTTCCGGAACCGGACAGAGAAAGAAAAGGCACATATGTATGCGGTCGGTGCCAGAGAAGTGATTGAAAAGATGCTGCCGGTAGTGGACAATTTTGAAAGAGGGATCAAAAGTATTCCGGAAGAGGAAAAAGGAGGGCCTGTAGCCAGCGGCATGGAGATGATCTACAAGCAGTTGATGATGGTCCTGACAGACTTGGGAGTAACCCCGATCGAAGCGGTCGGCCAGGAGTTCGATCCGAATTTCCATAATGCAGTTATGCATGTGGAAAATGAGGAACTAGGCGAGAATATCATCGCAGAGGAATTTCAGAAGGGTTATAAATATAAAGATGCAGTGCTGCGGTATAGTATGGTAACTGTAGCAAATTAAAGCAGGGAAATGATTAACAGTATCTGACCGCGGCATCAGGCGGGAAGATGCGGGACTTAAAAACAGCATCTGTGTGCAGTGTGCAGGCAGATGCGGAACTATAATAGGAGGCAAATATTATGAGTAAGATTATCGGTATCGACTTAGGAACCACAAACTCTTGTGTATCCGTTATGGAGGGCGGCAAACCGACCGTCATCGCCAATACAGAAGGCGCAAGGACTACACCGTCCATCGTGGCATTTACCAAGAACGGCGAGCGTCTGGTGGGAGAGCCTGCAAAGCGTCAGGCAGTCACCAACGCGGAGAAGACCATTTCTTCTATTAAGAGGCATATGGGCAGTGACTATAAAGTGACCATCGACGACAAAAAATATTCTCCTCAGGAAATCTCAGCGATGATTCTTCAGAAGATGAAGGCGGATGCAGAGAATTACCTTGGAGAAAAAGTAACAGAGGCAGTTATCACAGTTCCGGCGTATTTTAACGACGCTCAGAGACAGGCAACCAAGGACGCAGGCAAGATTGCAGGTCTGGACGTGAAGCGTATCATCAATGAGCCGACAGCCGCAGCATTAGCTTACGGCCTGGACAATGAGAAAGAACAGAAGATTATGGTATACGACCTTGGAGGCGGTACCTTTGATGTATCCATTATTGAGATCGGCGACGGTGTAATCGAAGTTCTGGCAACAGCCGGAGACAACCGTCTGGGC
Source organism: Lachnospiraceae bacterium (assembly GCA_910574965.1). GTDB lineage: Bacteria > Bacillota > Clostridia > Lachnospirales > Lachnospiraceae > Hominiventricola. The sequence continues at coordinate 194,450 of CAJTDB010000002.1, read as the reverse complement.
GGTGATGATTTTGACCAGAAGATCACAGACTGGATGCTTTCCGAGTTCAAGAAGATGAACGGCGTGGATCTGTCCAATGACAAGATGGCCCTTCAGAGATTAAAGGAAGCGGCAGAGAAGGCGAAAAAAGAGCTTTCCGCAGCAACGACCACCAACATCAATCTGCCTTTCATCAGTATGAACAGCGATGGACCGCTGCATTTTGATATGAACCTGACCAGGGCCAAATTCGATGAACTGACCCATGATCTGGTGGAGCGTACGGCCAATCCGGTGCAGTCCGCACTTCGTGACGCAGGTGTAAGCCCGTCAGAGCTGGGCAAGGTCCTGCTGGTAGGCGGTTCCACCCGTATTCCGGCAGTACAGGATAAAGTGAAACAGCTTACGGGGCATGAGCCGAGCAAGACTCTGAACCCGGATGAGTGTGTCGCTATCGGTGCTTCCATCCAGGGCGGCAAGCTGGCCGGAGACGCAGGCGCAGGCGATATCCTTCTTCTGGATGTAACTCCGCTGTCCTTGTCCATCGAGACTATGGGCGGTATTGCGACCCGCCTGATTGAGCGCAATACGACGATTCCTACCAAGAAGAGCCAGATCTTCTCCACGGCTGCGGATAATCAGACGGCGGTAGACATCAACGTTGTACAGGGAGAACGTCAGTTCGCCAGAGATAACAAGTCTCTTGGACAGTTCCGTTTAGACGGCATCCCGCCTGCACGCCGGGGTGTTCCGCAGATTGAGGTGACCTTTGATATCGATGCCAATGGTATCGTAAACGTATCTGCAAAAGATATGGGAACCGGCAAGGAGCAGCACATTACAATTACGGCAGGATCCAATATGTCGGATTCTGATATTGAGAAAGCTGTGAAAGAAGCCGCAGAGTTTGAAGCTCAGGATAAGAAACGCAAAGAAGGCATCGATGCAAGAAACGATGCGGACGCCATCGTATTCCAGACGGAGAAGGCTTTAGAAGAGGCAGGCGCAAATCTGGATGCTTCGGAAAAAGCTGCAGTTGAAGAAAAAATCGCTTCGTTAAAAGCAGTGGTAGAGCGTACGGCTAATCAGACCGATATTTCCGATTCGGATATTGATGCACTGAAAGCCGGAAGAGAAGAGCTGATGACGGCATCTCAGAATCTGTTCCAGAAGATGTATGAACAGGCGCAGGCCAAAGGAGCAGGCGCGCAGGGAGCCGGACCGGATATGAGCCAGGGGCAAAGTTCCCAGGCTGCGGATGATGTGGTAGACGGAGATTACAGAGAAGTATAAGATACAGGATCGCGGGCGGGCCCGTGAAGCCGGATACAACCCACGGTCAACGACTGGCCGTGGGCATTCGGCTGTATAGGGAAGCTTATACAGTCCTGATGAGAGGTGGATGACAGATTATGGCAGAGACAAAAAGAGATTATTACGAGGTTCTTGGGATAGATAAAAATGCGGATGATTCCGCTATCAAAAGTGCATACCGGAAACTGGCGAAGAAATACCATCCGGATATGAATCCTGGGGATAAAGAGGCGGAACAGAAGTTTAAAGAAGCCTCTGAAGCATATGCCATCCTGAGTGATGCAGATAAAAGAAGAAAATACGATCAGTTTGGCCATGCAGCTTTTGAGCAGGGCGGCGGAGGCGGAGGTTTCGGCGGCTTTGATTTTACAGGCGCGGATATGGGGGACATTTTCGGAGATATTTTCGGCGATCTGTTTGGAGGAGGCCGCAGCCGAAGAGCCAACAACGGACCTATGCGGGGAACGGATCTGCGCGCCAGTGTCAGAATCACCTTTGAGGATGCAGTCAAAGGCTGTGAGAAGGAACTGGATCTGACGCTGAAAGATGAGTGCGGAACTTGTCATGGAACCGGAGCGAAGCCGGGAACGGATCCTCAGACCTGTACGAAATGCAAAGGAACGGGGCAGGTGGTTTATACCCAGCAGTCTCTGTTCGGTATGGTGCAGAATGTGCGGACCTGTCCGGAGTGCAACGGTACCGGCAAGATCATCAAAGACAAATGTCCGGACTGTTATGGAACCGGATATATTTCCAGCAAGAAAAAGATATCCGTTACGATTCCGGCTGGCATCGACAACGGGCAGAGCATCCGCATTCGCGGCAAGGGAGAGCCAGGGGTCAACGGCGGTCCAAGAGGCGATCTTCTGGTGGAAGTGGTAGTGTCCAGACATCCTGTGTTCCAGAGACAGGATATGGATATTTTCTCTACCGTACCTATTACCTTCCCGGTGGCGGCTCTTGGAGGAACGATTCGGATTAAGACGGTGGACGGAGAAGTGGAGTACGATGTAAAGGCCGGGACCCAGACCGATACGAGAGTGCGTCTGCGCGGCAAAGGAATGCCTTCCCTTCGCAACAAGAGTGTTCGGGGGGATCATTATGTGACGCTGGTTATCCAGGTGCCAACGAATTTAAGCCATGGGGCCAAAGAGGCGCTGAAAGAATATGATCTGGAGAGCGGAAATTCTCTGAACCAGAAAAACAACGGAACAAAGCCGAAGAAAAAAGGCTTTATGGAAAAGATCAAAGAATCCCTGGAAGACTAAAGGCATGTGATTATGAAAGTACTGTGCTTTGGCTCGCTTAATATTGACTATACGTATAAAGTAGACCATTTTGTGAAAAAAGGAGAAACTCTGTCCGCAGAATCCCTGCAGGTATTCTGCGGAGGAAAGGGACTGAATCAGTCCATTGCGCTGGCGAAAGCCGGCGTGGATACCTGCCATGCCGGTGCAGTGGGAGAGGACGGAGTGTTTCTGCTAGAGGAACTTCAGAAGGCGAAAGTGGATACCGGCTGTGTGGCGGTCCGTCAGGATGTTCGGACGGGCAATGCCATTATCCAGAACGACCGGGAGGGGGATAACTGCATCCTTTTATATGGGGGCGCCAATCAGGCCATCACAAAAGAGCAGGTGGACACGGTTCTGGAACATTTTGTAAGCGGAGACTTTCTGATGCTGCAAAATGAGATCAATGAGATTCCTTATATTATGGAGCAGGCTCATAGAAAGGGCATGAAGATCGTGCTGAATCCGTCACCCATGAATGAGAAAATTTTTCATCTGCCTCTTGAAACCGTGGACTATTTTCTGCTTAATGAAGTGGAAGCCGGACAGATTCTTGGGGAGACAAAGGAAAATGAGACTGACAAAGCCAAGCTGGCAAGGGCGCTTCTTGACAAATTTCCGAAGGCGGCGATAGTTCTCACGATGGGCGGGGACGGAGCTGTCTATATGGACCCGAAAGAAACAATCATACAGCCTGTATATAAAGTACATACCGTAGATACAACGGCGGCAGGAGATACGTTTGCCGGGTATTTTATCGGCGGACTTTTAAGAGGAGATTGTGTCCGGAAGGCCATGGATATGGCATCCAGGGCGGCAGCCATTGCCGTAACCAGACAGGGAGCGGCTCCCTCGATTCCGCTTCTTTCCGAGGTGGAACAATTTACAGGGGAAACGTCCTGACGGGATGCCAGACGGTTTCTGCAGGAGAAATGAAAAACAGCAAAATTTCCTGTAAATTTTATAATCCCAAATGGACAAGAAGCTCAATATGTGCTAAAATGAATCCGTATGATAAGAGCTAATCTTATAAAAGCATCTGAAGGTCGGATGTAGGGCTTTCAGTTGTTATGAATAAAGGTCTTATTGATATTTAAATGAGGAGGAATAACAAAATGGCCAGAAAAATGAAAACCATGGATGGAAACCATGCAGCGGCTCATGCGTCCTATGCATATTCAGACGTTGCAGCGATCTATCCGATCACACCTTCATCTGTTATGGCAGAAGCAACAGATGAATGGGCAACCCAGGGAAGGACGAACATCTTCGGACAGACCGTACAGGTAACGGAGATGCAGTCTGAGGCAGGTGCGGCAGGTGCTGTGCACGGTTCTCTTGCAGCAGGTGCTCTGACGACTACCTTTACTGCTTCTCAGGGTCTTTTACTGATGATTCCCAACCTGTACAAAGTAGCAGGCGAGAGACTTCCGGGCGTCTTCAATGTATCTGCACGTGCACTGGCAAGCCATGCACTGTCGATTTTCGGAGATCATTCCGATGTCTATGCATGCCGTCAGACGGGCGCTGCTATGCTCTGCGAATCCAGCGTACAGGAAGTTATGGACCTGACTCCGGTAGCACATTGTGCGGCAATCAAAGGACGTCTTCCTTTTATCAATTTCTTCGATGGATTCCGTACCTCCCATGAGATCCAGAAGATTGAGCAGTGGGATTATGAGGATCTGAAAGAGATGGTCGACATGGATGCCATTGACGCATACAGAAAAGATGCGCTGAATCCGAATCATCCATGCCAGAGAGGTTCCGCTCAGAACCCGGATATTTTCTTCCAGGCTCGCGAGGCATGCAACCCGTACTATGATGCACTTCCGGCTATCGTGCAGGAATACATGGACAAGGTGAATGCGAAAATCGGAACCAACTATAAATTATTCAACTACTACGGTGCTGCAGATGCAGAGAAAGTCATCATCGCGATGGGTTCCGTATGCGATACCATCGAGGAGACCATCGATTATCTGATGGCAGCAGGCCAGAAGATCGGTGTGGTAAAGGTACGCCTGTACCGTCCGTTCAGTGCAGAAGCTCTGATCGAGGCGATTCCGGATTCGGTCAAATATATTACCGTTCTTGACAGAACCAAAGAGCCGGGTGCCCTTGGAGAGCCCCTTTATCTGGATGTTGTCGCTGCTCTGAAGGGTACGAAGTTCAATGATACGCCGGTATTCACCGGACGTTATGGACTTGGCTCGAAAGATACGACTCCGGCACAGATTGCTGCCGTATATGAAAATACGACGAAGCAGAAATTCACCATCGGTATTGTGGATGATGTGACAAACCTGTCTCTTGAGACCGGTGCTCCTCTGGTCACCACACCGGAAGGAACCATTAACTGCAAATTCTGGGGTCTTGGTGCAGACGGTACGGTAGGTGCCAACAAGAACTCCATCAAGATCATCGGTGACAACACCGACATGTATGCACAGGCATATTTTGATTATGACTCCAAGAAATCCGGCGGTGTGACCATGTCCCACCTGCGCTTTGGCAAGAAGCCTATCAAGTCTACGTACCTGATTCACAAGGCGAATTTTGTAGCATGTCATAATCCTTCTTATGTAAATAAATACAACATGGTTCAGGAACTGGTGGACGGCGGTACGTTCCTTCTGAACTGCCCGTGGGATATGGAAGGACTTGAGAAACATCTTCCGGGTCAGGTGAAGGCATTCATCGCGAACCATAACATCAAGTTCTATGTGATCGACGGTGTGAAGATCGGTATCGAGACCGGCATGGGACCCACCCGTATTAACACCATCCTTCAGTCCGCATTCTTCAAACTGGCGGATATTATTCCGGAGGCTCAGGCCATCGATCTGATGAAAGCTGCTGCAAAGGCAACTTACGGCCGTAAGGGTGATGATGTGGTTGCTAAAAACTGGGCTGCTATTGACGAAGGTGCAAAACAGGTCGTTGAGATCAAAGTACCGGAGAGCTGGAAGAGTGCAGCAGACGAAGGTCTGGCTATGACTCATGCAGAGAACGGCAGAAAAGATGCGGTTGATTTCGTCAACAATATTCAGGCAAAAGTATCTGCTCAGGAAGGCAATACACTGCCGGTATCCGCATTCAAAGATTATGTAGACGGCACAACTCCGTCCGGCACTTCCGCATACGAGAAGCGCGGCATCGCAGTAAACATTCCGGTATGGAATCCGGAGAACTGTATCCAGTGTAACCGCTGTGCTTATGTATGCCCTCATGCTGTCATCCGCCCGGTGGCTATGACCGCTGACGAAGCAGCAAAGGCTCCGGAAGGAATGCAGGTACTGGATATGACCGGTATGCCGGATAAGAAATTTGCCATTGTCGTATCTGCTTACGACTGTACCGGATGTGGCTCCTGTGTCAATGTATGTCCGGGCAAGAAGGGTGCAAAGGCCATCGAGATGGCGAATATGGAAGCCAATGCAGGCTGCCAGACTGCATTTGACTATGCTGTCACCTTGCCGGAGAAGGCAGATGTGATTGCGAAGTTCAAAGAGGCAACCGTTAAGGGATCTCAGTTCAAGACTCCGCTGCTTGAGTTCTCCGGCGCATGTGCAGGCTGCGGCGAGACACCTTATGCAAAACTGATTACGCAGTTGTTCGGCGACAGAATGTACATCGCAAACGCGACGGGATGTTCCTCCATCTGGGGCAACTCTTCCCCGTCCACACCGTATACCGTGAACCAGAAAGGTCAGGGTCCTGCATGGTCCAACTCTCTGTTCGAGGATGCGGCTGAGTTCGGTTATGGTATGCTGCTGGCACAGAATGCCATCCGCGGCGGTCTGAAGACGAAGATCGAAGATCTGGCTGCAAATGCAGAGAAAGAAGATGTGAAGGCTGCTGCCAAAGAGTGGCTGGATACTTACGGATGCGGTGCAACCAACGGAGCGGCAACCGACAAACTGGTAGCAGCTTTAGAGGCATGCGGATGCGACAAAGCACAGGCTATCCTGAAAGAAAAAGAATTCCTTGCTAAGAAGTCCCAGTGGATCTTCGGCGGCGACGGATGGGCATATGATATCGGTTTCGGCGGCGTAGATCATGTACTTGCTTCCGGCAAAGATATCAACATTATGGTATTCGATACGGAGGTTTACTCCAATACAGGCGGACAGGCATCCAAGGCTACTCCTACCGGCGCAATCGCTCAGTTTGCGGCAGGCGGAAAAGATGTGAAGAAGAAAGACCTGGCTTCTATCGCTATGAGCTATGGTTATGTATATGTGGCACAGATTTCTATGGGTGCTGATTTCAATCAGTGCGTGAAAGCCATCGCAGAGGCAGAGGCATATCCGGGACCGTCCCTGATTATTGCTTATGCTCCGTGTATCAACCATGGAATCAAGAAGGGCATGAGCAAGGCTCAGACCGAGGAGCAGCTTGCAGTTGAAGCTGGTTACTGGCACTGCTTCCGCTACAATCCGGCACTGGCTGCAGAGGGCAAAGATGCATTTGCTCTGGATTCCAAAGAGCCGACCGGCGATTACCAGGCATTCCTTGACGGAGAGGTACGTTACAATGCTCTGAAACGTGCAAATCCGGAGAGAGCTGCGAAGCTGTTTGATAAGAACGAAAGCGAAGCAAAAGCAAGATACAGCTACCTGAACAAGCTGAAAACGCTTTATGGGGCAGAATAATATTAGCTGATGTACAGCTAAGACAAAAGAAAACCCGCAGTGCGGACAGGGAACTGCCGCACTGCGGGTTTTTCTCATACAGCGGATTTACCATCAAACCATAACCAAGAATCGCAGGGAACAGATTATGAAACAACTATTTTTAGTGGAAGATGACCGGGAGATAGCCAGAAATTTAATGCTTCTGCTGCAGGCAGAGGGATATGGAGTTTCCCATGCATCTTCTCAGAAGGAAGCAGTCTCCATGCTGGAAAAAGGGCAGTTTGATCTTGCTTTGGTGGATATTGCGCTGCCGGACGGAAACGGTTTTGCAGTCTGTACAGAGATCCGGCAGATGCAGAATATACCGGTGATTTTCCTGACGGCCTCCGGTGATGAAGCCAGCGTTGTTACAGGGCTGAATATGGGAGCAGATGATTATGTTACCAAGCCTTTTCGGCCGCGGGAACTGATGGCCAGGATACAGGCGGCGCTTCGAAAATCAGGCGCTTCCCCGCAGATACTGGAAGTGTGCGGACTTCGTGTAGATATCGGGAGCGGACTGGTGAGAAAGCATGGAAAGGAGATCTGCCTGTCCGCGCTGGAGTACCGTCTGCTGCTGATCTTTGCAGGAAATCCCGGATGTGTTGTCACACGGGAGCGGCTTTTGCGGGAGCTGTGGGATGCGGCAGGAGAATTTGTCAATGATAATACGCTGACCGTATACATCCGGCGTCTGCGGGAGAAGATCGAAGACAATCCGGCCAGTCCCAAGATCATCCTTACGGTGCGGGGGCTTGGCTATCGGATGGGAGGAAGGGATGTTACGTAACAGAGAGATCCGACGGTTTGCAGTCTGCCTTCTTGGGCTGACCGTCATCGGGGAAGGTGCGGTTTTTCTTCTGCTGGGTTCGGCAGCGGGGGCGGCGGTAGGAATTATGGCTGTCTTCTATGGGGCAGCCTTTTTTCTGTTTACCGGAAAGAGGTATCGAAGGATTGCCCGGATGTCGGAGCAGATCGACCTGGTGCTTCACGGCCAGGACCGTCTATATCCAATACAGGAGGAAGAGGGAGAACTGTCGATTCTGCAGAGCGAGCTTTCCAAGATGACGCTGCGTATCCGGGAGCAGAACGCAGCACTGCAAAAGGAAAAGGAGCATTTGGCGGATGCGCTGGCAGATATTGCCCATCAGCTTCGTACACCGCTTACTTCCATCAGTCTGGTATTGTCTCTGCTGGAACATCATCCGGGAGAAGAAAAGCAGAAGGAACTTTTTGCGGAAGCCGAAGAGTTGCTGATACGTATAGACAGTCTGGTCACCTGTCTGTTAAAAATTTCACGATTAGATGCGGGCATTGTAACCTTTCAGCGGGCGGATACAGATGTGGGAAAACTTATAGATACATCTTTGCGTCCCTTTTTGATTTCTATGGATCTGCACAGCATTACTGTTCAGATGAGGATTCCGAAGGAGACCGTTATTTCCTGCGATCCGGACTGGACGGCGCAGGCCATCCAGAATATTTTAAAAAACTGCATAGAAAGCGCAGGCGATCAGGGATGGATCGAGATATTTTGCGAGGATACACCGCTCTTTGCCGAGCTTAAGATTCATGACAGCGGGGCCGGGTTTGCAGAAGAAGATATTCCTTTTATATTCGATCGATTTTACCAGGGACAGAAAGGTCAGACGTCCGGATACGGCATCGGTCTGGCCCTTAGCAGGTCAATTATCACCGGACAGAACGGAACTATCACAGCCAGGAACCATCTTCAGGGTGGTGCTGTATTTACCATTCGATTTCCAAAATGACAGGATACTTATACAAAAGTGACAGATCTCTCACCAAAAAGTCACAGATTTGTAAGGCGGAAGTTCTATGATATGTTTGTAAACGCAAAAACAGTATTTTTTCAGCAAGCGAGACAGGAGGCACATAGGATGGAATTTTTGGAGGTCAGAAATCTTTGCAAAATCTACGGAAAAGGGGCGAATCAGGTGACGGCCTTGGATCATGTTTCCCTGAAAGTTCCAAAGGGAGAGTTTACCGCGATCATCGGTTCTTCCGGTTCAGGGAAATCTACGCTTCTTCATGCCATCGCCGGTGTGGATATTCCTACACGGGGAAAAGTTTATCTGGACGGGCAGGATATTTATGCGGGGAACAGAGAACAACTGGCTGTCTTCCGGAGACGACAGGTAGGACTTATTTATCAGTTTAACAATTTGATTCCCACACTGAATGTGGTGGAAAATATAACACTGCCGGTTTTGATGGACCGTCGGAAGGTCAACCAGGAGCGTTTAGAGGACCTTTTGGAGCATCTGGGATTAAAGGATCGAAGAAGACATCTGCCAAATCAGCTCTCCGGCGGGCAGCAGCAGAGGGTTGCCATCGGCCGTGCACTGATGAATGCACCGGCCGTTATGCTGGCGGACGAACCGACGGGATCTTTAGACAGCAAAAACGGATATGAGATTCTGCAGCTTTTAAAAGAGAGCAATCAAAAATACAAACAGACACTGCTTCTGGTGACCCACGATGAAAATATTGCCCTGCAGGCAGAACGGATCCTCACGATCGCAGACGGCAGGGTAGTCAGAGACAGCAGGGCTGGCAGGACGGCTTCGGCCAACATGCAGAATACCCAGGGGAGAAGGGAGGCGGGAGTATGAATGTTTTTCATAAGACTGCTCTTTTGGGACTTTGCAGAAACCGGACACGGACGTTAGTGACCATTACAGGGGTGGTGCTGTCCGCCGCGATGTTTACCGGTATTGTTACATTCGGCACTTCTCTGCTGCAGTACCTGATTCATGCGGAGATTGCAAAAGGCGGCGAATGGCATGTGCTTTTTTCGGATGCAGATCCGGCTTTTCTGCAGGAACTGCAGGAGGAGGAAGAGACGGCGGGAACAGCCGCATTTGAAAATATCGGCTATGCCCTGCTGGAGGGCGCGGGAGAGATGAGTGCAGAAAAGCCGTACTTGTTTCTTGGAGGATTTTCGGATGAGGCGCTGAAGGAACTCCCGGTTCATCTGACTGCCGGACGGATGCCGGAGAATGAGCGGGAAGTGCTGATCCCGGATCACATTGCCATCAAAGCCGGCGTCCGTATCTCCGTGGGCGATACGCTGGAATTAGCCGTGGGTGAACGGAGAATCGAAGGGCAGCTTCTGACGCAGTGCGATTCGTACCAGACAGGAGAGACGCTGGAAATAAAAGAAACCAGAATCTATACGGTGACCGGGATCTATGAGCGGCCCGGATTTGAACTGCATGAAGCACCTGGCTATACGCTGCTTACCAGACCAGGGGAGGAAGAACAGTCCGGGCGATACAGTGTGTATGTGAAGCTTTATGCGCCTCGTCAGGCGAAAGATTATGCCGGGCGCAGACATGGTGAGAGTGCTTGGGCGGTCAATGAAAATCTGCTCCGTTTTATGGGGATTACGGATGACCCCATCTTTCAGGCGTTTTTATATTCCATTGGGGGTATTCTGGGCGTGATCATTATGACAGCCTCTGTGTTTCTGATCTATAATTCCTTCCACATCTCTCTGAATGAACGTATCCAGCAGTTTGGCATCCTGATGTCGGTGGGAGCTACGTCTGCACAGCTTAAAGAGTCGGTGCTGTTTGAAGGATTCTGTATTGGAAGCGCGGGGATTCCTTTCGGTCTTCTGGCAGGTGTCGGATGCGTGAAAATGCTCCTTCCGGCAGTGTCGGACCATTTTGGAAATATTTTGTCCAGCGGGGTGCCTTTGAAGCTGAGCGTATCCTTTCCGGCACTGCTGCTGGCGGCGGCGGTCAGTATGGTCACAATTCTGATCTCTGCCTGGATCCCGGCGAGAAAAGCGGCTTTGACTCCCGTGCTGGAGTGCATTCGGCAGACCGGGGAGATTCGGGCGGAAGAAAAATCTCTGCGGACCTCAAAGGCTGTATGGAAACTTTTCGGGCTGGAGGGGGTTCTGGCAATGAAAAATTTTAAGAGAAACAAAAAACGGTATCGAAGCGTCATTCTTTCTCTTACATTCAGCATGGTTCTGGCAATTACCGGAAGCGCATTTCAAACAACACTGAAACGGGTGGCCGGGGAGATTACGGCACAGGCGGCAGACGGTGATGTACTGTTTGTGGCGGAAGATATGTCAGAGGAAACGTTTGTTCGACTGTATAAGCAGATGGAAGGGGCAGAGGGCATTTACAAAAGCACCTGGCAGATAAATCCGATCTATACAGCTATGACCGATGAGCTTCCGGAGAATATACTGGAACCGTACCGGGAGAAAATGGGGGACAGCAGTGAAGGTCCGGTGCAGCAGATTCCCCTGTATGTGCAGTTCATTGAGGACGATCTCTTTTTTGATTTTCTCCGCGAAAAGGGTCTGCCAAGAGAGGAATATACGGGACCAGATGCAAAAGTGCTGATGTGTGCAGTGGATGCAGAGACGCATACGGTCTATGGTACAGGAAGTTTTATAAATTTTACGCTTATGTCTTCATCCGGAGAAGAGGAGAAGGAAATATGCGCTGCATTGGTTGACAACTATCCGCTGGATACGACGTTTATGGACGTACCGGATTGGATCTTTGTGATGACGGTGCCGATGCAGCAGAAGCCATATTTTGACGGGATTCCCACACTGGACGGGAAACTGCAGCAGGGTATGATTTTTTGGAGCAGCACACCGTCTAAGACGATAACAGCCCTTCAAAGCCTGCTCACCGAGCAGGAGACAGAAGGCAGCTATATGCTTTATAACTTGTCCAAAGCATTTGAGCTGTTCCGCAATCTGAGTTTCGTGATTGATGTATTTATGTATATGTTCGTTTTTATGCTCTCTTTAATCGCCGTTGCCAATGTATTCAATACGATTTCCACGAATATCCAGTTGCGGCGGCGGGAGCTTGCCATGCTTCGGTCCGTAGGAATGTCAGAGCGCGGTTTTTGCCGGATGATGAATCTGGAATGCGTTTTTTATGGGATGCGTACGCTCTTGTACGGACTTCTGCTGTCAGGAATCTTGTCTTTTCTGATCTATAAGGTACTTGTTTCCATAGAGAAAATGGATGACTTCGCCTATGTATTTCCATGGAGAGCCGCAGCCTTCAGCGTGCTTGGAGTGTTTGGCATCGTGTTTCTCACCATGTTTTATGCAACAGGAAAGGTTCGGAAGGAAAATATTATCGATGCTCTGCGGGATGAGAATGTATGACAGGGATACCGCCTGCTGATTCTGTGAGTGCCGAAGAATATCGAAAAAGAGTCATCTGTCCGGCAGAATGAATGCGGTCTATCGGATAGAGGCTCCGCGTGTGACCACGGTTCTGGGGGCGATCAGAGAGTATTACGGCAATGGATGACAAATGGGGAGGGAATGTCCGGCACATTTGATGTATACGGGAACCCTCTCCAGTTTTTTCAGAAAATTCAGTAAAATGTCACAAAAAAGAAGACGGATTTTTGTAAAAGAATGTAATTGACTCTTTGTAGAAAGCTGTTATAATAAAACCATATTTAACGTGTCTCATGTCAGACATGTATGAGAAGGATACGAATTAAAATATGCAGATGAAATACAGCCCATGGGAATCCGTAGCGTCCTATCTGGTAGACAATATTAAAGAACGAATCCAAAAAGGAGAATTTAAGGCAGACGGAAAGCTTCCAAGCGAAAAGATGCTGGCAGAGTCATATTCTGTAGGGCGCTCTTCTGTAAGAGAAGCTTTGAAGATGCTCCAGGCGGAAGGTATGATTGAGATCATCAAAGGAAAGGGAAGCTTTATCCTGTCAGCGGAAATTCCGGCACAGGACATGGATCAGTGGTACCGTTCCAGGACAGAGGTTTTTTCTGATCTGGTGGATATTCGCGTCGTGCTGGAGTGTCTGGCCATCCAAAAGGCAGTGCCGAAGATGACCGATGAAGTGCTTGCAAAGCTGACATCGATCAATCATGCCTATGAGGGGACCAGTGCGGCGGATGTGTCTGCTATGCTGCAGTATGACGAGGCGTTTCACCGTCTGATTATCAAGACTGCAGATATGGAACTCTTAGAGGACATTTACCGTATGTTTGAGACGTCCTATGCAGAGTATCGGATCAAGGGGTTTATGTTCACAAAGTATTTTAAACAGGCAGCAGAGGGGCACCGGCGGATTATTCAGGCACTGCGGAACCAGGATGTGGAACAGGCAGAGCAAGTGATGCGTGAACATATTTATGAAGTCGTAGAGCATATTGAGAAAATCCTGCAGATCACGGAGTAAGGACTTTCTGGAATTTTAACATGTCTGACATCAGACCGTATAGGAGAAGGAAACAAAAGAGAGGAGGTCAGAATCGGGGAAAACAACATGTCTGACATCAGACTGAGAAAAGGGGGTTTAGACAAGAGCGTAACGGGAATGATAAGAAGTGTATTTGGCGGGGCATGGATTGGATACATGCAGAACATTTTATCAGCATCGATCCGGAATATGCGGGAAAGATTTTCGTGAACGGATGTGAGAGAAAATGTTTCCGGATAAGGGGCATATTCCGGAACGATGCGGGACTTTCATAGGAGAAAACAAAAATGAAGAAAAAAATGAAAATTATGAGGATTTTGACATCACTTGCCATAGCTGCTTTTCTGTTTGCGGGCAGTGCTTTCAGATGCCTGGCGGCAGAGCCGGAGCCGGAATATTCCATTAGTATTGCGTGCAGTTCTACGGAGTATACGGCCATTGGCACCAATACGGTTATCAATTTTAACTATGCAGCCCAGTTGGCCTTTAAAAATTATGTGGAGGCTGCATCCAATGGGCGGATTGCAGTCAATATTTACACCAACAGTGCGCTTGGAAATGCGTCGGAAATTCTTCTGCAGTGTATGCAGGGGGTAATTGAGTGCAGTACGGCGGGGGACTCGGATCTGTCCAATTACTATCCCAATATACAGGTGTTCTCGATTCCTTACGTCTTCGACAACCGGATTGATTTCTATGAATTTCTGGACGGTGCCTATACGGCGTCCATGGTGGAGGAGATCGCCCAGAGCTGCGGGGTACGGATTGTGGCGGCTTTTGACAATGGAGGTTTCCGGAACTTTTCCAACAATGTCCGGCAGATTCATACGGCGGAGGACCTAAAAGGTCTGAAGATTCGCTGTATGCAGAGTGCATCTTATATTACGACGCTGGAAACGCTGGGAGCGACACCGACAGCGCTTGCTTTCAGTGAGCTGTACTCTGCACTTCAGACAGGCGTGGTGGACGGACAGGAGAACGCGCCGCTTGTAATGCTGGACAACTCTATTTATGAGCAGCAGAAGTATTATAGTTTAGACGGGCATTCCATCTCACCGGCATTTATCATTGTCAACGAATCCTGGCTTAGATCACTGCCGGAAGAGCTTCAGACCGTAGTGCTGGACGGCGGAAAGATGGCTCAGACTGCAGCCAGAGGAACGATCGGAGCATCCGAAGGACTGGCCCTGAATCTTCTGACAGATAAAGGGGTGGAAGTATATGCGCCTTCGGCAGAGGAGAAAGAGACATTTAAGGTGGTGCAGGAGCCGGTTATAGAATGGCTGAAGGGCGAGATCGGTGAGGAGCCGGTGGATGCTTTTGTGGAGGCCCTGGCGCAAAAGGGACAGACAGCAGGGGGAAGCCAGACGGCGGGAGCTGTAACTGCTGCGGCCAGTCAGGCCAATGTGATTCCGTATATTGTGGCCATTGTGGTGCTTGTACTTGTGATCCTGATTCTGGCGGTCAAGATGAAAAAGTCTTCCGCATCCAAACAGGAGGAGTGACAGGACTTTACTCTTTCGAGTTGTCACGCAGCGGCTATAAACAGCATTCTTCCCAAACATGCCCGGAAAGATTTCAGGACGCAGAGCGAGCGGAAATCTTTCCGGACCGGCGGGCATGTTTTGGGAGGATGAGGAACTATAGATAGGAGGGCATTATGAAACTAAGAAAAGAACTGGATGAAATTTCCGAGATCATTGATAAAGTGGCCAGCATCCTCTGTGTGATACTTACATTTCTCATGTTCTTATCGGTGCTGTATCAGGTTATCGGACGCTATCTGATCCGGACTTCTATTGCGTGGACGGAGGAGGCCGCCAGATATTGTATGATCTGGCTGGCATTTTTAGGAGCCAGTATGCTGATTCGTTCGGGGGAAAATTCTTCCGTTACGTTTCTGAAAGACCGGTTTTCCGGAAAGCTCCGCGATTATCTGGAGCTTGCCATCCAGGCGGTTATGCTGGCGTTTATGGCGGTGATCTTTTTCCTCTCTTTGTCCCAGGTTCGCTACAGCATGAACGAAATATCGCCGGCTCTTCGAATCAGTATGTTTATACCAAAGTCCAGTATTCTTTTCGGAAGCCTGATCGTATCCTTTCAGCTTCTCTGGAAGCTTCTGGACACGGCGCTTTCTATATTTTGGAAAGGGGGGAATGACACATGACAGAATTTGCCGTTGCCATGGGAATCCTGCTGGGGACGATTCTAATCGGTATTCCGATTTCCTATTCCATGGGGATTACAGGGCTGGTCTATATTCTGATTACGAATCCGGATTATATTGTGGTCATTCCCAACCGGCTTTATGAAGGCGTGAACCAGTTTCAGCTTCTGGCCATTCCCTTCTTCCTGCTGGCGGCGGATATTATGGTCAGCGCGGACATTTCCGGGAAACTGTTCCGGTTCGTTAAACTGTTCGTCGGCAGGTTCCGGGGCGGACTGGCTTATGTGAATGTGCTGGTAAGTATGGTGTTTGGAAGTATTTCCGGTACGGCTCTTGGAGATATTGCAGCTCTTGGCAAAGTGGAGATGGATGCTATGGACGAAGAGGGATACGACCCGAACTTTTCCTGCGCGCTGACGGCGGCCTCTTCCCTGCAAAGTCCGCTGATTCCGCCCAGCAACATTGCAGTTTTGTATGCCAGTGTTATGGGACTGTCGGTGGGGGCGCTTTTTCTGGCGGGCCTGCTGCCGGGCATTATGCTGGGACTGGCGCAGATTCTGTATATTCTGTCCATTCGGGACCGGAAGAACTTTCCGGCGGGAAAAGAGAAGCATACCGGAAAGGAAAAGCGCCGGATTGTGATCGATGGCCTGATTACCCTTGGGATGCCCTTCATCATTATTGGCGGTGTGCTGGGCGGCTTTTTCACAGCCACAGAGTCAGCCAATATTGCCTGTGTATATTCCCTGCTTTTAGGGGCAGTCGTATACCGGAACTATCATGTGAAGGATTTTGCAGCGGCGCTGGAAAATGTCGCCCACCAGATGGCCAATATTTTTCTGATTATTTCTTTTGCGTCGGTCTTTGCCTGGATTATGGGAAGAGAGCGGATTCCGGAGCAGATCGCCGGACTGCTGCTGTCGCTGTCGAATAACAAATATGTACTGCTTCTGTTAATCAACCTGTTTCTGCTGATTGTGGGCATGTTTATGGATACCGGGGCAGCCATCATCCTTTTTGTTCCCATACTGGCGCCGATTATGTATGAGGTCGGTGTACATCCGGTGCATTTTGCAGTCGCGGTGCTTCTGAACCTGACTCTGGGGCTGATTACGCCGCCGGTGGGTGTAGTCTTATACAGTGCCTCCGCAGTGGGGAAGCGGAAGTTTGAAGATGTGGTAAAGGCAATGATTCCATTTCTTGTTATTTCCTTTTCCGTTCTGGCACTGGTGAGCATGTTCCCTGTCTGGACGCTGTTTCTGCCTAAATTATTTGGATTTTTATAAGAGGAAGGAGGAAAAAACGATGAAGGTACTGATCTCGCTTGGGAAGAGCTTCTATGAAACATTTCCGGATCTGGGGAGCTGGCTTCGGCGGGAGGGCATAGAGGTGGTAGAGCAGACTGGTTATGACCAGGAACCCCCAAGGGAGCTGATGCGGGAGCTGGTAAAGGATGTGGACGTATATGTGGTCGGGGTGGACCGGATTGACCGGGAGATCCTGGAGGCGGCATCCGCGCTGAAGCTTATTGTCAAACATGGTGTAGGCGTTGACAACATCGATCTGGACTGTGCAAAGGAGAAAGGGATTGCCGTGACCTTTGCAAGGGGGTGCAATGCCCAGAGCGTGGCAGAACTTGCGATCGCTCTTATGCTGTCGGTGTGCCGGGGAATCCCCTGGCAGAGCACCGAAGTGCGTCAGGGGGCCTGGAATCTCTATATGGGCTGCGAGCTTAACAAAAAAACACTTGGGCTTATCGGATATGGAAATATCGGCAGCCGGGTGGCCAAAATCGCGAAAGCATTTGGCATGGAGGTCATAGCGTTCGATCCGTACATAGGGAAGGAAGCTTTGCAGGAAGCAGGCATTCGGCCGGGGACTATGGAGGAAGTGCTGCGTCAGGCGGACTTTGTCTCGCTTCATGCGCCGGCTGCGAAAGAGAACCAGAAGCTTATCGATCAGAAGGCACTGACGCATATGAAGCCTACAGCCTATCTAATCAATACGGCAAGGGGAGAACTGGTAGATGAGGAGGCTCTTCAGAAGGCTCTCCGGGAAGGAAAGCTTCGAGGGGCAGCTCTGGATGTCTTTTGGAGGGAACCGCCGGATACAAGGCTGACCGGACTTGCAGGAACGGTGTGCACGCCGCATCTGGGAGCCTGTACCATAGACAGCGCCCGGAAGCTGTCGGAAATGTCATTTGAAAATATCATGAACTTTAAAAAGCACCAGCCGCTGAAAAACAGACTGGTGTGAGAAGATGCGGAACTTAAAAACAGCATCCATGTGTAAAAAGCCGGGAAGGATTTACCGGGACGAATGTAACGGGAAATGCTTCCAGATAAGGGGGTTTTATGCATGGATGCGGAACTCAAAAACAGCATCCATGTGTAAAAAGCCGGGAAGGATTTACCGGGACGAATGTAACGGGAAATGCTTCCAGCCAAGGGGCTTTTTACACATGGATGCGGAACTCAAATAGGAGAAAAAAAGATATGTCATTAAAACCACAGGAAATGAAAGAACACACAAAAGGAATCTTCCACCTTGCTTTGACGCCCTTCGATGAGAACGGGGAATTAGACCTTCCGGCTTTAAAGGAAAGTATCCGGATGGTGACAGAGCATCCGCTTTTGAAAGGGGAGGACATTGTATTTCTTGCCCTTGGCACTACCGGCGAATTTTATGCCATGTCGGAGGCGGAGAATAAGAAGGTGGTCGATACAGTCACTCAGGAAGTGAACGGACGTTTCCCGGTCATGATCGGGAGCGGCCGGGCCGGTACCCGCAATACCGTTGAATTTTCCAAATATGCCCAGGAAGCCGGGGCGGACGGACTTCTCATCGTGCCGCCTTACTATACAATGCCCACGACAGACGGTGTGATCCGGCATTTTGAAACTGTGGCGGAGGCTGTGGACATCGGCATTACGATCTACAACAACCCGGCAGCCAGCAAACTCTGGCTTCCGGCTCCGGTCATCCGCCGGCTTTCCAAAGTAGACAACATCATTGGCCTGAAGGAAAATACCAATAATCCTATGGCATTTCTGACCATGATGCAGACCATCGACGAGAAAGATATGGCAATTTTTGCCGGGCTTGGACATTTTATGTATCAGTTTATGTGCTTCCACGGATGCAACGGATTTGTGACAGAGATGCTGAACTATGCACCGCATCTGGCGGTGGACCTCTATCATGCCGGAAAAGACCGGGATGTAGAAAAGGTGCGCAGGACAGCCGACCAGATGAATTTGTTCTGGAACTGGGTCTTTTGCTTGGCGGCGAAGCATTCCGCCATCCCGTCGGCAGTACATCCGGGCAATCAGCTTCCGAATGATATGCCCTACTATCAGGCGGCCAATAAGGCAGCGGCAAGACTTTGCGGAATGCCCTCCGGCATCGCCCGCGGACCTATGGAAAATATTCCGGAAGAAGAGACAGCAGAACTTCGCCGGATTTTGAAAGAGATGGGATGTCAGGTGGTTGCATAAGCCTGAGTAAGAAAAGCATTCGTCTTCTCTGCATGACATTTCGCAGGCAGGCTGCAGCTTTTAAGGGACAAAAACAGACAGCGGACATAGCAATGTGTGTCCGCTGTCTGTTTTTGTCCCTTAGGGGTGCAGGTCTGTTCTATAATGCGCTTCTATCTTTGTTAAAACCCAAGCTTGTGAAAAGTCTCTTCCGAAAGCAGTGCACCGCTTGTCTCCACGACGGCGGCGGCTATCCGGTTAGCATCTGCGATGGCTTCTTCTATGGAAGCTCCTTGCTTCAGCCGGGAGATGACCGCGCCAATATGGGAATCTCCGGCGCCAATCGTATCGGTCTGAACTGCCGTGATACCAGGAATGTAGGCGGAATTTCCTGCTGTTTTATAGTATGCTCCCTGTTCTCCCAAGGTAATGATAACGGTATTGCATGTTTTTTCATACAGGGCTGCCGCCGCTTCCTCAATGGTGCCGCAGCCGGTGTATTCCAGGGCTTCTGTCTCGTTCAGATGCAGAACGGGAGAGAGTGCGAAGATTCGGGAAAGGATCTCGGAAGTCAGAATGCAGATTCTTGGTCCCGGTGCAAAATATACCTGAAATTCAGGATGTTCCTCCAGATAATGGACAATATGTGTGCCTGTCGGTTCCTCGATCTCCAGCCCGCAGATGTAGACGCTGTCAATGGCATCTGCATCCAGAACGTCAAACCATTCCGGGCGGAAGCGATACTCCGCGCCCCGGTGACAGACAAACGTACGTTCTCCGGATGCTTCTACAAAGCAGTAGCAGCATCCGTTTTCCTGTTCCGGCGTGGGGATGGGGCTTTGGACGCCCTTTTCGGCCAGCGCATTCCGGACAAAATGTCCATAAGTCCCGGTTCCTATGGGAGAGAACAGCGTATAAGGGGTGCGAAAGAGCCGGATGGTGTCCGAGACATTGTAGGCGCAGCCGCCTAAAGACATGGTTTGCCGGATGACGTGTACATCTTCGCTTGTCCTGGGCAGATGGTCCAGATGGATAATCACATCGGTGACTGTGGAGCCGATGACTAATACTTGCTTCATATGAAAATTCTCCTTATGTATGGCTTGCTGTGACGCCGGTATTCTGCAGCGTTTCTTCCGGCAGGTAATGCCGTGTTCGCGGATGGCGGCCAGCGCTCTATAAAATCCGGTCTGTGCCACCCTTTTTCTGTATTATATATGGAAAGAACGGTTCTTTCAAGTCCTGCATGGAGGAAAGAGCGGTCGTTGAAAAGTATCCGGATTTTCGGTATAATCAGGAAAAAGAAAGGGGATTTTATATGAAACGTACAAAGAACATACTGGTGGTAAACGGCTGTATCCGGGGCTTTGAGTCCCGGACCTGGAGACTTGCGGAAGCATTTCTGAATGCTATGAACGAATCGGCGCCGGAGCCTTTTTCCTGTACCCGGCTGGATCTGGCACAGATGGAATTAAAGCCCTTAACAGGAGCCTTTTTTGAAGAACGGCAGCGGTTTCTGGAAGAAAATAACCGAAGTCACCCGCGGTTTGATCTGGCCCGTCAGTTTGCGCAGGCAGATCGGATCGTTGTGGCTGCGCCCTTCTGGGATTTAAGCATTCCGGCGGTTGTAAAGCTGTATATTGAAAATATTTCTCTGGACGGCATTACTTTTGGCTGCAGGGAAGATGGGATGTATGGGATGTGCCGGGCAGAGGACATGCTGTTTCTGACGACCCGCGGCGGTTTCTATACAGACGGTCCTATGGAACAGGGGGCACGGTATTTAGAAGCACTGTGCCGGATGTTCGGCATCCCCTCATTTCGCTGTATTTATGCAGAGGGCATGGACTTCTGCCCGGAGAGGGAAGAGGAGCTTATGGGGCGGGCGACAGAAGAGGCCAGGGAGGCAGGCCGTCTGTATTGGAAATGACTATCAGTCATTCTTGCTGACGGAAGAGGTTACTTTTTTGTCCCAGAAAATGCCTGCGGCCACTAAGAGAACTCCGGCCAGCTTTATCCAGGAAAAATTCCGGAAGACTGCCACATCAAACAGAATGCCTGCCAGAAGCTGTCCGGACAGCAGCAGGATGGTGGACTGAAAAACTTTCATCCGGTTCAGAGTAACGATGGAGAGAACAAAGGCAATGACTCCGAAAGTTCCGCCTGCATACAGATAGGCCGGAACTTTCGTACACATTGCCAGATCGGTCTGCAGTTTGGAAGAAAAGAACAGAAGCACCAGTGCCAGAATACTGGCCACTACATAGTTGACCAGAGAACCGTTCCAGGTGCCAAGTTCCTGCGCGGCACGGTAGTTTATCATCTTGGAAATCACAGTGGCACATCCATATAAGAAAGCGATAAAAATGATTGCATACATAGAAATAACTCCTTTTCCTTTCATAATACCGCTGCCCGGATCAGGACAGATTTAAAAGGATAATCCCCGCAAGGATCATCAGAAAACAGGGAATGCGTTTTATGCTGAAAGGGACTCTTGGCACATGGAACAGTCCGTAATGATCGATGACAGCGGAGATAAAGAGCTGCCCGGCGACGGACAGGCAGGTGGTAACGGCTGCTCCTAGAATCCCCACGCACCAACTGCTGACAGATACCAGCAGGACGCCGAAGAAGCCGGCGGAATACAGGTACCAGGGCATACCCCGCAGGGTGATTTTCTCCCGGACCACCAGGAGAATGTACAAAACAAGCAGGAGTCCGCCGGAGAAATGGACGATAAAGCTCACACCCCAGAGACTGACCGATTCGGCCAGAAGGCCGTTGAAGCTCATCATGGCAGACTGAAGGATGCCGGCGAGCAGTACAAGAAATGAATACATGGCTGAAAATTCTCCTTTGCATATGAAAGAAATGTACGAAAAAGTATTGCTATACTTTACCGAAAAAAGAAGAAATAGTCAATCCTTTTTTGGCAGTGTAAAAACATTGTGGAAAAAAGGAAAGGACTATGATATAATATTACGAAAATAAAACGGATATATAAAAAAGGAGGGTATTGATGTCAACACCACATAATGCGGCAAAAATGGGAGACATAGCTGAAACGGTCCTGCTGCCGGGAGATCCGCTCCGGGCAAAAGTGATTGCGGAACGTTTTCTGACTGATGCGGTACAGTTTAACACAGTCCGGAACATGTTCGGCTACACGGGGACCTATGAGGGAAAGAGAATATCTGTCATGGGGACAGGCATGGGCTGCGCGTCCATCGGAATCTATTCTTACGAACTGATCCATATGTATGGAGTAAAAAATCTGATCCGGATCGGTTCCTGCGGCGGGATGCAGGATTACGTGAAGCTTGGGGATATCGTTATGGCGGCGGGATCCAGTACGGATACAAACTACGCTCATCAGTATCATCTGCCGGGCAGCTACTCTGCAACGGCATCCTTTGACCTTTTGAGCAAAGCCGTGGAGGAAGCGAAGAAACACCGGTTCCCATATATTGTCGGAAATGTAATCTGCTCCGATGTTTTCTACGGCGAGACGGAAGAGTGGAAAGACTGGGCGAAGATGGGCGTTCTGGCGGCTGAGATGGAGAGCTATGCGCTGTACTGCAATGCCGCACGGGCGGGTGTGAATGCCCTTGCCATCTTTACCGTGTCAGATTCCATGGTGTCTAAGGAAGAGATGTCTGCAGAAGAGCGTCAGAATGGCTTTACGAATATGATGAAAGTGGCATTAGGAGCGGCCGCATCATTATGAGAAAAGCATGGGAATTAGCTCAGGAGCTGTACTGGAACGCAAAGCCGGTAGTGCTCTCTGAGGAAGATCAGACCTGGACGGCCAACCTGGAAACGCAGAAGTTTTATGACCAGATTCTAAGTCTGGACTGGGGAAGTCATGTGCCGGGGTCCGGAGCACCGGAGCGGATTATGGCTGCCGCGGTGCAGGCACTTGAGAACCGGGGATATCGGGTATCCGTTCGGGGGTATGAGCTTCTGGAAGAAGGCATCCGGGTTCAGGAAGAAGGGGATTATGTAAAGCTTCATAAAATATCTGCGGAACTTCGCTATGAGCTGGCACATGCCGAAAAAGAGGAGAGTGCCTCCTATTGGAAGTACAAACAGTATACATCTTTTGAACAATATGAAAAAGCCGTGGACTTTCCGGAAAAATGTCCGGTAACAATCGATGAGCCAAAATTTCGGGAACGGTTAAAGGCGGCCTGGCTGTCCCAGATGATCGGGGCTGCCATGGGGACTATGGTGGAGGGGTATACTTCCCAGAACCTCTACGAAGCTTTCGGCGACGTGTACGACTATCTGCGGGAGCCCAATACATACAATGACGACATTACTTACGAACTGGCGTTTCTGGACGCTTTTTCCGCATATGGTTACGATGTGACTTCCAAAGAGATCGCTCTGTCCTGGGCGGGGCTGGTGCCCTGCGGCTGGTCGGCGGAGGAGATTGCCCTTCGGAACATTAAGAGCGGGATCCTTCCTCCGGAAAGCGGGATTTTCCACAATCCTTTCTGCGAGTGGATCGGCGCCCAGATGAAAGGCGGAATCTGCGGTATGGTAGCGCCGGGAGACGCGTATCTGGCAGCAAAGCTTGCCTGGGCAGACGGGGAAGTGGCTCACGCGGGCAACGGCATCCTGGGGGAAGTGTTCAATGCAGTGCTTACGTCTTTGGCTTTTGCCGAGCCGGATGTGCGGACGCTTCTTCGCCGGACCATCGATCTGATTCCAAAGTACAGCGAATATTATTCCGTTGTCTCTTTTGCATGGGAGTGCTGCGGGCGATATGCCGATTGGCACCAGGCTCTTGGAGACTGTCAGGAACGCTATCGAAAATACAACTGGATCCACGCGTATCCCAATGCCTGCTGTGAAGTGATTGCGCTTTACTACGGGAACGGCGACTACAAAGAGACGCTCCATATCGTTACGATGTGCGGTGTGGATGCGGACTGCAATGCAGGCATGATCATGCCTGTTCTGGCCATTCAAAAGGGAATGTGTATCATTCCAGAGAAGCTGATTCATCCGGCATTTCATGAACTCATTACCTATATGCGGGGAAAGAGCAGATGCACGCTGGAAGAACTGGTGGACGATACTTTAAATAGCATAAAACATGCAAAAAACAAGGAGGAAGTCTAATATGAAGAGAAAAGTATTAGCAATGCTGCTGGCTTCAGCAATGGTGTTATCCATGACAGCCTGCGGCGGAAAAGACAACACAAACGCGGATACGCAGACACCTGCGGCTGAGGACAGCACAGAAGCACCTGATGCAGACGCAGCAGAGGACAGCACCGAGCCGGCAGCTTCCGGCAGCGGCGAAACCTATCGTGCAGCGCTTCTTCTGAACGGAAATCTTGGGGACAAGTCCTTCTATGATTCCGCGAATGAAGGTCTGACCAGACTTCAGGAAGAGCTTGGCAAAGACGTGTTTGACTTCAAAGTAGAGCAGATGGGCGGTACGACTGCAGATGAGCCAAAATGGGAGCCGACGCTTCTGGACTACTGCGATTCCGGAGAGTATGACGTTATCATCATGGGAACCTGGCAGATGGCAGATCCGCTGGCAAAGGCAGCAGATCAGTATCCGGACCAGAAGTTCATGTTCTTCGACGAGCAGTTTATGTTTGAGGAAAACGGAAACCCGACCAATATTTACAACATTCTGTACAAGCAGAATGAGGTATCCTACCTGATCGGTGCAGCGGCAGCTATGATGACCACGGACGAGACCATTGCCAACATTGATCCGGCTACAAAGAAAATCGGTTTCCTGGGCGGCATGGACAATGCGGTTATCAATGATTTCCTGAAAGGCTATGAGCAGGGTGCGAAGGATATCGATCCGGAAATCGAAGTACAGGTATCCTGGGTTGGTGATTTCGTAAACTCCACCACAGGAAAAGACCTGGCACTGGCGCAGTATCAGAACGGTGTGGATGTAGGATTTAATGTGGCAGGAAATGCAGGACTTGGACAGATTGAGGC
Organism: Lachnospiraceae bacterium; assembly: GCA_910574965.1. Classification (GTDB taxonomy): domain Bacteria; phylum Bacillota; class Clostridia; order Lachnospirales; family Lachnospiraceae; genus Hominiventricola. The sequence goes on along the minus strand of CAJTDB010000002.1, from coordinate 169,312 downwards.
AGCAGCCGACATGAATCTGTATGCATTCGGCGTGGACTCTGACCAGGCAAGCCTGCTTCCGGATTATGCGAAGAACATTCCGACTTCTGCACTGAAAAACGTAGGAAATTCTCTGTACCGTGCGATTAAGCTGGACCTGGAAGGAAAACTGGCTTATGGAACGACAGAAGTGCTCGGCTTTGCTGAGGGCGGTGTAGAGATCGTGAAGGATGCACATTATGAAGAGATGCTTCCGGAGAACATCCGTACGAAACTGGATGAGTTAGAGCAGAAGATCATCGATGGTGAGATCGTAGTGGAGACAGCTATCGAGAGATAAAGAGGCAAAGGCATTGCCATATGGGGGTGCGTAGAGTGCGGTGCAGGGTCCCCGGAGTCAGCAGAGCTGGCTTTGGGGACAGGCTCACATTTTGCTGCACCCCTTTCGAAAAAGGATCTGAACAAAAGCAGCCGTAAGGGAGGTTTGGGCGGGTCCGGAGAGGGTAAAAGGTGACCTGCTTGGAAAAAAACATTGTATTGCAGATGAATCACATCATGAAGATCTATTCCAACGGCGTCGTGGCGAATGAAGATGTGAGCATCGAACTGGAAAAGGGCGAGATCCATGCGCTGTTAGGAGAAAACGGCGCCGGGAAGAGCACACTGATGAAAGTTCTGTTCGGGATCGAAAGCCCGGATGAGGGACAGATCCTGCTGAATGGACAGGAGACGAGTATCCGATCTCCTCAGGACGCCATCAGTAAGGGAATCGGCATGGTCCATCAGCACTTTATGCTGGTGCCGTCTCTGACTGTGGCGGAGAATATTATCCTTGGAGTAGAACCGAGGAAAAAGGGTGTATTTATTGATATGGAAAAGGCGGTCTCGGCAGCAGAGGAGATCGCGCAGAAATATAATTTTGACATTGATGTCCGGACAAAAGTGGAAGAGATTCCGGTGGGAATCAAACAGAAGGTGGAGATTTTAAAGGCGCTGTACCGTGGTGCGGATATTCTGATCCTGGACGAGCCTACGGCCGTTCTGACACCTCAGGAAACGGATGAGCTGTTCGTACAGTTGGAAAAGCTGCGGGATAACGGCCATACCATTATCTTTATTTCTCACAAACTGGATGAGATCAAAAAGATCTGCAACCGTGCTACGATCATGCGCAGCGGGCGCAGTATGGGTACCTATGAAGTAAAAGACATTTCCACAGAGGATATGTCCCGTCTGATGGTAGGGCGGGATGTGGTGCTGACCTTCGAAAAAGAGGAGGCAAAGCCCGCAGGCGTTATACTGAAAGTGCGGGATCTGTCTGTGAGAAATGCCCAGGGAGTATTGAAGGTAGATAATCTGTCCTTTGACCTGCAAGGCGGTGAGATCCTTGGGATTGCAGGCGTGGAAGGAAATGGACAGTCGGAGCTTATCAATTCGCTGACCGGACTGAACAAAAGCTATCAGGGCCGAATCTTTGTTAAGGAAACAGACATTGAGAAGAGCAGCATCAAGGAAATCCGGGATCTCAGTGTGGCCCATATTCCGGAAGACCGTATGACCAGCGGCTGTGCAGGCAATTTGAACATTCTGGAGAATCTATTCTCCAATCAATATACCGACCCGGAGTATTCCGGAAAGATGCTTCTGAAAGTAAAGCGGATACAGGCGCGTTCTGTGGAGCTGATTAAAGAATATCTGATTAAATGCAGATCTTTCCGGCAGAATGTAGGGATGCTGTCCGGGGGAAATATTCAGAAAGTGATCGTAGCGAGAGAATTTTCCACAGGCCCAGGACTGATTATTGCCAACCAGCCCACCAGAGGCGTGGACGTGGGAGCGGCGGAATTTATCCGAAAAAGACTGCTGGCGTTCCGGGATGCGGGCTGTGCTGTGCTTTTGGTGTCTGCGGACTTAAACGAAGTATTTTCTCTAAGCGACCGGTTGGCGGTCATGTACAAAGGGAAATTTTCCGGGGTGTTTACCAATGTGGCGGATGTTACGGAGGAAGAGCTTGGCCAGTACATGCTTGGCTTAAAACACCAGGAAGAGCAGGAGGGCGTGATTTATGAATAATGCAAAGCGTTTTGATTTGTTCCGTATGTTTTTTTCCGTATTGATTGCCCTTTTGATCTCCTTTGTGATTATTTTCCTGGTCAGCAGTGAACCTGTGACTGCCATCACGACGCTGATTACAGGACCTTTGAAGAACAAGCGGAGTATGGGCAATGTGATTGAGGCTATGATTCCTCTGATTTTCACCGGCACCGGTGTCTGCATCATGTTTTCTGCCAATCAGATCAATCTGGCAACCGAGGGCGGCTTCCATCTGGGCGGCCTGGTGGCGGCAGCAGTTGCACTGAAACTGGGCCTTCCGGCAGGATTAAGTCCTGTCGTTGCCATCTGTCTGGCGGCTTTGGCAGGCGCCGTGTTCTGTGCGATTCCGGCGGTTATGAAGATCAAGACCGGTTCTCCGGAGCTGGTGTCTTCCCTGATGATTAACTATCTGTCTTTGTGGTTATGCACGTTCATTATGATGCATTTCCTTCAGGATCCAAGTGTTGGTTCCGCGTCCTATAAGCTTCCGGCAGCATCGGAGCTTCCGACGCTCGTCAAGGGAACCAACATTCATGCGGGGCTTCTGCTGGCGCTTCTGGTGGCATTGTTCGGCTATGTATTCCTGTTTAAGACCCGTACAGGCTACGAACTGCGCCTGACGGGTGAAAATGAGAATTTTGCCCGGTATTCAGGAATCAGCATCGTAAAAGTGATCCTGATTTCCCAGATGGTGGGCGGCGTGATCGCCGGCATCGGCGGCAGCGTGGAGCTGTTAAGTCCGATTTATACGAGATTTTCCTGGATAGCGCTTCTAGGCTACGGCTGGGACGCCATCATCATCTGTACGCTGGCGAAGAAGAATCCTTTGTATACGCCGCTGGCAGCTCTGTTTCTGGCCTATCTTAGAACCGGTGCATCCATCATGGCCCGTTATACGGATGTGACGCTGGAGATTGTACAGATTATCCAGGGAATCATTATCCTTCTTGTAGTGGCGGAACAGTTCTTAAGCGGCATGAAACACCGCATGATTGCAAAGGAAGCAAAAGCATCCTTAAAAGAAGGGGAGGTGGCATAAGATGCTGCAGAGTTTACTGAGTCCTGATTTCTTTAATGCCATCCTTCGGGCGACGACGCCGATTCTTTTTGCGGCGCTTGCCTCCTCCGTGGCTTCCAAATCCGGCATTACCAATATGGCATTGGAAGGCATTATGCTTTTCTCTGCACTGTTCGGCGTAATCTTTTCAGCTATGACCGGAAACTTTGCCGCCGGACTTTTGCTGACTATGGCGGCAGGAGGTGCGATTGGGCTTCTGCTGGCGTTTTTCGTGCTGAATCTGAAGACCGACGAGATTCTGGCGGCTATCGCCATCAACCTGATGGCCACTGGCGGAACCGTACTTCTGATGCTGGCCGTTTCCGGGGACCGGGGTTCCTCCACGTCCATTGCCAACGTATCGGCGCCCAAGGTTGTAATCCCGCTGATCGATCAGATTCCCTTTGTGGGACAGATCCTTTCGGGACAGAACCTGATGACCTATCTGTCCATTCTGGCTGTTGTCGTCATGCATCTGTTCCTCTATAAGACTCCTCTGGGTCTGAAAATCCGTGCGGTGGGAGAGAATAAGAACGCGGCAGAGTCCGTGGGCATCAGCTCCCGGAAGATCCAGTATATTGCGCTGATGATAAGCGGTGTACTGGCAAGCATGGGCGGCTTCTTCCTGTCCGGCGGATATATGAATATGTTCACAAAAGACATGTCTGCCGGAAAAGGTTATATTGCCCTGGCAGCAAGTGCCATGGGCGGCGATACGCCCATAGGGGGATTTTTAGTGTCCCTGCTCTTTGGCGCGGCCCAGGCGCTGGCCAATATGATGCAGCTTACCGACATCCCCCACGAATTAATCCAGATGGTGCCTTACTTGACTACGCTGGTGGGACTTGGAGTCTACAGTTATGCCGGACTGAAAAAGCGGCAGAAGCTGGCAGGAAAATAAGAAGACAGAACATATGTTCAACTGACAATCTGCGCCTGAGCGAAATATTCCGGAAGATGGAAATTTGGTTCCGGCGCCTGAATGGGAGCGAAGCTGGCAAAGTGCGTCCGGCCTTCGCTCTCTTTTATTTTATAAAAATTACAGGTGAAAATGCTTCCAATGTCCAGCACAAGTTCCGGATAGACGGTACGGAGCATGGGCAGGGGAAGGGTCAGGCGGATGCTCCAGGCGTGTTCGTCTGCCTGTGCCCGGCAGACGAGGGGTTCCCGGCAGATTGCGGACAGAGGTGCGCGATCCTGACGGGTTCGTCCATAGCAGGCCAGCATAGCGCCGTTGGCATTCATTTCAAAATTCAGATAGCAGGGTTCTTTTTCCAAAGGCGCAAAGCAGAAAAATGCTTCCATGGCGGAATCCAGATAGACAGGGTCGTTGTCGTGAAAGTAAGTGCGGCAGGGATCGCTTTCCTGACATTCCATTTCCAGAAGCAGGCCGGTGTCCATAAGAAATCCCAGGCGCCCGGAAGTGACGGGCCGGTAATGGCCTCCCCAGTTGAACTGATCTACAGAGAATGCGGGACAGAGGGAAAGTTCCTCCGGTGATTTTATGGTATGTACTTCGTAAGTCATAAACGGTTCTCCTGTTCTTTTGTTTTATGGGGAAATTTTAACAAATTGCATAAAAGAACACAAGGAAGAATGAGAAAACTGTCTTTTCAGACAAAAAAAAGTGCCTATCGTGCTATTGTCGGGGAAGAGAAAACTGTATATACTTAAGACAGAGGAAAGGGAGCATATAAGGCAAACTTTCAAAAGCTGATGGAAAAGAAACACAGGAGGTATGGATGGCAAAAACAAGGGGCAGGGTGACGCTGCCAAGTGAGGCAGGGTTTCGAAAGGAAACCGAAGAGGTGATAAGACGCTGGGGCGCGGATGCACTCAGAGACAGTGACGGAACGAAACTGGATCCGGAGATCAAACAGCTAGATGCAAAGATTTACACGACGTATTTTGTGGCCAGGGGACACAATGCATTTGCAGAGAAACATATGGAGGAGTGCCAGCAGTTGTATCTCATGTCCAGACGGTGTACGGTTGTGGGTACCAGTGTTCGAATTCCTTTTATGGAAGGATATTATGGAGAACAGGTGGTGCCGGATTATGTCCACGACCCGAAGGAATGGTGGGAGGTTATGGACCGGACGACAGGCCAGGCAGTGCCTGCGGAAAACTGGAAGCTTTTTATGGATACCCATGAGGTTCTGATCTGTCAGGCAGTACCGTTTCATGAATATACGGTAAGCTTTCTCGTGTATGCGGTCTGGGATCCGACCCAGATGTACAATCACATTACCAATCACTGGGGGGACAAGCCCCATGAAATTCCCTTTGATGTGCGTCAGGAGGCTTCCGGGAAGTTTGCAAAGGAATATCTGGTGCAGTGGCTAAAAGAAAATCCGGATACAGATGTGGTCCGCTTTACGACTTTTTTCTATCATTTTACCCTTGTCTTTAATCAGAAGGCGGAGGAAAAATTTGTGGACTGGTTCGGATACGGCGGGACGGTATCTGTAAAGGCACTTCAGGAGTTTGAGGCGGAGTACGGGTACCGGCTTCGTCCGGAGGATCTGGTGGATAACGGATACTACAACACGCTCTTCCGTGTACCCACAAAAGCCTATAGGGATTATATGGATTTTATTCAGCGGTTTGTGGCAAAGAAAGCGAAAGAGCTGACCGCGCTGGTTCATGAGGCCGGGAAAGAAGCGATGATGTTCCTGGGAGATAACTGGATTGGGACAGAACCTTATGGGCCGTATTTTGCTGACATCGGGCTGGATGCTGTGGTGGGAAGCGTAGGCGGAGGCGCAACGCTCCGGCTGATTGCGGATATTCCGGGCGTAACCTATACCGAAGGCCGTTTTCTGCCGTATTTCTTTCCGGATACTTTTTACGAAGGAAATGATCCGTGCGTGGAGGCCAGGGAAAACTGGCTGACGGCCAGAAGGGCACTTATGAGAAAGCCTCTGGATCGGATCGGATACGGCGGATACCTAAGTCTGGCGTACCGCTTTCCGGATTTTGTAGACTATATTGAGAAGCTGACGGATGAGTTTCGGGAGATTCATGAGAAGATTCATGGGCAAAAGCCCTGGTGCGGACTTCGGGTGGCGGTCCTGAACTGCTGGGGAAAGCTTCGCTCCTGGCAGACGTATATGGTAGCTCATGCGCTGTGGTATAAGCAGACATATTCTTATTTTGGCATGCTGGAGGCTTTAAGCGGCATGAGTGTGGATGTATGCTTTTTAAGCTTTGATGATATTTTGGAGCAAGGGATTCCGGAGGATGTGGATGTCATCATCAATGCAGGAGATGCACATACGGCCTTTTCCGGCGGCTCGTACTGGGAGGATGAAAAACTGATCTGCCTGCTTCGGCGCTGGGTATATGAAGGGGGCGGCATAGTAGGCATTGGAGAGCCTTCGGCAGTACATCAAAACGGACAATTTTTCCAGTTGGCAGATGTTTTTGGCGTGGATAAGGAGCTTGGCTTTACGCTTTCGACTGATAAATATTTCACAAAACAGTTGGAGACACATTATCTCACGGAAGACCGGACGGAAGCTTTTGACTTTGGCGAGGGAATGAAAAATATCTATGCCCTTGGAGCAGATACAGAGGTCGTGGAATATTCGGACCATGAGCTTCATATTGCGGCCCATGGATATGGAAAAGGGAACAGTGTCTATCTGGCAGGACTGCCTTACAGTTGTGCCAACAGCCGCCTTTTGCTTCGGGCACTGTACTGCGCCGCGAGACGGGAGGAAAAGCTGTACCGGTGGTATGCAGACAACCATCACTGTGAAGTACATGCGTATCCGGATGCCGGCATCTATGCGGTCCTGAACAACAGCGGGGAGGAGCAGACCACGGTCGTATATGACGGCCTTGGGCGTACATCAAAAGTCTGTCTGGAGGCAGGAGCAATTCTCTGGAAGACGGCGGATGCGGAACTAAAAAACAGCATCTTGCAGGGAGAGTGCCAGATCGGATTCGAGCTGCAGGAGCTGGGGGAATCCGATCTGTAGAAGGGCACTCTTTCTGCAAGATGCGGAACTAAAAAACAGCATCTGGCAGGAAGAGTGCCAGATCGGATTCCGGCCGTGTGAGCGGGCGGAATCTGATCTGTAGAAGGGCACTCTTTCTGCAAGATGCGGAACTAAAAAACAGCATCTGGCAGGAAGAGTGCCAGATCGGATTCCGGCCGTGTGAGCGGGCGGAATCTGATCTGTAGAAGGGCACTCTTTCTGCAAGATGCGGAACTAAAATAGGAGGTCACAGACAATACTATGAAAAAACCAACACTTATCATCATGGCAGCAGGCATGGGAAGCCGTTACGGCGGACTGAAACAGATTGATCCCGTGGACGAATACGGCCATATCATCATGGACTTTTCCATTTATGATGCGGTAAAAGCAGGCTTTGAAAAGGTGATTTTTATCATCAAGAAGGAAAACGAGCAGGATTTCAAAGAGAAGATCGGAAACCGCATGGAACGGCAGATACAGGTGGAATATGTATATCAGGAGATCGAAAATCTTCCGGAGGGCTTTTCGGTGCCGGAAGGCAGAGTGAAACCCTGGGGAACTGCCCACGCGGTTCTGTCCTGTCTGCCTGCAGTGGATGGTCCTTTTGCAGTTATCAATGCAGATGATTACTACGGACAGCAGGCATTTCAGATGATCTATGACCAGCTTTTGGCACATGAAGATACGGACAGATTCCAGTATACGATGGTAGGTTATCTGCTGGAAAATACGCTGACGGAGAACGGTCATGTGGCAAGGGGCGTCTGTGAGACGAACGACAGCGGGAAGCTGACGAAGATCACAGAGCGGGTCCGCATTGAAAAGCAGGAAAACGGGCCGGCATTTACGGAAGATGACGGAGCTACCTGGACACCTCTTGCCGGTGATGCTGTCGTGTCCATGAATATGTGGGGCTTTACAAAGAGCATGATGGCAGAGATTCGGGACCGGTTTGCGGCTTTTCTGACGGAGAATCTGGATAAGAATCCGCTGAAATGCGAATATTTCCTGCCTTTTGTGGTGGATGAACTGATCCGGGAAGGCAGGGCGGAAGTGACCGTCCTTAAGTCCAAAGACCGCTGGTACGGTGTGACCTACCGGGAGGACAAACCAGTAGTAGTAAAAGCCATCCAGTCCCTAAAAGATCAGGGGCTGTATCCGCAGAAACTGTGGAGCTGATCAGTTCGGATGGTCCGACAGAGCTTTGATGGAGGAGGCATATTCCGAAGGTGTCATTCCGGTGATCCGTTTAAACTGTCTGGAAAAATAATGGATGGAGGAGAAGCCAAGGGCATCTGCGATCTGGGTGAAATTATAATGATGCTCCCGGATCATCTGCTTGGCCAGATCCACTTTCAGCCTTGAGAAATACTCGATGGCGCCATAGCCGCTTCTGGTCCGGAACAGTTTCTGGAGCTGGGAGCGGCCGATGGAATTGCTTCTGCAGATCTGTTCAATGGACAGATTTTCGCATATATGAGCGTCCATGTATTCCTGTATCTGCGAGAACAGTTCGCCGTCCGCTTTCTGCTTGATGGATTTGACGATGGTAGGATGAATGGGATCTGTGCGGGTCATGTAACGGCGAATAAGCTGAATAAGAAGCTGTTCTAAGTACAGACAGATAAGCTGCTCTCCGGCAAACCGGGGATTCTCGCTGCGGATCAGTTCTTCCTGGTAAGGATCATCCAGACGGCCTTCGAATACATGTTTGGATTCCTGGATGATTTGTGCCAGAAGGATACGTTCCGGTTCGCTGATCTTTAATACCTTTTCTTCGAAAAAGGACATGACCGGAGAAGCACAGGAAAAAGACATAACAACCAGATTGGGCGCAATAAGCCCGTTGGATTTTACGTCATGAAATTCGTTGGGCTTGTGAAAAATAATATCGCCTTTTTTCAGCACGTGGAATTTCTCGTCGGCGAAGACATTCACTTCGCCCTTGTCTACACATAAAAATTCCCAGAAATCATGGGATTCTCCCGGAAAAGAAAAATCACACATATATTCAAAATAATGAATGGAGTAAATCTCACGGATCGTCAGAACCTCCTTAAGCTGTACGCTTTTGTAACTCAAAGCGAATCCTTCCTTTCTTAAAAAAGAGCCGATAGTGCAAAAAAATCATCCTATTTTGACACTATTATAATACAAAAATGCAAAAAAGGCAAAAGAAACAGGAAGGACGAAAAAAGCAGATTGTCTAAAATGCAAGATGGACAAAGCAATCAGATGGAAAATTGGTTAAAATTCCGTCTTGAAAATTTTGCAGATGTATAAACGTAACATGCATAAAAAAGAAAAATAGAGAAAATTGTATAAAATATACAAAAAATAAGCCGATAGTGCAAAAACGTAGATAGATAAGATAAAGACTTTTTCTACATGCCTCACTATAATGAGAATATCCGATCACACAGACATACGGATTTGAAAGTCTGTATGCTGTATATTTTTGAATATTTCAGGAGGTAAAAAGTATGAAAAAGAAGATGTTGGGTGTGCTTCTGTGTGCGGCTATGACGACAGCTATGCTTGCAGGCTGCGGCGGCGGTTCCTCGAATGACACGACACCGGCGGCAGACGGAGCAGAAACCGAGGCTCCGGCGGCAGATGCGGATGCAAGTACAGAAACACCTGCGGCAGAGGCAACCGGAGACGGACTGGTATACTGGTCCATGTGGGATGCGGCAGAACCGCAGGCACAGGCACTTAGCAAGTCCATTGAAGCTTTTACCGCAGAGACCGGAATTGCGGTAGACGTACAGTTTAAAGGACGTACGGGTATCCGTGAAGGACTGCAGCCGGCACTGGATGCAGGAACCAACATTGACCTGTTTGATGAGGATATCGACCGTGTGAACACTACCTGGGGCAATTATCTTCTGGATTTGGAAGAGCTGGCAAAAGCCAATGACTATGAGGCGACGGCCAATGCGGGCCTGATGGCTGCATGCCGCGAAGTCGGCGGCGGTACGCTGAAGTCCATTCCTTATCAGCCCAATGTGTTTGCTTATTTCTACAATATGGATATCTTTGAGGAAGCAGGCGTGACGAAAGTTCCGGAAACTTGGGACGAGTTTTTGGATACCTGCCAGAAGATCAAAGATGCAGGCTATACGCCAATCACCAATGACAACGCATACATTGCAAGCTTGTTCGGATATCATATGAGCCGTCTGATCGGAGAGCCGGCAACAGAAGAAGTCGTAAAGAATGGTGACTGGGACAACGAAGCAGTGCTGAAGACCGCGCAGGCTTATGAAGAGCTGGCAAGCAAAGGATATTTCTCTGATACCATCGAGAGCAATCAGTGGCCGGCAGGACAGAATACGGAGCTTGCTATGGGAACAGCGGCTATGTATCTGAACGGTTCCTGGCTGCCCAACGAGGTAAAAGATATTGCAGGCGAAGACTTCAAATGGGGCTGCTTCAGCTATCCGGCAGTGGACGGCGGAACAGACGGAATTGAGGCTTCCAACTATGGTGCGCAGGTATTTGCCATCAATGCAAAATCCACGAAGGCAGAGCAGGCATTCCAGTTAATTACTTATCTGACCAAGGGCGAAGCAGATGCGCTTCTCTCTGAGATGTCGGTAGGTATCCCGGCTGATTCCAGCAATACTGAGTGGCCGGCACTTCTGACCAACGTGAAGCCGGTTATGGACAGTATGCAGACCCGTTATCCGTGGGCTGCAGGTGCTGAGGCAAATGCAGATATGACTCCGATCATCATTGAGAACTTCACAAAGCTCTGCGGCGGTTCTCTGGATGCGCAGGGATTCGTAGATGCGCTGAAGGCAGCAGGAAACTAAAACCTGCCTGAAAACAGATATAAAAGTGCATAGAAATCTGCACGGATAAGCATGAGAAGATTGTGGCGGCATCGTGTTTGGCGGTGCTGCCATATTTGTTAAACGGAAGATTTTCTGTTTCCGAGAGAGGGGGTTACTGGATTGAAAAAGAATAAAACCATGATCGTGGTATTTCTTGCGCCGGCGGTCATTATGTTTGCCATCATCTTCCTGTATCCGATTGTCCGGACCGTTGCCATGAGCTTTTTCAAAATCGAAGGCGTGACAGATGCCGTATCCAAATGGCAGTTTTCCGGACTGGCCAACTACATAAAATTATTCAACACGGAGCTGTTCCGCATATCCATGTGGAACATTTTCCGCATCTGGTTCTTTGGCGGGATTATTGTTATGGGGCTTGCGCTTCTCTTTGCGGCTATTCTGACCAGCGGTATCCGCTTTAAGAGCGCCTTCCGGGCCATTATTTACATGCCTAACGTGGTGAGTGCCGTGGCACTGGCAACCATGTGGCTGCAGTATGTGTTCAGTCCAAAGTTTGGTCTTTTTAAAACCATTGGAGAGATGCTTCACTGGCAATGGCTGGCAAAGTTTCAATGGCTTGATCCGTCCCATTTGTTTATTGCGCTTCTGGTCGCTTACTGCTTCGGTATGGTCGGATATCATATGCTCATCTTTGCCAGCGGCATTGAGCGCATCGGAGCCGATTATTATGAAGCAGCCACACTGGACGGAGCCAACAAAATACAGCAGTTTCGTTATATTACGCTTCCGCTTTTAAAGGGAGTTACAAAGACCAACATTACCATGTGGAGTATCAGCTCTGCCGGATTTTTCCTGTGGTCACAGTTGTTCTCCATGGTAGTCTCCAATACGCAGACAATTACACCGGTAGTCTATATGTATCAGAATATCTTTGGTGCAGGAAACAGTATGACTGAGCGAAATGCCGGCATCGGGGCGGCAGTAGGCGTGCTTTTGAGCGTCTGCGTGGTGCTGATTTTCGTCGTCTGCAACAAGGTGTTCCGGGATGATGATATTGAATTTTAAAAGGAGGGAGTAAGGATGGCAAAAGAAAAAAAAGTGCGTGAACGGGTGAACTGGCACAGAGAACTTCGTCTGGCGCCCGGTTATATAATATTGACCTTGTGGGTACTGTTTACCTTTATCCTGCTGGGATGGGTCGTAGGAGCCAGCTTCTCTACTTCTAAAGAAATCTTTTCGGGTACGGTCTTTCAGTTTGAGAGCGGCATTCATCTGGAAAATTATGCAAAGGCGTGGAACGCTTCCAATGTCTCGGTGTTTTTCATGAACTCCCTTGCCTACGCGTCCATATCCTGTGCGCTTCTGATACTGATCTGTGCACCGGCGGCGTATGTGCTTTCCCGTTTTACTTTTCTGGGAAATAAGCTGATTCAGAATGGCTTTGTGGCGGCCATGGGCGTTCCGGCCACAATGATCGTGCTTCCGCTGTTCGGACTGGTGGCGGGGTGGAATATCCTGAATGTGTCACTGGCCAACCGGGCGGCGCTGATCTTCCTGTATGTGGGCATCAACGTGCCATATACGACGATCTTCCTTTTGACTTTCTTCAGCAATCTTTCCCGATCCTTTGAAGAGGCTGCTGCTATTGACGGCTGTCCGCCTATGAAGACGTTCTGGAAGATTATGCTGCCTATGGCACAGCCTGGAATTATCACTGTGACCATATTCAACTTTATCAATGTATGGAATGAGTACTTTATGTCTCTGATCTTTGCGAATTCCGACAAGGTAAAATCCGTCGCCATCGGATTGTACGGAATGATCAATTCCATGAGGTATACCGGAGATTATGCGGGGATGTTTGCGGCCGTAGTCATTGTATTTCTGCCTACATTTATCCTGTATATTTTCCTGTCAGAGAAGATCATCGCCGGCGTAACAGGCGGCGGAGTGAAAGGTTAGGAGGCGCTATGAGCAGAGAAAAAGCAGAGTTATTTCAGATTGCAGGGAGATTTGATACAGAAGGGGAAATGATAAGTATTGAACCCCATGGAAACGGACATATTAATGATACCTTTCTTCTGACCTGCCACGAGGCATCAAAAGAGAAACTTCGGTATATTCTTCAGAGAATGAATCATGAAGTATTCAAAGATCCGGAGGGCCTGATGGAGAATATCGTAGGCGTGACGACTTTTCTGCAGAAAAAGATCACGGAACACGGCGGCGATCCCAAACGGGAGGCTCTGAACGTAATTGCGGCCAAAGAAGGCGGTGCCTTCTGCCGGCTGGAAGACGGTACCTTCTGGCGGATGTATCGGTTTGTGGAAGATGCCGACAGCTATGATGTGGTGGAGCGCCCGGAGGATTTTTATGAGAGTGCAGTGGCATTCGGACATTTTCAGAAACTTCTGTCTGATTATCCGGCGGAAAGCCTTCATGAAACCATACCGAATTTTCACAATACCATCGACCGTCTGGACAAGTTCAAGAAGGCCGCAGAAGCAGATCCTCTGAAACGTGCCGGGGAAGTGGAGGAGGAAATTCGCTTTGTGCTGGACCGGGAAGCGGACTGCCGTGTACTTTGCGATTTGCTGGCGTCCGGTGAAATACCGCTTAGAGTTACGCATAATGATACAAAATTAAACAATATTATGCTGGACCATAAGACGCGGAAGGGAATCTGCGTGATTGATCTGGATACGGTCATGCCGGGATCGGCGCTGTATGATTATGGGGACTCTATTCGCTTCGGCGCCAATACAGGGGCCGAGGACGAACAGGATCTGTCAAAGATTTCCTGCGATCTGGAGCTTTTCGCCCTGTATACGAAAGGCTTTGTAGAGGGCTGTGAAGGCTCTCTGACGAAAAAAGAGATCGAACTTTTGCCCATGGGTGCAAAGCTTATGACGCTGGAGTGCGGTATGCGTTTTTTGACCGATCATTTAGAGGGGGATCATTATTTTAAGATTCACCGTCCGAATCACAATCTGGACCGCTGCAGGACCCAGTTCTGCATGGTAAAAGATATGGAAGATAAATGGGAGCAGATGCAGGCAGTGGTGAAGGCATATGTATAAGACATGTTCCGCTCTGTCTTGACATGTATTTCTGAAAGGCGTATGATGGATAAAATGAAAAAGTCGCCGCAGACATCATTTTAGGATACGGAAGAAAGGAAGCAAGCATGATGGAGAAAAAGAACATTGACTGGGGCAATCTCGGATTCAGCTATATGCAGACAGACAAGAGATTTGTTGCCAATTATAAGGACGGGGCATGGGACGAAGGAGGTCTGGTAGACGATCCGACGATCACCATGAGCGAATGTGCCTGTGTCCTGCAGTATGCGCAGACCTGTTTTGAGGGAATCAAAGCTTATACCACAGAGGACGGAAGGATCGTGACTTTCCGGCCGGATCTGAATGCAAAGCGTATGGCGGATTCTGCCAGAAGACTGCAGATGCCCGTATTTCCGGAGGATCGTTTTGTGGAAGCGGTTGTGGAGACCGTGAAAGCCAACAGGGCTTATGTGCCGCCTTTTGGAAGCGGAGCAACGCTGTATATCCGTCCGTTTATGTTTGGGATTGATTCGATTATCGGCGTAAAGCCGGCTACCGAATACCAGTTCCGTATCTTTACGACGCCGGTGGGACCGTATTTTAAAGGCGGAGCAAAACCGATCACCATCCGCGTATCGGATGTGGACCGCGCAGCACCTCATGGAACCGGAGACATTAAGGCCGGGCTGAATTATGCCATGAGCCTTTACAACATTGTAGATGCGCATCAGCAGGGGTTTGACGAGAACCTGTATTTGGATCCGGGAACGAGAACTTATGTGGAGGAGACCGGCGGAGCCAATTTTGTATTCATTACGAAGGATGGAAAGTTTGTGACACCAAAGTCAGGCAGCATCCTTCCGTCCGTCACCCGCCGTTCGCTCATGGTCGTGGCAAAAGATTACCTGGGAATGGAAGTAGAAGAACGTCCGGTAAGAAAGGATGAGCTGAAAGACTTTGCCGAGTGCGGTTTATGCGGAACGGCAGCGGTCATTTCTCCGGTAGGAAAGATCGTAGATCATGGAGAAGAGATTTGCCTGCCAAGCGGTATGGAAGATATGGGTCCGGTGACGAAGAAGCTCTATGATACCCTGACAGGAATTCAGATGGGGCGGATCAAAGCGCCGGAAGGATGGATCAAAGAGATCCTATAAACGGAAATTAAAGAAGGGGCCGCTGCAGAATGCATTCGGGCCTTCATGAACGGTGCGCCCGCAGAGCGGGGCTTTATGGACATGAGGGCAGGATATGTTCCGGAGCGGTCCCGTTTGTTCTATTGGGGCAGGGGAGTTTTCTGAATGAAATGCTGTTCGTCCAGAAGCCGGACAGCAGAGAGGAGACAGGGGAATGGGTTTATACCGTATGATGCTGGTGGACGATGAAGAGGAAGTCCGAAAAGCTATGATCCGCAAGATGGACTGGGAGCGGCTCGGCTTTACCGTAGTGGGGGATGCGGGCAACGGAGAAGACGCCCTGGAGAAACTGGAGCAGTTGGAGCCGGATGTGGTTATGACAGATATCCGTATGCCCTATATGGACGGGCTGACGCTGATTGCCCGGATCCGGGAACAGTATCCGTTTATTAAAATTCTTATTTTTTCCGGTTATGATGATTTTGAGTATGCCAAACAGGCAATCAAACTTCATGTGACCGAATATATTTTAAAGCCGGTCAATGGCCAGGAGCTGGAAGAGATTCTGAACCGGGTCCGGGTCAGTCTGGATGAAGAGATAGAACAGCGCCGCAATATTACGACTTTGCGGGAGAGCTATCTGGGCAGTCTTCCGATTTTGCGGGAACAGTTTTTGAATGACCTGGTAAGCCGCACCATGGATGTGTCCGGTGCAGGGCCGAAATTTGCAGAATACGGTATTGATATTCTGGACGCCTGCCGGTGGATTGCGGCGGTGATTCATGTGGAGCATGTGGAACGAACAGAAGAGCAGGTACTCTCTTTGCATCAGGAACTGATTCCCATCTCAGTTCGAAGACTGATAGAGGATCATTTAAAGCATTACTGCAGGTCTGCTGTTTTTCACTCCACGGACGGTATAGCGGTAATCCTGGCGGTGGATAAAGGCGGATCGGAAACAGGACTGATTAATTTGTTAAATGATATCTGCAAGAAGAGCAGACGGGTGCTGGAAGTGGAGATTACGGCAGGGGTGGGCCATAGCTGCGATGCGCTGCAGGACATTGGCCGTTCCTATGAGGCTGCGGTGGACGCTCTCGGATACCGGGCGATCGTAGGCAAGGGCAGAACGATTTATATTAATGATGTGGAGCCGGTGAGCCGGGGGAAGCTGCAGTTGGATGCCAAGAGTGAGACGAAACTTACGACGGCGGTTAAGTTCGGCCCTCAAAAGCAGATCGAATGTGTGTTCTTAGAACTGTCGGACTGCATGAATGATGCAAAAGTACACGCCAGCCAGTATCAGGTCTATATGCTTTCCATTGTCAACTGTCTCATACGGATGATGCAGCAGTATGACCTGAACATGGGAGAGATGTTTGGTTCTGAGGAGCGCTATGGGGATATTGTAAAAGGAATCTGCCAGAAGGAGAACTTTGCAGAAGGAATGATTCCCGTGGCCTGCCGTATGAACGAAGCTTTGAACCAGGAACGGGACAATACGACAAGGAAAGTAATTCGGGAGGCAAAAGCATATATTCAGGAGAACTATTCCGATCCGGAGCTTTCGGTAGATACGCTCTGCAAACATCTTCATATGAGTCCGGCCTATTTCTCCACAGTGTTTAAAAAAGAAACAGGACAGAGTTATGTGAACTATTTAACGGAAGTACGTCTGGAAAAAGCGGTGGAGCTTCTGAAGGAAACCGATGACAAGACCTATAAAATCGCGCAGAAAGTAGGCTATCAGGAACAGAATTATTTCAGTTATGTATTTAAAAAACGATACGGAGTGTCCCCAACCAAATACAGAGGGAATCAGTAACATGAAGAGAACCAGGCGGAGGGGTTTCTGGAAAAATATCAGCATCCGGTATACGATCTTTCTTTATTTTACCATCAGTGCGCTGGTGGTTATGCTGCTGAGCGGAGAAGCGCTCTATATGCAGATGTCTCATCAGTTGTCAGTTATGACACAGGAGGAGAGCCAGGCGGTGTTGGGTCAGGTGAACCGGTCTGTGGATTCCTATTTGCGGACGATCATGAAGCTGTCCGACAGTCTGTATTACGGAGTGATTAAAAATGCCGATTTGTCAGCAGGCTCCATCAACAGCCAGATTACATTGCTGTATGACAATAACAAAGACAGTATCGCCAACATTGCTCTTTTGTCCAAGGAAGGAGAGCTTTTAGAGGCGGTGCCTGCTGCGCGCCTGAAAACGGATCTGGATGTGACAGAAGAAGAATGGTTTGGAAGCGCTTTGAAACGGACAGACAATCTGCATTTTACGACACCCCATGTACAGTATATTTTCGACAATAATGAGCAGCAGTATCGCTGGGTCATCACGCTGACCCGTGCTGTGGAGATTACCCACGGTACATCCGCAGATCAGGGAATTCTGCTTATTGATATTCGCTACAGCAGTCTGCAGCAGATTCTGGAGGATATTACCCTTGGAAATCAGGGCTATCTCTATATGATCGGCAGCGGCGGCGAACTGATCTATCATCCGAAGATGCAGTTAATTGAGACGGGGCAGCTAAAAGAAAATATTGCGGCTGCTGTGAACTACAAAGACGGCAGCTATCTGGAGATTTACGACGGCGAAAGCCGGAATATCAGTGTGAAGTCCGTAGGATATACGGGCTGGAAGCTTGTAGGAGTCACGCCGGAAAAAGGTCTTCCGCTCAGCGATCTGAAGATGCGTCTGTTTGTGGTATTTGTGGCGGCGTCGTTTCTGCTGGCGCTGGTGCTGATAAATGCATTTATTTCTTCCCGCATCACAAACCCGATTCAGAGGCTGGAGCGCTCGGTCAATGCCATAGAAGCGGGAGAGCTGGATACAGAAGTGTATATGGGCGGTTCTTATGAGATCCGCCATCTGGGCCGTTCCATCGGGGATATGGCAAAGCGGATCAAGATTTTGATGCAGGATATTGTATCGGAGCACGAATCAAAGCGAAAGAGTGAGTTTGATATGCTTCAGTCCCAGATCAATCCGCATTTTCTCTATAATACACTGGACATCATCGTCTGGATGATCGAGAATGAGCAGAAGCAGGAAGCGGTCAGGGTGGTGACGGCGCTGGCCCGTTTCTTCCGCATCAGTCTGAGCAGAGGAAAGAGCATCATTCCGGTGCGGGATGAACTGGAACATGTGCGCAACTATCTGATGATTCAGCAGATGCGGTTTAAAAATAAGTTTACTTATACCATTCAGGCGGAAGATGAAGTGCTTGATCTGGCCTGCCTGAAGCTGACACTGCAGCCGCTGGTGGAAAATGCAGTCTATCACGGCATGGAGTTTATGGACGGAGACGGGGAGATCCAGATACAGGCTCAAAGGGAGAAGGAGGATTTGTGGCTTCTGATCCGCGACAATGGTCTTGGAATGACGCAGGAACAGGCGGAAAGTCTGCTGAGCGATCATCCGCACATTTCCTCCCGCCGGGGTTCCGGTATCGGCGTAAAAAATGTAAACGAACGGATCCAACTGTATTTTGGAGAGGCCTATGGTCTTGTGATTGAGTCGGAACCGGATGAAGGGACTCTGATCCGCATCCGTCTTCCGGCAAAACCCTATACAGAGACGATGGAAAAGGAGCAGTTATGATCGGAAAACGCGGAGGGCTTCTTGTATTTCTCTATATGGTATTTTTAGTAGTGCTCTTTTTGATGTGTTCTACGGATCTGATTATTCGTGAGCCGGAGAAAAAGGTCTATCAAATATCAGTGATTGTTGAGGATGACCGGGACGACAATTACAGCAATTTCAAAAAGGGTATGGAACAGGCGGCGGTGGAGCTTCATGCGGATGTGCGTTTTATCACCCTTTACGAGCGCCTTGACGCCGGTCAGCAGATGGAACTTTTAAACCGCGAGGAACAGGACGGTGCAGATATTCTGATCGTGGCGCCTGTCAGCGGGGAACGGGTGGCGGATGCACTGTCCAGCCGTCAGGTGTCTGTGCCGGTAGTGCTTCTTGGCACAGAGATCAGGGAAGAGAAGGCAGCAGGCATGGTGACCGTAGATGAATGGAAGATGGGAGAACAGCTTGCCGGTCAGATGCTTCAAAAGATGCCGCCGGATTGTCCGGTACTGGTACTGGCAGAATCCGGCGGGCCAGGTGCAGAGAACGGTGATTTTCTAAAAGGTGCCATGGGAGTACTGCGAAATGGAGGACATCGCTGCCGGACTGCGGTGCCGGACAAAGAGAGCGGGTGCGCAGCGCTTTTGGAAGAATATTCGAGAGAACATGTGTTTGTTCTTGCCGGAAGTGCAGATATTCTGACCCAGGTGGCAGAAGCTTTGGCGGACGATTCCTCGCAGGCGGTACATGCAGGAGGGCTTTACGGCCGCGGCAGTACGCTTTCGATCTTAAATGCGTTGGATCAAGGATGGATTACAGGTATTTGTGTTGCCGACGAATTCAGCAGAGGATACTTCAGTGTACAAAGAGCAGTACAGTTCTTAGAAGGAGACGATGGGGGACCTGTAGTGCTGGATTCTTATTATATAGAGAAAGAGGATCTGAGGAAACCGGAATACGAGAAAATATTGTTTCCTATTGAGTAGTATTAGGAGGACAAGAGAAATGACAGGAAAAAGGATCACAGGGCTGCTGCTGACCATGTGTATGCTTTTAAATGCCTGCGGGGGAACGGGCAGGGAAGAGCCGAAGACTTCCATACGCATCGGGATCAGTCTGTATCGGGGAGATGATACGTTTATTAACAATATACGGAGCATTCTGGAAGAAAAGGCCAAGGAATATGAGCAGGAGAACGGTATCAAAGTAACACTGGATATTCAGGATGCCAAGGGGAGCCAGAACACACAGAACAACCAGGTGGAACGGTTTATCTCTCTTGGATGTGATGTGCTGTGTATTAATCCCGTAGACCGTATGGATGCTTCCGTGATGATCGACCGGGCTATGAACGCACAGGTGCCGGTGGTCTTTTTCAACCGGCAGCCCGTAGAGGAAGATATGAATCGCTGGGACCAGCTCTATTATATCGGGGTGGATGCGAAAGAAACGGCCATGCTGCAGGGGCAGATGGTGGTGGATCTCTATCGGGAGCAGCCATCGGCAGTAGATCGAAACGGTGACGGCGTGGTCAGCTATGTGCTGTTAGAAGGCGAGAGCAGCCATCAGGACTCTCTGATTCGGACAGAATGGTCCATCCGGACGCTGAAGGACGGCGGCGTGCCTGTTGAGAAGATTACCGGCGGAATTGCCAACTGGGAGAGAAGCCAGGCTTCCGCGCTGATGGAACAGTGGCTCGGCTCTTATCCGGATACCATTGAACTGGTGGTCAGCAACAACGATGATATGGCGCTTGGTGCGCTGGATGCCCTGGAGCGGGCAGGGGTTACCGGGGTCAATGTGGTCGGCATTGACGGAACGACTCCCGGCATCGAGGCCCTGGAGAGCGGAAAGCTTCTGGGGACGGTGTCTTCCAACAAGGAAATCTATGGAAGTGCGGTGATGGGTCTTGCCGTCAGCAAAGCTCTGGGAGAAGCAGAGCCAGAGGAGTATCCGCTGTCCAATGGACATTATTACTGGACTCCGCAGGAGATCCTGATTCGTCCGATGGAAGAGTGACAAAAGACAATCAAAGAAAATTTATATATTATCAAAGAATTTCTTATTGAAATTGTTCTGTAAATCCTCTATAATAATCCTGTAAACGGTCATAATGTACAAAAACAAAGTACATTTTGTGGCTAAAACAAGTAAAACGCTCAAAAATTGAGCAGAAGTAATGGGAGGATTTCAGACTATGAGATCAAAAAGATTCATCGCAATGGCAATGGTATCCATGATGGCTTTATCCATGACCGCATGCGGCGGCAAGACGGAAGAGCCTGCTACGACAGAGCCTGCAGCAGAGACTCCGGCAGAGACTCCGGATGCAGAGCCTGCAGCAGATGCAGCAGAGGATACGGCTGACGCGGCAGCAGATGCGGCAGGCGCAGGCGGAAACATTGGTGTTTGTATTTACAAATTCGATGATGCGTTCATGACCACCTATCGGAATGCACTTCAGGAGATTCTGGAAGGCAAAGGCTATACCGTTACCTTTATGGACGGAAAGAACGATCAGGCAGAGCAGAATAACCAGATCAACAACTTCATCGCACAGGAAGTAGACGCGCTGATTATCAATCCGGTTATGACTTCTGCAGCAGACCAGATTATTACAACTGTAAAGGATGCAGGTATTCCGACGGTACTGATTAACCGTGAGCCGACGGCTGAGCAGATGGCTGCATATGACAAGCTTGTGTATGTAGGATGTGATGCACGCCAGTCCGGTACGATGCAGGGCGAGCTGATCCTGGATACCGAGAACAAAGGTGATATCAACGGCGACGGCAAGATTTCCTATATCATGATCCAGGGTGACCCGGAGAACGTAGATGCACAGTATCGTACCGAGTTCTCTGTAAAGGCACTGACCGATGCAGGTATGGAAGTAGAAGAGCTTGACCTTCAGCGCGGTGACTGGGACCGTAACAAGGGCCAGGAGATCGCACAGAACGACCTTGCGAAGTTCGGCGATGAGATCGAAGTTGTCTTCTGCAACAACGACGATATGGCAATCGGCGCTCTGCAGGCAATCCAGGCAGCAGGCCGTAAAGTGAACGAGGACATCTATCTGGTAGGCGTTGACGCTCTGGATGCAGCTCTGAACGAGGTTGCAAACGGCAACATGACCGGTACGGTTCTGAACGATGCACAGGGACAGGCACAGGGCGCTGTAGACGCTATGGAAGCGCTTCTGGGCGGTGCAACTTATGCATCCGGCGAGCAGTCCATCTATGTAGACTATGTAAAAGTGACTCCGGAGAACGTTGCTGACTTCCAGTAATCAAAATAAACGGAATCAACCGGAAAGTGCGTGTGCTTAGGCGCACGCACTTTCTGTATCATGGCAAAAACCTGCCGGCAGGATCGGGTACCTGCCGGCGGGATTTTAATAAAATAAAGGGGGACAGCAAATTGTCAGAGTATCGTTTGGAAATGCACAATGTCGTCAAGACATTTCCGGGCGTCAAAGCACTGAACGGTGCGCAGTTGAATCTGCGTCCGGGTACAGTCCACGCTCTTATGGGCGAGAACGGCGCTGGGAAGTCCACCCTTATGAAGTGCATGTTTGGTATCTACCACATGGACGAGGGTGAAGTGATCTATGAAGGAGAGAGGGTACAGATCAAGGGGCCTCTGGATGCTCTGAACCGCGGCATAGCCATGGTTCATCAGGAGCTTCAGCCGATTCCGGAACGGAGCATCGGCGAGAACATTTATGTGGGACGGTATCCCACGAAAAAGATCGGTCCGCTGACGGTGATCGATCATGATAAGATGTACGAAGATGCTGCAAAGGTGCTCAAAGAAGTTCATCTGAATTATGAACCAAAGGCGCATCTGGGCAGTCTTTCCGTATCGCAGATGCAGTTGGTGGAGATTGCAAAAGCAGTGTCCGCAGACTGTAAAGTGCTGATCCTTGACGAGCCTACGTCTTCTCTGACGGCGGCGGAGGTGGAGGCACTGTTCACCATTATTGACGAACTCAGGAGCAAGGGGGTTTCCATCGTTTATATCAGCCATAAGATGGATGAGATTCTGCGGATCAGTGATGAAGTAACGATCATGCGGGATGGCCAGTACATAGGTACCTGGTCTTCGAAAGACCTGACAACGGATTTTATCATTACCAAGATGGTAGGCCGTGAGCTTTCCGAACTTTATCCCGTTCGCGAGAACATACCGGGGGAGGTTGTATTTTCCGTAGAAAACTTTACATCGATCAATCCCAAGAGCTTCCGCAATATTACATTTGAACTGAAAAAAGGTGAGATCCTGGGTGTGGCAGGGCTGGTAGGAGCCCAGCGTACGGAGCTGATGGAAGGGCTTTTCGGACTTCGCGCCCACACATCGGGAAAGATTACATATAAAGGACAGGAGCTGAAGATCTCTCAGCCAAGAGACGCCATTAACAACAGCATCGCTATGCTGACGGAAGACCGCCGCGCAACGGGGATTCTGGGCGTTTTGTCCATTGCAGATAATGTCTCCATTGCATCCCTCAATCAGTATCTGATCGGAGGAGTGATGTTGGATGATGCCAAAATTGAGAAACTGGTCCAGGACAATGTGGCCAAGCTTTCTATCAAAACACCGTCCTCCAGGACACAGATCCAGTCTCTCTCCGGAGGAAATCAGCAGAAGGTGCTGATTAGCCGCTGGCTGGCCAATAACCCGGATGTATTTATTATGGATGAGCCTACCAGGGGTATTGATGTAGGGGCCAAATATGAGATTTACTGTATTATTGCCGAGATGGCAAAACAGGGCAAGAGTATCATTATGATTTCTTCTGAGATGAGCGAGCTGATCGGTATGTCCGACCGCATCATGGTTATGTGCGATGGCCGTGTGACCGGATTTATTGACGGCAAAGAGGCAAATCAGGAGAATATTATGGCACTGGCAACCCAGTTTGAATAAAGGAGGGAGAAGCGTATCATGCAAAAATCATTTGATCTGAAAAAGTTTTTATCCAATAATGCGATTGTGATTCTGATCGTGCTGCTGGCCATCCTGACCGGATTCACGACGAAGAATTTCTTTAAACTGACGAATTTCGGAAACCTGGTCCTGAATGTGTCGCCGCGTTTTATTATTGCCTGCGGCGTATCGGGCTGCCTGATTACCAAAGGTACAGACCTGTCAGCCGGCCGTGCAGTGGGCCTTGCAGCCTGTCTTTCGGCTATGATGCTGCAGAGCATTGACTATTCCGCGCGTATGCTGCCGTGGATGCCGGATATTCCATGGCCTGTGGCTCTTGTAATCGTTATGTTCATCATGGGGTGTTTCGGTGCGGTAAACGGTGTCGTCATTTCCATATTGAAAGTTCCGCCTTTCATCGCGACACTGGGTATGCAGACAATCATCTATGGACTTTGCTCTCTGATTACAAACAACCAGCCTATGGGCGGCTACAAGCAGAGCTATCTGTCCATCGCGAATGGTTCCGTTGCCGGTGTGATTCCGTATCTGCTGATCTTTGCGTTAATCATCGGCGGTTATTTCTGGTTCCTGTATAATAAGACTCGTCATGGAAAATATATGTATGCCATCGGCGGCAATGAGAATGCGGCACAGGTGGCCGGCGTCAATGTACAGGCGTCTCTGATTCGTATCTACGTGCTGGCAGGCTGTATGTACGCGCTGGCAGGTTTCCTGGTAGGTGCGAAGGCCGGCGGTGCATCTACAGCAACCGGTATGGGTTATGAGCTGGAAGCCATCGCGGCATGTACCATCGGCGGCGTATCAGCCAATGGCGGTGTCGGAAGAGTGGGCGGTATCCTGATCGGCGTACTGGTGTTCGAGATTCTGAAGATCTGTCTCCAGTTCCTGGGTGTGGACCCGGCTTATACCTATATTGCACAGGGTCTCGTGATTGTCATTGCAGTTGCACTTGACCTGCGGAAATATTTACAGAAAAAATAAAACCATTTGGGTTCCTGTTATGACCAGGGATGCTGCGTTCTCGCGGCATCCCTTTTTCTGCCGGAAAAACGCTCTTGACATTTTTACGAAATCATGTTATAACAAGGTTGACAGGACACCCCGGTGGGGTGTATAGGGAGATGTGGAAAGGAGTCCGTTGGTATGAAACAGAAATTTGACGTGACCGGTATGAGCTGCAGCGCCTGCAGTGCTCATGTGGAGAAAGCGGTCAGCAAAGTACCGGGTGTTGACCAAGTACAGGTGAATCTGCTGCAGAATTCCATGGTCGTGGAATACGAAGAGGGAGCTTCGGATGCGGAGAAAATTATAGCGGCGGTAACGGATGCCGGATACGGGGCGTCCGTGAAAGGGCAGGAGGCACCAAAAGAAGCCAATGCGGTACAGAAGAAAGCAGCGGACGATACCCGCGCGATGAAACAAAGGCTTGGCTGGTCCATCGGCTTTCTGACAGTGCTTATGTATGTATCAATGGGGCATATGCTGGGGTGGCCGCTTCCGGAAATCTTAATCGATCATAAAAATATTATGGTGTTTGCCCTAACACAGCTCTTTTTAACGCTGCCGGTGATGTATCTGAACCGGAAATATTTTGAGAATGGCTTTAAATCACTGCTGCACGGCGCTCCGAATATGGATACACTGGTGGCTATGGGTTCTACGGCGGCGGCAGTGTACAGCGTAAGCCAGTTATTTGTTATGGCATACGCTATGGGACGCGGGGATATGGGGCGTGCGCACGAAGGTGCCATGAATCTGTATTTTGAAGCGGCGGCTATGATCTTGGCATTAGTGACCATTGGAAAATATATGGAGACCCGTTCCAAAAGCCGGACTTCCGATGCCATTACCAAACTGATGGATCTGGCGCCCCGGACGGCGCTGGTTCTTCGGGACGGCGTGGAGACGGAGATTCCGTCAGAGGAAGTAAGAGTCGGCGAGACCGTGATCGTAAAACCCGGTCAGAGTATCCCGGTGGACGGAATACTTATCGAAGGCAGCGGCACAATAGACGAATCCGCCATTACCGGTGAGAGCATTCCGGTGGAGAAACGGCCGGGAGACCGTTTGACCGGAGCAACAGTGAACCGGGCAGGGTATTTTCAGATGCAGGCAGACCGAATCGGAGAAGATACAACTTTGTCCCAGATTATCCGGCTGGTGGAGGAAGCCGGAGGCTCTAAGGCCCCCATTGCGAAACTGGCGGATAAAGTCAGCGGAATCTTTGTGCCGGTCGTTCTAACCATCGCGGTCCTTACCATCGGTGTGTGGCTGCTTCTGGGGCAGAGCTTCAGCTTTGCGCTGGCCTCCGGTATCGCTGTACTGGTGATCTCCTGCCCTTGTGCATTAGGGCTTGCGACTCCTACGGCTATTATGGTGGGAACCGGAAGAGGTGCGGAGCAGGGAATCTTAATCAAGTCCGGAGAGAGCTTGGAAACCGCTCATCTGATTGATACCGTCGTTCTGGATAAAACAGGAACGGTCACAGAAGGCCATCCAAAAGTGACGGATCTGCTGACCGTCTCCGGTGTGGAAGCGTCCGAACTTCTGAAGCTGGCAGCTTCTTTGGAGCAGGCATCAGAACATCCTCTGGCAGAGGCAGTGGTAGAATGTGCAAAAGAGCGGGGGATCCCGCTGGAAAAAGCAGCGGAATTTGAAGCATCGGCCGGACAGGGGGTGCTCGGTCAGGTAAGCGGGTGTACGGTGCTGGCCGGAAACCGAAAGATGATGCATGTGCACGGAGTAGATGTTGCCGGTCTGGAAGGACGTGCGGAAGCTTTTGCCGGGGAGGGCAAGACATCGCTGTATATCGCGTCAGAGGGCAGGCTTATGGGCATCGTGGCCGTGGCGGATCCGATAAAGAAGACCAGCAGGGAAGCGATACAGGAATTTGAGCACATGGGACTTTCCGTTGTCATGCTGACGGGAGATCATGAGAAGACCGCAAAGGCGATACAAAAACAGCTTGGGATTACCCGTGTGGTAGCGGAAGTGCTGCCGCAGGACAAAGAGAGAGAGGTGCGGCGGCTTCAGGAAGAAGGACACAAAGTTGCCATGGTCGGCGACGGCATCAATGACGCTCCAGCACTGGCAAGAGCAGATGTGGGGATTGCCATCGGCGCCGGTACGGATGTGGCCATTGAGTCGGCAGATATCGTGCTTATGAAGAGCGATCTTTTAGATGCGGCTGCGGCTGTCCAGCTAAGCCGGGCGGTAATTCGCAATATCAAGGAGAACCTGTTCTGGGCATTTTTCTACAATGCGCTGGGGATTCCGCTGGCGGCAGGTGTATTTTATCCTTTCCTTGGCTGGCAGTTAAATCCTATGTTCGGCAGTGCGGCTATGAGCTTCAGTTCGATATTTGTAGTAGCCAATGCCCTGCGGCTGAAAGGTTTTCGGCCCTCGTTTTATAAGAAGAAATCTTCCGGAACAGAATCTGCTGAACCGGCAAAGATAGAAGAAGTGGAAAAAAAGGAGGAAAAAATCATGAAAAAAACTATGAAAATTGAAGGAATGATGTGCGGTCACTGCACAGGAAGAGTTGACAAAGTGCTGAATGCTCTGGAAGGTGTGGAGGCATCGGTCAGTCTGGAGGAAAAGGCAGCTTATGTGACGCTGACGAAAGATGTGAGTGACGAACTTTTGAAAAAGACCGTTGAGGATGAGGGCTATCAGGTCCTTGAGATCCTGTAGGAAAGTACTATGCAGGCAGATAAGAAGAAGATCGAGAGACTTTTGAAGACTGCAAAGGGACAGCTCGACGGAATACTGCGCATGGTAGAGGAGGATCGCTACTGTATGGACATTTCCGCCCAGGTCATGGCCACAGATGCGATTCTTCGGAAGGTCAATAATGAGATCATCTGTGCCCATATGAAAGGATGTGTCAAAGAGGCTATCCTAGAGGGCAAAGGGGATGAGAAGATCGATGAACTGATGACCGTTGTGGATAAGCTGACAAGATAAACGGGGCGGAAATCAAATCTGCCGTTGACAAAAACTTCTGTATGTTATAGAATTGTATCGGAAATGTAACAATTCTGTAATATTTACAGGAGTTTTTTATGGAAAATACTGCCCGAAGGGGACAAGTCTCCTTCGCGGGAGATCAGGAGGCGGAATATGATAAGGATTGGACACTGGAATCATATGCAGTTCAGAAACTTGAGTGCACTGCTGATGGGAGCACTGCTTCTTGGAAGCCTGCCTTTGGATGCGCGGGCATCAGGTTCTCTGGAACTTGGAACAAAGGCGGGCATCTCTGCGGATCTGGATGCGGCGGAGAGTGCAGAAGTGATTGAAGAGGCTATGAACGAGGTAGTGCTGGAAGCTTTTCATCTGGATGGATACAGCAACCTGGGAATTGTGACGGTGTCGGAAGGCAAAGTCAATATCCGGGATGCCGCGTCTATGGAGGGCAGTATTGTTGGAAAGATCGGAAAAAATGCAGGCTGTGATATTCTTGGAGAAGAAGGGGAATGGCTTCATATAAAATCCGGTAAAGTGGAAGGCTATATTAAGTCGGAATATGTACTGACGGGCATGAGCGCGCTGGATCAGGCATCTGCGCTTTTAAAACCGGTGGCAGATGTAAATACCAATGGTCTGAAGGTGCGGACAGAGCCGAATACCGAGTGTGAGGTTTTGGATATTGTCGGTTCCGGACAGCGTTTTGATGTATTAGAGGAACTGGACGAGTGGGTGAAGATTAGTCTGGATGGTGAGGAAGGCTATCTGTTTAAAGAATATGTGGAAGTGGGCGCGAAGCTTGATGAGGCGCTGACGATTACGGAAGTCCGCTATGGAGAGGGCGTTTCCGATGTTCGGATGGCGCTGTGCGATTTTGCAAAACAGTATGTGGGCAGACCCTATGTATGGGGCGGGACAAGCCTGACCAAAGGTGCAGACTGTTCCGGCTTTGTCCTGTCTGTATTCCGAAATTACGGCATCAGCCTGTCTCATTCTTCCCGCGTCCAGGCCAACAGCGGAAGTCCGGTGAGCTTATCCGAGTTAAAGCCGGGGGATCTGGTGTTCTATGGAAACGGTTCGGGCATTAATCATGTGGCCATCTATATCGGCGGAGGACAGGTCGTCCATGCCAGCAGTCCCCAGGTGGGGATCACAATCTCCAGCATGTACTACCGTACGCCGGTAAGAGCGAGAAGAATTATACAGGATTAAAGATTGAGGGCGGGACTGCCAAAAAGGCAGCTTCCGCCTCTTTTCTGTCTAAACCATGGTTTTTCATATTGAATTTTCCCGGAGAATGTGATATCTTAGTAGACATGTCGAAGAGACTTGAAAAAATACGCAGGTGTTGGGATGACACTTTAATGAATTAGAGTAAAAAAGTGAACAGCAATACAGCCGATATTTCCCCCAGGGGATTGGGTGTATGGCTGCGGAACTATAAAACAGCAGCCATACAGCCAATGCCCGGAAGGATTTTCGGGAACGAAAGTGGAAGAAAATGCTTCCCCCTCCCAGGGGATTGGGTGTATGGCTGCGGAACTGTAAAACAGCAGCCATACAGCCAATGCCCGGAAGGATTTTCGGGAACGAAAGTGGAAGAAAATGCTTCCCCTCCCAGGGGATTGGGTGTATGGCTGCGGAACTGTAATAGGAGGCAAGTATGGACCAGTCAGAGGTACTGTTAGAAGTAAAAGATCTGTGTGTGGAGTTTCAGACGGCGGAGGGGACTGTACGCGCGGTGGACCATCTGAACTATGTCCTGCATAAAGGGGAAAAGTTAGGGATTGTGGGCGAGAGCGGAAGCGGAAAGAGTGTATCTTCTTTAGGAATGCTGAAGCTGATCCCAAATCCGCCGGGAAAGATTACAGGAGGCGAGATCTTATATCATGGAAAAGATCTGGTGAAGGCATCTGAGCGGGAGATGCAGAAAATCCGGGGGAATGAGATCTCCATGATTTTTCAGGAACCTATGACCTCCCTGAATCCGATTATCAAATGCGGAAAACAGATCGCGGAATCTCTGCGGATCCATTGGGGGATGAAGAAAAAGGATGCCATGGAAGAAGCGGTACATATGATGCAGGCAGTGGGCATCGCAGATTCAGAGCTTCGGGCCCATGAATATCCCCACCAGATGTCCGGAGGTATGCGGCAGAGGGTGATGATCGCTATGGCACTGGCATGTCAGCCGAAGATTCTGATTGCAGATGAGCCAACGACGGCGCTGGATGTGACGATACAGGCGCAGATTCTGGATCTGATCCGGAAAATGAATGAAAAGATGGGAACATCCGTTCTGTTTATCACCCATGATCTTGGTGTGGTCAGTGAACTTTGCGATACGGTTATTGTCATGTATACGGGCCATATTGTGGAACAGGCGCCGGCTTTGGAGCTGTTTTCTGAGCCGAAGCACCCATACACAGTGGGACTTCTGGATGCAGTTCCGCGAATTACCAAAGAGCGTGATCCCCTTAAGACCATTGAGGGAATGGTGCCGAATCCCACCGAACGGATTGAAGGATGCAGTTTTTCGCCCCGCTGTCCGTACGCAACAGATCAGTGCAGAAAAGAAGCTCCGCCGATGAAGCACATCTCCGATACCCGTCAGGTGCGCTGCTGGCGGTATGAGAATCATGCAGGGAGGGTTTGCTAGTGGCTGAAGCTTTGAAGGACGTGCTCATGAGGGCCGACCATGTAAAAGTATCTTTTAAGGGAAAAGGACGAAAGTCTGCGGTAGTAAAAGCTGTGGACGATGTGAGCTTTGACATATACAGAGGTGAGACTTTCGGAGTCGTCGGAGAGAGCGGCTGCGGGAAGAGCACCCTGGGAAGGACGCTGATTGGCCTTCTGAAGCCTGCAGAGGGACATATTTATCTGGATGGGACAGATCTTGCCCAGATGCGGGGAGCCGAGTGGAAGCAGATGCGCAGGAAGGCACAGATCATTTTCCAGGATCCGTCTGCCTGTCTGAATCCCAGACGTACGATCCGGCAGATTCTTATGGAGCCTTTTGAAATCCATCAGATGACCGGGAAGATGGATGCGGATGCCCGGATTATGGAGCTTTTGAATCTGGTGGGGCTGGATGCGTATCATCTGAGCCGTTATCCTCATGAGCTGTCCGGAGGGCAGAAGCAGAGAATCGGCATTGCAAGGGCGCTGGCGTTAGAGCCGGATATTATCATCTGCGACGAGGCAGTGTCTGCACTGGATGTGTCGGTCCAGGCACAGGTGCTGAATCTTTTGAAGGAGCTGAAAGACAAGCTTGGCCTTACTTATTTCTTTATCTCCCATAATCTGAATGTGGTTTATCAGGTCAGTGACCGGGTAGGGGTGATGTATCTTGGGAGGATTGTAGAGATCGCTGCTTACGATCAGTTGTATGAGAAACGTTACCATCCCTATACGGAGGCCCTTCTGTCGGCCATCCCGCAAGTGGGACAGGGAAACGGACAAGAGCGCATACGGCTGATGGGAGAGGTTCCAAGCCCGTCCAATCCGCCTGCCGGCTGTCACTTCCACACCCGCTGTCAGAAAACATGTGACCGCTGCTATATAGAAGCCCCGGAACTAAGGGAAGTGGAAAAAGGGCATCTGGTGGCCTGCCATCTTTACAATACTTGAGAAGGAGATTCTGCCGGGCAGCCGGCATCTCAATAAACAACAGCATCTATTTGAGGAAAATGCTTCCAGCCCAAAGGGTTTGCAGACATGGATGCGGAACTTTAATCAGCATCCATGTCTGAAAGCCCGGAAGTATTTTCCGGAACGAATGTGAGGAAAATGCTTCCAGCCCAAAGGGTTTGCAGACATGGATGCGGAACTTTAATAGGAGGACAACATTTTATGAAGAAGAGATTTCTTGCCATCGCGCTCAGTCTTGTGATGGCAGCAGGATGCGTCGCCTGCGGCGGCGGTACAGACAATGCGTCGGAGGGCGGCTCCGGGTCCGCGGAAGGGACTGAGGGCGCAGCAGGCACTTCAGAAGGCGGTTCCGGCACGGTGGTCGTGGCTATGGGAGCCGGATTTTCCACATTGGACCCAGGATATGTCTATGAGAAATATCCGCCGTTGATTGTTAATGCGTGCTATGAGAATCTGTTTAAATTTTATGACAATGAAGGTGCGCCGGAACCGTGTCTGGCAGACACCTATGAATTTTCCGAGGACAATCTGACGCTGACGGTAAAACTGAAAGACGGAATTACCTTTGCCAGCGGAAACACCATGACTTCGGCCGACGTTCTGTTCAGCATCAACCGCTGTAAGAACCTCCAGGGCAACCCTGCATTTATCGCTGATACCATTCAGAGCATGGAAGCACCGGATGAGAAAACCATCGTCTTTCATCTGACCCAGCCGGACAGTGCCATTCTTTCTAAGCTGACCTACAGTGCGCTTGCTGTCCTGGACAGTGCGGTGGTGAAAGAGCACGGCGGAACGGACGCGGAAGATGCGTCTACTACCGACACGGCGCAGGCTTATCTGGATACGGCCAGTGCAGGCTCCGGTATGTATGTGATGACCAGTTATATTCCGGATGAAGAAGTGGTTTTGGAGAAGAATCCGAACTACTGGGGAGAGGCTACTAATGTTGACAAATATATCATCAAGATCCAGCCGGATGCCAACACCCAGATGATGACACTGTCCACAGGGGACATCGATGTTGCACTGAACATGACCGACGATACGATGGCGGAGCTTTCCGGTGCAGAAGGCGTGGAGATCATCAATGCGGCGACTAAGACGGTAGGCTTTGTGATGATGAATATGAATGAGACATACGGCGGGCCGGTATCGAATCCGAAAGTCCAGCAGGCAATCCGCAAAGCGCTGGACTACAGCGGAATGCAGATCATCTGCGGAGAAGGTACACTGACGCCCTATTCGGTTATTCAGTCCGGCTTTATGGGCAGCAAGGGCGAGAGAGCGGCTGAGTATACGAATGTGGAAGAAGCAAAAGCGCTTCTGGCAGAAGCAGGATATGCCGATGGACTGGATGTGGATCTGACCGTGAGCGATCTGGATATGGAAGGCATCCTTTTAACAGACCTGGCGCAGAAGATCAAAGACGATCTGTCCCAGATCGGAATTAATGTCAACATTGTGTCACAGCCGTGGGCAGCAGGCTATGGAGACGCTTACCGCGACGGTACGCTTGGATTTACAGTTATGTATTGGGGAACCGATTACAATGATCCCAACGTACAGTTGGAATTTCTGCCGGGAGGTGTTGTAGGACTTCGTGCGGGCTGGACCGCGGAGATGGCTCCGGAACTTGCGGCAATGTATCAGGAAACCATGTCTGCTACGGACAATAACGATCGTACCGCAGTGCTGGAGAAGATTCAGGATGCCATGTATGAGGACGGTCCGTTTATTATGGCTGTACAGGCGCCTGCACATATCGGATACAACACAAGACTGGAAGGCGTGGCGATCTCTGATCCTTATGCGCTGGATGTGACGTTAATCAATATAAAATAGAAACAAACCGTTTCACCGAGCAAAAGAGAGGTGTCCTATGGAACGACTGAAATTTACAGGAAAGCGGCTGATCTATCTGGCAGTGATGCTGTTCGGAGTAGCCACTCTGGTATTCATACTGACGAAGATGATACCCGGAGATCCTACTGTGGCGAATTTAAGCCAAAGAGCGCTGAACGATCCGGAGGTAGTAGCCGCCTACAAAGCAAAATACGGGCTGGATCAGCCGATCTTTGTGCAGTATGTCCTGTATATCAAAAATCTGCTGCAGTTCGACCTTGGGACATCCATCCGTACGAATAAACCGGTGCTCTCGGAGCTGGCACGCTGTTATCCGGCGACCATTGAGCTGGCGCTTTTTGCCATCCTGTTAGCGGCAGTGTTTGGGATTTTGTTCGGCGTAATCTCTGCCATTCGCCGAAACAGCATCCTGGATCAGCTTGTCCGGGCGGTGTCTGTGACCGGAGTCAGCATTCCAAGCTTCTGGTTTGCACTTTTGGTGCTGTATTTCTTCTATTATAAAATGCACATTTTTCCGGGACCGGGAAGACTGAGCAATTCCTTCTCGGCTCCGGCAACCGTGACGGGAATGTATGTGCTGGACAGCCTTTTAGAAGGGAATCTTCCAAAGGCGCTGGACGCACTTTCCCATTTGATTCTGCCGGGCACTGTGCTGGCGGCATTTACCATGGGGCTTATAACAAGAACCACTCGTTCGAACCTCCTGGACGTTATGTCTACAGACTATATCCGGACGGCAAGGGCCAAAGGACTCAGCCGGACGAGACTGATTCTTTCCCATGCCCTGGGAAATGCGCTGATACCGGTGCTGACGGTGATTGGCCTTGGCCTTGGCAATCTGCTGGGCGGTATGGTGCTGGTGGAGACGATCTTCAACTGGCCGGGGGTTGGGCAGTTTGCCTATGAATCGGTGCTGTCGGCGGATTTTCCGTCAATCATCGGAGTCGCGCTTTTGATCGCCCTTAATTATATGATTATTAATACGGTGGTGGATATCCTCTATGGGGTGATCGATCCGAGAGTGAGGTGCCGGTAATGCTCCGTTCTGTAAAAAAACTGTTTCGTTCTAACTATTTATTTACCTTTGGGGTAATTATTTGTCTGGCATGGGTCACTGCGGCTGTTCTTGCGCCGGTGATTGCTCCTTATGATCCGATTGCACAGGATCTGACGCTGCGGCTGAAAGCACCATCAACAGAACATTTGTTCGGTACAGATAATTTTGGCCGGGATATTTTCAGCCGGGTTATCTATGGAGGGCGGTATTCCCTTCTGGCCGGGTGCCTGACGGTAATAATTGCCGGCGGCATCGGTACTTTTTATGGAGCCATTGCCGGATATGTGGGCGGCTGGA
Organism: Lachnospiraceae bacterium; assembly: GCA_910574965.1. Classification (GTDB taxonomy): domain Bacteria; phylum Bacillota; class Clostridia; order Lachnospirales; family Lachnospiraceae; genus Hominiventricola. The sequence goes on along the minus strand of CAJTDB010000002.1, from coordinate 134,812 downwards.
CGGACAATGTCATGATGCGAATCTCTGAGATGATCCTGTCCTTCCCTTCGCTGATTCTGGCTATGATTATCAATGCGGTCATGGGCTCCAACCTGTTCAACACCATGTTTGCGCTGGTCATTGTAGCCTGGCCCACTTACGCGCGTCTGATGCGGAGTGTTGTATTAAGCGTGAAGGAAAATGAATATGTGACCGCGTCAGAGGCCCTGGGCGCATCTAAGGTCCGGATACTGTTAAGAGAGATCATCCCTAACAGCATCAGTTCGGTGCTTATTATGGCAACGACAGACATCGGCAATCAGATTCTGATGTTTTCGACGCTTAGCTTTCTGGGCCTTGGCTCTGCGCCGCCTACTCCGGAATGGGGTATGATGGTATCGGATGGCGTGGATTATTTTAATAAATTCTGGGTTGCAGGCTTTCCGGGGCTGGCGATCTTCACCATGGCGGTGGGGGCGAACTTTATCGGTGACGGCCTTCGGGACCTTCTGGACCCAAAACTTCGGAAAGAATTTTAGACTGGGGACTGAGGGATGAACAAAAACAGAGTAGAACGTATATTAAGTGCATTAAAAGAAATGGGACTTACGCAGATGCTGATTACCGATCCCATGTCTGTCTGCTATCTGACAGGAGTGCAGATGAATCCCTGCGAGCGTTTTTACGGACTGTATCTGAGGGAAGACGGAAAACATGTGTATTTCTTAAACAGAATGTTTCATGTGCCGGAGGATACAGGAGCAGAGCAGGTGTGGTATTCGGATACGGACCCGGTGATGGACCTGGTGGCAAAGTATGTGGATCATGAGCAGGCTCTGGGCGTGGACCGGGAGCTGAAGGCTGGTTTTCTCCTTCCTTTGATGGAGCAGGGAGCAGCAAAAGGCTTTGTGGAAGCCTCCGGCGCCGTAGACCGGACGAGGGCGGTAAAGGATGCAGAAGAGCAGGAGAAGATGCGCCGTTCTTCTAAGATCAATGATCTTGCCATGGGAGAATTTCGAAAGCTGATCCGGGAAGGCGTTACGGAAGAGGAAGTCGCCGCGCAGATGCTCTCCATCTATCGGTCCTTAGGAGCAGAACGTTTTTCCTTTGAACCGCTGGTGGCTTTTGGGGCCAACGGAGCCGATCCCCATCACGCTCCGGACGGTACGGTACTTAAGCCGGGAGATGCAGTGCTTCTGGATGTGGGCTGTGTCAGGGACGGATATTGTTCCGATATGACCCGGACCTTTTTCTACCGGCAGGCAAGCGGGGAGCACCGCCATATTTACGATACGGTTCAAAAGGCCAATGAGGCAGCCATAGCCCGGATCCGGCCAGGGGTTCCTCTTTGCGAACTGGACCATACGGCCAGAAGTCTGATTGCGGCAGAAGGCTACGGACCAAACTTTACCCACCGGCTGGGACATTTTATCGGTCTTGGAGAACATGAGCACGGAGATGTATCTGCGGCGAATTCCCAGAAGGCAGAACCTGGGATGATTTTCTCCATCGAGCCGGGCATCTATGTGGCTGGGGAAGTGGGCGTCAGAGTGGAAGATCTGGTGCTGGTGACAGAGGACGGCTGCGAAGTGCTGAACCGCTATACAAAAGAGCTGGAAATTATTATGTAAACCATATATGCGGGAGTCTGTCAAAAGAAATCTGGTTTCCGCAGAGACAGGACAATAGGATGAACCCAATAGCGACACTTCATATGAAGAACGGCAAAAAGATCCGGATAGAGCTTCTGCCGGAGTCTGCGCCGAATACAGTAAACAGCTTTCTCTATGCAGCCCGTATGGGATGCATGGATCATCATGCCATTGAACGCATTGTGCCGGGAAACTGGGTGGATGTGAGCTATACGGCATTTGGCAGAGAAGAATGCCGGTATTTGATTCCCAATGAATTTGCACTGCATCCGGAGATTGAACCTTTGGATGCGCATCCCGGCGTAGTCGCTATGGGCGGCTATGGGGAAGCAGGGCTGGCCGGCTGCGAATTTTTCTTTCCTTTAAGGGATTGTCCGGAACACAAGGGAATCTATCCGGTGTTTGGAAAAGTTCTGGAAGGAATGGATGAAATCCGGCGTCTGGAGAAAGTAGAGACCGTCCCGGTGACGGATTTTCCCATCGAAGGGGTGGAAGTAAACCGCCCGAAAGAGCCGCAGATCATCGATCATGTAAGCCTTGAGCTGTTTGGACAGGACTATCCAAAGCCCGTGCAGGTGCAGAACCCGAAACTTCCTCCCTGCTGGAAATAAAAAAATCCCTTTACAAAGGGGATGTTTTATGCTAAAGTATGTGAGTATGATTTCAGCCGTCATTCAGAGTCCGGATACTCCGACCGACCCTTGATGACTGGTGGTGTTCAGAATAAGGAGGAAGAGAACATGATCTCAAAAGAAAAGAAGCAGGCCATTATCAAAGAATATGGCCGCAGTGAGGGCGACACAGGTTCACCGGAGGTACAGGTGGCAATCCTGACCGCAAGGATTCAGGAGCTTACCGAGCATCTGAAAGAGAACAAAAAAGACCATCATTCCAGAAGGGGCCTTCTGAAGATGGTAGGCCAGAGACGCGGAATGCTGGCGTATCTGAAGAAGACGGATATCGAGAGATATCGTACCCTGATCGCAAAATTAGGTCTGAGAAAATAAGAGAAGTAAGGCGGAATTTTTCCGCCTTATTTTCGTGAGCGGATCATGGGAAAATATGCCTTTGAAGCGTACAGTTATATTAAATACTATTATCCGCTAATCTGTTTTGGCAGAGGAGGCTTACCGAGACCACTGAAAAGTACAAATGCTGTTTGTATTTTTCAGTAGTTTCGGTATCTTCTGCTGAAAGAAAACAATCGAAAGGAGATACAGGACATGTACAAAAGTTACACAATGGAGCTGGCGGGCAGAACGCTCAGGGTGGATATCGGCCGCGTAGCAGCTCAGGCAAATGGTGCAGCCTTTATGCACTATGGTGATACGGTCGTATTGTCGACGGCCACATCCTCCGACAAACCCCGCGAGGGCATCGACTTCTTTCCGCTGAGCGTGGAGTTTGAGGAAAAATTATATTCCGTGGGCAAGATCCCAGGAGGATTTAACAAAAGAGAGGGAAAGGCATCGGAAAATGCAGTGCTGACGGCCCGTGTCATTGACCGTCCCATGCGTCCGCTGTTCCCGAAGGACTACAGAAATGATGTGACGCTGAACAATATGGTGATGAGTGTGGATCCGGAGTGCCGTCCGGAACTGGTGGCTATGCTCGGAGCAGCCATCTCTGCTTCCATCTCGGACATCCCCTTTGACGGTCCCTGTGCCATGACCCAGGTGGGCATGGCAGACGGTGAATTTATTATCAATCCGTCTCAGGAGCAGTGGAAGAACGGGGATCTGAACCTGACCGTAGCTTCTACAAAGGAAAAGGTCATGATGATCGAGGCGGGTGCCAATGAAGTGCCTGAGGACAAGATGATCGAGGCTATCTATCTGGCTCATGGAATCAATCAGGAGCTGATTGCCTTTATTGAGAAGATCGTGGCGGAGGTCGGAAAGCCGAAACATGAATATACAAGCTGTGCGGTGCCGGAGGAGCTGTTTGCGGCTATCCGGGAGATCGTTCCGCCAGAAGAGATGGAACAAGCGGTCTTTACCGATGACAAACAGACCCGCGAGGAGAACATCCGCGTCCTGACCGAGAAGCTGACGGAAGCTTTTGCCGAGAAGGAAGAGTGGATGGAGGTACTGGGAGAAGCGGTCTATCAGTACCAGAAGAAGACAGTCCGGAAGATGATCCTGAAAGATCACAAGCGTCCGGACGGAAGAGAACTGACGCAGATTCGTCCGCTGGCGGCAGAAGTGGATCTGATACCGAGAGTCCACGGTTCTGCTATGTTCACCCGCGGACAGACACAGATCTGCAACATATGTACGCTGGCGCCTCTGTCGGAGCAGCAGCGGATCGACGGTCTGGACGAGAACGAAGTAAGCAAGCGCTATATGCATCACTATAATTTCCCAAGCTATTCCGTAGGCGAGACAAAGCCGTCCAGAGGACCGGGACGCCGGGAGATCGGCCATGGAGCGCTGGCAGAGCGTGCACTGCTTCCGGTGCTTCCAAGCGAAGAAGAATTCCCCTACGCCATTCGTACCGTATCCGAGACTTTTGAGTCCAACGGTTCCACGTCTATGGCGTCCACCTGTGCATCCTGTATGTCCCTTATGGCAGCAGGTGTGCCGATTAAGAAGATGGTGGCAGGTATTTCCTGCGGACTGGTGACCGGAGAGGGCGATGAAGATTTCGTGCTGCTGACGGATATTCAGGGGCTGGAAGATTTCTTCGGCGATATGGACTTTAAAGTGACCGGTACGGACCGGGGGATTACGGCGATTCAGATGGATATCAAGATCCACGGACTGACCAGGCCTATCGTAGAAGGTGCCATTGCCAGATGCCGGGAAGCAAGGATGTTCATTATGGACAACTGCATGAAGCCGGCGATCTCTGAGCCGCGTGCAGAGGTCGGAAAGTATGCGCCGAAGATCATCCAGATGATGATCGATCCTCAGAAGATCGGCGACGTGGTGGGACAAAGGGGCAAGACCATCAACGCCATCATTGAGCAGACCGGCGTGAAGATCGATATCAATGATGACGGAGCAGTCTCCATCTGCGGAACGGATGCTGTTATGATGGAGAAGGCCAAAGAGCTGGTACGCATCATCACCACAGACTTTGAGGAAGGACAGGTGTTCGTCGGAAAGGTGGTCAGCATCAAGGAATTTGGTGCATTCCTGGAGTTCGCACCAGGCAAAGAAGGCATGGTGCATATCTCGAAGATCGCCAAGGAGCGGATCAACCGGGTAGAAGATGTGCTTACCCTCGGAGACACGGTGAAGGTAGTATGTCTTGGAAAAGACAAGATGGGAAGGATCAGCTTCTCCATCAAAGACTGCAAAGAAAAATAAAGATGCTTTGTATCAGGCTGATGTGAACATATGTTCGCATCGGCCTTTTTCTGTTCTTGTAAATGCCAATTCCTGGTCATAAAACCTGTCCGCTTTCATATATTGAGGTAAGGAGTTGGACAACATGAAATATGACGAACTTGCTTCTATATTTCCAAAGCTTCTGCAGGAGGTATTAGAGGAACTGCAGGTGGATACAAAGGAGCTGCAGGAACTGCGGATACGGGTGGAACGGCCGGTGCTGGCAGTCTGTCAAAACCGGGAATACCGGTCCAAAACAGCGGTAAAGAGAGGGGAACTTCAGGAAATACTTGCCTACCTCTCCAATTATTCCCTGTATGCCTACGAAGATGAAGTGCGCTGCGGATTTTTGTCCCTGCCGGGAGGGCACAGGGTAGGGATCAGCGGCCGGACGGTGCTGAAGGACGGAAAAGTCCGGACAATGACAGATATTTCTTCTTTGAATATCCGGTTTGCCCACGAAGTAAAAGGCTGTGCAAACGGCCTTCTTTCCAGGCTGCGCAAAGACGGACGGCTTTTGCATACGCTGATCGCATCGGCTCCCGGACATGGGAAGACAACACTTCTGCGGGACTGCATCCGACAGATCTCAGACGGAGACGAACGATATCCGGGGATGACTGTGGGAGTGGTGGATGAGCGTTCGGAAATTGCAGGGAGCTTCCGCGGAATTCCAGGAAATGATGTAGGGATGCGAACTGATGTTCTGGACGGATGTCCCAAGGCAGAAGGAATGCTGCTTCTGATCCGCTCCATGGCGCCCAAGGTGGTGGCGGTGGACGAGATCGGGAGCCGGGAAGATATGGCGGCTCTGGCCCAGGCCATAAACTGCGGCTGCGTGCTGCTGGCAACGGTTCACGGGAGCAGCCTGAAGGAGCTGACGAGCAGGCCGGTGCTTGGAGAGATGGTTCAGGCGGGGCTGTTTGAACGGTATGTCTTTCTGGCCGGGCAGGGACAGATTCATCAGATTCTGGAGCGGACCGGAAAACCTTTGGAGGCAGGAGGTGCAGGATGCTGAGATTGCTTGGTATGGTCTGTATTCTGGCGGGAAGTACGGGGATTGGCATTCGGATGGCAAAGGATCTGGATCTGAGAATCCAGGAGCTTATTACCCTGCAGCATCTGATGCTGACTTTAAGAGGAGCCATCCGCTACATGCATCAGCCGCTTCCGGAAGCATTTGCCGGTCTGGCAGAGAAAGCTTCCGAGCCTTTTGGGACATTTTTCGCCGGCACGGCAGAGGAACTGGAGCTTCGCAGAGGAAGCACCGCAGAGGAAGTGTGGAGACGGAATCTGCAAAAGGATCTGAAGGATCTGCATTTAAGCGCCGGTGAACTGGAAGCGTTTGCCGATCTTGGAAGTATGCTTGGATATCTGGATGTGGAAATGCAGGTAAACACGTTGGATCATTATCTGGAGCAACTGAAACTCTCAACGGCCCAGGCTGCAGAGACGGCAAAGAGCCGAAGACGGATCTACCGGTACCTGGGGGCCCTTGGGGGCGCAGCGCTGGTGATTCTTATTTTCTGAAGAAAAATGGAAAGCAGGAGCATATATGAGTGAAACATTGATATTTAAGATCGCTGCGGTGGGGATTCTGGTCTCCGTGCTCTCACAGGTGCTGAAGCACAGCGGCAGAGAAGAACAGGCATTTCTCACAAGCCTTGCAGGGCTTCTGCTGGTTCTCTTCTGGATACTTCCTTATGTATATGAACTGTTTGAGACAATGCAGAGACTGTTTTTACTGTAGATGGGAGGGTGGAATATGATCCGGGTAGCACTGTTTGGAATCGCGGGCGTTCTAATGGCGCTGCAGTTAAAGGCACTGAAGCCGGATTATTCCGTCTATCTGTGCCTGGGTGTGAGCCTTTTGATTTTCTCTTTTGTGGCGGAGAAGCTGACCGTTATCCTGGACGGACTTCAGGCAGTTCAGCGCTGCCTGCCTTTGAATGCAGGGTATATCCGCATTCTGATGAAAATCATCGGCATCACTTATATTGCAGAGTTTGCTTCTGATCTGTGCAAAGATGCAGGATATCAGACCATTGCAGGCCAGATTCAGATTTTCGGAAAAATGTCAGTGCTGGCAGTCAGTGTGCCGATACTGACGGCACTTCTGGATACCATTCAGACATTTCTGGGAGGATAACCGCCATGGAAGAGATTGATTTTGGTGAGATCCAGCAGGTGCTGGATGAGATTCTAGGGAATGGAACCGATTTTCAGCAGATGGTAGGTCAGGGAATGCAGGGGGAGAATATTCTCTCCTTCCAGAGCCTTGGAGGGATGCTTCAGAAAATCTTTTTAGAGGAGCTGCTGGCCCAGAAGCAGCTTTGGATCCACATTTTGATTCTGGCGCTGGCAGCAGCAGTGCTTCTGCATTTTGCAGATGTGTTCCGGAATAAAAATGTTTCCCAGATCAGCTTCTGCATGATCTATATGATTTTGTTTCTGCTGCTGCTCACCTCCTTTCAAAGCAGTATGGGCATTGCCGCTGAAGTGTTCCGGCATATGCGGGATTTTATGACTGTGCTGGCGCCGTCGTATTTTCTGGCCATGACACTTTCTTCCTACATAACCTCTGCGGGGATCTACTATGAATTTATACTTTTTCTGATCTCCGGTGTGCGCTGGTTCATGGAAGTGTTCATTCTGCCCTGCATCGAGATCTATGTGCTTCTGACGCTGGCGGATCATCTGTCCAAGGAAGAACGGCTGACCAGATTCACGGAACTGACGGAGATGATCGTTCAGTGGAGCCTGAAAGCAGCGCTGGCGGCAGTTATGGGCTTTCATCTCATCCAGGGGGTCGTCTCTCCGGCGGCAGACGCATTCCGCAATACAGCGGTAAGTCAGGGGATTGAGATGGTGCCGGGGGTGGGGGACATAAGCGGTTCTGTGGCGGACATGGTATTTGGTTCCGCCATGCTGATTAAAAATGGCATCGGAGCGGCAGCACTGATTGTCTTGGTGCTAATCTGCCTGATTCCCCTTATGAAGCTGGCGGTCATTATGGCAGCGTATTATGTGCTGGCGGCAGTGCTCCAGCCGGTGTCGGACGAACGGATTACCGAATGCCTGAGCGGTATGGGGAATGGAGTAAAGCTTCTGTTTCAGGCAGTATTTACCATGCTTGTGCTGTTCTTTCTGACGATTGCGCTGACGACGGCATTGACGGGACTATAAATCTGCCCCGCTGCAGGAGAAAGAGAAAAGGGTGAAAGGACGATGCAGGGAATACTGGATCTGGTGCGGTATGTGGCGGTTTTCTATCTGCTGGAACAGATGGTGTTAAACCTTCTGCCCGGCAAAACCTATGAACGGTATGTGCGGTTTTATCTGGGGCTTCTGCTGATGCTTGTGCTTCTAAAACCGGTGTTTGGCGTCCTGAAGCTGACAGAGCAGATGGATGCGGAGGCGCTGATCTATGAACTGGAACAGGAGGTGGACCGTCTTCGATGAGCGAGCGGTGGAAAGAGATCAAAAAGAAATACTGGCCGCCGGGGAAGGACCAGCTTCTGATCCTGATTCTTCTGGGGCTTTTGCTGGCGGTGATTGCGGTGCCGGTAAAGAGCGGACAGGAGGAGGCAGCAGGAAGCGAAGAAAGTGCGGGACAGGAAATGCCGGACTCCTCGGAGGAAGACTACTGCAGTCGTCTGGAAGCGCGCCTGGAGGCGCTTCTTGTGCAGGTGGAAGGCGTGGGCCGGGTGCAGGTGATGCTGACGCTGGAAGGCAGCAGGGAAAGGCGGGTAGAAAAGGACCGGACTTTTTCGGAGCAGGGGAATCAGGAAGAGACTGTCTATGAGGAATTAAGCGGCCGGGAGCGGACTCCTTATGTGACGCTGGAAATCAATCCGAAAGTAGAGGGGGTTCTGGTAATTGCAGAAGGCGGGGGAAACAGCCGCATCCGGCAGGAGATTCTGGAGGCAGCACAGGCATTATTTGGGATAGACGCACATAAAATTAAAATAATGAAAATGGAGGGAACCAAGTGAAACAGTTAAAGCAGTTAAAAAAACCCGTATTTAAGAAAAACCAGATGATCGTCACAGCTCTTGCGGCCATGATCGCCGTGGCCGGATATCTGAACTATTCAGGAACCAGGCTGGATGAATCGCTGCTGAGCGCCAACAGCTCGGCGGTGGAGGACGTAGAGGGCGGCGATCTGGCCCAGGACATCTCGGCGGAAGACATCTATGCAGAGGACCTGGAAGGAGATACGGCAGATATCGAAAGTCTGGATGAAGACGTGGATCTGGCAGAAGAGAGCGTAGGGCAGACGGTCCTCGCGAACAGTACGGTGGGAGTCGGCCTGGTATCGGAGGCAAAGGTGACCAGAGAGCAGACCCGTTCGAAAAATAAAGAAATGCTGATGGAACTGATCAACAGTACGAATGTGACCGACGAGCAGAAGCAGACAGCGATTAATGAAATGGTGCAGATGACGGATGTGGCGGAGAAGGAACTGGCAGCGGAGACGCTTTTAGTCGCTCAGGGCTTTGAAGAGGTGGTTGTCAGCATCCATGATTCCTGCGCGGATGTGGTGGTCAGCAGTACACAGGTCAGCGATTCCCAGCGGGCGCAGATCGAGGATATTGTGAAACGCAAAACGGGAATTGAGGCAGCGAACATAACCATTACGCCGGTGAAAACGGCGGAATAACGTGTTGGTCTGAGAAAACGAGCGCCTGCCGCAGCCAAAGATTCCTTCCGGTCCTTTCCCGTGTTTAAGGCGGGAGAGCTTCGGAGGGAATCTTTGTATGCGGCGGACCCCAGGGCGGTTAAGTGTTTTGCTTTTTCTTGCAAAAGGGAAAGGGATTTGGTACTATGATAATGCTGGAAAGGCTGTACAAAAGGGTACAGGCGTTGTAAAATAAGGAAAAAGACAGAATCTGTCTGTTTCGGAGCAGACTGCCGGCGGCAGTGCCGGAGCAGGCAGTTTTTTGAGAGACGGAGGTCTGGGATGAGATTATACGAAGGACAAAAGGGAAGTACGCTTCAGGTCGTGCATATGGACCTTCCGCTGCAGACGGAGCGGAGACTGGAAGTGCTTGGAATGTTAGAGGGTACGAAGATTACCGTGGTGAACCGGAAAAAGCGGGGGGCCATGATTATTAAGATACGGGGGACCCGATTCGCGGTAGGAGAGAGCATCACGAAAAGCATTGAGGTGAAAGAGGCATGAACAGCACAAAAGAACTGACCATTGGATTTGTGGGGAATCCCAACTGCGGAAAAACAACACTTTTCAACGCTTATACAGGGGCGAATCTGAAGGTGGCCAACTGGCCGGGCGTTACCGTGGAGAAAAAAGAAGGGGCCATGCGGCTGCATGACGAGACCTATCGTCTGGTCGATCTGCCGGGAACATACAGTCTGACATCCTACACGATGGAAGAGACGGTCACAAGACAGTATATATTAAGCGACGATGTGGATGTGATCGTGGACGTGGCAGATGCGTCAGCGCTGGAGCGGAACTTGTATCTGACGCTGCAGTTGATAGAACTTGGGAAGCCGGTAGTGCTGGCACTGAACATGATGGACATTGTCCAGGAGCGGGGAATGGAAATCGATCTTCACCGTCTGCCGGAAATGCTGGGAATCCCCTGTGTGCCGGTATCGGCCAGACGCAGGACCGGGTTGGAGATTCTGATTCATACCGTGGCCCATCACCAGGACAAGGCCCAGGGAGAGAAGATCATTCACCATCACGATCTGGAAACCAGCCGGCATAAAGACGTGGAAGAGCATCACAAATATTATGCCATGGTATATACCGATGAGATTGAGGACAAGATCGATGAGATTGGAGAACGGCTCAAAAACGCATATCCGGAGCTTGACCATCTCCGGTGGTATGCCATTAAGATTCTGGAAAATGACCAGGAGATTAGAGAGCGGTATCCGCTGGATTTCTCCGATATTCTGGATCAGGATTATGAAAAGGAGATCATCAATCAGAAGTTCGGTTTTATCGAGGAGATCATGGCAGAATGCGTGGCGAACCGGACAAAAAAGGCAGAATCTACGGACCGGACGGACCGCATTCTGACGCATCCGGTATTTGGCCTGCCGGTATTTCTGCTGATTATGGGACTGGTGTTCTTCCTGACCTTTACGGTGGGAGACTGGCTGAAGGGATATTTTGAAGTGGCGCTGGAATGGATGACAGAGCAGGCAGCCGCTGTCCTTAGTGCCGTCGGAGCGGGTGAGATGCTGATTTCGCTGATTACCAACGGCATCATTGCCGGGGTAGGCGGGATACTGACCTTTCTGCCCAACATTTTCATCCTTTTCTTGGCCCTTGCTTTTCTGGAGGACAGCGGGTACATGTCCAGAGTCGCTTATGTGATGGACGGTATCATGGGCAGGATCGGGCTGTCCGGACGGGCGTTTCTGCCCATGCTCCTTGGCTTTGGCTGCACGGTGCCGGCGGTTATGGCATCCAGAGTGCTGGAAAACCCCAGAGACCGGCTGAAGACAATCCTGATTACGCCCTTTATGTCCTGCAGTGCCAGACTTCCGATTTATGTGATGTTTTCAGAACTGTTTTTCGGAGATATGGCCATGCTGGCGGCATTTTCCATGTATGTACTCGGACTGGCTATGGCCATCTTGTCCGCCTACGTGATAAAGCTTGCAGATAAGGGAAAAGAAACAAATATGCTGCTTATCGAGCTGCCCGAATATAAGACGCCCAATGCGCATACGATCTATATCTATGTGTCGGAAAAGGTGAAGGACTATTTGTCCAAGGCCGGAACAACGATCTTTGTGGCGTCCATCCTTATGTGGGCGGTGATGAATTTCGGAGTTCATGGATTTACTTCGGATATGGACCAGAGCTTTGGAGCAGCCATCGGAAAGATGCTGGTACCGGTGTTCGCACCGGCGGGACTTGGCTACTGGCAGATCATACTGGCACTGATCTCCGGAATCGCTGCCAAGGAAGTGGTGGTGTCTAGCTGCTCGGTTCTCTTCGGCATCGGCAATGTGACAACGCAGACCGGTATGGCAAATCTGTCCGCACTGCTTGGAAGTATGGGTTTTGGGGCCGCAAATGCCTATGCACTGATGGTATTCTGCCTGCTCTATGTACCTTGTATGGCAGCAGTAGCCACCATCAAAAGAGAAACCGGAAGCTGGAAATGGACAGGGGCTATGGCAGCCTTTCAGTTGGTGACGGCATGGGTTATGGCATTTCTGGTGTTCCGGATCGGGTCGATGTTCTTATAAAAGAAAGGGGAAGATATGGCTGGCATTTTGATCACAGGGGTGATAGCCGGGTACAGTATCTGGGTAGTTTGGAAAAAATATAAAAGTATTCGAAAAGGAGAGTTATGCGGCGGATGCTGCCGGGACTGCAGAAACTGCAAAAAGAGATAAATGGATTGTCGATCTGTACATTTTCGATTATAATATAGTATAGAGAAACTGTGGTATTGTAAAATTTGGTAAAAAATGTAATGGAGAAAGAAAAGAAGAAAAAAGGGACTGACAGAGGAAAAGTACTGATTACCTCGATTTTGTTGTTTTTTGGTATACTGGCAGCAGTGGTGTTTGCGGCGTCCAGAAGGATTACAGCAGAAATGTCCAGGTCGGCCATTGACAATCTGAGTGAGAGCCTGAATCTGATCGGAGGTACGATCGAGACGATTCTTCAGTTAGAAGCAGAGCATCAGAAGCTCATGGCAAAGGAACTGTCCATATCCGATGATCCGGAGGAATACATCCTCATCTATGACAGAAGCAGAACGATGGTCCGGATATCATGGATCCGGGCAGGAGCATCGGAGGGGTTCTCCAACACAGGAGAAGTATTCACGGAGGAAGGGCTGGACTTTTCTGCCGGGGAGACGGTGGAAGGCCTGCCCATCTCTCAGGCCTATCTGAACAGTATGGGAACCTGGGCGTATACGATGAAATGTCCGGTGGAAAACGACGACGGGGAGATCGGGACCCTTTATATTGAGTATATTTATGATTTCTTTGACGATGCACTTCCGGATAATTTCTATAATGCCAATGCGACGCTCTATATTATGGATACCGTAAGCCAGCGGTTTGTGCTAAAGCCGAAAGGAATGGGAGAGCGGGACGCAGGGCATCTGAATCTGGAGGATTTCTGCCGCGCCAATCAGATTGTGGAAGAGGATATCCGTGCCATGCTGTCAAATAATATTGCTTCCAGGGGCAATGTGATGTTCTATCACAAGGTGCAGAGCAAAGATGCGCTGATCTATATGTGGGCGCTTGGAAACGGGACTTCCTATCTGATCGGATATGTGCCGGTACAGGCTATTCAAAAGGAGAGCAGTGCGGTAAATCAGAATATTTTTATTGTCGTGGCAGTGATGCTGCTGACCTTCTTTTTGTGCTGCCTGCTGTTTTCCTTCAGTGAAAGACAGAAGCGAAGGATCCGAAAGGAACAGGCGGAGGAGCGGGAAATACACAACCGGCAGTTGTCAAAAGCACTGCAGGAGGCACAGATTGCCAACAATTCCAAGACAACATTTCTGTCCAATATGTCTCATGATATCCGTACGCCTATGAATGCGATCCTGGGATTTGCCAAGTTACTGGAAAGAAATGCGGATCAGGCGGGAAAAGTCAGGGAATATACAAAGAAGATCATGGTGTCCGGCCAGCATCTTTTAAGTCTGATCAATGACGTTTTAGACGTGTCCAAGATCGAGAGCGGCAAAGTAGTGCTTACTATGGGAAAGTTTTCTCTTGGAAATATGGTTGCTTCTGTGGACGCCATCATTCGTCCGGCTGCAAAGGCGAAGGGGCAGAGCTTTGATGTGACGGTGACGGGAATCCGGCATGAACATCTGTTCGGCGACGAGACCCGGCTGAACCAGATCCTTATCAATCTGCTGTCCAATGCGGTCAAATATACAAAAGAAGGCGGGAGCATCTGGTTCCGCATGATCGGACTGGAAGCGGAAAAAGAACAGCACGAGCGCATCCGCATCGAGGTGGAGGACAACGGATATGGTATGACTCCGGAATATCTGGAAGTCATCTTTGACGCATTTACCAGGGCGGAGAACAGTACGACCAACAAGGTACAGGGAACCGGTCTTGGGATGGCCATTACAAAAAATATCGTGGAACTTATGGGCGGTACGATAGATGTAAAGAGCCAGGTGGATCGGGGAAGTCTTTTTTCAGTGGAACTGGAACTTCAGATTGCAAAGGAGAAAGAAGAGCGCTTTTTCCGGGACAGCGGTGTTTTTCGGATGCTGGCAGTGGACGATGAAGAAGAGATCCGCCGGGACATCCAACTGCGTATGGAAGCTGCAGGTGTACAGGTGGATACGGCATCTGACAGTGAAGAGGGACTTCGGAAGGTTCGTGAACAAAAGGAACAGGGCAGGTTCTACGACCTGATCCTTTTGGATCAGGATCTGCCTCATGTGGACGGGATCCGGACAGCAGAGCGACTGCAGGAGGAACAGCCAAAGGGGTGTTCTGTCTGTCTTTTGTCAGCAGACGACTGGGAGGAGACAGAAGAACGGGCGCACCAGGCAGGGATTGACGGCTTTCTGCCCAGGCCCTTCTTTGTATCTTCTTTGAAGGAGAAGCTGTCGGAAGTGTATTCGGCCAGAGGAATCCAGCAGCCAAAAGAGTCAAAAGAGGAAGAACACGGTTTGGAAGGACGGCATTTTCTTGTGGCAGAAGACAATGAGATCAACGGGGAGATTCTTCTGGAACTTCTGGATATTGAGGGTGCTACTTGTGAGATCATGGTTAATGGACAGCTTACAGCAGAACACTTTGCTGCGTCTGAAGCAGGAAGCTTTGATGCGGTGCTGATGGATGTGCAGATGCCGGTTATGAACGGTTATGAGGCTACAAGAATGATCCGGAGTTCTGCGCATCCGGAGGCAAAGACCATACCGATCATTGCCATGACGGCCAATGCTTTTGCGGAAGATGTAAAGGATGCTATGGATGCGGGGATGAATGCACACATTGCGAAGCCTATCAATATGGATGAGCTGCGGAAAACGCTGCTGCAGTTATTAAAAGAAAAGGTGAAGGGGAAATGAAGGAAAGGATGAGAAGAGCAGCCGCACTGCTGCTGACAGGGACGATACTGTTAGGGATAACTGCCTGCGGGCAGAAGGGGCCAAAGGACATGAATCTGGTCAGTGACCAGGAAGAAGAAAAAAAGACCGTTTATCTGTTCGGCCCTATGGAAAAATCCAAACCGGATATGAAAAACCTGGCCAGGAGTGCGGCCGATCTGACCATCATAAAGGCGGAAGAAGAACTGAATCTGACCGTGGAATATCGGACCTATACGGCGGAAAATTATCAGGAAAAAACTTACGACGATGTGACACTGGACCGTGCAAGAAATAACATGGATGATCTGTACCTTTTGAATCCGGATACGGTCAAAGTGCTGGGGGAAGAAGGAAAGCTTGCGGATCTCTCCGGCCTTGACAATGTTGACAATTTAAGAGAGGTGGTAAAGGCTGCCAATACGATTGACGGAAAGCTGGTGGCTGTCCCGCAGGAAGTGGTAGTCTACGGCCTGTTTATCAACAAAGACATGTTTGACCGGTATGACCTGGAACTGCCCGAAAAGCCGGAAGATCTGATGGAATGCTGCAGGGTATTGAAAGAAAACGGAATCGAGACGCCCATAGGGGCGAACCGCTGGTGGCTGGAGACGATCGTTTTGGCGCAGGCTTACGCTGAGCTGTATAATGGAGGCAATACAGAGGCCCAGATCGAAGCGCTCAACAATAAAGAAGCGAAATACAGCGATTATATGCGTCCTGGATTTGAGTATCTGAAAGAAATGATTGACAAAGGCTACATTGATGCCGAAAAGGCGTACACTTACGAGGCAATCGAAGGAGAAGGGCCGGATTTTCTGGCACAGAAGACGCCCATTGTCATGGCCTACTGGGGTGCGGCTAATTCGGAGACTGCCTACGGCAATCCGGATTTTCATATGCAGGTGATTGGATTTCCAAGCGAGTACGGTCCCATGCCTGTGGTTCCCATGACCGGATACAGCATCGGCGAGGATGCGGTACATCGGGAGGAAGCCATGGAAGTGCTGAATATCATGACTTCGGACGAATCTTTGCAGATGTATTCGGAAGTCAACAAGGTGATCTCCCCGTCGGTCAATGTCAATGTGGACTGCATTGACGCTTTAAAACCGCTGCGGGACCGGTTCAACGAAAACATTTTTGTACTGGGTTCAAATGCAGGCATGGAACTGGAACAGTGGGGAAATACCTGCCGGATCGTAAGAGAACTGCTGAACGGCGCATCGGTAGATGCATGTATGGCGGAATTTGACAGACTGCAGGAAGAGCTTTAAATATGCGGGAGGGTGTCGGGAAACAGTCCGGCGCCCTCTTTTTGCTGCTGTTTTGTAAAAAAAACCGAAAAAGGGGTTGACAAAGCGGATACATAGTTATATTATTGTATTAAATAAGTAATACAACGATACAGATGAAAGGAGTGAGCAGATGGAATGGAAACTGGATGACAATCGTCCCATATGGATACAACTACAGGAGCAGCTTACAAGGAAGATTTTGTCCGGCTGGTATCGCGCGGGAGAGAGGCTGCCAAGCGTCAGAGAGCTGGCGGCGGAGGCAGGCGTGAATCCCAATACAATGCAGCGGGCGCTGGCGGGGCTGGATATGGAGGGACTGACCGTGACGAACCGGACTACAGGAAGGACGGTAACGGAAGACAATGCCGTGCTGGAAGGTATGAGAGCCACATTGGCGGCAGACATTATACGGCATTTTTATGAGTCTGCTGCGGAGCTTGGGTATACAAAGGAGCAGGCGTTAGAATTGTTAAAAAGGAGAGATGGATAATGGGCCAGATGTTGATACAATGTCAGGATGTATGGAAGAATTACGGCAGCCAGAGGGCGCTTCAGGGACTT
Organism: Lachnospiraceae bacterium; assembly: GCA_910574965.1. Lineage (GTDB taxonomy): Bacteria > Bacillota > Clostridia > Lachnospirales > Lachnospiraceae > Hominiventricola. The sequence goes on along the minus strand of CAJTDB010000002.1, from coordinate 117,908 downwards.
TCTCTTCAGTTGGAAAGCGGAAAGATCGTCGGGCTTCTTGGGCCGAACGGTTCCGGGAAAACGACCTTGATTAAGATACTGAACGGGCTTTTGACACCGGACCGGGGGCTTGTGCTCGTAGACGGGCAGCAGCCGGGGGTCTATACCAAATCGGTCATCAGTTATCTGCCGGATAAACCGTATTTTGCAGGATGGATGAGAGTCCGGGATCTGTTTGATTTATTCGGAGACTTTTATCAGGATTTTGACAGGGAGAAGGCAGATCATATGTGCAGGACGCTTCAGATTGATGAGAACCTTCGTATGAAGACACTGTCCAAGGGGACGAAGGAGAAAGTTCAGCTCATTCTTGTGATGAGCAGAAAGGCAAAGCTGTATCTCTTAGATGAACCCATTGCCGGTGTGGATCCGGCAGCGAGAGATTTTATTCTGACGACGATTCTGAACAACTATAATCCTGAGGGGACGGTACTGATCTCTACCCATCTGATCTCGGATGTGGAGCGGGTATTGGATGAAGTGCTCTTTATTCAGTTCGGACAGGTGGTCCGCCAGGAGCTGGTGGATGATATCCGCGAAAAAGAAGGAAAGTCTGTAGATGAACTGTTCCGGGAAGTGTTCCGGACGGTTCCGTTTGGCGGAGGTGAATGGTAATGTTGGGGAAATTAATGAAATATGAGCTGAAATCCCTGTCCAGGGCATTTATTCCCATGTGGATTCTGGCTCCGATTATTGCGCTTATGCTGAGCTTATCCATTCGGGGGATGGTTGCCTGGTCGGACAGTCCCATAGGGCGTATGAGCATTGTGAATGCCGGTAATGGGATGTTGATGGCGGTCATGGTCATTCTCTTTATCGGGGCGGTTATGGGCCTTCTGATTATGACCGTGGTGTTCGTAATTCAGAGATTCTGGAATGGTCTTTTGAAGGAAGAAGGCTATCTGATGTTCACGCTTCCGGTGAAAACGTGGGAGCTGGTCGTTTCAAAAGCACTGACAGCGACGCTGATCGCCTGTATCAGTGCAGTTGTGGGAATCTTTGCTGCAGTAATACTGGCTGTATGCTCTACAGAGGAAGTGATTCGAAGCCTTGCAATGGCATGGAAATATTTTTTCAGTTCGCTGATCGATCTGAATCCGATTTTCTGGCTCAATGTGATGCTGTTTATTGTAGTGACTGTAGTAGGGATGGCCAAGAGCATCTATCACGTATATGCGGCTATGTCCGTAGGGCATCTGTTTCAGACCCATAAGGTGGTAGGGTCCTGTGTTGCCTATATCGGCATCTCCATTACGGTTTCTGTTGTATCCAACCTGATCCGCGCGATTATGGCCATGGCGCTGCCGGATGACTGGGTATATTACTGGCTCTATTCTCCCAATGGTCTTGGAGATACATTTGGTACTTTTTATCTTTTATATCTTCTGCTCTTTGCCCTGCTGGAGATCGCAGTCTATCATATACTGACGGAACGTATTTTATCCACAAGGCTGAATCTGGAGTGACGGGGAAATTTTATAAGGCTTTAAAATGCGAACATGTGCAGCAGGCGAAAATGATTTCATTTTCGCCTGTTTTGTGTTACAATTCTTTTCATATGGATGAAAGGTGTAAAGGGAGAGGCAATAGGAATGTGTTCAGGTGTGATGCTGAATGAGAGGTACACAGGATGAGAGAAGAGATCAGGGTCAGGCTGTCAAAGATGAGTGATACAGACTATCAGAAATTTTCCCAGGCCCTCGTTCCGGGGGACGGAAGGGGAATCATGCTGGGAGTCCGGCTTCCAAAACTTCGGAAGTATGCAAAAGAATTGTCAAAGGGGGACTGGAGGAAGGAGCTTTCCTGCCAGGAGGATCTGTATTTTGAAGAGACGATGCTCAGGGGGATGATTCTGGGCTGTGCATGTAAGGACATCGAGGAACTGTTTGCCTATCTGAGAGACTTTATCCCGCGGGTGCGGAACTGGTCTGTCTGCGACAGTGTGTGCAATGGGCTGAAGCTGGCGGAAACCTGTCCGGAGAAAACATGGGATTTTCTGCAGCCGTATCTGTATTCCAAAGAAGAATTTCCGGTACGGGTGGGGCTTATTATGCTTTTGAGTCATTTTATAAAGCTTGGAGAAGACGGAAAGAAAATTTCCAGAAAGAGACAGATCACAATGGAAGACCTTCAGGGCACAGAGGAAAGGGGGCTGTATACGGAGAAGATTTTCGGTGTACTGGACCGGGAATTTACGGAAGGCTATTATGCGCAGATGGCAGCCGCGTGGCTTCTGGCGGAGCTGTTTGTCACATATCCGGTGCGCACCATGCGGGGGCTGGCCGAGCTTGGACTGGATGCATTTACCAGGAAGAAAGCGGTACAGAAGATTCGGGAGTCCCGGATCCCGTCTTTGGAGGTAAAGAAGTATCTGAAAGAGACATATCAGCAGGGATAAGGGAAATGTCTGTCTCAGGGTCGGGGAAAGATTTTTGGGACAGGCAGAAGAGAACCGAGGAGAAATATTTATGGGATATACATTGTGGGAACTGATGTTCTTTTTGTTCTGCTATTCCTTTTTGGGATGGTGCATAGAAGTGCTCTATATGGCCCTTCGGACCGGGCGCTTCTGCAACCGCGGGCTGCTCAATCTGCCTTTGTGCCTGTCTTATGGGCTTACGATGGACCTTTTAATCCTTGTGATTCCGACTCTGGAAGGGGCATATGTGATTCAGTTTATCGCTTTTATGGTCATTGTCTCTGCATGTGCCCAGTTGGCAGATGACGTGTCCGTGCGGGTGACCGGGAGACGGATGTGGGAAAATGAAGCCCATTCGATTTATTCCGGAGAAAAGCTGGGAGTAGTCTATACATTGACTATGAGTGCTGTTGCCCTGGTGGTTCTGCTTCTGATTCATCCGGTCCTGTATGTGGGAAGCCAGATGCTGCCGGACTTTCTGCTGCGGATCGGGGTGCTGCTTTTTTCGGGACTGCTGGCGGCGGACGGGACTGTGGTATTTTATACGATCCGCAGACGGCCTCTGGGGGATGGAATGCAGACGCTGTCGGAAGAGCTTGGAGAGCAGAAGCGGAATCTGGGCGGATGGATGACAGCGCATATCTGGGGGCGTCTGACAAAGGCTTATCCGAATCTGAAACCGGCGGAAAAAGAAGAGGACAGCGGGTATGTATTTGCGAAAGGACTTTGTCTGGATAAGATCATCTGGGTATTTTTCATCAGTGCGCTGGCGGGAGATCTGATCGAGACGGTCTATGTAAAGCTGACAGCAGATATCTGGATGAGCCGTTCGAGCGTGCTCTACGGGACATTCAGCATCGTCTGGGGGATAGGTGCGGCGCTTCTGACGGTTCTGCTCCATGGATTTGCCAAAAAGGAGGACCGCTATATCTTTCTGGGAGGCTTTTTCCTGGGCGGGACTTATGAATATTTGTGCAGCGTGTTTACAGAAGTGTTCTTCGGGACAACCTTTTGGGACTACAGCTATATGCCCTTCAACATCGGAGGCCGGACGAATCTTCTGTTTTGTGTTTTCTGGGGCATTCTGGCACTGGTGTGGGTCAAATTCTGCTATCCGCCCATCAGCCGCCGGATTGAGAAGATTCCGCCGGTGACAGGCAAGATTCTGACCTGGGTGTGCGTGGTGCTGATGACCTGTGATATCCTGATCTCGGCGATGGCTATGGTTCGATATGTGGAGCGCAGCGAAGGGATACCGGCGGGGAACCGGGTGGAGGAATTTGTGGATGAACAGTACCCGGACGGGATGATTGAATGGACATGGCCGAATCTGAGAATAGAATAGGCAGTATTGTTTATAAATTTTAAGATTTATTAAGAATTGTATCCTGGATTTTATGCTATACTGGAAAGGGCAGCAGGCGAAGTGCGCCCGATTTTGGAAAGGGTAGGATGACTGTGGGTGAGATACGGGAACCTGTTATACAGGTGAAAAACCTCTATAAAGTGTTTCGGGTCGGAACGGAAAAGGTCCGCGCGCTGAACGGCGTGGATATGACGATATATAAAGGGGAGTTCTGTGCCATCGTGGGAACTTCCGGTTCTGGAAAATCAACGATGCTGAATATGCTGGCGGGGCTGGAAAAGCCTACAAAGGGCGAGGTGATTATTGCCGGTCAGCATCTGGAGAAAATGAACGAAAATCAGTTGGTAAAATTCCGGCGGGAAAAAGTGGGATTTATTTTCCAGTCTTTTAATCTGCTGGGAACGATGAATGCCATTGAAAATGTGGCGCTGCCGCTGACCTTCCGGGGAGTCAGCAAGAAAGTTCGGGAAGCAAAGGCAGTAAAGATGCTGAAGCTGGTGGGGCTTCCAAAGCATATGAAGCACCGGCCCAACGAGATGTCCGGCGGACAGCAGCAGAGGGTCGGCGTGGCGCGGGCGCTGGTGCTGGATCCGGAGATTATCTTTGCCGATGAGCCTACAGGAAATCTGGATTCCAATACGTCTGCGGAAGTGATGAGGCTTATGCGCAAAGTGGTGCAGGAACAGAACCAGACTATGGTTATGGTCACACATGATAATCACCTGGCGGGCTTTGCCGATCGGATTTTCCATATTATTGACGGGAAGATTGTGAAGGTGGAGGACCGCAGTGAGTATAAGGAGGAAGAGGAATGAAGGTGCGGATGGTAAAGGGACTGGCAGTAGTGCTTTGTGCGGCAATGCTGGCGCCGGCGGCCGGAGCTGCGGGGGCGGTGATGATGCCGGGGATGGTTGTGGAGGCAACAGGGTCAGAAAAGCCAGATACTGAAAATAATGGAACTAATTCTGGTACTACTGATCCAGCGAAGGAATTGAGTGACAAGAAAACAGAGGCCAAAAATGATCTGGATGATTGGAAGAAAAATAATGTAAAAGAAGGGGATTCCAGAGCAGAGAAAATAAATACTTTAATTCAAGAAGCAAAAAATAAAATAGATAGTATGGGAGGAGTTAAAGGAGTTACAGATTGTTATGAAAAAACCATTGTAAGATTAAATGATATTATCAATCCTCCATCCGACGGAGACGACGAAGAAGAAGACGACCCCATCCCCGTCAGCGCCGATCACCTTCTTATGGTCGGCGGCAACTGGGTCACCCCTGTAGCCAGTGCAGGCCAGATGGTCAGCATTGTCCTTCCGGTGGTAAATATGGGCAAGACGATGGTAAATGATGCCGTTGTGACGCCGGTGCTCAGCACAGACACCACCGCATGGCCTTTTGAGATTACCAATTCCAACTACTCCCAGACCATCGAGGATCTGCCGGGAACGGATACGGGCATGACCGATATGGACCGCCGCCGGGAAGTGACCTGGAACTTAAAGACCAGAAGCGACGTGGGCAACGGCTATCAGAAGATCTCCTTTAAAGTTGTCTATCGGGATTCCGAGGGCAGGAGCCAGGAGACGACTTTGGATACTTATGTGCAGTTAAACGGTACTGCAGGCGTAGGCGCTGACGGCCAGGCTTCCGTGCCGAGAGTGATTGTCACCGGCTTTGAGACAGAGCCAGCGGATGTTCACGCAGGAGAGAGCTTTATGCTGACGCTGCATCTGAAAAATACATCAACCGCTACCAGTGTCAACAATATGATCTTTGAGATCGTGGCAGCAGTGGAGGGAAAAGATGAGGATACTACATATGCTGCATTTCTCCCTACGGCTGGTTCCAGCACGATCTTTGTAGATTCCATCGGCAAAAACGGCACAAAGGACATTCAGATCGAGATGGAGGCAAAGGCGGATCTGACCCAGAAGCCCTATGCGGTGGATGTGAACATGAGCTATGAAGACGAGCATGTCAATGCCTACACCAATAAGACCAGCGTGTCCATTCCGGTCAAGCAGGAAGCCCGTGTGGACATCAGCGAGCCGGAAGTCATGCCTTCGAGCATTGAGGTTGGAAGCGAGTCCAACATCATGTTTAATATTTACAATATGGGCAAGACCAAGCTTTACAATGTGCAGGTGAAGACGGACAGCGAGACGGTCAACGGCGGGGATGCTTTTATCGGCAATCTGGATTCCGGCGCCACTGGCGCTGTAGATATCTACGTAACCGGACAGTCGGCAACGACGGATGAAGGTCTTATTAAACTTCTGATCTCCTATGAGGACGAGACCGGTGCATCTACAGTGATTGAGAAAGAAGTGTCGCTTTTTGTCAATGAAGCCATGATGGAGGACTTTGCGGGAGGAGACGATATGATGACAGATGATCCCATGATGGATGGCGGCATGGCCGGCGGTTCCGGGAAATATACCGTTCCGATTGTCATCGGCGTGATTGTGCTTGCGGGAATCATCGGGACAGTCTTCTTCCTGAAGAGAAAGAAAAAGAAAGAGCAGCAGAGTCTGGAAGAGGATATTCTGGATCTGGACGATGACGATACACAACTGTGATAGGAGCAGAGGATGAAATATTTTGATTTGCTCAGAATGAGCGCGTCGAATCTGCTGCGCCGGAAGCTTCGGACGGTGCTGACGGTGCTGGGTGTTATCATCGGCACCGCCTCGATTGTTGTCATGGTATCCCTTGGTCTGGGGCTTCGCAAAAGTTCGCTGGCACAGATTGAGGAATACGGCGGGCTGACAACGATCAATGTAAATAACTATAGCTGGTATAATTCAAACTCCGGCAGTGACGACGAAGAACCCAAGCGGATTGATGATGCCGTAGTGGAAGAGATCGCCGGTATTCCTCATGTGGAGCTGGCATCTCCTATACTGAATATCAGTGTCATTGCAAAACAGGGGGCTTATGAAGGCTGGTTTCAGATCCAGGGCATGAATCAGAAAGCCCTGCAGATGATGGATATTGATATTGCAGAAGGAGAGCTGCCGCCTGCAGACGGAAGCCTTCAGTTGTTTTACGGCAATCAGGTCATTACGAGTTTCTATAATTCCAGGACCAATGAATCCTATTGGGATACAATGGAAGCGCCGGATGTGGATCTGATGAACGATCCTGTATTTGTGATCTTCGATACAGATGCCTACTATCAGGCCGGAGGTACAGACCCCAACGGGCAGACCATTCTCCCGCCGAAAAAGTATATTGTGCCCACCTGCGGGATTATGGCCGGAGATCTGCAGACGTACAAGGAAAACTGCAATTCGGTATTTGCAGATATCGATGCACTGAAGGTACAACTGAAAAAGGTATTTAAAAATAAAGTGATTCCTGGGCAGCCGACAACGAAGAGCGGGAAGCCTTATAAGGATTTGTATTATGAAGAGGTCTATGTCCGTGTGGACAGCATGGAGCATGTGCAGGAGGTCCAGCAGACCATTCAGGATATGGGCTTTAATGCGAACAGCAATGCGGAGTGGATGGAGCAGACCCAGAGCCAGATGGGTATGATCCAGATGGTCCTTGGGGGCATCGGAGCAGTGTCCCTGTTTGTGGCGGCGATCGGTATTGCAAATACAATGATGATGTCCATTTATGAACGGACAAAGGAGATTGGTATCATTAAAGTGCTTGGCTGCGATCTTCGGAACATTCGTACGATGTTCCTGTTGGAAGCCGGATTTATCGGTTTTTTTGGAGGACTTGTGGGGCTGATCTTAAGCGAGGGCATATCGATCATCATTAATTCCGTGGTGAACAAGGCGTCAGGAGGATACTATGAGCAGCTTTCCTACATTCCTCTCTGGCTGATCCTGGTGTCTCTGATATTTGCGGTGTTAGTAGGTATGGTGGCCGGATTTTTCCCGGCTTTGCGGGCGATGAAATTAAGTCCCCTGGCTGCTATCCGCAACGAGTAGGAAACAAAAACGGCATCCGATCCGGGCATTTCACATCTCAAAGAGAAGCTGCCGGGAGCGGATGCCGTATTTTCTGGAAAAGGGGTTAGAAGCCCAGCTCTTCGTTGACCAGGATGACTTTGATGCGTCCGGGGATGCCGCTTCTTCTGGTGACTACGATCTGGCTGCAGATACAGTCCGGAGCGAAGCAGTTCTGACAAACACCAGTTCTGGCGCAGGGAGTATCCTTGTGAAGCCGTGTAGTGTTGGGCGGTGCGGCTTTGGTGCGGATACGGGCAATGGCCGACGGGACATCCAGAACGACTTTGTTCATGCCGGCAAGAATCAGAACGTGTTCCGGACCGGCGCAGAGACAGGCAACCCGGTTGCCGAAGCCGTCGATATTGACCAGTTCGCCGTCCATGGTAATGGCATTGGAACTCATAAGGTAATAGTCGGCCATGACGGTCTTTGCGTAGAGTTCTTTCTTTTCCTGAGGCGTAGCGGCCAGGGAACGGTCAATGAGGGTATGACGGCGTTCTTTTAAAGCGTCCATCAGGCCGCATTCGGCAATGGACATGGAGCCGCCCCAGGAGATAACGGAGCCTTCCGGCATCAGTTCTAAAGCCTTCTGGACGGCTTCCTGGGAAGTTTCGCAGAAGAAGGCGTCAATGTTCCGCTTCGCAAAGCGGGAAATAAGGGTGGCCGCCGTATTCTGGTTGGATTGTTTGACAAATGACATAGGCAGAATCCTCCTGTATGGATTTGTATCCGATTTATGGAATTTTTGTGCAGTTGCTGGAAATATTATAACAGAAAGCTAAGAGAAAGGAAACAGCAGATATGGCAGGGACCGGTCTGAAACGCAGAGAAGAAGTAAGAAGAGAAGATACATGGGCAATCGAAGATTTGTATGAAAGTGACGAAGCCTGGGAGGAGGACTATAAGCGCCTGGAGACTAAGATCTTAGAACTTGCCGCTTATGAAGGACATCTGGGGGACGGCCCGGAAGCGCTCCTTGGGATGCAGAGAACCTGGGATGAACTGCACATGCTGGCGGAAAAGGTCTATGTATACGCCGGACAGAGGCTTCATGAAGACACAGACAACGGGCACTATCAGAATCTGGCGGCCAGAGCACAGGGGCTTCTTATAAAGCTTTCGGAGGCGGGAGCCTATATAGAGCCGGAGATTCTGGCGCTTCCGGAGGGGACTGTGGAGAAATTTCTTACAGAAAATGAAGCCCTCCAGGTATACCGGCAGTATTTTGAAAATATGATAAGACTAAGGCAGCACGTCCTTGACAAAGAGCGGGAGGAGCTGCTGGCAGCCATAGGAGAACTTGCCGAAGGGCCGAAGGACATTTTCACCATGTTCAATAATGCGGATCTTCGCTTTCCTGTTATACAGGGCGAGGATGGAGAACCGGTGGAGGTGACCCATGGAAGGTATATGACGCTTCTGCAGAGTTCGGAACGGAGTGTGCGTCAGGCGGCGTTCGAGGCGCTTTACAAAACGTATGGGCAGTACCGGAATACGCTGGCGGCGGCGTATCGGGCGAATGTAAAACAGGAAGTATTTTATGCAAAAGCGAGAAACTACCAGTCGGATCTGGAGGCGGCTTTAAACAAAAGCCATATTCCGGTGCCGGTTTATGACAATCTGATTCAGGCAGTCCATGAACATCTGCCGCAGATGCACCGCTATTTGGAGCTGCGCAGACGGTTTCTTCATGTGGAAGAACTGCATATGTATGATTTGTATACACCCATGGTATCAAAGAAGGACGGACAGAAGATCCCCTTTGAGAAGGCTAAGGAGATGGTGCTTCAAGGGCTGGCGCCCATGGGGGAAGAATATGTGTCGCTTCTCCGGGAGGGCTTTTCTTCCCGCTGGATTGATGTGTATGAAAATAAAGGGAAAAAGAGCGGCGCGTACTCCTGGGGCGCTTATGGAACCCATCCCTATGTACTTTTGAATCATCAGGATAATCTGAACAGCGTCTTTACACTGGCTCATGAGATGGGGCATGCACTGCATTCCTGGTACTCGGATGCCCATCAGCCCTACATTTACGCAGGTTATGAGATCTTTGTGGCAGAGGTTGCCTCCACCTGCAATGAAGCGCTGCTGATTCATCATCTGATCGGGACGACGGAGGATCCAAAAGAGAAGGCATATTTAATCAACTATTTTCTGGAGCAGTTCCGCACAACGCTGTTTCGGCAGACGATGTTTGCGGAATTTGAGAAAATTACCCACAGCATGCAGAAGCAGGGGGAGACACTGACGGCAGACCGGCTCTGTGAAGTTTATTATGGTTTGAACCGGTTGTATTTTGGAGAAAATATGTGTGTTGACCGGGAGATTGAGATGGAGTGGGCAAGAATACCGCATTTTTATACGCCTTTTTATGTGTATCAGTATGCGACGGGATTTTCAGCGGCTATTGCCCTGTCGGGAAAGATTCTGAAGGAAGGGGCCGCTGCTGTGGAAGCGTATAAGAATTTCCTGAAAGGCGGAAGCTCCAGGTATCCGCTGGAGCTTCTGCGGACGGCGGGAGTGGATATGGAACAGAAGAAGCCGGTGGAAGATGCCCTGGGGGTATTTGCACGATATTTGGATGAAATGGAGAGGCTGGCAGGCAATGACGAAGTATGAGGCAATATTCAGGAGGAAATCGGTCCGTAAGTATACGAACGAAAAAGTAGAAGAGGGGATTCTGCAGGAGATTCAGGGATTTGGGAGGGATGCCGTGGGGGTCCGTCCGGATATACGTATCAAATGGAAAATTTATCAGGCATCCGATCACAAGGTAAGAGGTCTTTTTCAGGTGAAGGCGCCGTATTATGCGGCGCTGTATTCGGAGGACAGCGAAGATTATCATATGAATGCCGGGTGTTTGATGCAGCAGCTAGTATTGCATCTTCATACGATAGGTATAGGGACCTGCTATCAAGGAGGTGCCAGACTCAAAGAGGACGCGGAGGAAGGGCTGGAACTGATGATGATACTGGCTTTTGGCTATCCGGCAGAGCCCTTAGAACGCAGCCGGTCGGATTTTAAGCGAATGGAGCTTAAAAAGCTCATAAAGGCCAATGTTCCGGTGGGACGGATACAGAAGAAGCTTTTAGAGCCTGCCAGGCTGGCTCCGTCGGCTCTGAATCAGCAGCCCTGGAGATTTGTGGTAACAGAAAACCGGATTCATCTTTTCGTCCGCAGGCCTGGGCCGGTGGGCTATCAGAAACAGTTAAATAAGAATCTGTTCAATGCAGGCATTGCCCTGTCTCATATGCTGATTACTGCGGAAGAACACTGGTTCGACCTGAATTATCAGAAGCTGGACAGCATCATGGAGAAGGCCGTGCAGAACCATCTCTATGCAGGCAGCCTGATTCTGGGCCGTATCTGAAAAAATTTCAAAAATTTCAAAAATTCCAAAAAGGCAGTTGACAGGAAAGGGATTTTGCTGTATTATAATTATTGTCGTCGGCAAAGCAGTGCCGAAGGGACAATATGCACGAGTGGCTCAGTGGTGGAGTATCGCCTTGCCAAGGCGAGGGTCGCGGGTTCGAATCCCGTCTCGTGCTTTAGAAGGTTCGGTGTTTACCGGACCTTTTTTGTGCTGTGCAGCAGAAGGTAAGGCCGGTGCTTTGACAGGTTTTTTGCATTTTAGTGTTGTATATTTTTACAGTTTCCGTTATGCTATAGGTAGGTTGTTTTTGTAACATTTACTAAGGAAAGTCCCAAAAACGAACAAATGCGTAAATGAAACAGGAGGAGATACGTATGAATCAATGTTATGGCTGTGAAACCTGTCAAAGTGCGGATAAACCGCTGGAAAGCTTTATTGCAGGGCTTCCCATGGAGACATCCCACCATCGGGTGAAGGGACAGAGTGTGAAATGCGGCTTCGGATTAAAGGGAGTTTGCTGCCGTCTGTGCTCCAACGGTCCCTGCCGGATCACGCCGACTGCTCCAAGAGGTATCTGCGGAGCTACGGCAGATGTGATTGTGACTAGGAATTTCCTGCGTGCTGTGGCATGCGGAAGCGGCTGTTATATCCACATTGTGGAGAAGACCGCCTGGAATCTGAAACATACAGCCGAGAATCACGGAGAGATCAAAGGACCCCATGCCCTTCAGACACTGGTGGAGGAGTTCGGGATCGACAAGTCTCTGGATGCACATGCGCAGGCGCTGGCTGTAGCGGATAAGGTACTGGCAGATCTCTATAAACCCATATGGGAAGAGATGGAACTGGTGGAGAAGATGGCATATGCGCCCCGCTACAAGAAGTGGAAAGAGCTCGGCATCGTACCGGGGGGCTCTAAGTCCGAAGTTTTTGATGGTGTGGTGAAATGCTCCACAAACTTAAATTCTGACCCGGTGGAAATGCTTATGACCTGTCTGCGCCTGGGTATTTCCACAGGTCTGTACGGCCTGACGCTGACCAACTTATTAAATGATGTGATGCTTGGAGAACCGAAGATCCGTCTGGCCCCCGTGGGGTTAAACGTTATTGATCCGGATTATATCAATATTATGATAACCGGACATCAGCATTCTCTGTTTACACACATCCAGAACCGTCTGGTGGATGCGGATGTGGTGGAAAAGGCAAAAGCAGCGGGAGCGAAAGGTTTCAAATTGGTAGGCTGTACGTGTGTCGGACAGGACCTGCAGCTTCGCGGCGCTCATTACACGGATATTTTTGACGGCCATGCGGGAAATAACTATACCAGCGAGGCGGTGCTGGCAACCGGAGCCATTGATGCCGTGCTGTCTGAGTTTAACTGTACGCTTCCGGGTATCGAGCCGATCTGTGACGAACTGAAGATTAAGCAGATCTGTCTGGATCTGGTGGCAAAGAAAGCCAATGCGGAGTCCGTGGAATACGCCTATGAGAAGAGAGAGGCACAGACAGAAGTCATCATCGACAAGATTATTGAGGCGTACAAGGAGCGCCGGGGTGCGGTTCCTATGAATCTGCAGCCGGAGCACGGCAACCAGAACACACTGACCGGTGTTTCCGAAGTTTCTTTAAAAGAGTTCTTAGGAGGACAGTGGAAGCCGCTGATTGATCTGATCGTATCCGGCAAGATCAAGGGCGTGGCAGGCGTTGTGGGCTGTTCGAACCTGACGGCAGGCGGACATGATGTACTGACGGTAGAGCTTACAAAGGAACTGATCAAACGAGACATTATCGTACTTTCCGCAGGATGTTCCTCAGGCGGTCTGGAGAACTGCGGGCTGATGACGCCGGAGGCGGCAGAGCTGGCAGGAGACAGCTTAAAAGAGGTATGTAAGAGCCTTGGCATCGCACCGGTTCTGAACTTTGGTCCCTGTCTGGCCATCGGACGTCTGGAGATGGTGGCTACGGCGCTGGCAGCGGAGATCGGCATTGACATTCCGCAGCTTCCGCTGGTGCTTTCCGCACCCCAGTGGCTGGAAGAGCAGGCGCTGGCAGACGGATGCTTTGGACTGGCGCTGGGCCTTCCGCTTCATCTTGGACAGCAGCCGTTTATCGCTGGCAGTGAACTGGTCGTCAATGTACTGACAGAAGGCTTAAAAGAGATTACCGGCGGGCAGGTACTCGTGGAGATCGATCCGGTCAAGGCTGCCGATCAGATGGAAGCGATCATTTTGGAGAGAAGAAAAGGACTGAACATTTAAAGAAGGGGGCGGATTATGAAACGGATCGCGATAGACCCTTCCAAATGTGATGGGTGCAAAAACTGTGCGCTGGCATGTATGGACAGCCATCGCACGGACGGCGGGGAAGGTGTTATTACGCTGAACTTCAGCCTTCCGGAGACGGAGGCCCGCAATGAGATTCAAAATGACGGGAAAGGCGGATATCTGCCGATGTTCTGCCGTCACTGCAGTGTGCCCGGCTGTGCCAACAGTTGTATGAGCGGGGCGCTGAAAAAGGATATGGAAACCGGACATGTGACTTACGACGAGAAGCGCTGCGGTGCGTGCTTTATGTGTGTGATGAACTGTCCCTATGGAATACCAAAGCCGGATCAGAGCGGGACGAAGATATTAAAATGTGATTTCTGCAAGGAACGCCCGGAAGGTCCTGCATGTGTGGCTGCCTGTCCCAAACAGGCCATATGGGTAGAGGAGGTGTAGCAAATGGCAGAGATCTATGTAATCGTAGGTACCGGAGCGGCCGGCATAGCAGCCGCGGAGCGAATCAGGCTCTGCAAAAAAGATGTGACGATTATTATGATGTCCGTTGATGAGCACTCTCATTCCCGCTGTATGCTGCACAAATTTTTAGGCGGTGAGCGCACCGAAGAAGAACTTTCTTTTGTGGAACCGGATTTCTTCGAGAAGAACGAGATTTACTGGGGAAAAGGTCAGAAAGCACTGGGACTGGATACCGCAAAGAAGCAGATCCTTATGGAAAACGGGTACCAGCCCTACGACAAGCTTCTGATTGCAACCGGTTCTGTATTCGGCATTCCGCCCATCAACCATTTCCGGACGGCGTCCAACGTGTACGGCTTCCGTGATCTGAGTGATGCCCAGAAGATCGATGCGGCGGTTCGGGCCAAGAATGCCAAACATGTGTTCATTGTAGGCTCCGGTCTGGTGGGATTGGATGTGGCTACAGGACTGATGGAACGGGGCGTGAAAGTGACCATTGCAGAGATGGCACCGAGAGTTATGCCATTGCAGACGGATGATACGGCGGCAAAAGCTTATCAGGAGCGTTTTGAGTCCCATGGAGCCAGATTTCTTCTGGGCATCGGAGCCAGTGACAGCATTGTCAATGAACAAAATGAGATCACGGCGGTAGTGCTTTCCACCGGAGAGACCGTGGAATGTGATTTTGTTGTCTGTGCAGCAGGCGTACGGCCGAACATTGCATGGCTGGAAGGAAGCGGTCTTGCCATGGAGCGGGGCATCACGGTAGACGCCCGGATGCGCACTTCCGCACCGGATGTGTATGCGGCAGGAGACGTGACCGGATTGTCCGGCGTATGGCCCAATGCCATGGATATGGGACGGGTGGCAGCTTCGAACATGTGCGGGACGCCGGCAGAATATACGGACCGGTACTGCATGAAAAATACATCGAATTTCTTCGGCCTTCAGATGCTGACCATCGGAGATATCAATGCACAGGTAGACGGAGCCGAGGTATATACAAAGGAGAGCCGAAACTGCTATAAGAAAGCAGTTGTAAAAGACGGTATTTTAAAGTCCATTCTTATCCAGGGGGATATTTCCCATACCGGACACTGGCAGTATCTGATTAAAAATCAGATCGATATAAGCGGTGTGCTGAAGAAAAAGGATGTGTTTGACATTACCTTTGGGGATTTCTACGGGATGGACGATATCTGGGAGTACCAGTATAAGTGATGGAAATTTAAAACAGCATCCTTTCAAAAATGCCCGGAAGGATTTCCAGACACAAGTGTGGGTGGAAATGCTTCCAGGTAAGGGGCATTTTTGAAAAGGATGCGGAACTATAATAGGAGGAACTAATAAAATGTATGCAGAATTTGACGAAAGCCTGGTAACCGGAAATGAAATGATCGACGGACAGCACAAAGAGCTGATCGGGAAAATCAATAAGCTTGTGGACTGCTGCGAGCAGAGCGGTGGCAAGCTGGAGGCTATTAAGATGCTGGATTATCTGTCGGATTACACCGAGTTTCATTTCGGTGCTGAGGAAAAACTTCAGGAGGAAGTTTCCTATCCAGGTTTGGAAGAGCATAAAAAACAGCATGCGGCATTTGTAAAAGCCGTTGCAGAACTTCACGAAATGCTGGAGGAGGAAGAAGGTCCGACAGATGCTTTTGTGGAAGCGGTCAATAAAAATGTGATTGACTGGCTGTATAAGCATATCAAAGGGTTTGACTGCTCCGTAGCTTCTTATATTAACATGAATGAACATGCGGAGAGGCTGTAAATAGACTGTTTCAAAATCAAAATCTGTTATCATCATAACTACATCAGATCGACAATCCGGCCTGTCTGTTTTGGGATTGTACATGCATCCCAAAGGACAGCGTCGGATTTTTGCCGTCTTTTAAAAATGAACAGCAAAATGTCGGAATAAGGAGCAAACAAGTGTTCGAATGGGGCGGAAAGAAGAAATTTGTGGAAATCTATGAGTTTCGGCACTTGGACAGTAGGCAAACAGGTAATTTTGTGGTATATTGTTAATAATTATTAAAGGAATTACATAAAGATATGTAGGAATACTGGTATAAAGGAAGTGTGAGATACGATGAAGCAGAGGAAGATAAGATGGAGAGGAATTGCGCTGGCGGCGCTGACAGCGGTATTGATCGGAAGTATGGCAAATCCCCAGGCCCTGGAGGCGTCCGGTGTGCGGGACAGGCTGCGTGTGTATGGGACAGAACCTTCAGTAATAGAAAATGAAACGCAAAATACGGAGACCGTTGTACCGGAAGCTCCGGCAGTCAGTACAGAACCGGTGGTCAAGACGGTTGCGCGGGTAAATGCAGACGGCGCAGATACCGACTATACGGATATCAAAGAAGCATGGGCGGCGGTCAACGGAAGAACGGCAAAGATTACCCTTCTGGACAGTGTGACAACGGAAGCGGCCATGAATACGGCTTTTGAGCTGACCGGCGGAAATGTAACACTGGATCTGAACGGATTTAAATGGACTTATCAATATACGGCCGACCAGGAGAACGGCCCTGCGACGGTGGACCTGATTGAACTGAGAGGAGATGCGTCTCTGACGGTCCAGGGCGGTACCGGCAGTGCGATGGTATATGCAGGAAGCAGCAATTACAAAGGCGCCTGTCTGTATGCCACGGGCAGCAGTACGCTGACCATTGAAGGCGGAACGTTTTCTTCCAATGTGTCAGCGCCTGTTTACGTGGACGGCGCGACGCTGCAGGTCAAGGGCGGTATTTTCAAAGCGGCAGGTGCCAAAGAGAGCGCTATCACTATGAACAATGGTACGTTCAGCATGACCGGCGGCGAGGTACAGGTGGGTACGCTGACGCTGAACAATACGAACGGAAGCCAGGACGTGGCCATCGGCGGGGACAGCCAGTTGTCCGGGATTGAGACGAAGGGAAAAGATGCGCTGAGCATTAAGGATACGCTGGCGGACGGGTATGGGTACCGGGACCCGGAGAATACGAAAGAAACCTTGGACGAAGATGTCCTGGCGGGGAACAGCGTTGGGCCGGTTGCATCAGATGAGAAGTGGATTGAGGGTCTGACGATAGGAGTTACGCCAGCAGATACAGAATTTACATATGACAATGGAGAAACGATTACTTTGACGGCGAAGCCGGAGATGGCTGATGCCCATAAAGATGCAGAACTCAAATATGAATGGTCTTGTAATAGTGGAAATCTCACCTTCTTAAGCGGAGCAACAGATAAGGAAGCTTCATTTACCAATACCGGGCTAGATGCAGGAAGTTATGTGTTTTCTTTAAAAGTGAGTGTAGAAACTGAGCCGGACCAGGTTGAGATAGCGGAACAGACCATAGAGATCAAACCTGTGAGCGGAACCATAATAGACAATGGTTATAAAACAAATTATGTGTACGGGGAAAAGCTTGTCGAACCGGAGAATGGCGGAGGATACTTTGATCTTCCCTCTGGTTTTCCAGCTCCGGAGACTCTTAACTGGTCCTATACCTGGTACAAAGGAAACCCCATCACCGACTCCAGTATTCCGGCGGTACAACCTCTGGAAGCAGGTACATATACTGTACGGGTAATGGCAGAGGGAAAGAACTATCATGCATCCGGGGATTTTACAATTACGGTAAACAGAAGAAAAGTGCTGCCAAGGATTGCTCCCAGTGCAGATTTGACAAAAGTTTATGATGGTTCGGAAATACTGAAAGATGTCAAAATTGAACTGGTTAGAGAAAACTCTGGGCCAGATGAGGCTCCAATCGACAGTTTTTTGATGGATGCTGTTTTTGAAAATGAAATCGCTGGCACTAATAAAACAGTTAAAGTGTTGGGTGTTACGCTGCCGGAGAATATGGAAAAGAAGTATGAGTTGACTCAGACTACCTGCACCGCCACCGGCACCATTCAAAAGGCCCACTTCACCCTGGACATTGAAGTTCAGCCTCTGACCCAGAGCATCAACAAACCAGTAACAGTGACCGTAACGATAGGCGGAGACGAAAACCAGTTTGTCAAACCGGCAGATATACAGCTTACAGCAAGAGGAAATAATACTACAACCTCCATTCCTCTGGCCCAGGCTTCCGGCGGCAGCGGAAAATATACAGGTACCTTTACATCCGCTGCAGAAGGGGATTTCAGCTTCAGCGCCAAAGTGGATACGAGCAACTATGACAGCAACGAAGACATCGAGTCCCGTGTGACTTTCAGCAAAGAGATCATAGAATCCGCCATCACCCTGCAGGCTGACAAAACAGACATTACCTTCGGCGAAGAAGTCACGTATACCGCTGCGGTTACGAAAAAGGGCGGTCAGTCCGGCGATTCGCTGAACGGATGGGTGCAGTTCTATCTGAATGGAGAGGGAAGCGCAAATAAAGTAGGAAATCCGTACCCAATCACAGCATCCGGCGGCACGGCTTCCATCACTTTAAACAGTTCCGTGCTGACAGAAGGAAATCATACCGTTTTAGCGATGTTTACCTCCGATACGGCAGAAGATTCCAAGTCTGCGCCGGTGAATACGAAAGTCGCGCCCAAGCCGGTGGAAAAGACCAAAACGGCAGTTTCCATCAAAGCTTCGGATTCGGAGATCACCTACGGTGACGATGTGACTTACACTGCCACAGTGACCATAGAGAACGGAAAAGCCGGCGAAACCTTATCCGGCGGCGTACAGTTCTACATGGACGAAGTGAAGAGCAGCAACCGTGTGGGCAGTGCCCGGACCATCAAGGTATCCGGAGACAAGGCAAAGGTGGAGCTTGGCAAATCTGACCTGACTGCAGGAGATCATACCATTATCGCCGTCTTCACGCCGGCTTCCGCGGATACCGTAGAAGGCGCCCAGGCCGAGACGTCCACAAAGGTGGAGAAGAAAAAGCTGACCTGGAACACTTCCGGTCTGCGGGCTTCTAAGACGGCAGGAACGTCCGGCGAGGTAAAAGTGTATGGAACCCTGGAGGTAGAGGGGATTCTGGATGGTGAAATCAAGTTCGAACAGCCGGAATCCATGATGACAAGCGGGTTTAAATCGGCAGATGCGGGCAGTTATAAGGTCAGCGTGGTTCTGGAAGATAAGGAAGAGTGGAAGTTTGACCCGAAGGAGCCGAAGAACTACGAGCTTCCGGACGGCGATCCGGAGATCAAGGCGACGGTCAATGCCCTGAAAGAGCTTTCCGATCCGCCGGAGGCCAAAGACGGAAACAGCTATAAACTGGTTATGGAAGAGGGGCTGTCCAAAGTTCCGGATGGCCTGAAGAGCACCGGTTACAATACGCCTGTGAAGATTGAGCAGGAATTAAAACGGATACTGACCAGCTCCGGCGTCTACAGCGAGGAGAACATAAATGTCTATGATGTGACTCTTCAGGTGAGCACCGATGAAGGAAAAACCTGGGTGGAGGCCAATGCCGGCAATTTCCCAAGCGGAGGCATTATGGTGACGCTGCCTTATCCGGGCGGCACCGGACGATATACGCATAATTTTGCGGTCGCACATATGTTTGGCGAGAGCCTGTTCGGCCATACTTCCGGTACGGTAGAGGTGCCGGGGGTAACCAAGACGGACAATGGCATCCGGTTCCGGGTGACGGGCCTGTCTCCCATTGCCGTATCCTGGACAAACGGAGCCGGGGGAAGAGTGAACGGGACGTCCTCTTCTTCAGGAAATGCGGTCCAAAGACTGCTTGGCGCTCAGACCGGGGATGACAGCCCGATCCTTCTGTATGTGGGATTGGCGGCAGGGTGTACGCTGCTGCTCCTGATTCTGGGGATCGTCTTCTTCAAAGGGAGAAGAAAGAAAACAAGATAGAAAAAGAAAGTGCCGCAGAGGGGCCGCAAAAACGGTGCTCTTCTGCGGTTTCTTATTTATAAGTATAACTGATAAATTATTTTATATATATTAAATTTACTAATTATATAAAATGTGTTATGATAGTTTCCAAAAGAAAACAGAAGGAATACACGATAAAATGGAGGTAAGAGAGCATGGTAAGACGCGTCTTTGTGGAAAAGAAAGAGGCATTTGCCGTTAAGGCAAAGGAACTGAAAGATGAAATCAGCAGCTATCTTGGGATTCAGACAGTGACCGGAGTGCGGGTGCTGATTCGCTATGATGTAGAGAACATCACGGACGAGACTTTTGAGAAGGCGTGTACAACCGTGTTCAGCGAGCCGCCGGTGGATCTGCTGTATCGGGAGTGCTTTGAGACTGCAAAGCCGTCCGCCGTGTTCGGCGTGGAGTATCTGCCCGGACAGTTTGACCAGAGAGCGGATTCGGCTGTGCAGTGTGTGCAGTTTCTGAATTCTTCCGAGGAGCCGGTAATCCGCACGGCCACTGTGTACGTGATCGAAGGACAGGTGACAGAGGAGGAGCTGGCTTCTGTTAAAGCTTTCTGTATCAATCCGGTAGACTCCAGAGAGACCGATATGGAGAAGCCAAAGACCCTGGTGACCGTTTTTGAGGAGCCGGAAGATGTGAAGATTCTGGACGGCTTTCGGGATATGCCGGAACCGACGCTGAAGGCACTCTATGGTTCTCTGAGTCTTGCCATGACATTTAAGGATTTCCTGCATATTCGGAAGTATTTTCAGGAGGAGGAACAGCGTGATCCGTCCATGACAGAGATTCGGGTGCTGGATACGTACTGGTCCGACCACTGCCGGCATACGACATTTTCTACAGAGCTGACGAAAGTGACCTTTGAAGATGGATATTATAAAAAGCCCATAGAGAAGACGTATGAACAGTACCTGGCAGATCATCGGGAAATCTTCCGGGGAAGAGAGGACAAATTCGTCTGTCTGATGGACCTGGCGCTTATGGCCATGAGGAAGCTGAAGAAGGAAGGGAAGCTTCAGGATCAGGAAGAGTCCGAGGAGATCAACGCCTGTTCCATCGTAGTGCCGGTGGAAGTAGACGGACAGACGGAAGAATGGCTGGTGAATTTTAAAAATGAGACGCATAACCATCCTACAGAGATTGAGCCGTTCGGCGGGGCGGCTACTTGTCTTGGGGGTGCTATCCGTGATCCGCTGTCCGGCCGTACGTATGTGTATCAGGCTATGCGTGTGACCGGGGCGGCGGATCCCACCGTGCCGGTGTCGGAGACTTTAAAGGGAAAACTTCCTCAGAAGAAGCTGGTCCGCGGTGCGGCGGGCGGTTACAGTTCTTACGGCAACCAGATTGGCCTGGCCACTGGCTATGTAAAGGAGATCTACCATCCGGATTATGTGGCCAAACGGATGGAGATCGGCGCAGTCATGGGCGCAGCGCCGAGAAAAGACGTGATCCGGGAGTCTTCCGATCCGGGAGACATCATTATTCTTCTGGGCGGACGTACGGGGCGCGACGGCTGCGGCGGTGCGACTGGTTCCTCCAAAGTACACACGGAGGCGTCCATTGAGACCTGCGGTGCAGAGGTTCAGAAGGGAAATGCGCCTACCGAGCGGAAGATCCAGCGGCTGTTCCGCCGTCCGGAAGTAACCTGTCTGATTAAGAAATGCAATGATTTCGGCGCAGGCGGCGTATCTGTGGCCATTGGAGAGCTGGCAGCGGGTCTGCTGGTGGATCTGGACAAGGTGCCGAAGAAATACGCGGGCCTTGACGGAACAGAGATCGCTATTTCCGAATCTCAGGAGCGTATGGCGGTCGTGGTGGATCCAAAGCATGTAGAAAAATTTATGGGCTATGCGGCGGAGGAGAATCTGGAAGCAGTCTGTGTAGCAGAAGTGACCGAGGCTCCCAGGCTTGTCCTGACCTGGCGGGGAAAGAAGATCGTAGATCTGTCCCGGAAGTTTTTAGATACCAACGGTGCGCATCAGGAGACGGAAGTAGCCGTAGATATGCCTTCAGAAGCACAGAAATATTTTGAGAGAAAAGAAGTGGGAGACGTCCGGGAGACATGGCTTTCCACGCTCAGAGATCTGAATGTATGTTCACAGAAAGGTCTTGTGGAAATGTTTGACAGCTCCATTGGCGCCGGCAGTGTGTTCATGCCTTACGGGGGAAAATACCAACTGACCGAGACACAGACCATGGTGGCGAAGCTTCCGGTGCTGAAAGGAAAGACCGATACCGTCACTATGATGAGCTATGGATTTGATCCCTATCTGTCCAGTTGGTCGCCTTATCACGGGGCAGTCTATGCAGTGCTGGAGTCTGTGGCGAAGATCGCGGCGTCCGGCGGCGATTACCGGAAGATTCGTTTTACCTTCCAGGAATATTTCCGCAGAATGACCGAAGATCCCCATCGCTGGAGCCAGCCCTTTGCCGCCCTTCTGGGTGCTTACCATGCGCAGCTTGGCTTTGGCCTTCCGTCCATCGGCGGAAAGGACAGCATGTCCGGGACCTTCAATGAGATTGACGTGCCGCCTACCTTGGTTTCTTTTGCCGTGGATGTGGCCAGCTTCCGGCATGTGATTACGCCGGAACTGAAAAAAGCCGGAAACAAACTGGTGTTCTTGAAGATTGACCGGGACGACTATGATCTGCCGGATCTGGAACAGGCGAAAGACCAGTATGGAAAATTTTTCCAGGATATTAAGGCAGGGCGGGTGATTTCCGCTTATGCGCTGGATGGCAAGGGAATCATTGCGGCTGTCAGTAAGATGGCCTTTGGCAATAAGCTGGGTGTGAAGCTGGAGCACAACCTGGATCCAAGAGATGCATTTACACCCAATTTCGGCGGCATCGTGGCAGAAGTACCCGATGGAAAAGTGGGCGAACTGTCCATCACCTATACGCTGATTGGCGAAGTGACCGAGAGCGGATTTTCTTATGGAAATGCGGCCCTCTCCATGGAAGAAGCTTTAGAAGCGTGGACCGGGACGCTGGAAAAGGTATTTCCGACTGCAGCAGTAAAGAGTAAGGAAAAGCTGGATACGCCGATTTACCGGGCGGACAGCATCTATGTGTGCCGGCACAAAACAGCACGGCCGACGGTATTTATCCCGGTATTTCCGGGTACCAACTGCGAGTATGACAGCGGGCGTGCCTTTGAGCGGGCCGGAGCAGATGTAGTGACAAAGATTTTCCGGAATTTAAGTGAGAGCGATATCCGGGAGTCGGTGGATGCTTTTGAGAAAGCCATCAGCCAGGCGCAGATCATTATGTTTCCGGGAGGCTTTTCCGCAGGAGACGAGCCGGACGGTTCGGCCAAATTTTTCGCGACGGCTTTCCAGAACGAGAAGATCAAAGAGGCGGTCATGAAGCTTCTGAATGAACGGGACGGACTGGTTCTTGGTATCTGCAACGGCTTCCAGGCGCTGGTGAAGCTGGGGCTTCTGCCTCACGGTGAGATTGTAGGCCAGACACCGGATTCACCGACTTTGACTTATAATACGATTAACCGTCATATTTCCCGGATGGTTTATACAAAAGTGGTCACGGACAAATCACCATGGCTTGCCAAGGCGCAGTTGGGAGGAACTTACGTGATTCCGGCTTCCCACGGCGAGGGCCGTTTCGTAGCTCCGAAAGAATGGATCGAACGTCTGTTTGCGAACGGGCAGGTGGCTACGCAGTATGTAGATCTTGAGGGATATCCGACCATGGACGAAGAGTGGAATGTAAACGGATCTTATGGATCCATTGAAGGAATCATCAGTCCGGACGGACGAATCTTCGGAAAGATGGGACATGCGGAACGAATCGGCGAGGCAGTGGCCGTCAATATTTATGGAGAACAGGATATGAAGCTGTTCGAGTCGGGAGTGGAGTATTTTAAATAAAAAAGACGCAGGACTGTAAAAGGGTCCTGTCTGCTTTGGCGGGACACTTTGTGCCCGCCAAGGACAGACAGGACCTTTCTGCGCTGCAGAAACCGACCGCATAATCCTAGCATGTGGGGAAACGCTGAGGCATCTGGATACCGGCCCGGCTGCGGATGCCCGCGGCCCTAAGTTTTGCCTCCTGAAGCAGTGCTTCCTCATCAAAAGTCAGGATCTTTCGCTCCCGCATAAGCCATCGTCCGTTGCAGATGGTGCTTTCCACGTTGGTGGAGTGCATGGAGGTGACCAGATTGGCGATGGGATCATGCATGGGCTGCATACCTGCAGAATCGGGATTGATGATAATAAGATCTGCCTTCTTCCCCGGCTCCAGGCTGCCGTAAAGCTGTTCGTCCTGCAGGGCCTTTGCGCCGTTTGCGGTGGCCATCCGAAGGATTTCCTGTGCTTTGACGACCGTGGGATCCAGACGCCAGCCTTTGTGAATCAGGGAGGTTACCCACATCTCGTCCACCATATCCATGCGGTTGTTGGTGGGGGCTCCGTCAGTGCCGATAGCGACGCAGATCCCTTCCCGAAGCATCCGCGGGATCTTGGCAAAGCCGAGTACCCGCATGGCCGAAGCCGGATTGTGGGAGACTTTTACGCCGCAGTCCCGGAACATTTCCACTTCTTCGTGAGTCAGCCATACCGTGTGAGCAGCCAGAAGGTTTGGTCCAAGAAAACCAAGATCCCGAAGATGGGTCACAGTCTGTACGCCGAGGCGTTCTTTGACATAGTCCACTTCGGACTTTGCTTCTGCCACATGCATATGGATGCCGGTATGGTACTGATCGGCAAGCTCTTTGGTCTTTAGAAGCAGTTCATCGGTGGCATTGAAAATGGTCCGGATGCCGAACCAGACTTCGATCCGGCCGTCGGCGGTTTGATGATAATTCCGAATATCCTCCTTCTGCCGTTCCAGTTCTTCCTGGGTGCTGTGCTGCCAGGCTTTCGGCAGTCCGTCTCCGCAGTCCATAACGGAATTGGCCAGTTTGGCCCGAATGCCGGCTTCGGCTATGGCTTTTGCCATGCCGGATACAAATTGTCCGCCCGGTTCTGCGATGGCTGTCACGCCGGCTTTGATCTGCTCTGCTGCACAGAACAGGGTGGAGATGTAAGAGTCTTCCTCGGTCATATGGCTTTCATAAGGCCAGATACGGTCATGAAGCCAGGTCAGCAGATCGACGTCATCGGCCAGCCCTCTGGCCAACTGCTGGGATGTATGCACATGGGTATTGACCAGTCCCGGCAGCACCAGCTTTCCGGTCAGATCCAGCACTTCATCGCAGGCATGTTCCTCTACAGGCTCCGGTCCGACCTGCACAATCCGGTCATCTTCAAATAACAGGTTTCCGTCAGTGCAGACTTGTCCCTGTTCATTCATGGTCACGATCATAGCATGTTTTAATAGGGTTCTCATAAGCGCCTCCTTTTCCTGCAGTGATTATAGCACGAAACAAGGCTGCGTGCTACAGGATTCGCGGAATCGGCGATTGACCCATACTATTTTCCACGATATAATTGAAACATATAATCGGAACAGGAAGAGGTGTTTTTATGTTTCACAAGGAGGAAGTACAGGAGATACTGGCGCAGGCGCGGCATATGGATCCGGGACTGGAGATACCCGGCGTGTCTGAGCACCAATACAAGCTGAAGCCGCCTGTCGATCTGGCATTTGTCCGTGCGGTAGAGGAAGAATATCATTTCCGGCTTCCGGAAGACTACGTCCAGTTTATCACGGAAGTTGGCGACGGCGGCGCAGGACCGGGCTATGGACTCTATTCCTTTGGCTTCTATCGTACAGAGGCGAAAAGCGCCAGGGAGGCGAGGATGCGGGAGTCATACCTGAGCGGACTGTCCAAGGACCCGCAGCTACTGCCGCTGGAGCCGGACGAACTGGAATATTTCTGTATTACGGAAGAAGACTATCAACAGAATCCCGGAAAATACTTTGGGACAGGAAGTTATAATATGGATAATGATGTTCCCAATGGATTTTTTCACCTTGGCACATACGGGTGCGCCCGCGATTATGGGCTGATCACATGCGGGGAAAGACATGGTCAGATATTTATCAACGATATAGAAGGTGCCTTTGAACTGGAAGCAGGCAGCTTTCAGGCGTTTTACCAGGATTGGCTTGACTTTATTTCGGATACAGAAGGATTCAGGAAGGAGCTGAAAATGTGGAGAGGGATCAGAAGCAGATAATGGTCCGCATTGTTATTTTGATGAACAACTAAAAAACTGGGCGTCCATGAACGCGAAAATAAAAGTAAAATGTTATCCTTATTTGGTATCAGCCCAAGACGGATAACAAAAGAACAGGGAGAGAGCGGATGGACAAGGGAGCAGTGGGGAAAGAGAAAAAGGTGCTGTATATGCAGACATTCGGCGGTTTTTCTCTAAGCTATGACGGAAGGCAGATCACCGGAAGCAGGGAATCTCAGTTTGTCAGTTTGATGCAGGTGCTTTTACATGAGCGCAGACAGGGAGTCAGCCGGGACCGGCTGACGGAAGTGCTGTTCGGGGACCGGGACGTGGAGGATGTTCATCATGCGGTCAGAAGTGTGATCTATAATGCAAAGAAGCGTCTTCAAAACAGCGGGCTTCCAAAAGTGAATTATATTGTACGAAAAGACGGGGTGTATTACTGGACGGAAGAAGTTCCGGTGGAGGAAGATGCCGAGATATTCGAACGTATGTACGATCGCGCGGAAGCCGAGGAGGACGAGGATGTAAGGCTCGCCTGCTATCTGGATGCCTGTTACTGCTGCAGGGGAGAATTTCTCCCGGCTCATGGAGGGGTTCTGTGGGCAGCACAGGAGGCTCGAAAATACCGAATACTTTTCCGCGCCTGTGTCTGGAAAGCCGTCGAACTGTTAAGAAGCCGGCAGGATTTCCGGCAGATGGAACAATTAGGACGTTATGCGGCGAAGATCAGTCCTTTGTCCGACTGGGAAACCGTTACGATGGAAGCACTGACAGCACTTGGTTCCTATGAGGAAGCCAGGGCCTTTTATGACCGTACAGCGGAGCTGTATTTTCGGGAACAGGGCCTTATGCCTTCTGAGCGTATGACGGAACTTTTAGGGAAGACAGGCTCCCAGACGGAACATCCGTACGGAAGTATGCATGAAATTCAGCAGAGTCTGTCCAAAGGAGAGACAGCAGAAGGCGGATATCTCTGCTCCTATCCGGTGTTTCAGGGGATCTATCGGATGGTGAGACGTATGACGGAGCGCGGCGGACAGTCTGTTTATCTGATGCTGTGCCGGATCGTGGACGGCAGAGGAGAGAGAATCCGGGAAGAGCAGGCACTGGAAACGCTGACGAAAAGACTGGAAAACGCGGTTCAAAATTCCGTGCGCAAAGGCGATGCCATGAGCCGTTACGGCAAAGGCCAGTATCTGGTGCTGCTGGTCAATATTGCCTATGAGGACTGCGATCTGGTAAAGGAGCGCATCAGCCGCCGTTTTGCAGGGGAACAAATCCAGGCGAAGATTCGGTATTATGTAAACAGTGTGACCGGGTGTGCACCGGGTAAAAAAGAGGATTGACATATTCACGGAATTATGCTGTACTTCCAGTAATCTAAGGATGGTGATTGTGAGAACAAGCCAGACCTATATGTACAAATATTTCCTAAAGCGGTATTTAGGGCGTATTTATGCATATAGGTTTTTTTATTACCCGGAAACGGTGACCGGACAGAGGGGGAGCAGGTTATGAAGATATTTAAGATCCTGAATAACAATGTGGCGGTGGTGCTGGACGAACAGGGAGAAGAGAAGATTGTTATGGGCAAAGGAATCTGCTTTAAGAAGAAAGCAGGGGAGGAGATTCCTGCCAAAACGGTGGATAAAGTATTTTCTCTGGCGGAAGGGGAGGTACGCAGCAAGTTCCAGGCGCTGGTTCAGGATATTCCTCTGGAACATATGGTTCTTGGGGAGGAGATCATTGCAGAAGCAAAGGTGCGCCTGGGAAAAAGCCTGAACGATATGATTTACATCTCCCTTATCGACCATGTACATACATCCATTGTCCGGTTTCTGGAAGGGATTACGGTGAAAAATGTGCTTTTGTGGGATATCCGCAGATTTTACAGGGAAGAGTATGAGACAGGTCTGTTAACCAGGCCATCGACGTGATTTCTGGTATTTTTCAGCCGATTTTGGGAATTATGGCGGCCTGCGGTATGGTCAAGGGATTAAATGCCCTGTTTGTGGCCCTGGGTCTTTACACGGACGCAGGCGGCGGATATCTTCTGTTAAATGCCATAGGAGACGGACTGTTTCATTTCATGCCTCTGTTCCTTGGTTACACGGCGGCTAAAAAGTTCAGCTTAAAGCCTATGATCGGTCTGGTGATCGGTGCTATTATGTGTTATCCGGCGGTACAGAACAGTGCTTTGTCAGCAGGCGGGCCGGCGCTCTATACTTTGTTTGCGGGGACCATGTTCGAGTCTGCAGTCTACACGGAATTTTTCGGACTTCCGCTGATTGCCATGGACTATACAGGAACGGTAATCCCGGTGATTTTTGTAGTGTATTTTGCATCCAAATGTGAGAAATTTTTCAGCAAATTTATTCCGGATCTGGTGAAGTTTTTCTTCGTTCCCATGCTTACGCTGTTTGTGGCTATTCCGGTGGGATTTTTGCTTATCGGACCGCTGGCGACTTTTGGTTCTGCAATGATTGCAGAGGCGGTTATGAGTGTACGGAATTTCAGTCCCATGCTGGCAGGAGCCATCGTCGGACTGACCTGGCAGATCCTGGTTATTTTCGGACTGCACTGGGGATTTATTCCGGTATATATCAACAATATTATGACCAACGGATATGACAATGTGATGATGCCTTTCTTTGCATGTACCTTCGCTACTTCTGCCGTAGTGCTGGCAGTTTTCTTCAAGACGAAGAACAAGCAGATCAAGGAAATGGCGATTCCAAACTTTATTTCCGGTATTTTCGGAGTGACGGAGCCTGCTATCTATGGTATTTTGCTTCCGCTGAAGAAACCGTTTATCATCAGTTGTATTGCGGGCGGTATCGGCGGCGGTTTCTATGGTGCATTTAACTTCCGGAAATTTATGATGGGCGGTATGGGCATTTTTGAGTTTCCGGCTATGATCGAGCCGGATGGCGGACTTGGCAATCTGGCTGTGGCCGTAATCGGTGTACTGCTCACTATGGTGATTGCGTTTGTGGGAACCATGATCTTCTATAAGGAAACAGACACTCAGGAAAAGGCAGAAGAGACCGAAGGAAAGGAGACAAAAGGAGAGACAAAGGACGGTTCTATGCTGAGAAAGACAGAGATTGCAAGTCCGATAAAGGGACAGGTACTGAAACTCTCAGATATTAAAGATGAAGCATTCGCATCGGGGGTACTGGGCGGAGGTGCAGCGATTCTTCCTGAGGAAGGCAGCGTCTATGCACCGGCAGACGGCGAGATTACAGCGCTGTTTCCCACGCTTCATGCGCTTGGCATGAAGACGGAAGAAGGCGCAGAACTTCTGATTCATATTGGACTGGATACGGTACAGTTGAATGGCGAAGGCTTTGAAGCGCATATTCAGAATGGAGACAAAGTGAAAAAAGGGCAGCTTCTGATTACTTTTGACAAGGAGCTGCTGGAAGGAAAAGGCTACTGCCTGGAGACTCCTGTGCTGATTACCAATTCGGACGATTATCTGGAAGTATTAGAAACGGCGTCCGGCAGCATCCGGCCCGGAGAAGAACTTTTAAAAGCACTGAGATAAACGAACACAGAAGTCTGAACATAAAATATTAACAGGAGGAGTACAGGATGGGACTACCAGATCATTTTATGTGGGGCGGCGCTTCCGCCGCTAACCAGTGTGAAGGCGGAATCTCAGAAGGCGGAAGAGGTCTTGCCAATGTGGATGTGTGTCCGGCGGGTCCGGACCGCAGGGATGTGATTACAGGACATAAAAAAATGCTTCGGATGGATCAGGAGCACAGATATCCGGCGGCAGAAGGTGTTGACTTTTATCATCGGTTCCGGGAAGATATTCGTCTGATGGGAGAGATGGGATTTCAGGTATATCGGATGAGCATCGCATGGACCAGAATCTTTCCGAACGGGGAGGAAGAGACGCCGAATGAAGAAGGACTTTTGTTCTATGAAAATGTATTTAAAGAATGCAGAAAATATCATATTCGTCCATTGGTGACGATCTCTCATTTTGATTGTCCCGTTCACCTGATTGAGAAATACGGCGGATGGAGGGACCGGCGGATGATCGGCTGTTATCTGCGTCTTTGCCGGGTATTGTTTGAGCGGTATGGAGATTATGTGACCCATTGGCTCACCTTCAATGAAATCAATATGATCCTGCATGCGCCGTTTATGGGGGCGGGGCTGTGCTTCGAGGAAGGAGAGAATGAGGAGCAGGTCAAATACCAGGCCGCACACCATGAGCTGGTGGCCAGCGCGCTGGCTGTAAAACTGGCTCATGAGATAAACCCGAACAATCAGGTGGGCTGTATGTTCGCGGCGGGCAGTGCCTACCCCTATTCCTGCAGGCCGGAAGATGTATGGGAAGCGCTTCTGACAGATCAGGAGAATTATTTCTTTGTTGACGTGCAGGCCAGGGGATACTATCCTTCTTATGCGGTAAAACGGCTCCAAAGAAAGGGAGTCTGTCCGGTGATGGCCGAAGGGGATGAGGAGCTTCTGCGGGCATATCCGGTAGACTTTATTTCCTTCTCCTACTATAACAGCAGATGCATCGCAGCGGCCGAGCAGGAGACAGCAGAAGGAAACCTGTTCAAATCTGCAAAAAACCCATATTTGACATTCAGTGAATGGGGATGGCCGATTGACCCGCTGGGACTTCGGATTACGTTAAATGAAGTGTATGACCGTTACCAGAAGCCGTTATTTATCGTGGAGAACGGATTAGGAGCTTTGGACCGGCCGGATGAAAACGGCTGTGTGGAGGATGACTACCGGATTGATTATCTGCGGGAGCATATCCGGGCCATGAAGGCAGCAGTGGAAGAGGACGGCGTGGATCTGATGGGCTATACTTCCTGGGCGCCTGTTGACCTGATCAGTGCCGGCACCGGAGAGATGAAAAAACGATACGGGTTTGTCTATGTGGATAAGAACGAAGACGGTACGGGGACCGGGAACCGGACGAGAAAAAAATCATTTTACTGGTATCAAAAAGTGATTGAGACAAACGGTGAGGTACTGTAAAAATCTAAAGCACGCCGGAAGCCGGTACAGACGGAAATGATATCGTTTGATGTCAGACATCGTTTGTATAGATTTCGCTGGAAAAAAAATTATTTTCATGATATACTGTGGCCATGAAAGACAGACAGGAGACCAGACGTATATGGAGAAACAGATATTGTATCTGGAGTGTGCCAGCGGGATCAGCGGAGACATGACAGTGGCAGCGCTTCTGGATCTGGGGGCAGATCAGGAGGTGTTGGAGAGGGCTCTTAGGAGTCTTCCCATAGGCGGTTATCGGACCGTAATCAGCCGGGTGAAAAAGTCCGGTCTTGATATGTGCGATTTTCATGTGATGCTGGATGAAACTCATGAGAACCACGACCATAATATGGAATATCTGCATGGACACGGGCATGGACAAACGCATGTTCACGGCTTCCGGGAATCTCATCATGGGCCGGAAGCATTAGAGGAACATGGACACAGCGTGCACGGGCACGAACACGAACACAGAGGGCTTCCTGAGATCCTGCATCTGATCGAGCATGGGGAACTGACAGTGCGTGCAAAGGAGACGGCAGGGCAGATTTTTCGGATACTGGCAGCGGCGGAGGCAAAGGCCCACGGCGTGCCGGCGGAACAGGTGCATTTTCATGAAGTCGGTGCAGTGGACTCTATTGTTGATATTGTTTCGGCTGCAGTCTGTCTGGATAATCTGGGAATCACAGATGTGGTGGTGACCGAACTGAGTGAAGGACAAGGGACCATCCGCTGCCAGCACGGGCTGCTGCCGGTTCCGGTGCCTGCGGTTCTGAACATCGCAGAAGCACATGGAATTCCCCTTCGCATGACCGGGACAGAAGGGGAGCTGGTGACACCTACGGGGGCGGCGATTGCAGCGGCTGTCAGGACTATGGACCGGCTGCCGGAAGTATTTACCATTAAGAAAACAGGAATGGGCGCCGGCAAACGCAGTTACGACCGTCCAAGTATGCTGCGGGCTATGCTGTTAGAGGACGTCTCCGGGGAAAGGGACCTGATCTATAAGCTGGAAACGAACGTAGACGACTGCACAGGCGAAAGTCTTGGCTATACACTGGAGCGGCTGATGGAAGCCGGTGCCAGAGACGTGCATTATATACCCGTATATATGAAGAAAAATCGTCCGGCCTATCAGTTGAATGTGATCTGTGCCAGAGAAGATATTGAACGTATGGAGGAGATCATCTTCCGGGAGACGACAACGATCGGCGTCCGCAGGGTGCCTATGGAGCGCACAGTTCTCCGGCGGGAGACCAGAACGGTACAGACATCTCTGGGTGACGCCCAGGTGAAGGTGTGCCGGTACGGAGGGATGGAACGCTGTTTTCCGGAATATGACAGTGTCGCTGCCCTGTGCAGAATCCATGGGCGGAATTATCGGGAAGTGTATCAGATGATTGAGCAGGCCTGCGGGTCTGAAACAGGAAAGTAAAATGAGGGTATTTATGAAAAAAATTTTCAAAGCAAACGTGTTATCTATGGTGCTTTCCATCTGCCTGTTAGCAGGAAGTCTGACAGCCGGAGTGCCGATCAAAGCGGAGGCGGCACCGGTCACGAGAAGGATGGCCAACGTGGTGGTGTTTGTGGATTTTCAGGATTCCAAAGAAGTTCATGCAACCCACGCGCAAGGACGCTGTTACGAAAAGGAAGGGTCGGCCCAGCTTACGCGGGACCTGTTTGACGGGAATGATACAAAGCCGCGGGCTATGAAGCAGTATCTGAAAAATATCTCTTACGGCCAATTGGAAGTACAGAATATTTTCCCGCAGATGAACGGAGATCAGCTTGCCGTCTTCACTCTGAGGAATAAGATAGACTACTATCTGAATTCCGGCAAGAATATGGACAGCTATATCATTCAGGAAGTGATCGCGTATTTGAATGAAGAGAAAAATCTGACACAGAATCCAAGTCTGGACGGCGACGACTGGATTGATAATCTGATGATCGTAGTCCCGTGTGAAGAGGGATGGAACAATTCTAAGATCAGCGGACATCAGGCAGTCTATTCGGGGACAAATGCACCGGGTGTGCAGCAGTATAACGGAGGGGTTTCAGCAGGAACATACAAAGTGGGTAGCTACATTATCCTTCCGGAAAATACTACTTATACATCGGCGCATTCGGATGTGATCATTCATGAATTTCTTCATGCGGTAGGATATCCGGATCTGTACCGGCAGGCTGTACTTACTGAAGGCGGAAATGATCCGGTGCGCGTATGGGATATTATGGGATCCGTGGGGAGATATCCGCAGTATCCGCTGGCGTATCTCCGGTCTTCCATTACAAAATGGTTTGATATTCCAACGGTAGCAACATCCCAGAAAGGGTATTCTCTGTATGCGGCGTCTGCTGCCGCGGAGTCGGTGAAAGACCGGCAGGCGGTAATCCTTCGGACGGACTATTCCAATACGGAATTCTTTGTCATAGAATACCGGAAGAAAGGAACGGATGAAAAGAACAGTTATGACTATTTCCTTCCGGGTTCCGGACTGATTATCTATCGGGTAGATACCAGGTACTTCGGAAACCATCACGATGCCGGAGATATGATCTATGTCATGCGTCCGGGAGACGAATATGACAGCCGGGGCCGGGAAAAAGGGCTGAATATATACAATGCATATCTTTCGGAAACTTCTTATGGAAGCAGTGACCCCGGCAAATCTCTGAAAGACAACGCTATTGTATATTCGGACGGTACGAACAGCGGTATCGTTATCAGCAATATCGGGAAAGCAGGCGGCGATCAGATCACATTTGATATAACGTTTGCAGAAGATATGCAGGACCGGTACTGGAAGACGCTCAGTACCCAGGACAGTACCTATGAGATGGATTCCTATATGGACGCTGACGGAACCATCTACAGCCTTCAAAGAAAGAGTTCCGGAGGTGCGGTCTATCTGTACCAGTACAGTGCGTCGGGCTGGAAACAGTGCAGCAGCGTTCCGATTCAAAATGCAGGTTTTGAGTTCAAGCTGGGCAAATACGGCGGAAGCCTTTATGCCGGTTATTTTGACAAGAGCAGCTATCGGTTAAAACTGGACCAGTGGACAGGATCTTCCTGGAAGAATGTCTATATCTCTTCCGTCCAAGCCGGTTCTTTTGGACTGAGTTCGTCCTCTGACGGAATTTATCTGACCTATTCGGATGCGAACGGAAAGAATCTGTATGCGTGCAGATATTCTTCCAGAGGGATGGAGACGCTCGGCAGCCGTGTCTGCCAGGGCAACTACATATCCAATCCTTCTATCGCAGCGGAAAATGGGAAGATCGTGGTTTCATACAGGGGAGACTGGGCAGAGGAACTGTATGTGAAATCCTATGATTCCTCCAGCCGTACCTGGAAAGATGTGGGAAATCTTCCCTTAAAGGGAGCGCTTGGAAAGATAAGGCTTCATAACAACCGGATTTATCTGCTGAAAACAGGAAGCTACACGGTACAGGCAAGTGATCTGTACATGTACGACTTGTCGCAGGCCAACGGAAGCTGGAAGCAGATCGGAAACGGTCCTTTTGCAAATGAAAATGCGCCTTCGGAATACGATCTTTGTTTCTACAAAGACGATCCGCATGTAATCTATTACGGTGCATCTTCCGGTGCGGTCTGGGTGAAAAATGTTGTCAATGGTTCCTGGGCAACGCTTGGAGGGAAGGTGGCAAATGAAACCGTCGGAGGTCTGCGGGCATTTTCTCATGGCGGCAACATCTATACGACCTACTACAGCACCGGGTCCAATGTGGCATACATTCGGGAACATGTGGTAAACAGTACCGGGAATGCGCCGGAAGGCGGAGGAAATACGGGCGGAAACACCGGAGGAAATACGGGTGGCAATACGGGCGGAAACACCGGAGGAAACACGGGCGGAAGCACCGGAGGGAACACTGGCGGCAATACCGGCGGAAGCACCGGAGGAAACACGGGCGGTAATACCGGCGGAACAACGGGCGGCAATACCGGCGGGAACACCGGCAGCACAACGCCTCCCCCAGTGACTCCTGCCCCTCCGGTTTCTCCAAGCCAGCCTTCCGGTCCGGTGGATAAGAGCGGGATTCAGAATATAACAGTCAGTATGCTGAAAAGCAACACGCTGCAACTGAACTGGACTCCGGTGTCCGGCGCTCTTTCTTACGAGGTATATTATTCCACCTCTAAAGACTATGGATATAGGAGAGCGGCGAATGTAAAGACCTCTTCCTATAGGTTCAGCAAGGCAAAATGCGGCCAGACCTATTATTTTCAGGTCCGTGTGGTGAAAAAAGTCGGGAAGAAAAAGACATTTGGAGAGTTCTCGCTTCCGGTGTCCGGCATGACGGTTTTAAACGGGACGCCTCAGGTCTATGTCTCAAGGGCCACTTATAACAGTATTACGGTCAAGTGGAGCAAGGTAAAGGATGCGAAGAAATACGAGATCTATTATTCCACTTCTCCAAACGGAGGATTCCGGCTTCTGAAGACCCAGGGAGGGACCAGTTTTACTCATAAGGGCCTTCAGACAGGGGCGGTTTACTATTACCAGGTCCGTCCTATGAGAGACTATTATAAGGGCGCTTATTCCAACGTGACATCTGCCAGGACCGTTCTTGGGAATGTGGCCGGTCTGAAGGCATCGCCGTCTGGTTCGGACCGGATGAAGGTGTCCTGGAAGAAAGTTAAGGGAGTCAATTACTATGTGATACTCAGATCGGACAGTCCTTATGGAAATTATACACAGATTGGAACGACAAGCAGGACGTCCTGGCTGGATACGGGTTTGATGCCGTCTACGGCTTACTATTACAAAGTCTATGCGGTAGCGGGGCCATATCAGACCAATGTGGCAGGTCCCGTGGGACGGGTGACAAAAGCACCAAAGAATAAATAAACAGACAGCAGCAGAGGGCAGCCGGTTTTTATGGCTGCCCTCTGCGAGTTTATATCGTGGATGGAAATTCTTTTCCGATGATTTCAACCACTGCGTCCAGAGCCTTCTGCTCGTCGGCTCCGTCTGCCAGGATATCTACGGCAGAGCCTTTTGGATGGCTTAGGCGCATAAGGGAGAGCGGGTCCTTGGCGTCCGCGATCTCGGTGCCAAGCATGACCATGATGACGCTCTCATAGGTATTTGCCGTGCCGGCGATCTTCGCGGCTGGTCTTGCATGGAAAAAATCGTTAGAATCCAGAGTGATGGATCTTGTGATCATATAAGCTCTCCAATCGGAACATACGTTCTTATTATTTGAAAAGTTCTGTTACCTGGCCGTAAGCCTTTGTGACCTGTTCCAGAAGGGTGTGATCTGTAAGACCGGAGATCTCGGAGAAAGCACCGGAAACACCTTTGGCAGCGATCTTCTCCTGAAGCTCTGTGCTTTGTGCATCTTCCGGATTGTTGTAGCAAAGAGCAGCTCCGATGCCAAGAACCAGTTTGTCTACGGGCAGTCCATAGGACATTGCGGTAGTCAGCGGGCTGACCAGACGATCATCTGCAGAAAGTTTCCGGAGGGGTTCCCGTCCCACACGGGTCACATCGTCTTTCAGGTAGGGATTTTTAAAACGGTTAATAATCTTGTCAATGTATTTATAATGAGCATCTTTGTCAAATCCAAATCTCTGGATCAGGCCGTCTCCGGACTGGGTCATGGCAGCTTTGACCAGATCATAGATCTTCGGATCCGAGATAGCCTGGTCGATGGTTTTATGACCTGCAAGAATACCGGTGTAGGCAGTGATGCAGTGTCCGGTATTTAAAGTGAAGAGCTTTCTCTGAATATAAGCCATCAGATTGTCCGCCAGATTCATTCCGGGAATCTCCGGAATCTCACCCTTTAAAGAAGCCTTTTCCACGTTCCATTCACAGTATTTCTCCACAACCACGTCTACAGGATTTTCACTGCGTACCGGCGGTACAATACGGTCTACGGAGCAGTCTGCAAAACCGACGTATTTCTCACAAAAAGCCTTTTCCTCGTCCGAAAGAATGCCGTACACATGTTCTTTTAACTGAGACGTCGCGCGGATGGCATTTTCACATGCGATAATGTTCAGGGGTGCTTCCAAGCCGTCGGCGATACGTTTCTGTATGCCTTTTGCGATGGCAGGTGCGATAAAGCCGAGAACCCGCAGGCCGACTGCTGTTGTCAGAACGTCTGCTTTAGCGATCTCATCGATGATTTCGCTGCCGTTGGAGAGAATACCGGTGATATTTGTAATCTCCACATCCTCTACTTCTGTATCCATCACATGGACGGTGTATTTCTGATCTGCTGCCAGGCGGTCGATGATGACCTCGCTGACATCTGCGAAAATAACGCGGTAGCCGGCCTGAGCTAAAAGCATACCGATAAATCCGCGTCCGATATTGCCTGCGCCAAACTGAATTGCTGTTTTCATAATACAACACCTCTTTCTTAATAAAATGACTTCAATGACTGCGGGTGCCTGTTTGCGGCCGTCGGCCGGATACGTATACAGACAGACGCTTCAAGGAAGGGCTGCCGGACGGAAGTTTTTCGTCGTCCGGCAGCAGGGACAGGTTACAAACTGCCTGATATTTTTTTAACGATCTGTTTAGGAAAGCTGTTTTAAGATCCACTCCACATCATTCGTAGTCTTCATCTTGTTCAGGACTTCTTCATCCTCCAGAACCTCGCAGATTTTTGCCAGAAGGTCCAGATGTTCATCGCCGATGCCTGCGATGCCGAATACCAGATTGGCTTTCTCATCTCCGAAGGGAACGCCGTCCGGATACTGGAAGAGAACGATGCCGGTCTTCTTAACGGTTCCTTTTGCCTGGGTGGTGCCATGAGGGATAGCAATGCCCATACCCATATAGGTGGTAACCAGTTTTTCACGTTCCTGCATGGCATCTACATAAGTAGCGTCTACGTAGCCCAGTTCGCACATGAGTTCGCCGGCAGCCTGGATAGCCTCTTCTTTCGTTCCCGGAGTCTGATTCAGACGGATGCCTTCCGCGATCATGATCTTTTTCTTGTTCGGAACTTCCGTCGGGACTACCGGATCCGTATTTTCTCCCGTATTGGCCGGGACAGCTTCGTCGCCGGTGGTCAGTTGGATATAGAGAGCGTCTAAAGCCGGGTCAGCCAGGAAATTGCCGATGGTGACCATCTGTGCCTGGGGTGCGGATTTCTTCGCACGGTCTACCAAAGTAGTCTGAACTACGGCGATGTCGCAGTCAGCCGGAATATTGTCTACGGAAGTATTGATAACGGTCAGATCCGGACGTGCAGCTTTTACACGATTGCGGAATTTGGTTGCGCCCATGGCGGAGGAACCCATTCCTGCGTCACATGCGAAGACGACTTTCCTGACTTTGCCTGCGTCTTTGACGGCTGCAGAGGCAGCAGTTCCCTGTCCTTTGGACTGAGCTTTCATAGAAGCGGTCTGTGCCTGTGCATCTTCCAAGTTTTTCGCACCGGACATCTTAATGATCGGACTTGCGATCACAAAGGAGACACCGGCAGAGATGACCACGCCCAGGAGGGTCAGAGGAATCTGAGTGGACGGGCTCATGGATACGAATGCGATAATGGATCCGGGGGAGCAGGCGCTTACCAGTCCGCAGCCGGTGAGGGTATAGAACAGAATCGCGCACATGTTGCCGACGATCGGAGCGATAATAACAACCGGATTCATCAGAATATACGGGAAATAAATTTCATGAATACCGCCTAAAAAGTGAATGATGATGGCACCCGGTGCGGAATCCTTTGTCATTTTGTCTTTTGAAAACGCCCAGTAAGCTAAAAGAACACCAAGACCAGGCCCCGGATTGGCTTCCAGCATATACATGATGGATTTGCCGGCACTTGCAGTCTGAGCGATCGGGGTAAAGATTCCATGGTTGATGGCATTGTTCAGGAACAGAACCTTTGCCGGCTCGATGAAAATCGCAACGAGGGGCAGAAGAGTGGCATCAACTAAGAACTGTACACCTCCTGCCAGGAAGGTCAGAATCACGCCCATGACAGGTCCGATGATATAGTATCCAAGGATCGCCATAACCATACCGAAGATACCGACGGAGAAGTTGTTAATCAGCATCTCAAAGCCGGCAGGCATATGGCCGTCCATGGCTTCGTCGAATTTCTTGATGACAAATCCGGCCAGAGGTCCGATAGCCATAGCGCCCATGAGCATCGTATACTCAGAGCCGGCAATACATCCCATAATAGCGATGGCGCCCATAACGCGTCCGCGGTCTCCGCCGATCATCTTACCGCCTTGTGCTGCGATAAGGATCGGGAGCAGATAAGTAAGGATGGGAGTCTGTATAGAGGCAAGCCTCTCATTAGGGAGCCATCCGGTGGGAATGAACAGTGCGGTAATAAATCCCCATGCAATGAATGCGCCGATGTTTGGCATAACCATGCCGGAGAGAAATTTACCGAATTTCTGTACAAAATTTTTCATAGTGTTCCATCTCCTTTTCTTTTTTTGATGAGATTTTGATAATATTTTAACAGGGTTTGTTCGGCGAGGACGCGTCCCTCATGCACGTCGCCGCTTTGAAGTGCCTGTAAAAAACGTTTGTCTTCCACTAAAAGCATACTGATCCGGCTGATAACTTCCACGCATTCGTTCTGGTCGGACTGGGGAGCCAGCAGAAGAAGTGCTCCTTTGAGTATCCCTTCCGAAAGCGTAAGGGGGCTCTCAAGCTTTAAGTAGGCGCATCTGCAGTGGGGGACTGCTGTAGTACGGCAGTGCAGCAGATGAATGTTCAGCTCCGAAATAAAAGTGTTTCGGATGGATTCCCGCCGGGCCAGATCCTGACTGATGATCTGACGGCTTAAGATGCTGTCCGCAAAGATGCCGGCCGCCTGGCCAAGCAGTGCTTCTGTCTGGCGGATGCCGGACAGCTCTTTGATTTGAAAGGTATGCAGAAGCTGGGAGATCTCCTGGCCTGTGCGGGTCAGAGATTCCATATCCGAAAGCGTAAGACAAGGCTTCTGAGCCGGCGCTTTCGAAATTTTCAGGGAATCCTGCTTCCGGCTGGTACTGATGGCGTCCAGGGCCTGGCTGATAATCATCAGATCCTGGGTCTGGGGAATGGGACTGACGCAGACGGACGGAAAAGCAATGTCCAGCGGTACTGTGGAAATGACCAGGTCGATGCCGTCTTCTTTGAGCTTTTCGGGTTCCAGACGGAAAGCCGACATGATCTGCCGGATCTCGATGTCATGGAGGGTGCGGATAAGGTTGGCCGCCAGCATTCTGGAAGCACCCATACCGCTGGGACAGACGACGGCTACGGCGATTCGTTTCTGCTCCACCCGAAGGGTTTCGGCGGCTGCTGCAAAATGCATGGCTACAAAGGTAATCTCTGACGGAGAAATGTCTTCGATATAAAGTTTATCCCGGAACAGACCGCAGGCGTGTTCAACTGCCCGATAGACGTCCGGATATTTCTGCCGGATGGCGCTGCCCTGAGAGTTATCCAACTGGATATTCATGGAAAGCCGGCTGATCATAGAGTCCATATGGCTGGTCAGCTCTTCGATCATTCGGCTGCATGTATGAAACGGAAGGCTTAGTTCCTGTTCCACGCTCTCTACAATGGACATGACCACTTGTCTTGTGTTGACGGACTGAAGCTGACTGCGTGTTCTTCTGGTCTGAGGCCAGATACGGGCGCTGGACAGGTGCATCGTAATAAATCCTACCTCTGCCTTTGGAATAGACAGTTCAAACCGGACGTGGATTTTCTCTGCGATCTGTTCCGCCACTGCAAATTCGGGCAGCCCGGACAGACGGTCCAGTTCTTCGGCTTCCATCTGGATCTTCTCGCCGGACCGGAGTCTTTCGATGGATAAGGAAAGATGTACGATCAGGGCCATATAACCGCTGTCGGTATATTTGATATGCAGCTCCTTTTCTGTATCGGAGAGAATCTGTTCCACAAAGGCGACCGTCTGGGGATCGATAAAACCGAACAGACGGTCTTTGAGCAGCCCGGAAGGTGCAGATGCATGTTCCGGAGAGCTTTCCCGGAGCATCTTGAGAATCTCTCCGTCATCCATAAATTCCAGTGCCGCATTGGCGATGGCCTGCCGGTAGGCGTTCTCGGAACCTTCTAAAAGGATGCCGATGCCCGGCCTTCGCAGGATATGTACCTGATAAGCAGAGAGCCATTCTTCCAGAGCATCCAGGTCCTTGGCCAGAGTTCCTTCGGAGATTTGAAAGCGGTTTAAAAAGACGCTGGATTTGACAGACTCCCTTACGAACAGCAGTTCGCCTAATATTTGACGCCGGCGTTCTTTCTGGCTGTAGTCCTGCCGAAGGGGCCGGATGTCCAGAAGTTCCAGTAGGAGCCGGACGGATTCAGGGTCTTCTTCGATGGAAAGTCCTACGCCGGGCTTTCGGATAAAGGTGAAGTCGTTTTCATTCATCCACTGTTCAATGGCGGGCAGTTCCCTCAGGACTGTCCGGGAGGAGACGTTCAGCTTTTCGGATATGGCACCGACGGGAATGGGACTGCCGGCGGTTTTCGCCAGCATCTTTATGATCCCGCGCTGCCTGGAAGTCAGCGTGCGGGAAGCGGATGTACTGGAATATTTTGCTGACATATGTGCTCCCTCCCGTTTCACTATCTATATTTTACCAAGAGATCCATTTGTCTGCAATGTAATCTTTTGTCACTTTTGTCTGCAATGCTTAGTGACAAATATGGGTTTTGGGCAGAATGACGGAAAGCGGTGCGGCGATTTTGAAGAACCGGACGCCTGCCTGGCCCAAAGATTCCTTCGGGAGTCCGCTTCCGCTGACGTTCGTTTTGCATCTATATGGACGATCTTAACCAAAGTGTTGTCAAAAAAATACAGGTGTGATATAGTGAGGGAGCAGAAAAAGTATAAAGGAGCTTATAAATATATGTGTGGAATTGTTGGATATACAGGAGGCGGGCAGGCGGCGCCGGTACTGCTGGATGGTCTGGAGAAGCTGGAATACCGCGGGTACGATTCGGCCGGTATTGCCGTTAAGCGGGACGATTCGGACCGGATTGAGATCGTAAAAGTGAAGGGACGGCTGAACCAGTTGGCGAAGAAGACGGACAGCGGCAGGACCGTTCCGGGCTTTTGCGGAATCGGACATACCAGATGGGCGACGCACGGGGAGCCTTCCATGGTTAATGCGCATCCTCATCACAGCGATGACCAGAGTGTTATCGTTGTGCACAACGGGATCATTGAGAATTATCTGGAGCTGAAGGAAAAGCTTCTGAAGAAGGGCTATGCGTTCTATTCCCAGACGGATACGGAAGTTATTACCAAGCTTCTGGATTATTATTATCGGAAATATCAGGGAAATACGCTGGAGGCCATTGTAAAGGTTATGCTGCGGGTACGGGGTTCCTATGCTCTTGGCATTATGCTGAAGGAGGAGCCGGGCGTTATTTATTCTGTGCGCAAAGACAGTCCTTTGATTGCAGGCAGAAATGCCCAGGGCAGTTTTATTGCCTCGGACGTGCCGGCGATTCTGAAATATACGCGCAGTGTGTACTATCTGGACAATTTAGAGATTGCCCGTCTGACAAAAGATGAGATTTCCTTTTATAATATTGACAAGGAAGAGATCCCCAAAGAGCCGGTAGAGATCAAATGGGATGCCGAGGCAGCAGAAAAGGGCGGCTTTGAGCATTTTATGATGAAAGAGATTCATGAGCAGCCGGCAGCAGTTCGGGATACCATCTGTTCCTATATAAAAGACGGCAAAATCAACCTTGACTCTGTGGGGCTTACAGACGAGGACATTCAGGGAATCAAAAGGCTTTGTATTGCAGCCTGCGGAAGTGCTTATCATGTGGGAATCGCTGCCAAATATGTCATTGAAGATCTGGCAAAGATTCCTGTGGATGTGGATCTGGCATCGGAGTTTCGTTACCGGGATCCGATTCTGGAGCCGGATACTCTGGTGGTGGTTATCAGTCAGTCCGGAGAGACGGCAGACAGCCTGGCCGCTCTGCGGGAGGCGAAACGGCAGGGAATCCGCACCCTTGCCATTGTCAACGTGGTAGGTTCCAGCATTCCCAGAGAGGCGGATAACGTGTTCTATACGATGGCGGGGCCGGAGATCGCCGTGGCAACTACAAAGGCCTACAGCACCCAACTGGCGGCTTCCTACCTGATTGCGGTTCATTTTGCACTGGTGAGGGGAACCATTGATGAGGCGCACTATGAGAGGCTGACGAAGGAGCTTTTGCTGCTTCCGGATAAGATCGCAAAGGTGTTAGAAGACAAAGAACGCCTGCAGTGGTTTTCCAGTAAGTTTTCCAATGTGCATGATATTTTCTTCATCGGGCGGGGCATTGACTATGCCATCAGCATGGAAGGCAGCCTGAAAATGAAAGAGATCAGCTATGTGCATTCAGAAGCCTATGCGGCAGGAGAGCTGAAGCACGGTACGATTTCTCTGGTGGAAGACGGCATCCTGGTAGTCTGCGTGCTCACTCAGGACCGTCTGTTTGAGAAGACGCTGTCCAATATGGTGGAGGTCAAAAGCCGGGGAGCCTATCTGATGGGGCTGACCAATTACGGCAATTATTCCATCGAAGATACGGCGGATTTTACGGTCTATGTGCCGAAGACCGATCCGCATTTTGCCACAAGCCTTGCCATCGTTCCCCTTCAGCTTATGGGGTATTATGTAAGCTGTGCCAAAGGACTAGATGTGGATAAGCCGAGGAATCTGGCCAAATCCGTAACAGTGGAATAGAAGGCGGAAATTGTCATATCAGTGAAAAATGTATAAAAATAATATAAAAATCTTGTGAAAAAATAACATTGTCAGACCGAAAATTTTATTGTATTATTTAAAAAAAGTGAAAAAAGTACATGAATGGGCATGGAAACAAATTGGTTTTCCATGCCCTTTTTGAGTTCATGACGGCAAAAGACCCGAAAGGAGTCTTTGCTGTTCAAAAAGGAGTGTGCAGGATGGATAGTTTGGACCGCAGTATTTTACAATGTCTCAGTGAAAATTCAAGACAGTCGGCGACGCAGATCAGCCATAAGGTGCATCTGTCGATTGCGGCCGTCATTGAACGTATAAGGAAGCTGGAACGAAATGGGATCATCCGGCAGTATACGATCGTGGCGGACCAGCAGAAAATCGGCAATGAAGTCACGGCGCTGATGGAGGTGTCCCTGGAACATCCCAGGTATTATGAGGAATTTACCCGGATTATGAGCGAAAATGCCAGCATCGTGTCCTGCGATTATCTGACGGGGGATTATGATTTTATGCTGAAGATCCAGACTCGCTCCTCCGAGTCGCTGGAGCAGCTCCACCGAGTCATCAAGAGCATCCGCGGAGTATCCGGAACGAAAACCTATTTTGTGTTAAAGGAGATCAAAAGCGGACTTACTGCCTTTTCTGAGGCATAGAATAATAGAAGTCAGCCTTATAAATCAAAAATGGAGGGAAATGTGTAATGGAAAATTTTCTAAAAACCGTGGAAGAGATCAACGGTATGCTGAACGGATTTATCTGGGGGCCGTATATGCTGGTTTTCTTTCTTCTGGTAGGAACTATGTTCACTATACGGACGGGATTCTTCCAGATTACCCAGTTTAAAAGCTGGATGGAAGCGACTATACTGAGTGTTTTTAAGGACAGAAAGGTGCGCAGAACGGATGACAAGCATTCGATTTCCCAGTTTCAGTCCTTATGTACGGCGCTGGCGGCGACTATCGGTACGGGAAATATCGCCGGTGTGGCTACGGCCATCGCTCTTGGCGGACCGGGAGCTGTCTTCTGGATGTGGCTGTCAGCCTTTGTGGGCATGATGACCAACTATGCGGAAAATACCCTTGGTATTAAATACCGCTACCGCAACGAGAAGGGCGACTGGATCGGCGGAGCTATGATTTACATAGAGAGAGGACTGCACTGCAAATGGCTGGCGGTCATTTTCTCCGTTTTCT
The DNA here is from genome assembly GCA_910574965.1 of Lachnospiraceae bacterium. Lineage (GTDB taxonomy): Bacteria > Bacillota > Clostridia > Lachnospirales > Lachnospiraceae > Hominiventricola. The sequence continues at coordinate 73,031 of CAJTDB010000002.1, read as the reverse complement.
GTTTTCTGGCATCCTTCGGCATCGGAAATATGACCCAGGCCAATTCCATTGCCAGCGGCCTGAAAGATTCCTTCGGTGTTCCGGCCTGGGTGACGGCTGTTGTCATCATGTTCTTTGTGGCGCTGGTCATCGTGGGCGGTATTAAGCGGATCGCGTCTGTGACGGAGAAGATTGTGCCGTTTATGGCTGTGTTTTATATTTTGGGCGGGCTGGCAGTCATTATTGCCAATATCGGAGAGGTTCCGGCGGCCTTTGCCATGATCTTCCGTGAGGCGTTCAACTTTCAGGCGGCGGGAAGCGGTGTGCTTGGCTACGGCATTGCAGTGGCTATGAAGCGCGGAATTTCCAGAGGGGTGTTCTCCAATGAGGCCGGCCTTGGCTCGTCGGTTATGGTGCATTCTGCGTCGGACGTGGAGGAGCCGGTTGTTCAGGGAATGTGGGGTGTGTTTGAGGTATTTGCAGATACGATCGTTGTCTGTACGATCACCTGCCTGACAATCCTGACCTCAGGAGTTTATGACATGGAAAGCTATCTTACAGCCATTGCGGCAGGGGGAGAGAATGCAGTGGTATCCGGAACAACGCTGACAGCCAGTGCATTTGCAACAGTGATTCCTCACGGGGACAAATTTGTGGCCATAGCCATTATGATGTTTGCATTTTCCACGATTCTCGGCTGGTCGTATTACGGAGAGCGGGCGGTGGAATATTTGTTCGGGATTAAGGGAATCCTTCCTTATAAAATGTTTTTTGTACTGATCATTTTCTTTGGGTGTACAGGATCGCTTTCGCTTGTATGGGATATTGCAGATACGTTAAATGGCTTTATGTCGGTGCCAAACTTGATTGCCATTACGCTGCTGAGCAAAGAAGTGGTGGAGATGACCAGGGCATATCTGAAGAAAAAACAGTTCTCATAGGTTGCTATTTCATGACATCTGTGATATGATACATTCGTAAAAACACGGGGATTTATAAGGGAAATGGGTATTTTGCGAAATGATAACTAAGATGTCAGACGAAATGAGACGCAAGCTGTCGGTGGAACATCTGCCATTGTTCGAGCGGGCGGCGATCTTTGCGGCTATGGCACACTGCGGTATGACACGAAAGGGGAATCGGATTCCCTATCTGGCGCATCCTATGGAGGCGGCAGCTATTGTGGCGGAGATGACAGAGGATCAGGAGCTGATCGCGGCGGCTATGCTGCATGACGTGGTAGAAGACACGGAAGTTACACTTGCAGAGATTCAGGAGTATTTCGGAGAACGCATTGCTTTTTATGTGGGAGGGGAGTCCGAAGACAAGAGACGGGATCTTCCGCCGGAACAGACCTGGCTGATTCGGAAGCAGGAGACGATCCGATTTCTGAAGGAGAAGGCAGACAAGGGTGTGAAGATGCTGGCGCTGGCGGACAAGCTGTCGAACATGCGTTCTATTGCCAGGGATGTGCAGTCCATAGGCGATGAGCTGTGGGACAGGTTTCACGAGAAGGAGAAATCGATGCATGGGTGGATGTACCGGCAGATTGCGGAGGCGCTTTTGGAGCTTCGGGATTATCCGGCCTGGAAAGAGTATGACGGGCTGATCCGAATGGTATTTGAAGAAGATTGACAGATGGGGGGCTGTAGAGAATGCAGTCTCCCATTCTTCATGATGCTGTAAACGCATCGGCCTGGGGAAACTCAGGCAGGTGCATCACTATAAATCAAAGGAGTTAAGGAAGATGAAACCATATTGTGAACTCAGTAAAGAAGAGCTGCTTGTATTAAAAGACAAATTTTCGCTTCAGTATCAGGAGGCAAAGGACAAAGGGCTAAAGCTTGATATGTCCAGAGGAAAGCCTGCTGCGGAGCAGTTGGATATGACAATGCCTATGATGGATATCTTTAACAGTGATTTTGATATGCGGGACGAGCAGGGGGTGGACGTGAGAAATTACGGCAACCTGGAGGGAATCATTGGTGCCCGCCGTCTGCTGGGTTCCATGCTGGGAGTGGATCCGGAGCATGTGATTGTGTTCGGTACTGCCAGCCTAAGCGTCATGTATGATACCGTATCCCGTTCCATGACCCATGGAGTAATGGGCAGCACGCCCTGGTGCAGGCTTCCGCATGTAAAATTCCTCTGTCCGGCTCCCGGATATGACCGTCATTTTGCCATTACGGAACATTTCGGCATTGAGATGATTACTGTTCCGATGAAAGAAGACGGACCGGATATGGACTTGGTGGAAGAATATGTGAAAGACCCGGATGTAAAGGGCATCTGGTGTGTTCCTATGTATACGAACCCTCTGGGAATTACTTACTCGGAGGAGGTGTGCAGACGGATGGCAGATCTGAATCCGGCGGCGGAGGATTTCCGCATTTACTGGGATAATGCCTACTGCGTGCATCATCTGTACGAGGACCGGCAGGATACGCTTCCGGAGATTCTGTCCATGTGCAGGGATAACGGCAAGGAAGATATGGTGCTGATTTTTGCGTCCACATCCAAGATCAGCTTTGCGGGAGCCGGCATTAGCTGTATCGCTGCTTCTTCGGGCAATCTGGACTGGGTGAAAAAATCCATGACCATCCAGATTATCAGCCATGATAAGATCAACCAGCTTCGCCATGTGCTGTATTTTAAAGACTTAGACGGCGTAAAAGAGCATATGAGAAAACATGCGGCCATTATGCGCCCCAAATTTGAGCTGATCCTGAAAGTGCTGGAGGAAGAACTCGGCGGTCTGGGAATCGGTACATGGACAAAGCCTCTGGGCGGATACTTTATTTCTTTTGACACCATGGACGGGTGTGCAAAGGCTGTGGTGGAGCGGTGCCGGGAGGCTGGTGTGACGCTGACAGGAGCCGGTGCGACGTATCCATATAAGAAGGATCCCCATGACAGCAATATCCGTATTGCGCCGTCCTATCCGACGCTGGAGGAGCTGAAGATCACAGGAGAACTGTTCGTTTTATGTGTGAAGCTGGTCAGTGTGGAGAAGCTTCTGGAAGAGAAATAACGAGATCGGAAAACGGAGATACCGTAAAAGGCATCTCCGTTTATCTTTACCGTATCGATACCGATGTGAATCAGCGCTTCCATCCCGCCGCTGGTCCCGTTTCTGCAAGAAGTCGGGCTTTAGTGGTTTCCCGGAATTTAAGGCGGTACTGAAGCCGGAAATGGACAGAGACAAAGGAGTGGACATAAGAGAGGACACTGCTACAGATAGCAGTGCAGATCCCGGCGGAACTCTTCTTCGATGGAAATGAGCTTTTTGCAGATCTCTTTGGAAGTGCGGTCTGCTGACTGATACTGATTCAGATACTGGTAAAGGGACTTGATGCCCATATCGCAGCCGTCGGTCATCAGTTCGGCAACGGATGCATTGCTCTCATCCATGGATATCTTCATATTGGTTTTCAGCCAGGACATGCCTTTTGCCATAAGGCCTGGATCTTTTTCTTCGCTGTCATATCGGATCAGCAGGGAATGGATCTCATTTCCTAACTGTTCGTGATGATTCCGGCTCTTAGAGAGGAGACGCCGCATATCGGGATCGGTGATCTTCTCCAGCACTTCATCGATGGAGGAGACGGCCATCTTGGTCCCGGAATCGCATTCTTTTAAGAGAAGGACTGTATCGTTGTTTTCCATATTCTGTTGAAACCTCCTGTTGTTATAATGGAATAGTATGCCGGGAAGGATGGGGAAATATGCTGGAATTTTATAAGCCGGGCAATAGATAAGAGATTAAAAATCATGAATTTTATGTAAAAAAATACGGAAAAGATACAAAATTGTTGACTGAAAATTCCAAAATCGCATATGATCCGGGAACGACGGTAGATCGGCTGGCGGAGGAATTAAAAAGATATCCGGATGAATGAAAAGGGGCTTTTACGCCCCTTTTCCTGCCATATCATTGATAAATTGCTGGGCCGTCCTTCCGGAGATGCCTCCATGGCTTAATTCCCATTTGTTTGCTTCCTGACAGAGTTCCTCGTCGGAGCAGGTGATGGCCGGATAGCGTTTCCGCAGCTCTTTGACGATGGTGAAATATTCCTTCTGGGATGGCTTTCCATAATAGATTGTCACACCGAACCGTGCCACGAGAGACAGCTTTTCCTGCATGGTATCCGAGCGGTGCATACCATTGTCCACTTCTATGTCATCCCGGTCGCTCCATGTCTCCTTGATCAGATGTCTGCGGTTGGAGGTGGCATAAATCAGCACATTGTCCGGCTTTGTCTCCATACCGCCTTCGATGACGGCTTTCAGGTATTTGTATTCAATCTCAAAATCTTCAAAGGACAGATCATCCATATAGATAATAAAGCGATAATTCCGGTTTTTCACCTGAGCGATGATGCTTGACAGATCCTGGAACTGGTGTTTGTAAATTTCGATCATCCGAAGGCCCTGGTCATAATATTCATTTAGAAGTGCTTTGATGCTGGTGGATTTTCCGGTGCCGGCGTCTCCGCAGAGCAGCACATTGTTGCAGGGAAGTCCTTTGATAAAGGCTTCCGTGTTCTCGATAAGTTTTTTCTTCTGAAGTTCATAGCCGATGAGATCATCCAACAGAACACGCTCGGTGTTGTTAATAGGCAGAAATTCCACACCTTCCTCCAGATGGCGGATGCGGAAGGCCCGGTTCAGGCCGAACATGCCCACGCCATAAGCGGCGTAGAAATCCGTCACAATCTGGAAGATTTCTTCTTCATTTTGGGCCTGTTCTAACAGCCGGCTGACTTGCTGTACTTTTTCGCTGACATTTTTATTATACATTCGCTCTTTTTTCTGGATGGAATGATAATGACAGACAGTGGAGAAGCAGTCAATGCCAAGGGCTTTTTCAATGGGAGCAAAATCAAAATCGAACAAATGTTTGAATACGGCGAAATCTCCTTTGGCAAAATGATTGACGGTCCCGTCATTGGCGCCTATCTTCTCGCTGGTCATGCTGAAGGAGTTTTCATTGGTCAGCAGCAGGAAGGTCAGATAGTTGTGCCAAAGATTGTGGTCAAACCCATATTGGGTGGAAAGGTCTAACAGCGCCTTCATCTGTTCATAGATTCGAGTGGTCAGTTCGGCCGAAGTTTTATCCCCCCGGTCAAAATCTTCAAAGATGCCGGCGAGTTTTAAGAGGATGCTGTCCTCGCCTAAGTCCCGGTATAAGATCAGTCTTGCAATGTCTCTGTACATAAGTTATCCTTTCTTTTGCAGCGGATGCAAAGTCAAAAATCACGGCTTTTCTTTTATTTCATAAATATAAAATACAGGAGTACCAGGACGCCTAAAAGGATGCGGTAATATCCAAAGGGCTTGAAATCATTTTTCTTAATATAACCCATAAGAAATTTGATGGCAAGGACAGAGACGAGAAAAGCCACAGCCATACCAACGATCAGAAGGGACAGTTCCGCTGCCGTAAAGGCAAATCCATATTTTACGATCTTTAAAAGGCTGGCTCCGAACATAACCGGAATGCCGAGGAAGAAACTGAACTCAGCGGCAACTTCTCTGGATGCGCCAAGTAGGATGGCGCCAAGGATCGTTGAACCGGAACGGGAGGTGCCGGGAATGAGGGCCAGAACCTGAAAGACGCCGATGCCAAGGGCAAGGGACCAGGTGATTTCACGAAGAGAACGGACCCGCGGCTTTTTCCGGCGGTTGTAATTTTCTACCACAATAAACAAAACACCATAAACTATAAGTGTTATTGACACTGTCTGATAGTTGTAAAACATCGCATCCAGCGTATCATCGAAAGGAATACCGATGGCGGCAGCAGGAAGGACCGCGGCCAGAACCCGGAACCATAAAGCCCAGGTGTCTTTTTTGATCCAGCCGTTTTTCAGGGAGCAAAAAGGCCAGAGCTTTGGAAAATACAGAACAACGACCGCCAGAATAGCGCCTAGCTGGATGACGACACGAAACATTTCCATGAACTCAGGCGAGACGTTCAGGTGGATGAACTCTTCGACCAGAATCATATGTCCGGTACTGGAGATGGGGAGCCATTCGGTAATTCCCTCCACAATACCGAGTAAAATGACTTTCAATACTTCTAACATAGTAAATACGCCTCCTGTTATGATGCTGCATCTGCCAGGAAACCATCTGCATACGGAAAAATGCCTAACAATAAGCATAATTAAGAAATGATCCGGACAGTCTCTGCACAGATGCGGTTTTTAGATCAGAATTTTTCTGTTTGAAAAAAGATCATAGTTCATTGTACTTGGGCAGCAGGAAAAAGTCAATGTGCGTAATTATATGTATTAACAAAAACGACAAAATATGCTATGATGATGAAAAAGTGAGGGAGTGAGTTATGAGGCAGCAGTTGATTGACAAATTTCTGGAGATTTTCGGAGAAGGAGACGATGCAAACGTTTATTTTGCTCCGGGACGAATCAATCTGATCGGTGAGCATACAGACTATAACGGAGGCCATGTATTTCCATGTGCCATAACAATCGGCACGTATGCAGCGGCCAGGCGGCGTAAGGACCAGGAGCTGCATCTGTATTCCCTGAACTATCCGGAAAACGGAATGATTCAGGCGCCGCTTTCGGATCTTTCCTATCGGCAGAAGGACGGCTGGGGCAATTATCCCAAAGGGGTAGTTCAGACCTTTATAAGCAAAAACTGCAGGGTTTCCTGCGGACTGGATATTCTGTATTACGGAGACATTCCCAAAGGGCTGGGAATCGGTTCTTCTGCTTCCATTGAAGTGGTAACGGGCCTGATTCTGAAAGAGCTTATGGGGCTTTCAGACATCAGTCTGGTCGATATTGCTCTGTTCAGCCAACTGGCGGAGCATGAATACATCGGCATGAGCTGCGGCATTATGGATCCCTTTACGATTGCCATGGGGAAAAAGGATCACGCCATTTTCCTGGATACCAGCGATCTTTCTTATGTGTATGCGCCGCTTCTGCTCTCTCATGAAAAGATTATCATTACCAACAGCCAGAAGAAACGCTCCGCCGTGGATACACGCTATCATGAGCGCCGGGCGCAGTGTGCGGAGGCATTAAAAGAGCTTCAGACCGTGATCGCTATCCGGGACTTAGGAGAGCTGACCGCAGAAGTGTTTGAAAAAGTGCAGGAAATGATCGCAAGTCCGGTGAGAGTCTGCCGGGCCAGACATGCGGTGACGGAAAATCAGCGGACGATTCAGGCAGTGGAAGCGCTGAAACATGGGGATCTCTTTGAATTCGGCCAACTGATGAATGCCTCCCATCTGTCTTTGAAAGAGGATTACGAGGTGTCCTGCGAGGAGCTGGATATTCTGGTGGAAGAAGCCTGGAATATGGACGGAGTGCTTGGTTCCCGGATGATGGGGGCCGGTTTTGGGGGATGTACAGTCAGTATAGTAGAAAACAGCGCAGTTAATTCATTTATTCAGAAGGTGGGAGAAAATTATCAGTCAAGAACGGGACTTCAGGCGGAGTTCTATGTGGTGGAGACAGGAAATGGGGCTACGGTACTGTAGCCTCTTTTTACTTTGGGCGGGAGGCGGCGAAAGGATCTCTGTCCGGCGGCCGGCATCCGCCAAATCTTAAGAAATCTTAATTGTGCATGAGAGGACTCGTAAGAACGGTCCTGACATGATACACTGAGGGCATACAGATGCACGTATGTTAGAATAGGACGGGTGAGAAGATGCAGGAGAAGCAGCGGATATTAGTGGCAGATGACGAACCGGAGATCAGGGAAGTGCTTCGGATGATGCTGGGAAGCGAAGGCTATGAGATATTAGAGGCGGTCAATGCAGAGGAGGCGGTGGAACAGTCCGAGCGGGTCGATCTGGTGATTTTAGATATCATGATGCCGGGAGAGTCCGGGATACAGGCATGTACGAGAATCCGGGAAAAGACAAATGTGCCGATTCTCTTTCTGACTGCCAAATCAGGAGAGCATGACAAAGTGATCGGATTTTCTGCCGGCGGGGACGATTATCTGGTAAAGCCTTTTTCCTATATGGAACTTTTGTCCAGAGTGAAGGCACTGATCCGGCGGTACCGGGTTTATCAGAAACCGGATAAAGACCAGGAGAAAATCATTTTTTACAGAGATATAACCATCGATCAGGAGCTTCAGACGGTACAGATGAATGGGCAGAACATCTCTTTGACGGAAATGGAGTATCAAATACTATTGCTCCTTGTATCAAATCCGCGCAAAGTATTTTCCGTGAAAGAGATCTATGAGACGATCTGGAAGGAAATCTTTTTCCCTAATTCCGGAAATACTGTCATGGTGCATATCCGGAATATCCGGCGGAAATTGGAGAAAAACGGAGAATCCTATATTCAGAATATTTGGGGAAGAGGTTATTGTGTTAATTAAGAGAAAAGGCAGACGCAGGCTGACGCTGGAACTGATTCTGATGACCGTTGTTTCTTTGATTGCAGGTGTGCTGACGGCACAGATTGTGGAAGACATAGGGCTTCGGTATGCACTGAATAAAATAGACGGTGAAGACTACTATATGCGGCAGACGCAGGAATGTCTGGAGCGGCTGCATGTTTATATCCAGGAAAAAGAAGTGACGGAAAAGAATATGGAGCTTTTGGCCACCTGGGCGCAGAGAGAGAAAAATGTCTATGTGGTCTTTTACCGGGACGTGGATGCTCTGTTTAACAGCAATATGATTTTTCCGGAAGAGGATACAGAAAATCCGCTCAATGGCAGCAGTCTTCCCTTCTATGATGTGACCTTGTGGGACGGCACGGTTATCAAAGCGGAGGTGGACTGCTATATGGATCCGCATATTTTTTATATGGCAGATATTGCGGGCTATATGGCAGGCGGGATGGTATTTATTCTGATCTTGTTCCTTCTGATTCATCAGAAGATCCGATATATTAACCGTCTGGATCAGGAGCTTCGGATTCTAGGGAGCGGAAATCTGGAATATCCCATGACTATTCGGGGAAATGACGAGATTACGACGCTGGCAGAAGGAATTGAGCGGCTGAAAAACAGCATTCTGGAACAGCAGTTAATGAAAGACACGGCGGAAAAGGCGAATATGGAGCTGGTGACAGCTATGTCCCATGATCTGCGCACGCCGCTGACTTCTCTGATCGGCTATCTGGAGCTTCTGACCATGGAGCGGTATACAGACAAGATGCAGATGCAGAGCTATCTGCACCACTGCCGGGAAAAGGCGTTTCAGTTGAAGCGGATGTCGGATCGTCTGTTCGAATATTTCCTGGTATATGGAAAGCGGGAACGGCAGTACCAGTTTCAGGTGCTGTCCTGCGAAAGCCTTCTGGAAGACCTCTGCAACAGTCAGTTTTTTGACTGGCAGGAGCAGGGCGGGAGTTTGGACTGCCGGATCCAGGAGCTGACCCAATGGGTTCAGGTGGACAGCGAATATTTGCAGCGGGTGATTGATAATCTTTTGTCAAACTTGAAAAAGTACGGGGATACGAAATATCCGCTGGAAATCCGGGCAGAGGAAAAAGAGGGGATGCTCCATATTCAGATCCAAAATCATGTGAAAAAACAGGACAATCTAAAGGAGAGCACCCAGATCGGCCTTCGGACGTGCAGGAAGATCATGGAAGAACACCAGGGGACTTTCGGATGGTATGCAGAAGGAGCGTGTTTTGCTGTGGAGCTGGCACTGCCTCTGACAGGCGCCTGAAGGGCTGGGCCTTAATTGGCCCAGGCGATCTGCTGGGATACGACCATCGGGAAGATCCGGAGGTTTTTCTGGTCCAGGTCCTCGTGGCGGATACTGATGGCAGTCAGTTGATTGTTGGCATATGTCTTGTAGTAATAGACTCCTCTGGTAGCGTTAATACAGCAGGCATAGGTGGTCATATCACAGGCATCCTGCTGGGAAAGGACCGTTCCTTTTACAATCGATACAGAGTCCAGAAGATGGAAGAGCTGGGCAATGCTGCTGGGGTCGTTTTTCTCACAGACAGAATTCAGGCGCAGATAGGACGCCTTGACAAAACGGGAAGTGGGCGAATAGTCTCCGGGAAGACCGAAGCTTCCAAGGCCCTGTCCGAATGGTGCAATGCCTTCCAGGCCGCTGAAGCAGTTTTTGGGATAGCCGGAAACCAGGTTCATATATTGAGACAGATTGGTCAGTTGAAATTGAAAGGTCGGATTGTTGGTCAGGACGCCTACAGGGTTGTCAAGGAGCTTCAGTCCGTCCTTTGTGACCTCTAGGGCGGCAGAACATGTCTGGTCGGCAATGTGCCAGTGAAGGGGAGTCAGAGGAAGTCTGGAACTAAAGGGAATATGGACCAGATGGGTAGTATCCATAAGACGACGTACTTCTTCAACGGTGCCGCACTGTCCAAGCACCCATAAGATCAGCTCAAAGGGAGAAATATTGGTTTTGCGCGGGTCTTCTTCCGTCGGATAATAGGCATTGTCCGGAAAGTTCAGAGCAGCCATACAGAGTCCTTTTTCATTGGCTGCTTCTGCGTAAAGGGGATAGCCGTCGGTTATGGTAGCCATACCAATAAGCGCATTGTGCCGTCTAAGGACACTGGACCGGCGGAAGGCGATCGGATAATTTCTGGGAGTGATGACCACAGACGTATGCAGTTCAAAATCCAGGTCCATGGTGCGGCCGAAGTAAAAGTCGTTTGTTTTCATTGCAATGCTGGTACACATAAAGGGACCTCCTGTTCTGTAGGGCTTTAAAGAGCCGTTTCCTTTATAGGGTATGCAGACGGCATGGGTTTATGCGGGGAAATACAAGAGAAAAAGAAACAGCCGCCACTACTGCCAATAGTGCCTGCTGCCCTGATTCCTTATCGGACAGTCCGTCACGCGGCATACCGCCTTTGCGTCGGTCATATTTTTTATAAAAATTAGCACTCGACTCTTGACAGTGCTAACAACCAGTGTTATAGTCAATGTAGAACAAGAGAAATAACGGACGTGCCGGTCTGGAGAGAGGACCAGAGGGGAGTCTTTCCGGATCCGATGCAGAACAGAAATAGGAGGACCATATGAATTTTCAGAAATTTACGCAGAAATCCGTTCAGGCAGTGAATGATCTGGAAAAGACTGCTCTGGAATACGGCAATCAGGAGATTGAGCAGGAACATCTGCTGTACAGCCTTCTGATGCAGGAGGAAAGTCTGATCGCCAGACTGGTGGCAAAGATGGAGATAGATCTTACTTTATTTAAAGAGAGAGTGGAGGAGGCTCTGAATCGGAGAGTAAAGGTATCCGGCGGACAGCCCTATATCGGACAGCATCTGAATCGGGCATTGATTCATGCAGAAGAGGAAGCGAAGCATATGGGAGACGAATATGTATCAGTCGAACATCTGTTCTTGTCTCTTCTGGATCATCCCAGTCCGTCCATGAAAGAGCTGTTTCGGGAAAACGGGATCACAAGAGACGGCTTTTTGCAGGCCCTGTCCACCGTCCGGGGCAATCAGCGGGTGACCAGCGACAACCCGGAAGCTACTTACGATACCCTGAACAAATACGGCTATGATCTGGTGGAGCGGGCCAGGGAGCAGAAATTAGATCCCGTCATCGGCAGGGACACAGAGATCCGCAATGTGATCCGCATTCTGTCCCGAAAGACAAAAAACAATCCGGTGCTGATTGGAGAGCCGGGTGTGGGTAAGACAGCGGTGGTAGAAGGACTGGCGCTGAGGATTGTCCGGGGAGATGTGCCGGAAGGGCTGAAGGAAAAGAAAGTTTTTGCACTGGATATGGGCGCGCTGGTGGCCGGCGCCAAATACCGGGGAGAATTTGAAGAGCGGTTGAAGGCAGTGCTGGAGGAAGTGCGAAAAAGCGAAGGGCGTATTATTTTATTTATCGATGAGCTGCATCTGATTGTGGGAGCAGGCAAGACAGACGGCGCTATGGACGCGGGAAATATGTTGAAGCCGCTTTTGGCCAGAGGAGAGCTGCACTGCATCGGTGCCACGACGCTGGACGAGTACCGGCAGTATATCGAGAAGGATGCGGCCCTGGAGCGCAGGTTCCAGCAGGTGCTAGTGGATGAACCGACTGTGGAGGATACGATCTCCATTCTGCGGGGGTTAAAGGAACGTTATGAAGTATTCCACGGAGTGAAGATCACGGATTCCGCGCTGGTATCGGCGGCATCTTTGTCTCATCGGTATATTTCCGAGCGTTTTTTGCCGGATAAAGCCATCGATCTGGTGGACGAGGCATGTGCGCTGATTAAGACGGAACTGGATTCCATGCCTGCGGAACTGGACGAGCTGCGCAGAAAAGTGCTGCAGTTGGAGATCGAGGAAGCGGCGCTGAAAAAGGAAACGGACCGCTTAAGCCAGGACCGCCTGGATTCGCTCCAGAGGGAGCTGGCAGAACTTCGTGATGAATTTAACAATAAAAAAGCCCAGTGGGACGATGAAAAGCATTCGGTAGAACGTCTGAGCAGGCTGCGGGAGGAGATTGAGGCAGTGAACAAGCAGATCCAGGCGGCTCAGCAGAGCTATGATCTGGAAAAGGCGGCCCAGCTTCAGTACGGACAGCTTCCCCAGCTTCAAAGACAACTGGATGAGGAGGAGGAAAAGGTCAAAAAGCAGGATCTGTCTCTGGTCCATGAAAGTGTGACGGATGAAGAAATTGCCCGGATTATTTCCCGCTGGACCGGCATTCCAGTAGCAAAGCTGACAGAGAGTGAGCGGAACAAGACGCTGCATCTGGATGAGGAGCTGCATAAAAGAGTTGTCGGACAGGAGGAAGGGGTTCGGAAGGTGTCGGATGCCATCATCCGTTCCAAAGCCGGCATCAAGGATCCGGGAAAACCCATCGGCTCTTTTTTGTTTCTCGGTCCCACCGGCGTGGGCAAGACGGAGCTTGCCAAGACGCTGGCCGCCAGTCTGTTTGACGATGAGCAGAATATGGTCCGCATTGATATGAGCGAATATATGGAAAAATATTCGGTATCCCGTCTGATCGGGGCGCCTCCCGGATATGTGGGATATGAGGAGGGCGGCCAGTTGACGGAAGCAGTGCGCAGACGTCCCTATTCTGTCGTACTCTTTGACGAGGTGGAAAAGGCCCATCCGGATGTGTTCAATGTACTTCTGCAGGTGCTGGACGACGGGCGGATTACGGATTCCCAGGGAAGGACGGTCGATTTCAAAAATACGATTTTGATTATGACATCGAACATTGGTTCCGCCTGGCTTTTAGAGGGCATTGACGAAAGAGGGGAGATCCGTCCGGAGAGCGAAGAGCAGGTAATGAATGAGCTGAGAGCGCATTTTCGTCCGGAGTTTCTGAATCGACTGGATGAAACGATCTTGTTCAAGCCGCTGACAAAGGACAACATCGGGCACATTGTAGACCTGCTTCTTGCAGATCTGAACCACAGACTGTCGGATAAGGAACTGACGATCAGGCTGACAGAGAAGGCAAAGGCGTATATTGTGGAAAATGGATACGACCCGGTGTACGGTGCGCGGCCCTTGAAACGGTACTTGCAGAAATATGTGGAAACGATGGCGGCCCGGTATATCCTGTCCGGCCAGGTACATGCCGGAAGTGTGATGCTGGTGGATCAGGATATGGATGGCCTTGTGATCCGGGAGGGACAGAACGCATAAAAGCCGTCCTTTGGGGCATTGACCTATAGAAAGGAGAAGTTTATGATACCCAAAGACCCTATGCTGCTGCTCAGCTATGTGAATACCCAGCTTCGGGACTTTTACCCGGATTTGGAAAGCCTCTGTGCGGATAAAAATATTCCCAAAGCAGAGGTGGAAGAGAAGCTTCAAGGCATTGATTATACGTACGACAAAACTTTAAACCGTTTTGTATAAAAAAGAGTTGACATCTGGTACTTCCTGTGCTATGGTAGATGAGGTTATGAGATGAAAGAAGAGTATCCACTCTCACCTTGGCGCAGGAAGCGACCTGGGTTAATACGGCAGAACAGTTTGCGCGGGCAGCTTTCTTTTGTGTGTTAAGTGGATAGTTTTCTATCCACTTTTTTATGTGCGGAGGTGTACAACTATTAGCGAATTAATGATTAACGAGCAGATCAGAGATCGGGAAATCCGTCTGATCGGCCGGGATGGAGAGCAGTTAGGCATTATGTCTGCCAGTGAGGCGATGAAAATGGCGAGGGAGGCTGAACTGGATCTGGTCAAGATTGCTCCTGGAGCAAAGCCGCCGGTATGTAAGATTATCGATTATGGAAAATACCGTTATGAGCTGGCGAGAAAAGAAAAGGAAGCAAGAAAGAAGCAGAAAACCATCGAAATCAAAGAAGTTCGTCTGTCTCCGAATATTGACGACAACGATCTGAATACGAAGGTCAATGCGGCAAGGAAGTTCATTCAGAAAGGTGACAAAGTAAAAGTTACCCTGCGTTTTCGCGGACGTGAGATGGCGCATGTACAGAGCAGTAAACGGATTCTGGATGTATTTGCCGAGAAACTGGCAGATATCGCAGTTGTCGACCGCGCGCCCAAAATGGAAGGCCGCAGCATGACCATGTTTTTCAGTGAAAAACGTAATTAACTTATCCGTAAAAGCTGTAAAAGGCAGGTCCCCCTTTCGGGGGCCGGTAAGTTATGCCAGTCTTTAAGGACTGGGCAAATATAGAATTATTTACAGGAGGAATCAACATATGCCAAAGGTAAAGACAAGCAGAGCTGCTGCAAAACGTTTTAAAAAGACCGGAACCGGACAGTTAAAAAGAATGAAAGCTTATAAGAGCCATATCTTAACTAAAAAATCTCAGAAGAGAAAAAGGAATCTTAGAAAGTCAACGATCACAGATGCTACCAATGTAAAGAGCATGAAGAAGATCTTACCGTATTTATAAGATCAGGATAGTTAAGGAGGAAGAAAAATGGCAAGAGTGAAAGGCGGCTTAAACGCGAAAAAGAGACACAATAGAGTATTAAAGCTTGCAAAAGGCTACAGAGGAGCCAGAAGCAAGCAGTATCGGATCGCAAAACAGTCCGTAATGAGAGCGCTGACCAGTGCATATGCGGGACGTAAGGAGAGAAAACGTCAGTTCAGACAGCTTTGGATTGCACGTATCAATGCGGCAGCGCGGATGAACGGCCTGTCCTACAGCAAATTCATGTATGGACTGAAAACCGCAGGCGTGGAGATGAATCGGAAAATCCTCGCTGATATGGCAGTGAATGACGCAGCGTCCTTTACAGCGCTGGCAGAGACTGCAAAAGGTGCACTGAATAAATAAGGATCATTTGTACAAAAGCCCTTGGGACGACTGCCGGGACAGGCAGGCTTCCGAGGGCTTCGTTTACAGGATGAAAAAGGAGCAGATCATGACGAAGATAGAGATTATATCCGGCTTTCTAGGAGCCGGCAAGACGACACTCATCAAGAAAATGTTAAAAGAGGTCTTTGCGGGAGAAAAGATTGTCCTGATTGAAAATGAATTTGGAGAGATCGGAATTGACGGAGGTTTTCTGAAGGAAGCAGGCGTGCAGATTACGGAGATGAACTCCGGATGTATCTGCTGCTCTCTGGTGGGAGACTTTGGGACCGCTTTGAAGGAAGTGATTGAGACGTATGCACCGGACCGCATCTTGATTGAGCCTTCCGGTGTGGGCAAGCTGTCGGATGTGACAAAGGCCGTACAGGGCGTAGCGGCGCATGAACCGGTGGAGCTGAACAGTTCCGTGACTGTGGTGGACGGACAGAAATGCCGGATGTATATGAAAAATTTCGGAGAATTTTTCAATAATCAGGTGGAACATGCGGGGACCATCGTGCTCAGCCGGACCCAGAAGATGACCGAAGAGAAGCTGGAGGCCTGTGTCAAAATGCTGCGGGAGAAAAATCCGGGTGCATCCATTATCACAACTCCCTGGGAGGAACTGAAGGGAGAGCAGATTCTTGCGGCTATGCAGCACCAGGATCTGCTCAGGAAAGAGGAGATGGAAGAGCACGTGCACGAGCACGGTCATTATCATGACCATGACTGCGGCTGTCATGAACATCATGAGCACCACCATGACCATGACGGCCATCCTCACGATCATGACCATGACTGCGGATGTCATGAACATGACCATCACCATCATCATGCGGACGAGGTGTTTACGAGCTGGGGCAAAGAGACGCCTCATAAATATACGGAGGAGAAGCTTTGTGAGATTCTGACAAAGCTTTCCGAAAGCGACGACTGCGGCATCATTCTTCGTGCAAAAGGCATCGTACCCTGCACCGACGGAAGCTGGCTGCACTTTGACATGGTTCCCGAAGAACACGAGGTACGCCGGGGCGAAGCCGGCTATACGGGCCGCCTGTGCGTCATTGGTTCTCATTTGAACGAAGAAGAGCTTGCGAAGCTCTTTGAGATTGTGTAAAAGGGCATCCGCGGGGAAGATGCGGAACTCTTAATAGGAGACAAACATATGAAAATCCCAGTATTTGTAGTCCATGGTTTCCTGGAGGGCGGCAAGACCAGATTCGCCCTGGAGACGCTGGCGGATGAATATTTCTCCGATGGAGAGCGCAATCTGGTCCTGGCTTGTGAAGAGGGGATCGAAGAGTACGAGGAAGAGATTCTGAAACAGGCCAACGCTACTCTTGTCATGTTGGAAGATAAGACCGAGTTTAACGAGACATTTCTTGCAGAGTGCCAGAAAAAATACAAGCCGACACAGATCGTTCTGGAATACAACTGCATGTGGGGCATGGATTTTCTGCGTGACATGTATATGCCCAAAGGGTGGTTTGTAGCCCAGGTGATTACCGTGGTGGATGCCTCTACCTTTGATGTCTATCTGAAAAATATGAAATCGATTTTTATGGAGATGGCAAAAGACTCCGATCTGATTATTTTCAATCGGAGCAGTGACGAGACACCTGCCGCTGTGTATAAGCGGAACATGCGTGCCGTGAATCCGAAGGCCCAGGTAGTCTTTGAGCGGGAGGACGGGACCATGCTGAAGTTTGAAGAGGAGCTGCCCTTTGATCTGGATGCGGAAGTGATCGAGATCGCGGATACGGACTATGGGATCTGGTATATCGATGCCATGGACCATCCGGAGCGCTATGACGGGAAGACCCTTCGATTCAAAGGGATGGCATATACCGGCAAACATCTTCCGGAAGGATATTTTGTTCCGGGACGTATGGCTATGACCTGCTGTGCGGATGATACGGCGTTTATAGGTTTTCTGTGCAGATCTTCCTATGTAGACCGCCTGAAGCAGCGCCAATGGCTCACTGTGACGGCCAAAGCCCATATGGAGAAGCGACCGGAGTATAACGGGGAAGAGGGAATCGTCCTTCACTCCACCAATATAAAGAAAGCGGAAAAGCCAGAAGAGGAGCTGGTCTATTTTTAAATCAGCTTAAACAGAACGTACGTTCTGTTTCGGAAGCGAAAAATCCGGATACGAGAAAAGAGGAAACCGGTGGATAAAAAACAACTATGGATTGTGGGCCTGATAACAGCCGGAGCGGTTCTTGGAAGCCTTCTGGGAGGCGCGGCGGGATATCGCAGGGAAGCTTTGGGAAAAGCCGGACTGGCGGGTCTGACAGGGACTCTCTGCCTGGGAATGCATTTTGGTTCAGTGCCGGAACTTGGGATGTGGGCAGTCTTTGCAGGAGGACTTCTTCTGCTGTCGCTGACGGATCTGGACAGAAGGGTAATCCCCAACAGAGTCCTGCTTTTTCTGGCGGCAAACCGTTTTTTATGGGCGCTGCTTTTGCATCAGCCGGTTCCGGCGGCGGCAGGGCAGATGTTTTTGGGGCTTTGCATCCCGGCGGCCTTACTGCTGCTGGCAGCGCTTTACAAGGGCATCCGGGGGCGGACCGCCATAGGCGGAGGGGACCAGAAACTTCTGCTGGTCATGGGACTTTATCTTAGCTGGCCCCAGATGCTTTTGACTCTTCTTGCAGGATGCCTGCTGGGGCTGCTGGTGAAAAGAGGCCCCTTTCATAAAAACTGGAATAAAGAAACGGCCATTCCTTTGGGGCCGTTTCTGTCTGCCGGAGCAATATGCGCCATATGTTTTGGTGATCCGCTGATCCGGTGGTATATGGGATTTCTGTAAAAACAGATGCCAAAGAATCACGGATTAATAGAATGATGAGGTGCAGAAAAAGGATCTGCCAGGAAACATGGCTTCAGCCTGCAGCCGAGGCTGCGCTTCCTGACAGACCCTTTTTTAAATAAATGACCTATTTGTCTGCAAATAATACTTTCAGCAAATTGATCGCAAGGGTCTTCTCTTCAGGTGTGCGTCCATGCATAAGCTGGACTAAAAGGTTAATGCTGGTATCATCCGTTGCGATAACGTAATCAGCCAGAAGGAAATCTACGGTAACTCCCAGACGGTTTACCACCTTCACCAGCTTGTCCAGAGTCAGACTCCTCTCACCTCGCTCAATCTGACCAATGTAGGCAGTGGATACCCCGACCTCTTCCGCTAACT
The DNA here is from genome assembly GCA_910574965.1 of Lachnospiraceae bacterium. GTDB lineage: Bacteria > Bacillota > Clostridia > Lachnospirales > Lachnospiraceae > Hominiventricola. The sequence continues at coordinate 54,624 of CAJTDB010000002.1, read as the reverse complement.
TTTCCTGGGTCAGATTCAGCCTTAGACGTTCTTCTCGAATCCTTTTTCCTAATGCGTGATAGTCCATTTTTACCTTCCTTTCAGACTGGGTTCTTTATTCCATAATACTTTAAAATGGTCCATAATTAGAATCTACGGAGAGCTTTTTTTTAAGATACTTTATAAAAATATTTGACTTTTTTGTCAAAATGTTGTATGATAACAGTCGGAATGCAAATGCGGAAGTGTCGGAATTGGCAGACGAGCAAGATTCAGGTTCTTGTGAGCGCTACGCTCGTGAGGGTTCAAGTCCCTTCTTCCGCATGAATCCTGAGAGACAGCCCTTAAGGGGGCTGTCTTTTTCTGTCAGCAGCATTCTGTCAGATAATCTTCAAAATTTCGTATATATTCGCTGTCGTCATAATAGGTGCTGGCAAGAACCAAAAGTACGGAATCGGCAGAAAAATCATACATGTCTTTCCAGATCATTCGGGGAATGTATACACCCATCATGGGGCGGTTCAGTTCCACGATAAATTCTTCTTTTCCGTCGGTAATGCGGACTTTGCTTTCTCCGGCTACATTGATGAGCACAAATTCCGATTCCCGGTTGGCATGCTGCCCGCGGACGACGGTATCGTCAGAGCCGTAGATATAAAATACTCTTTTAATCTGAAAAGGGATGTTTCGTGCTCCTTCGATGACGACCAGCTTTCCACGTTCATCGCCCAGATCTGCAAACTGAAGGATCGGGCACTTATCTTTTAACACGTCTCAAGATCCTCTCTTTTTCTTTCTTAAATAGGTTATTGAAAATGGTTGATTCCATGGACCACCTGTTCCATTTCCTCTTCTGTGATTCCATTATAAATGGGAAGGGAAAGCACCGTATCCGCCAGATGTTCCGTAATGGGAAGGCTGTTCTTCTGGTAGCCCAGATATTGATAGGCTTCCGAGAGGTGGGGCGGAATGGGGTAGTGGATGATCGTTCCAATGTTCCGGCTGGACAAAAAGTCCATCAGGCGGTCCCTTTCTTCACAGCGGACTACGTATTGATGCCATACGCAGGTTGTATCATTTCTGGCCACTGGAAGCTTCAGGAGAGGGTTGTTCAAATGTGCGGAATAATAAGCCGCGATCTCCTGCCGCTCTTTGGTAATCTCCTCCATGTGTTTTAAACGCACACGCAGAAGACCGGCCTGAAGCTCATCTAATCTGGAATTTGCTCCGACTACCTTATTATAATACCGTTTTTCGCTTCCATAATTCCGGTACATCCGGAAGGCATCCGCCAGTGCCTGATCTTTCACGGTGACGGCACCGCCGTCTCCAAAAGCACCAAGGTTTTTGGACGGATAGAAGGAAAAGCATCCAACGTCTCCGAAAGTTCCCGTCATCTGTCCTTTGTAGCGGGCGCCGTGTGACTGGGCACAGTCTTCTACAAGACGCAGCCGGTACTTTCGGCAAAGATCGACGATTTGATCCATCCGGCAGGGAATGCCGTACAGATGGACAGCCAGAATAGCTTTGGTGCGGCTGGTGATCTTTTCCTCAATGCGGTCGGCATCCAGACTGAAATACTCATCCGGTTCCACAAAGACAGGAGTGGCACCATTGATCGTAATGCCCATAACGCTTGCGATGTACGTGTTGCCTGGAACAATGACTTCGTCACCTTTCCCGATTCCAAGAATGCGGAAGGCAAGCCAGAGCGCATCTAATCCGCTGGCAAGCCCTACGCAGTGGGCGGCGCCGGTGTAGGCGGCGAACTCTTCTTCAAATGCAGAGACTTCTTTTCCGAGAACATACCAGCCGGAGCGCAGCACTTCCAGCGCTTTTTCTTCAAATTCCTGCTGATACATCTGGAATCCCCGGTCCATCCGGTTCGGCATAATTTTCATGATTTTTCAGCTCCTGTATTTTTCTCTTTATGTTTCTCGGATGCAGGCATTTGTATGGTGTCGATGAGAAATGGAGGACGGTTTCTGGCAGCGTCTAATGCCCGCCAGATGTATTCTCCAAGTACGCCGAGCATCAGAAGGATCAATCCGGTAGAAAACAAAAGGACAGCCATAAGAGAGGTCCAGCCAAGGACCTCTTCTCCTACGATCAGTTTGCTGGAGACGATGTAAATTCCCATAACAAAGGCCATCAGAGACACCAGCCCGCCCAGTACAGTCATGAACCGGATGGGAAAATAGGAGAAACTCATCATGGAATCCATAATCAGCTTGATCTTTTTGCTCATGGTCCACCGGGACTGTCCGGCTTCTCTTGCCCTCCGGTGGAAGTAGACCTTGTCAGTCTGGAATCCCATCCACAATACCTGAAGGGACAGGGAAGAATTTTTTTCGTCCAGAAGAAGCAGTACATCGATGGCTTTCCGGTCCAGCAGATAGCAGTCAAATCCGCCTTCAGGCATGGAAGACATAATGAATTTTCTTACTATGATATAGTACAGGTTTGCGAACCATTTATAAAACCGGTTGTCGTCCCGGTCTTCCCGGACGGCGAGCACAACTTTATTGCCCTGCTTCCAACTGTCATACAGGCGGAGGATCAATTCGGAATCTTCCTGCAGATCCGCCTGCTTGGTAACGGCGCAGTCTCCGGTGCAGCAGGACAGACCGGCCAGAAGTGCCGCATGTTCTCCGAAGTTTCTGGACAGCCGGACGAGCACAACATGGTCATCCAGTGCCCGGATCTGCTGCATAATGGACCAGGAGCTGTCTCCGGAACCATCGTCCACAAAGACAATCTCATAGTCTTCGAGCTGATCCAGTATTTTCTCCTTCATATCCTGATACAACAGCATCAGTGTATCTTCGCTGTAATAAACAGGAACAATTATCGATATTTTGTTCATTCGTTTCCTTTCCTGCATGTTCAGTTTCCATACAGTTTACACTAAAATGCAGCCGGAAGCAAGGCTTTTAGGGCTATGATTTAAGAATTGAATGGTGACAAGCGGTAAAAAATAGATTATAATACTGGGATAATACGGAAAGAACCGGAAAAAGGAGAAATGAATGGAAAAGAAAAATCTGATCTGGGCGGTGTTATGTCCTCTCATATATATGATTGTTTTGTGGAATCTGGTGCCTTTTGTCTATGGAATTTTGGATGACCGTACGATGATGGAAGTGGTGTCCGGACAGTACCTTGGGACGCCGGACGGACATACGATCTTTATCGGCTACTGGTATTCCTGCCTGCTGGCAGGGCTGTATCGGCTTCTGCCTCAGATGGACTGGTATGCTTTGGGATTTTTGACGCTGCAGGCTGTTTGCGCGGGGCTGATTCTGTACCGGCTTTTGAAGCGGCAGGAAAGCTTTGTACAGAAAATATGGATGTGGGTGCTGATGTTTTTGTGGTGTATGGTCTTAGGAGTCCGTACAGCGGCCCAGATGACCTTTACGACTACGGCGGCCGTTCTGGCGGTAACGGTACTGTTCTGGTATATGACATCAGAAGAGTTTCGGCCGGTGACGCTTGGCATTTTGTTCCTGTTATGCTTTCTGACCGCGGAAGCACGTTCGCCGGTCTACTATATGATTCTTCCGGTGTGCGGTGTGTTCTGGATCTTCCGTTTTTGGAAAGATCTGGAGAGAAAAGAGAAAAATCCGGGGCATCTGCTAGTGCCGTTCATAGCGGCCGGGGCGCTTTTGCTCCATCTGTCCGGATTCATGATCGGGTACCGCAGCGAAGGATGGAAAGCATATAATCATTACAACGACACCTGTACCGTGATTTTTGACTATGATGACTATATGTTCCCCCGTTATGAGGATGATACAGAGATGTATAACCAGGTGGGGATCTGGACGAAAGTCCGGGCTAAAAATCTGTACTATTATAATTATACAGCAGACGAGGAGATCAACCGGGAATTTTTTGATGACTATTTGGAGGTCCGCAAAGCCATAGTGAAGGAGAGGAGAGATCCGGCAGCCAGGCTTTGGGCCGCCGGTAAGACCTATGTGAAAAATGTCATAGGCGGTGAGTACGGTTATGGTCATCTGCTTGCTTTGTTCGGGTACGGAGCATTTATCCTGTGGTATGCTTGGAAGAAAGAGTGGAAACAAAGTCTGAAAGTCCTCTGTGTATTCGGTTCCCAGTTTGCTTTGTGGATGTATCTGATCTACCGCGGGCGGGTGCCCCTTCGGGTGGAAATCTGCATGAATCTTATGCTGATTGTGTCTGTGCTTCTTTTGTGCATGGAGCGGCTGGCAGAAGCGGAGCTTTCGGAAAGAAAACGAAGAGCAGGGGCGGCGGCGCTGTGTATCCTGCTTCTGGGAGCATCTGTATTTCAGATCCGGACCGTTCGACGGGAAAATGTGGAGATGTATCAAAGGAATGAGGCCGTGGAGGAACTGAAGGCTTACTGTACAGCCCATCCGGAAAATTTTTATTTTAATGATGTAGTCTCCATGGCGATGGGATCCTGGAATGTGGATTTCTGGCGGTCCGAGCCTTTTGGAATGAACTATATTTCTCTGGGAGACTGGATCAGTTTCAGTCCGGTGTGGGAGGAGAAACTTTTACAGCAGGGTATTACAGATGTGCCGGAGGCTCTATACGGCTGGGACCATATTTATCTGATCTGCAGCTTTGACCGGGGACTGGAGCTTCTGACGGAACTGTATGAAGATGTTGCCGTTACGGAAGTGGACAAGGTGGCCGGTTTTGGCATCTATCAGCTAAGACGGTAGAGCAGAAACCTCTCAGAAGAAAAAAGTTGAAGGAACCGGCCGGAGTGTATATAATGAGGAAGAAACAAAGTTTCCGGACATTTGGAAAGGGAAAAGCTCATGTACAGACTCAATGAGAAAACCGTGAAATTGGTCAATGAAATACTGCTGTATGTGCTTGTGATAGAATTTCAGCTTTATGGCACAGTCTGGGCTATGTTAAATGTGAGCGGAAAGCCCTATTTAATCTTGTACTGGGGGTTTGTCTGTCTTGGGCTTTTCAAATTGTGTATTCAGGGAAATCACTGGAAGGATTGGCTTCTGATCCTTGGTTTTGGTATCCTTGCGGTTCTGAGCTGGCGGGCATCAGGAGATAAGACGCCGCTGCTTTTTATGCTTGGAGTCTGCTGCAGCAGGGATCTGAAGCTGGACCGGCTCATGACAGCAGATCTGGCAGGGCGCATCGTATCTGCGCTGTTTCTGATTTTGTTTCCCCTTCTAGGAATCTGTCCGAACCAGACGATTTCGATGCGGGGAATCGAACGCATGTTCTTTGGCTGGCAGGGCCCTAATGGAATGGGACTTTCATTTCTGATGATTTGCATGGAATGGATGTATCTTCGCCATCGAAGATTCCGGTGGTTTGATTATGCGGGAATCATGGGGATACTGGTATTTGTCCATGTGACTGCAAACAGCAGGACAGCAGAGGTTCTGATGGCTGCGGTACTGCTGGCGGAGGCATTTGCGAAACTTTGGGAGCGGTATGGGAAGCGGTGGAAGGAATATGTGATCTGGACCTGGGGCTGCATCTTTGCATTGGGTATGGATCTTATACTGCCGGTCTTTGCACTCGCTCTTTATCGGTGGAAAAAGCCGGAGCTTATGGCATTGTCCGGGTCTTTTATTGCCCGGTTCCAGCTTCCGGGAATGTTTTTGGAAGCTCACGGGCTGTCCTGGTTCGGGAGTCCTTACGATCCCGGCATCTATGATTATCTGGATATGATGTTTGCATATCTGGTTCTTCATCTGGGGATTGTGATGGCATTGATTGCGCTGATTCTGATGGCCGGGACAATTTTATATGGCTATCGGAAGCAGAATGAGAGATTTCTGTTATTTTTTATGATTCTGCTGCTGCGCAGTATGGCAGAAAGCGAGCACCTGAATCTTTTGTATGCCTTCCTTCCGGTGCTGCTTGGATTGGCTTTCTGGAATCGGGGAACTGGGAAATTAAAAGATGGAAAAGAACAGTAAGAAATGGCTCCTTGGATCTGCAGTGACGTTGTTTTGCCTGTCTCTGCTGAATAAAGGACTTGGTTTTATAAAATCCATGGTGATCGCATCGGCTTTCGGTGCGACGCTGCAGACGGATGCATATTATGTGGCGGACGGACTGCTGCAGAATATGCTGATTCCCATATCGGAGGCAGTTGCAGTATCCTTTCTGCCCTTTTATATTGGAATTAAGGAGATCAGTCAGGAAGACTCCAAGGCCTTTGCCAGCAGAACGATCACGGATATTTTTGCAGTTGCTTTTGGCCTGTCAATCTGTCTGTATGTGGCAGCTCCTCTGTTTCTGCGGATCCTGCTGCCCACATATACGGCTGAAGAAGTGCGCCTTAGCACGACATATTTTCGAATCCTGGTATGGGGCATGTGCCTGTATATGTCCAATCATCTTCTGCAAAGTCTCCTGAATGCAGAGAAGGAATATGGTTATTCGTCCTTTGCCGCGATGCTCAACAATATGATTTTGGCGGCGGTGGTGTTTTTTCTTGGAAAACGGTACGGCCTGAAAGCTATGGCAGGAGCCGTCCTGTTCTCTTATGTGGTACAATATCTGTTTCTGCAGATGAAGAGCCGGCGGTACGGGCGGCTCACCTTCCGATATGGGTTTCGTGACCGGAGAATCTTAAAACTTTTTGGACAGGCATTTCCTATATTTTTTGGGAATGCTATTTATGAGCTGAACAGTCTGGTGGACCGGACGCTTCTGTCCGCTATGAATGCAGGTGCAGTGACGGCCGTATCCTATGCGGCGGTGCTGTATCAGTTTGCATCGAATCTGATTGGGATTCCGCTGACAACGATCATTTATACGGAGCTTGCGGAATCGTTTGCAGAGGGGCGGATGGAGGAAGGCGGGGCAAAGCTGGAAAAAGGACTTCATATCGGTCTTCTGTTTGGCATTCCGATTACTTTGTTTGTAATGATATCCGCGGAACTGATCGTGCAGATCACCTATGGAAGAGGGGCGTTCTCTGCCAAAGCCGTTGCGATGACAGCACAGGGGCTGCGGTACTACGGGCTGTGTTTTATGGCGTACTGTACACATTCTCTTTTGTCCAGGGCGTGCTATTCTTTGAAAGATACAATACTGCCTATGAAGATCGGGATTGGAACGGTAGGACTGAATCTGATACTGTCGATTATTTTATCAAAATTTATGGGGCTTCGGGGAGTGGTACTGGCTACTGCGATTGCGGATTCTCTGGCCAGCGTCCTTCTGCTCTTTGTGTTCCATCGGACGAAAATATCACTTCATCTGCGAAGATTTCGAAAGCCGGTCTGCCGGATTGGCTTTTCCGCAGTGACGGCAACGGCTGTCTGCGCCCTATGGCTGCATCTGGATCCGATCAGCAACGGTTTTCTTTTCTTTGTCAGCGCAGCCTGCTTGGAATTTGGGATCTATGCAGGGCTGATGCTTTTGTGCAGGGACGAACTGTCCATGGAGATCATTTCTGTCATGCGGACAGTCTGGAAAAAAGACAGATAGAGAAAGGGGTATGACCTTGAAGACAGAACAACAGGAACTAGTCAGCATCGTAGTGCCGGTCTATAATGTGGAATCCTATTTAAGTGCCTGCCTGGATTCTCTGATCGGACAGACTTATCAGAAAATTGAGATCCTACTGATCGATGACGGCTCCACAGACCGAAGCGGAGAGATCTGCGATGCTTATGGGAGAACAGATCCAAGAGTCAAAGTCTGGCACAGGAAAAATCAAGGTGTATCCGCAGCGAGAAATCACGGAATCAGGGAAGCGAAAGGGAAGTGGCTGATCTTTGCGGACTCGGATGATAAGGCGCATACGCAGTTGGTGGAGCTGTATATGGAGTATGCAGAGGAGGAAACGGCATTATTGTGTGATGTTGCCTCAGATGGGGAATTTTTAAAGAACCAATACACCGGAGAAGGTGTCGTATTAGAGGAGACAGACATCGAAAATTTTATGGAGCTGTTCCGTGGATATTATATCAATTCTCCTTTTAATAAACTGTATCTGACGAAAATCCTGAGGGAGAACAGGATCTGTTTTCCGGAGGGCAACAGTCTGGGGGAAGACCTGCTGTTTAATCTGGAATATTTCCGGCATGTTTCCCGGCGCTATCGGATCCTTCATATACCCTTGTATTACTATCGGGAAGATCGGGAAGGAAGTCTGAGTACTTCTTATAATATAAAATTATTTGAGACGCAGCAGGAGTCCTTTTCTGCATTAAAGCAGTTTCTGGAAGACCGGAATGTGTGGAAGGAAAAGAATGAACAATTTTATTATGAGGTCTATTGGGACAGACTGTACCTGACCGCCAGAATCTACCGGAAATATGAGAAGCTTCATCCAAATGAACGGCGCCTGAAGGAGATCCTGAATGATCCCATATGGAACGATATATGGAAAGAATGCAAAAGGAGGAAACTGACAAATTGGAAAAGACAGATAAAAGCAGCCATACTGAATCTATACCGATGGACCAAATAAAAAAGCCGTTTTTCTCGATCATTGTTCCCGTATATAATGTAGAGGAATATTTAGAAAAGTGCGTGCATTCACTTCTGAGACAGGAAAATGCAGCGGATATTTTGGAAATTATACTGGTCGATGACGGCAGTACTGACCAAAGCGGGGCTTTATGTGACCGTATGGCGGAAGAATTTTTGCAGGTGAGGACGTTTCATCAGGAAAATGGCGGACCGTCGTCTGCCAGGAACCTGGGAATTCAAAATTCAAACGGGGAATATATTATTTTCGTTGACTCTGACGATCACGTGGATAAGAATATGTGCAGCAGAGTACATGACACCATTCGAAAATATGGAAATGTGGATGCGGTTTGCTTTGACGGAACAGAATATAACGGAAGTGAACGGACTTCCATGAGAAGGGTTCCTCTGAAAGAAGAACGATGTGCGGAAAATGGAAAGGAGTATTTGAAAGAGCATTATAAAGACAGAAATCTTAATGTGGAAGTCTGTTTATGGGCATATCGAAAAGGGTTTTTGATGGGACAGAATCTTCGGTTTATAGAGGGAAGGCTGCATGAAGATGTGGAGTTTACTTCCCGAATGCTGCTTTTGTGCGGGAGAATCGTAGAACTTCCGGATAGTCTGTACCATTATATAGTTCGTGAAAATTCCATCAGTACACAAAAAAACAAAGAAAAAAATATTCGGGATTTGTTTCTCACGCTGAAAGAACAGTGTGAAATGGCGGAACACCAGCCTTCAGAACTAAAAAGGTGGATGAAAGATGCGGCGCTCAACCGCTATCTGAATATGGTGTATTATGCGAGAATGTACGAACCCCGGTACCGGAAGCTTCTGGATAAGCGTTTTCTGTTTGGGAAAGCGGCGACAAACTGGAATCGTTTTCGGGTACTGATCTGCTTTATGAATGTCAGGCTGTACTGCTGGATAAATGACTGTTATAAAAAGGTGAAAAGTTGACAATGGAAGCAAAGATCACATTAGTTGTTGTAGGATATAACCGTGCGGATGCACTTCGGAGAGTTCTGCGGTCTCTGGAAAAAGCGGATTATATTTACTCCGACGTCCGGCTGGTCATCAGCCTTGATTACAGCGGAAAAGAGGACGTCATCCAAACGGCGGAAGGCTTTGTATGGAAATATGGAGAAAAGATCGTACTTCGCCATCCAAAACGATTAGGTCTTCGCAGGCATATCATTTCCTGCGGGGATCTGACAGAAAAATACGGCGCAGTTATGATTCTGGAAGATGACTTATATGTGTCCCCCGATTTCTACAATTATTCCATGAAAGCACTGGAAAAATACGGCGATCATCCAAAGATTGCCGGTATTGCCCTCAATACAAAGAGGGAGCTTTTGGAAAGCGCATATCCGTTTTTCCCGCTTCAAAGGGGCGACGACATTTTCTTTCAGCAGTTTGCTACTTCCTGGGGACAGGTATGGAATGAAAAAATGTGGAAGGGATTTCGGGCATGGTATGATACCCACCAGCAACTGCCAAGACATAGAGAAGTTCCGGAGGTGGTGCTGAATTATCCGGATACTTCATGGGCAAAATTCTATCAGACTTATATCGTGGATACCGGGAAATATTTTGTGTACAGCTATCATTCTCTGACAACAAACTTTGGAGATGCGGGGCAGCATTTTGGGACGGCTTCTTCATCGTCTCAGTCGGTTCTTTTTTATGGCAGACAGGATTACCGTATGCCGGAATTTGAGGAAGGCGTAAAATATGACATTTATGGGGAGCCGGCGGGTCTTGGAAGGCATTTAGGAGTGCCGGAAGAAGAATTTACCTGTGATATGTGGGGGAGAAAGCGTCAGGAGGCGTATAGAAGATATGTTCTCAGCAGCAGGCGGCTGCCGTATCAGGTGATGAAAAGCTTTGGCCTTCAGATGAAGCCTATGGAATTAAATATTATGGAACAGATAGAGGGCGACGGATTATTTCTGTATGATACGGGCACGGCCCTGGCAGTAAAAGAGGAGACGCAGAAACAGAACGGTCTAAGACTGTTGGAATACAGTTATGGAATATTAAACGGACGGGATCTGCTGGACTGGGCTTTGGAGCGGATGCGTCAGAAAATCAGAAGGAAGCATAAATGAGAACATACAGGGGACAAAAATTAATCTGGCTGTTTTTGGCATTGCTCTGTCTTGGCGGATGCCTGCTGTGTATTCGCGTGCATTTGGGGCTGGATTTTTCAGATGAGACACACTATCTGGCACTGGCAAAACGGTTTTCTCAGGGGGACCGTCCCTTCCGGGAAGAATGGTTTCCTGCACAGATCGTCGGAATACTGCTGCTCCCGTTCTATCACACATATATCAAAACTGCCGGAGGAATTGAAGGAATTTTATTGACTGCGCGTATCATTTTTGTTTTGTTTCATACGGCTGCAGCGCTGCTGGTATTTTGGTCGCTGTCCCGGAAGGAACAGATGGAAATCGTCCCGGCATTTCTTTTTTCCTTTATGTTTCTGTTTTATGCAAGAGCAAATATTCATTCTTTTTCCTATTATAATATAGGCCTGATTACATTTTTGTTATATTTGATCTTAAAGAGAACAGAACACAGACTGGCGCAGGCAGGAAGCGGCATTCTTTTTGCAGTGTCTGTGCTCTGTATGCCCTATCTGGTTTTATATTTCCTGGTCATGGAGATCAGGAAGATAATACGGTGTGTTAAAGAGAAAAATTATTGGAAAAAAGAAGCGGCATTTCTGGCCGGCATTGCAGTCAGCGCGGGAATTTTTCTCTGGTTTTGCCTGTCATCGGGAGATGCGGGAGAAATTTTTCGAAATCTTCCGGAAATATTAAAAGATCCGGAGCATCAGGGAACGATGGCAGAGTCCGTCATTTCTTTTGGCGTTTTTATGGTAAAGGTATTTTACAAATATCTGTTCTGGCCTATGGCTTTTGAGTCGGCGGGTATCGTGTATTATATCTGGAAAGGACGCCGCGGAGAACAATTAAAAAGGTTTTTGAAAGCAGCGGCTTATGTGCTGTTTTTCCTGCAGGCGGTGTATCTTCGGACTTTCTTTGAAGGCGGGGTTCTGATTGCGTTTTTCCTGCTGGCAGTTCAAGTTTCAGCGCTGGAACAGATCCATGAACGGGAACTCTGGTATGGTTACGGGCTTCCCGGACTGTTCTATGGGATAATCTGGATGCTCGGCTCTAATGTGGGACAGCGGGTTTTCAATATGGGATGCCTAATTTCCTGTATATGGGCGGTGTCGATAATTTGGAGGGACTGTCAGACAAGCCAAAAGGCATGGACCAAAATGTGGAAGCTGAGCGCGGCAGGCTGGACGCTGCTGGTTTTGATAGTCATATCCTTTTTTGATATTTACCGGGACAGTTCCGTGGAGCATTTGACTGTCCGGATCGAGAGCGGGGCAGCAAAGGGCATCTATACGTCGGCCGGGAGAGCAGAAGAATACGAACAGGTGCTGAAGGGACTTTATGCATACGCAGGAGAAGGAAAGATACTGGCAGCAGAGGGCGTGAATCCGTGGCTTTATCTGGAAGCAGATGCAGAGTGCGGAGCACAGGCCGTATGGAGGCTGGACTTTGCAGATGAGAGGAACGCTGTGTATTATGAGCGGTATCCGGAGAAAGTGCCGGATGTAATCTTTCTTTTAGATCCATCCTGCAAGACCTATGAAGGGTGGAGATTCAGCTCACATGGGAGTTATACGGGAGGAGCGGAGAAACCGGAGCTGGAAGGATATTTGCTGGAGTTGGCGGAGCGTGAGAATTATTCCAGAGTAGAAGAAAAGTATGGGGTTTATTATATTAAAAAGTAAAACATTTTCAGCAAATGATATTTGACAGATACGTTTTTGTTTTACACTTTGGCGGCAACTGGATGAAAAATTTGGAAAAGCAGAGGCAGGGAATATGCATATATTAAAAAATTTAAATAAAATATTTTTCTGGACAGATTATTTTATTCAGGACTGCCAAATACGGAGAAAAATTGAAAAATTAAAAAAGGAAGATGCGGATTTTTCGAAAGAAGAGGCATTTTTGCGGAATAAAATGCTGCGTTATTGCCGTTTGGCATATCCGGATTATTATAAGTATTATGGTCTTACAGGAGACGAAAAACTGGAAGAATTTCCGCTTATTTCAAAAAAGGATATGCGGGCACATCCGGAACTTTTTCGTACAAAATATAAAAAGTGGATTGCATCCCACACAGCGACTACTGGCGGGAGTACCGGGCATCCGTTTGGCTTTGAGCTTTCCGCTAATCATGATCCTGTACATCAGGAATTTTTATGGAGGCTTATGGGCTTTCAAAAAGGGGACAAGATTATATGTATTAATGGAATGAGCCTTTCTGCAGAAAAGACAAAAGAAAATATATATTATTGTCATTTATCGCCTGATCAGCTTCCATATGGGGGATATGCACTGTCTTGCCTGTATCTTACGGAAGAGACTGCAAAATATTATTTTGATTTTATGGAAAAAATAAAACCATCGTTCCTTCGCGGATATTCTTCTGCGGTCTATTTTTTGGCACAGTATGCGGATCTACATAAGCTGAAGCTTGGATTTACATTAAAAGGAATACAATTAACATCCGAAACAGCGTTTGAATATCAAATTGCATTTATAGAACAAACGTTTGGCACAAAGGTGTTTTTACAGTATGGTCATACAGAAGCAGCCGTTTTTGCGTATACTTATGATGAAAGCCGCCGGTATCGCTGTTCGCCTTTGTATGGACATGTAGAGGTATTGGATGAGCAGGGAAATCATGTGAAAGAAGGGGAGACAGGAGAAGTTGTGGTTACTTCTTATTCGAATTATGCTATGCCGTTTATTCGATACAGAACCGGAGACTTAGCCGAATATGGAGGTACGAAAGGAGCCGTTGTTACATTAAACAAGGTCCAGGGCAGAACACAGGATATCATATATACATTTTCTAAAACAACGGTTTTTCTGACAGCACTTATTTTTGGGCTTCATTATCAGGCATTTGCTCATATAAGTAAATGGAAGATAATCCAAAAAGAATATGGAAAGGTTATCTTTCAGATTGTGAAAGGTGCTGGATATTCAGAGAAAGATGAAGAGGAGCTGCGGGAAAGCTTTTTTAGAAACGCAGGGATTGAAACAAAATTTGAATATGTGGAAGATATTGAATTGACCAAGAGAGGAAAATCAGTATTTCTGGATCAGCAGTTGAATGGATAGAGATGATATGGAAAATGGAAAACAGTTAATTCAGCGTCTGGTGAAAAGCAGGTTTGTGGTAAATACAAACTGGCTGTTATTTAAAAATATATATTCCATGCTGTTATCGCTGGTGGTTGGAGCATTGTCTGCCCGTTATCTGGGGCCTTCCAATTATGGAATGATTGGATACGGCGCATCGCTTGTATCTTTGTTTACATCCATCAGCCAGCTTGGTCTGCACAATGTTATTTTGAATGAATTGCTAAAAGAACCAGATGAAATTGGAAAGACACTGGGGACAGCGTTAGTTATGAGGCTGGCAGCCTCTGTCATCAGCTTTCTTTGCGTATTAACATTTATTTGCGTTATTGAACCTGGTAATCGGCTTCTGCTGGTAATCACATTCCTTCAGGCACTTGCGATTATATGTAATATTTATGAATTGCTGAATGAGTGGTTTTTATCGGAACTGCAATCAAAGGTTTATGTGATGGCAGCGTCTGTAGGAGTTACAGTTGTTGGTATATGGAAAATCGTTTTACTGATATTAGGGGCTTCCGTTCAATGGTTTGCTGCTTCTACAACAATTCAGTCCTTGGTATGTGGTGGAATCGTTTTTGTTGTTTTTGCCAAACAGAAGCAATTTCGGCTTAGTTTTTCATTTCATAGAGCAAAAGAACTTTTTGATAAGAGTAATCCCTATATCATCTCCAGCCTTGCAATCGTTTTATATACGCAAATGGACAAAATCATGATTGGAAAGATGATGGGAGAGAGGGAAGTTGGGCTTTATACCAGTGCTATGACGATTGCCATGTTGTGGGAATTTGTTCCGCAGTCGATTATGAATTCTGCAAGTGCTGTGATTTTGGGAAAAAGGAATCAGAACCATGAACAATATTTGAAATTGTTACAGTTTTTGCTTCTGGGGGTATCTGTTATGGGCCTGATGGTTGGTATTGGCATACAAATTTTCGGGAAGTATGTCATGCTGATCTTATATGGAAGAGAGTACATGGAAGCGGTATTATTACTTCAAATTTTAATCTGGTCTACCAGTTTTGCGATGATTGGCATAGCAAGGGGAATCTGGGGGATTGCAGAGGATAAAAACCGCTACGCAAAATACTATTCTATTATTGGCTGCACCTTTAATTTGGTATTTAATTACTTTGCAATCCAAGTGTGGGGAATGATGGGGGCTGCTATCGGGACCTTACTGTCACAGATCATTGTCTCTCTTGGTGCTCCTTTGTTCTGGAAAGAGACACGGCCTTTTGTGAGATTATATTTTGATTCATGGAAATATTTAAAACAGATCAGATCATTGTTTGCGATGAAGAATTTGTAGTACAGAAAATGTACTTGTTTTTTCTGCCCGGCTTGACGGGACACGGGAAAAAGGCTATATTAGTACAAAGATAAAATAAGACGGAGTATGGAATGCAAAATAAAAAGAAACTGGTATCCAGAGTGCTGCTGCTCATGATGGTCGATGCCATGATTATTACAATCGCAGGGCCGCTGGCAATTTATCTGCGTTATAATTTTTTATGGGAAGCGCAGGCTATCGTATTTATTGAAAATATTTTTCAGTATCTTCCGCTGAACTTTCTGCTGTCTGTTACCATTTTCTGGATGTGCAGACTGTACCAGGGAATCTGGAAATACGCCAGTGCGTCGGATCTGGCCAATATTTTGCTGGGATGTTTTCTGTCGGCACTGACACAACTGATCGGAATGAAACTGTTGGGACTTCCATTTCCGCGAAGTTATCCGTTTATGTATTTTGCAATCTTGTCTGCAGGAATTACAACGTTTCGTTTTACTTACCGGATTCTTGGATATATCCAGTCCCGAAGAGAAGGAATGATGAAGGCGGGAAAGCGAAATACGATGATCGTGGGGGCCGGAGAGGCAGGATATACGCTTCTGAAGGAACTTCAGAACAGCCGGTTTATAGGGCAGAATGTGTGCTGCATCGTAGATGATGATCCGGGAAAAAAGGGAAAATATCTGCGGGGAGTGCTTGTAGCAGGAAACCGATATGATATCTGCCGCCTGGCAAGAGAATATGAAATTGATGAAATTATGATTGCAATTCCATCTGCGAATCATGGAATGATCCAGGAAATCCTGGACATCTGCAGCCAGACAAGCTGCAAGCTGAAGGTACTTCCGGGACTGTATCAACTGGTAAACGGAGAAGTCAGCGTATCCAAGCTCCGCAATGTGGAGATCGAGGATCTCCTTGGGAGGGCGCCGGTAGATACGCAGATTGACAGCATTATGGGATATGTGTCCGGCAAGACGGTGCTGGTAACCGGCGGCGGCGGTTCCATCGGAAGTGAATTGTGCCGGCAGATTGCCAGACATGAGCCAAAACGTCTGGTTATATTTGACATTTATGAAAATAACGCCTATGATATTCAGCAGGAGCTGAAGCGGGATTACCCAAAGCTTGATCTGGTAGTATTGATTGGTTCGGTGCGGAATACCCATCGCATCAACAATGTGTTTGAGAAATACCGCCCCAATATCGTCTATCATGCGGCGGCCCATAAGCATGTGCCCTTGATGGAGGACAGCCCCAACGAGGCGATCAAAAATAATGTGCTTGGAACTTATAAAACTGCCCAGGCAGCGGACAAGTTCCATGCTTCCCGGTTTGTGCTGATCTCTACGGATAAGGCAGTGAATCCGACCAATATTATGGGGGCTTCCAAACGTCTCTGCGAGATGGTGATTCAGATGATGAACAGCCGGTCAAAAACCGAGTTTGTGGCAGTCCGTTTTGGAAACGTGCTGGGAAGCAACGGAAGTGTCATTCCTCTGTTTAAGAAGCAGATTGAAGAGGGAGGGCCGGTGACCGTTACACATCCGGATATTATCCGGTATTTTATGACCATTCCGGAGGCGGTCTCTCTGGTTCTGCAGGCAGGCGCCCAGGCAAAGGGCGGGGAGATCTTTGTACTGGATATGGGGAAACCGGTAAAGATTCTGGATTTGGCGCTGAACCTGATCCGTTTATCCGGATACCGGCCTTATGAAGATATTGATATTCAGTTTACCGGCCTGCGTCCTGGAGAGAAACTGTACGAAGAGCTTTTAATGAGCGAAGAGGGGCTTCAGAGTACAGAAAATGAACTGATCCATATTGGAAAGCCCATCGAATTTGACGAGGAGTGGTTCTGCCGGCAGTTGGAGGAACTGGATGCATGGTCCAGACAGGACTGTCAGGATATTAAGGAAAAAGTGATGGAGATTGTTCCGACTTACCATATGGAAGGATAAAGGAAACATGAATTATATTGTAACACAGATCGCAAAGCCAAAAGAAATCAAAGTATCTCAAATGCAAAGTGCTACAGTAGGGTCCGTGGATGATGCAATGGATGTATATGTTAAAAATGCAATCGTATGTCTGGCATCGGCAAAAGTATATAATCCGGATGCAGTCTGTATTCTGAATTGTAATTTTTCGATATCACCTGAGAGAAGAAATACCGCAGAGCTTGCGGGAATTGAGATACATGAGGTTCCTTATGGAAAATATGTCATCAAAGAAGAACATAAATGGGCAATTACGCAATATAAATTTGATTCTATGGCCCATGTGCTGGATATAATGAAGGATAATGACCATTTGGTATTGTTGGATACAGATACAATATGTGTGAGAGGATTGCAGGAAATCTTTGCAGAGGCAAAGGATGGCTTGCTGCTGTATAATGTATGCCATGGATATCAGCAGAGAGACCGGCAGAGTATTATACACGCATATGAGAAACTCTATTTCCTTAGGAATACGCATCCTGTACATTATGGCGGAGAGTTTTTTGCAGGCAGTAAAGTGACATTACAGAAGCTGCTGGGGTATTGCGAAGAAGTGATCCAAAAGGCGAAAGAGGAAGAGGAAGTATTTATTTGGGATGATGAGCACATATTGTCAATTGCTGCGGAACATTTTATGAAAGGATATATATATTCGGCCAATGCGTATATATTCAGATACTGGACTAATAAATTTTATCTGGTTTCAACAAATTACCGATATAATCCAGTATGCATATGGCATCTTCCAGCGGAAAAAAATTATGGAATGATTATTTTATATGAGTATTTTGTAAAACATCATCATTTTCCAAGTATTGAGAAGATGGCTTCTATTATGGGTTTTCCCAAGCAGACCTATAAGAAATGGAATCTTTATCGTTGGAAAATGCGTTTGAGAAATAAATGGAAATGTCTGTTAAAATAAACTGATTTATATACTTTAGAAAAGAGGTACGTATAGTGGCACATATTTATTTGTCCTCTCCGCATATGAGTGCGGAAGGCTATGAACAGGAATTTATCAAAGAAGCATTTGACACCAACTGGATTGCTCCCCTTGGAAAGAATGTGAATGAATTTGAGAAGGAATTGGCTGCATATACCGGAGCAAAGGATGCGGCTGCATTGTCCGCAGGCACTGCGGCAATCCATCTTGCATTAAAGGCAGCAGGCGTGAAGGAAGGGGATGTTGTCTTCTGTCAGGACCTTACTTTTTCAGCTACGGCCAATCCCATTACTTACGAAAAGGCAATTCCGGTATTTATTGACAGCGATCTGGAAACCTGGAATATGTCTCCGGATGCACTGGAACGGGCGTTTGAGAAATATCCGAATGTAAAAGCGGTGCTGCCGGTACACCTGTATGGACTTCCTGCCAATATGGAACGGATTATGGAAATATGCAGGAGACATGGGGTGCCGGTCATTGAAGATGCAGCGGAGAGCTTAGGTACTTATTACCATGGACAGCATACAGGAACATTTGGAGATTACGGTGTATTTTCATTTAACGGAAATAAGATCATTACGACATCCGGGGGCGGTATGCTGGTCTGCAATCTGGAGGAGGAAAAGGCAAAAGAACGGACCGGCAAGGTGCGTTTCTGGGCAACACAGGCGAGAGAGCCGGCCAGACATTATGAACATAAGGAAATCGGATATAATTACCGTATGAGCAATATTGTTGCGGGCATCGGACGGGGACAGTTGAAGGTTCTGGAGCAGAGAGTAGCGCAGAAACGAAAAATTTTTGCGTATTATCAGGAACATTTGGGAGATTTGGCGGGAATTTCTTTCATGCCCATGCACGAAGGAGAACGGGCAAACTGCTGGCTCAGTGTAATCCAGATAGCACCGGACAGCCCGGTTCGGCCGCTGGATGTGATGATAGCGCTGGAAAAAGGGGATGCAGAAAGCCGTCCGGTGTGGAAGCCCATGCATCTGCAGCCGGTATTTGCGAAATGCGATTATATAGATAACGGAAATGTGGGGGCCGGACTGTTCCGCCAGGGGGTGTGTCTGCCTAGTGATACGAAGATGACAGAAGAGGAGCTGGAGAGAATCTGCGGGATAATCAGAGGATTGTGGGGATAGAATGAACTTCTACAAAAAGTATGGCAAAAGGCTTTTAGATCTATGTATATCTGTTCCATTGTGTATAGTTTTAAGCCCAATTATGGGTATAATTGCCTTGTTAGTGGCGGTGAAATTGGGAAGACCAGTATTGTTTACACAGAACAGGCCCGGCTATAAAGAAAAGATATTTAAAATGTATAAATTCCGTTCTATGACAGATGAGCGGGATTCTAAAGGAGAACTTCTGCCTGACGAAGTTCGATTAACTTCGTTTGGGAAATGCCTTCGCAGCACTAGCCTGGATGAACTTCCAGAACTTTTTAACATTTTGAAGGGGGATATGAGCCTGGTTGGTCCAAGGCCTCTTCTGGTTCAATATTTGCCTTTATATAATAAAAGTCAGCGTAGGAGACATAATGTAAAACCAGGAATTACAGGGCTTGCCCAGATCAATGGAAGGAACAGCATTTCCTGGGAGGAAAAATTTGAATATGATGTGCAGTATGTGGAAACGCTTTCTTTTAGGAATGATATTGATATTCTGTTTAAGACTATATTTAAAGTTTTTCGGTGCGAAGATATTCACAGCGAAACTTCTGCAACGATGGAGGACTTTATGGGAACTCCGGAAAAAGAGGAATAGACATGAACACACCATATTATATCATCCGAAAAAGAATATTGGATGAGGGAATAGAAAAACTAAAAGCGGCGCTCAATAAGCATTGGTCTTATAGTGTGATCGGGTATTCCTTTAAAACCAATGCACTTCCGTGGATTATTGAGTATATGAGGCATAACGGATGCTATGCGGAAGTGGTTTCAGAGGATGAATATGAACTTGCGGAGTATATGGGGTATGAACATATTATTTATAATGGTCCCGTAAAAGGAATAGAAAGTTTTACAAGAGCCTGTCAAAGAGGGCATATAGTTAATCTGGACGCGGAAAGAGAAGTAGAATGGCTTCAACATATGAATCTCATAAGTATGAAAGAACCTGTAAAAGTGGGGATTCGGATAAATTTTGATCTGGAGGCGGTTTGCCCAGGAGAAGCATCTGGTGGAGAAGAAGGAGGACGATTTGGCTTCAGTTATGAAAATGGAGATTTTGGACGGATTCTGGATAAACTTAGGGCAATGCCAGGTGTCGAAGTTGCCGGTATCCATCTACATTGCAGTTCAAAAACAAGAAGTCTGAACATTTATGAAGCGATTGCAAAGATGGCCTGCCGTATTCATAAAGAATATAAAATAGAATTGACGTATTTAGATGTTGGAGGAGGATATTTCGGAGGATTGGCAGACAAACCTCAATATGAGGACTACTTATGTCTGATGACAGGAATACTAAAAGAGGAATATGATCCGAAACGGACGATGCTGATTATGGAACCTGGGACTTCTCTGATTTGTCCGCCTGTAGAATATGTAACTTCTGTCATAGATGTTAAAGATACAAACAGGAATCGATTTATAGTAACGGATGGAAGCCGAATTCATATCGATCCGCTGATGACAAAAAAAAGTTATTTTTATCAATTGGAGAAAACAGACAATGATGATGAGCGCGAATTTCTTGAAAAACAGGTAATTTCAGGTTTTACTTGTATGGAAAATGACCGGTTATTTAATTTAAAAGGTTCTTATGCATTGCGAGTTGGGGACAAGATTAGATATTATAAGATTGGTGCATATACAATGTGTTTATCTCCACTGTTTATTAGTTATTTTCCAGCAGTATATTTGGAAGAAGAGGGGAAGATAGTCTGTATTCGTGAAAAATGGGGCGTAGAAGAGTACGTGCAAAAATCGAAAATAAAAAGGAAAAATGTATGAATATTTTGATTCTGAGCTGCGGAACAAGAAATAAAATAGTTCAATATGTAAAAAAAGAACTCTCCGGAAAAGGAAAGGTAATAGCCACAGATATGAGTCCTAATGCACCAGCTCTTTATGAGGCAGATCAGCATTATGTGGTGCCAAGGATCACAGAACCTGATTATATTGATAGAATTTTGGATATTTGCCAAAAAGAGAAAATAAATGGAGCCTTTTCTCTGATTGATCCAGAGTTGTCGCTGCTGGCAAAACATAAAGAACTTTTTGAAGATAAAGGTGTAAAAATTGTCGGATCTTCTTACGAGTTATGCGAACGAACGTTAGATAAATGGCAGATGTATCAATGGCTTAAGAACCA
This sequence comes from Lachnospiraceae bacterium, assembly GCA_910574965.1. GTDB lineage: Bacteria > Bacillota > Clostridia > Lachnospirales > Lachnospiraceae > Hominiventricola. The sequence continues at coordinate 33,366 of CAJTDB010000002.1, read as the reverse complement.
TGGATATGCATGTGCAAGAAGTTATGTAGATAAGGAAGTATTCTATAAGGATATAGAAAAAGGTGAAATGTGCTATCCCGTTTTTGTGAAACCAGTAAGAGGCAGCGCAAGTATTGCCATTTCGAAAGCGATGAATCAGGAAACAATAGAGCTTTTGTTTGCTCATTCGGATGATCTGATGATCCAGACATGCCTAGAAGGGCAGGAAATAGGAATTGATTGTTATATTGATTTGATAAACGGGGAGCTGGTTTCTGTATTTGCAAAGAAGAAATTGGTGATGCGTGCTGGGGAGACTGATAAAGGGGTGTCTTTTAAAGAACCAGAGCTTTTTAAACTGGTAGAACAGTTTGTAAAAGAGAGTGGTTTTCGAGGACAAATAGATATTGATGTGTTTGAGTGTAACGGTAAATATTTTATATCAGAAGTGAATCCGCGTTTTGGAGGGGGGTATCCTCATGCGTATGAATCTGGTGTAAATCATATGAAATATATTGTTCGCAATCTGGAGGGGAAAGTTAATGTTCCAGAAATTGGAAATTATGAAGATGGTATTGTAATGATGAAATATAATGAGATCATGCTGCGCAGAGAAGGGGATTGATCTTTATGAAGAAATTATGGATATTGAATCATCATTCGGGGTTGGAAGGCGATCGTCATTATGAATTGGCGAAAGAGCTGACTCATTATAAAATAGAAGTGGTCGTTTTTTTGTCTTCTTTCAATCATGGATGTGAGCAATATACATATGAAGAAGAAGTCAAAATCAAAAAAATCTGTCCAGGAATCACATATGTATATCTTCACACTGCTCCAGCTTATCACGGAATCAGTGCCCAAAGAATACTGAATATGATGAGTTATTGCTGGCTGATGCGAAAATATGAGCCGCAGTTTTACCGTTTATTTGGGCAGCCGGATATGGTGATCGGATCTTCGGTGCATCCCTTTGCCTGGGAGAGTGCCGGCAGGATCGCAAAGAAAAATAAAGTGCCTTTTATATGCGAGATCCGGGATTTCTGGCCTTTGTCTTTGATAGAGATCCTGGGAAAATCCAAATATCATCCGGCATGTGTGCTGTTTTCCTTGTTGGAGCAAAGAGCATACCGGCGTGCAGATGCGATTGTTTCTACCGTTGAGTTTGGCTTCCGCTATCTGGAGAGATTTCCGTTTATCCGCAAGGACCGAATCTACTGGGTACCGAACGGATATCATACAAAAGAGATCGATCAGGTGTTAAGAGAAGGAAAGGCAGATCTTCCGTCGGAGCTGGAAACATATCTTCAGGCGAACTGGTGTGCGGTCTATGCGGGAAGTTTTGTAGACTCTGAATGTTTGATGGAGCTTTTGGAGACGGCGGCATATATGCAGGAACAGGGCTGGAATGAGATAAAATTTGCATTTATCGGAGATGGTCATCTGCGTGCTCGGATGGAATCCTTGCTCAAAAAAGAAAACCTGAAAAATGTACGTATTTTTTCCCGCATTGAAAGCCGGCAGGTAGCAGCAGTTTTATCCAAAGCAAAGGTGTGTATAGCAGCGCTGAAGGACGACAGGGTATTGAACGACCTGGGGCTGAGTCTGAATAAGCTGAATGATTATCTTTATTCTGGGAATCCTACGGTATTTGCCTGTAATTCAGTGAATGTAGTAGGGGAGTCAGGAGGGGGAATCGTTGTGCCCTGCGGTGACAAAAAAGCGTATGCAGATGCTTTGATGAGTATCTATCGGATGCCGGAAGAGCAGCGTCTTTGTATGGGAGAAAAGGGACGGAAGATGATACGGGAAAAATATGATTATTCATTGCTGGCAAAAAAATATATAGAAATATTTTCAGATTGTATGGACAAATAGTCCTGAGGGCAGAAAGGAACAACCATGAAACAACTACTCCTAAATAAAATCGCAAAAAGAGAGATTACCGTTGGTGTCATCGGACTTGGCTATGTGGGGCTGCCGCTGGCGGTGGAGAAGGCGAAGGCCGGATTCCGAACCATTGGTTTTGATGAACAGGCAGCTAAAGTGGACATGGTGAATGAGGGGCATAATTACATTGGAGATGTGGTAGATAAAGATTTGAAAAGACTGGTGGACGAGGGGCTTTTGTCGGCCACTTCGGATTTTGCATTTATCCAGGATGTGGATTTTATCGCCATTTGTGTGCCGACACCGCTGGATGTCCATCAGGAGCCGGATTTAAGCAGTGTGCGGGATTCCACGGCAGAGATCGCGAAGCATCTGAAAAGAAACACAATGGTAGTGCTGGAATCCACTACCTATCCGGGAACGACGGAGGAGCTGATTCGTCCGATTCTGGAAGAAGGCTCCGGACTGGTCTGCGGACAGGATTTTTATCTGGGTTTTTCTCCGGAGCGGGTCGATCCGGGGAATTTGATTTATAAGACGAAAAACACACCCAAAGTGATCGGAGGCATCGGGAAAGACGCTACGGAAGTGATCGCGGCTATGTATCGTGCAGTGCTGGACGGAGATGTGAAGGAAGTATCTTCTCCGGCCATTGCGGAGATGGAGAAGATCCTGGAGAATACTTATCGAAATATCAATATTGGGCTTATCAATGAACTTGCCATGCTCTGCAATGAGATGGGAATCAGTATCTGGGAAGTGATTGAAGCTGCCAGTACAAAACCATATGGCTTTCAGCCTTTTTATCCGGGGCCGGGACTGGGAGGACACTGTATTCCTCTGGATCCGTATTATCTGTCCTGGAAAGCAAGGGAGTTTGGGTTCCATACTTCCATGATCGAAAGTTCTATGATGATTAATGACCGGATGCCGGCTTATTGTGTGGAACGTGCCGGGAAGATTCTGAACCGTTTTCGGAAAGCGCTGAACGGGTCTAAGGTGCTGGTGCTTGGAGTTGCCTACAAACAGGACATTGATGATTATCGGGAGAGTCCGGCACTGCGCGTCATTGAAGAGCTGGAGAAGACGGGAGCCAAGGTTGTGTATTTTGATCCGTGGGTGCGGCAGTACAAATACAAGGGACAAGTTCGCAGGAGTGAGGAAGTGCTTGATCAAAAGCTGATTGAGAGTGCGGACCTGGTTATGGTGACGGCTGCTCATACGAACGTTGATTATGCACTGGTGCAGCAATATGCGAAGGCTGTCTTTGATACGAAAAATGTTATGAAACATATAAAGAACAGGGAAAATATCGAGGTGTTGTGATGAAATATGCATTGATCGGATGCGGGCGTATTGCCGGAAATCATGTAAAGGCTGTGCAGAACAATGGCCTGGAATTTGCTGCAGTATGTGATCTGGTTCCGGAACAGATGGAACTTCTTTTGAAGAACAACGGTCTGGAAAAGGAAACATCGATCGCACGCTATACAGATTATGAAAAGATGATTGAGGAGATTCAGCCGGAACTGGTGGGAATTGCCACAGAAAGCGGAGCACATGCCCAAATTGCCCTGTTCTGTATCGATCATGGAGTCAACTGCATCATTGAAAAACCGGTTGCGATGTGTATGGAAGATGCAGACGAGATCGTTAAAAGGGCCAAAGAACGAAACGTAAAGGTTGCGGCCTGTCATCAGAATCGCTTTAATCTGGCTGTACAGGAGACGAGAAAGGCGCTGGAGGCGGGACGCTTTGGAAAACTGTCCCATGGCTCGGTGCATGTGCGGTGGAATCGGAATCGCAATTATTATGATCAGGCGCCCTGGAGGGGAAGGTGGGCAACCGATGGCGGGGCACTGATGAACCAGTGCATTCACGGGGTCGACCTGCTTCGGTGGATGTTCGGGGATGAAGTGGAAGAAGTTTACGGTGTGACCAGACAGCAGTTCCATCCGTATCTGGAAGCGGAAGATGTGGGTATGGCTGTCGTAAAGTTTAAGAATGGAGCAGTTGCCACCATCGAAGGAACTACCAATGTATATCCGCAGAATCTGGAAGAGACTCTTTATATGTTTGGTGAGAAGGGAACGGTAAAGATCGGCGGAAAGTCCACCAACAACATCGATGTCTGGGAATTTGAAGAGGAATCCGACCAGGACGATTCCAATAAGCATCTGAAGGAAGCGACCAGCAATGTATATGGGAACGGGCACACAAGTCTGTATGCGGACATGATGGATGCGATGGAAAAGAACAGAGAACCTTATGTAAATGCGCAGGCGGGAAGAAATGCACTGGAACTGGTTCTGGCAATCTATAAGAGCCAGAAGGAAGGAACACCTGTGAAGCTTCCTCTGGAAAATTTTGGAAGCGTGGATATGATGGGAGAATTTGATGTTTAAAGTGTGTGAGATCAGTGCCGGCGAGCTGCTGGGTGCGGATTTTGGCGAAGAACAACAGAAAGACTTTCTGCTGTATGGAGTATCGGACCCGGAGGCGCCGGAAGACCATACGCTGGTATTTGTCAAAAATAAACTATCAGATAGTTATAAGGAAACTAAAAGCTGTATTTATATCACAAATGAAGAGATGGATCTGTCTCTGGGAAATTCCTGCATACAGATACGAAGCAGGGCGCCGAAAAATCGGTACGGAGAGCTTTTGGAGCGGATGGCTTGTCTCATGCCGAAGGCAGAATGGAATTTTGTCAATGGGAGTTATATCAGCTCGGATGTGCAGATGGGAGAAGAGGTAAAGATCGGACCCTTCTGCGTGATCGGCCGTAATGTGGTCATTGGAGATCACTGCGAGATCGGTGCCGGGACGGTCATTAAAGATCATGTCCGCATAGGAGATCATGTCATCATAAAGGAAAACTGTATGATCGGCGTGGAGGATGCAGACATTTATCGCAGGGAGGATGGGTTCTGCCGGACGCTTCTGCATCTGGCCGGAACCGTTATCGAAGACGGATGCCTTTTGCTGGCCGGCGCGGTACTGGCAGCAGGCGATACAAGAACTACAGTTCTGGGCAGAGGGTCTATGATTGGGCTTCTGGGGGATGTAGGACATAACTGTCAGATCGGAGACAAAACGTTAGTCAGCGGAAAGGCCAGTATTTCCGGACACTGCAGAGTGGGCAGCCATACATACATTGCGCCCATGTCCGTAACTACGAACAGGATGTCTGTAGGAGACGGGGCCTATCTGGGCATTGGAGCAGTGGCCATTCGGGATGTTCCTGATGGAGAGAAGCAGTTCGGCAATCCGGCGCGCAAGGTACTGGAAATGAAGAAATAGAGGAGATACCGTAATATGACGCAGAATATCCTGGACTATCTGGAGGCAAGCGCAGCTTCCTGTCCTGAAAAGACAGCATATGAAGATCTGGAGCAGAGCTATACGTATGTGGAAGCCTTGATACAGGCAAAACGGATCGGCAGTGCCCTGGCGGCAGTGCTTCCTCAGAATGCGCCGGTTCCGGTGCTGATGGAAAAAAAGGCGGAGACATTGAATGTATTTATGGGAGCAGTCTATGCAGGCTGCTTTTATACGTTGGTGGAACCGGAACAGCCGGCGGAACGGATTCTGACGATTTTGGAGACACTGCGTGCGCAGATTCTTGTGACTTCGAGAGCATTGTCGGAGCAGATCCGGGACCTGGGATTTGCCGGGCAGGTGCTTTTGGCAGAGGAATTGTCGGAACATAAGATTGAGGAAGAGGAGCTTGGAAAGAGACGCAGGGCAGCCTGCGATACGGATCCTCTGTATGCGATTTTTACATCCGGATCTACAGGAGTTCCCAAGGGAGTTGTGGTCTGTCATCGTTCCGTGATTGATTTTACCGAACATTTTACCGGACTTTTTGGGTTTGAGCGGGAAGATGTGATCGGGGGACAGGCGCCTTTTGATTTTGATGTATCCGTAAAGGATATTTATCCGGCGTTAAAAGTCGGGGCAACTTTGGAGGTGATTCCGAAGAAATATTTCAGTACGCCGAAGAAACTTCTGGACTTTCTGGATGAGCGGAATGTAACAAGCCTTACCTGGGCAGTGTCTGCGCTCTGCGTAATCTCCATGTTAAAAGGTTTTCGATATAAAGTGCCGAACAAGATCCGGCGTGTCATGTTCAGCGGGGAAGTAATGCCGGTAAAGCAGCTTAATTACTGGCGGTCCTATCTGCCGGATGCGCTGTATGTCAATCTGTACGGCCCTACGGAGATTACCTGTAACTGTACGTATTATAAGATTGAACGGGAATTTGAAGAAGGCGAATCCATTCCCATCGGGGAAGCATTTCCAAACGAACGGGTTTTTCTTCTGGATGAGGAAGACCGGCTTTTGACGGAAGCGGGAAAGTTGGGCGAGATCTGCGTTACGGGTACGGCGCTGGCCCTTGGATATTATCGAAATGAGGAGAAGACCGGTCAGGCATTTGTCCAGAATCCGTTAAATGCCAACTATCCGGAACTGATGTATCGGACGGGAGATCTGGGGCGCTATGATGAACAGGGAGAACTGCATTATGTCACCCGGAAGGATTTTCAGATTAAGCATATGGGACACCGGATTGAGTTAGGAGAGATCGAGACGGCGTTTCAGTCTCTGCCCGGAATTGAGCGGGTCTGCTGTATCTATGACGAACCCAATACGAAGATTATCGGCTTTTATGTGGGAGAGCCGGAGGCAAAAGAGATCATTAAACAGTTGACAGAACGGCTTCCGCGGTTTATGATTCCAAATATATTCCATAAGATGGAAGACATGCCCATTACAAAAAACGGAAAGATTGACCGGAAGGCGCTGATGGCGGGCAGAATACAATAAAAGAATATCATAGTCTGGAGGAAAACAGTCCATGGAAGAGAGGAAACTGAAAGAACTTGCGGAAACTTTGCCCACTCCGTCCTATATATTTGACACGGACATGCTGATGGAGCGTCTGTCATGGACGGCCGGGAAACTCTGTCCGGCAAAGCTGTGCTTTGCGGTAAAGGCCAATCCTTTTCTGGTGGGATTTATGGATGCTTTCGTGGAGCGGTACGAAGTCTGTTCTCCGGGAGAATTTCATATATGTGTGAAAAATAAAATTCCCATGGAAAAGGTGGTATTATCCGGGGTATATAAGGAAGAAAAAGATGTTCGGTATGCCATGGAGCAGGGCGTTGTTCATTACACGGCGGAATCCAAACGTCAGTTCGATCTGGTGCAGCAGTGTGCGGCGGATCTTGGGAAGACTGTAGAGATTCTTCTTCGCGTGACCAGCGGGAACCAGTTCGGCATGTGCGAAGAAGATGTGACAGAGCTGATTCGAAGAAGAGAGCAGGTTTTGCCCCTTCAGATTGCGGGACTTCAGTACTTTACAGGAACGCAGAAGAAGTCCATACAGAAAATTAAGGGAGAACTTCAGTACATTGAAGGGCTGCTCCAAAGACTTTCAGAGGAAGAGGGGTTTGCGGCCAAGGTGCTGGAATTTGGTCCCGGCCTGGGCGTGCCGTATTTTACCAAGGAGGATCCCAAGGAGGATGCGAAGCTTCTGGAGGATTTTGCACAGCTTATGGAGGAGAAACGTCCGTATGAGCTGGTTTTTGAGATGGGGCGGTTTCTGGCGGCGTCCTGCGGTTATTATGTGACCGAGGTGGTGGACCAGAAGAAAAATAACGCGGTCAATGTATGCATTGTGGACGGCGGGATTCATCATGTGAATTATTATGGGCAGAATATGGCTATGAAGACACCGGTGCTGACGTATCTTCCCCGGCATTCCATAGAAGAGGAGGAAGCGGTGCCCTGGACCGTATATGGTGCTCTCTGTACGGTTTCGGATATTCTGCTGAAAAAGCTGCCCCTTCAGGATGTACGGGTGGGAGATCGTCTGATATTTCACAATATCGGCGCCTACTCCGTGACCGAGGGGATCTATCTGTTTTTAAGCAGGAAGATGCCGAGAATCTACCGGTACAGCCGGCAGAAGGGAGCAGAGCTTTTGCGGGATGAAGTGGAAACATGGGAACTGAATACATGGAAATAAATTTTAGAAACGGACAGACAGGAGGAAAGATACAATATGGAAGAACTGATGAATTTGCTGACGGCATTAAAGCCGGAGATTGATTTTGAGAGAGAGACCGAATTGATCGACGATGGGCTTTTGGAATCTTTTGACGTGATTACGCTGATTGCGGAGATTGAAGACCAGTTTGGCATCGAAGTTCCGGCAGAGGAGATTATGCCGGAGAATTTTAATTCTGCAAAGGATATGTGGAGACTGCTGGAGCAGCTCAAAGGGGAGGACGCTTAGGATGCAGTTTCGCAATTTGAAGAAACAGTACGAGGAGCTGAAGCCGAAGATCGACCAGGCACTTGGGGAGGTTCTAAGGGAGTCCAACTATATCAGCGGCAGACAGGTGGAGGAGCTGGAGAAGGAACTGGCGGCTTACGTAGGGGTAAAACACTGCGTTACCTGTGCCAACGGAACCGATGCGCTGACTCTGGCGCTGATGGTGTGGGGAATCAAAGAAGGGGATGCGGTGTTCGTTCCGGACTTTACCTTTTTTTCATCAGCAGAGACCGCTGCCTACGCAGGAGCAGTTCCGGTATTTACAGATATATTGGAAGATACGTTCAATATGGATCCGGACAGTCTGGAGCGGGCCATAGAAGCGGTTCTAAAGGAAGGAAAGCTGGTGCCGAAGGTAATCGTGACCGTTGACCTGTTCGGACTGCCGGCGGATTATGAGAAGATCCGTCGTATTGCAAAACGTTACGGACTGTATATCCTGGAAGATGCCGCCCAGGGATTTGGCGGTGTATATCATGGAAAGCGTGCCGGAAGCTTTGGCGATATCGCAACGACTTCTTTCTTTCCGGCCAAACCGCTGGGATGCTATGGAGACGGAGGCGCTGTATTTACGGATTCGGACGAATGGGCAGAGATGCTTCGCTCCCTCAGAGTCCATGGAAAGGGCAGCGACAAATACGACAATGTAAGAATCGGTCTTAATTCCCGTCTGGATACCCTTCAGGCAGCGGTGCTCCAGGTAAAGCTGGAGGCATTTCAGGACTATGAGCTGACTTATACAGATCAGAGGGCCGGGAAATACACAGAGGGATTAAAGGACTGTGTGAAAGTCCCTGTCATACCGGAAGGCTTTGCTTCCGGATGGGCGCAGTACAGCATTCTTTTGAAAGATAAAAAGGAAAGGGAACAGGTGCAGACCTATCTGAAAGAGCACGATGTTCCGTCCATGATCTATTATCGAAGAGGGATGCATCAGCAGACGGCATTTCGGGACTGCTGTCTCTATGGGGAGACATTTCCGGTCACTGCGGATGTCTGTGAGAGAGTGCTGTCTCTTCCGCTGTCCCCGTATCTGACCGAAGAGGAGCAGCAGAAAGTCATTCGTCTTGTGCGGGAAATCGTAACGGGAAATGGAGAGCAGCCGGCATGAATATTTTACTGATCTCCTATGACAATTATCAATACGACGGCAGACTTCGGGAGCTGATTCGCGCGGCAAAGGAACTGGGAGAGGTCACTTACATTACCCGTGCGTCCGATGGAGAAAAGCCCCAGGAAAAGGCGCATATACTCTATCAGGATCAGGGGTACAGCGCTTTTGTCCTGTTTGTCTGCAGACTGGCCAGGAGGCTCGGCAGGCAGGATCTGATCTTTATCGACAACCGAAAGGGAATCTTTCCCGGATACATTGCTAAAAAATTAACAAATGCAAGGTACGTGGTGCAGGACTGCCGGGAACTGTATGATATGCAAAGCGCTTCCGGAATTGCCGGGAAGATCGGCTGCATGGTGGAGAAGATCTTTACGAGGCATTCCGATGTGGTCATTGCGGCCAACGCTTACCGGGCCAGACGGATGGTGAGGATGTTCCGGCTTAAGCGGGAGCCTTTGAATTATGAAAATATCCGGTGTCTGACGTATACGTCAGAAGAGAAAAGACGGCAGGTGGAAGAAGAGTGCCGGGAATTTTTCCTGGAGAAGAAATTCCGCATCGTCTCCACAGCAGGCTGTGATATGTCGCGCACGACGGGAAAGATGCTGGAGGCCATGAAAGGGCTGGGCGAAGGTTTTGAACTTCTGCTCATCGGAGAGAGTGAGGAAGAGGATGAATGGATTGTCCGGGAGACCATTCGGCGCCTGGGGCTTTCCAACGTGAAAGTATTTCCGCGTATGGATCAGGACCATCTGAAATATTTTATAGCAAACAGCCAGGCGGGCATGGTGACCTACCATCAGCGGGATCTGAATAATAAATACTGCGCCAGCGGAAAAATCTATGAATTTTTATTTGAAGGAAAACCGGTAGTAACTTCTGTCAATCCGCCTCTCAGGGACTTTTGCGAGAAATATAAAGTAGGACAGGCATCGGAAGATTACGAGAAAGCCATCCGTGTGATTGCAGACAGTTATGATGTATGGCAGGAGCAGGTAAAAAGATTTATAAGCCATGCTCATGTGGAGAAGAATAACCACAGGCTGGCAAAGCAGATTCAGAAAATAATAGAAGGATAAGATACAATGAAAAAGATTATGCTTGTGTTCGGGACAAGGCCGGAGGCGATTAAAATGTGTCCGCTGGTCAATGAACTGAAGCAAAGAAAAGGAATGAAGACGATTGTCTGTGTGACCGGCCAGCACAGGCAGATGCTGGATCAGGTGCTGGCGGCTTTCTCGGTGGTGCCGGACTATGACCTTTCAATCATGAAAGAGCGGCAGACACTGTTCGATGTGACGACGAATATTTTGAACCGGATCCGGGAGGTGCTGGAGGACGTTCGTCCGGATGTGGTGCTGGTGCACGGGGATACGTCCACGACTTTTGTGACAGCTCTGGCTTGCTTTTACCTGCAGATTCCGGTAGGCCATGTGGAAGCAGGACTGCGGACCTATAACATTTTTTCTCCTTATCCGGAAGAATTTAACAGGCAGGCGGTGAGTATCATCGCTTCCTGGAACTTTGCGCCGACGGAACTGTCAAGACAAAATCTTCTGACGGAAGGAAAAGCGGCGGAGACAATCTTTGTGACTGGCAATACGGCCATTGATGCGTTAAAGACGACGGTAAAAGAAGACTATACCCATCCGGAGCTTGACTGGGCCAAAGGAAGCCGTTTAATTATGATTACGGCCCACAGGCGGGAAAATCTGGGGGAACCAATGAAACATATGTTCCGTGCCATTCGCCGGGTGTGTGACGAGCATCCGGATATTAAGGCTGTTTATCCGATTCATATGAATCCGGCAGTCCGGGAGACAGCGGACGAGATTCTTGGAGGAGACGAGAGGATACGGATTATAGAACCGCTGGATGTGCTGGACTTTCACAATTTCCTGGCCAGAAGCTATCTGATTCTGACGGACAGCGGCGGGATTCAGGAGGAAGCGCCTTCACTTGGGAAACCGGTGCTTGTGATGCGGGATACGACGGAACGTCCGGAAGGCATCCGGGCGGGGACCTTGAAGCTGGTGGGTACAGAGGAAGAAGTGATCTATGAGAACTTTAAGCTGCTGCTGGAAAACAGGGCAGAATATGAGAAGATGAGCATGGCCAGCAATCCTTACGGGGACGGTCTTGCCAGCAAAAGGATCGCGGATATATTGGAAGGAAAAGCATGAGTTTTTATTTTTTAACCTTTTTACTGCTGGCGGCCGGAACCTTGTGTACATGGTTCAGACCGCAGTTGGAAGAAAAAGTTTACTGGGTGTGCTGGGGCGTGATGACGGCCTGTCTCTGTTTTCGGTTTGGACAGGGGACAGACTATGTTACCTATCATGCCATCTACGAGACGATTCCGGCGGCGATTGATTTGTCCAAGGGATATATCTGCGGGTTTTATCCGGAGGTTGGATGGAGACTTCTCTCGGCAGCATTTAAGGTTATTCATGCGCCTTTCTGGGTGTTTACCATGGTAGTTGGGCTGATGGAGATGCTGCTGCTTCACCGGTATCTGACAAAGTGCGTGCAGAAGAAGACAGCAGGCCTGTTTCTGCTGTACCCGGTGCTGTTTGTTACTTATATGGTGTCGGGACTTCGGCAGGGGCTGGCAGTCTGCATCTTTTTGGGAGTGCTGGTACCGCTGTACCTGGAGAAGAAATGGGCGAAGTATGTGATCGGAGCACTGGCAGCTTCCTCTTTTCACAATGTCGGGTATGTGTGGCTGATACTTCCTGCAGTGTACTATCTGCCCATGAGTATGATGATGGTATTTGTAGGACTTTCCATAGCAGGAGGCCTGATTCTGCAGATCGGGGCTGTGGAGCAGTTTCTGGCTGGCCTTTTGCCATTTTATCATGTCCAGAAACTGCTTCTGGATGGAACCATCAGCAAGTTTGCGGTGGGGGAGCGGATGGTTAGCTTTTTGATCTTATACGTGCTTTATTTATGGTATAAGAAAGAGCATGAGACCGTGGAGCAGAAGACAGAAATTTTATTAAAAGGGTATTTATGCTCGGTATGCTTTTATATGCTGCTTTGCGGAAACGCATATTATGCCAGCAGATACGGTGCGATCTTTAAGGTATTAGAAGGTGCAGTGGTTCTGGCACTTGTACCGGGAAAGAAATGGATACCAAGGTGTGCGGCGGTGTTTTTCTTTGGTCTGACGCTTTTGATGGGGTGCAAAAATTTAAATGCAATGATTCAGGAAACGTCCTGGTATCGGGATTCGGGGCTGCAGATCTGGAATTTTCCATATGTGTCGGTGTTTCAGCCGGAGAAGATCTTAGAATATATTCCATATGAGAAACGATTACAGAAAATGTATGATTATAACATAGAGGATCAGCAGCTCTGGATGCTGGAAGAATAGCGGGGAACATCTATGCGGTTAGAGATTTTGTTGACCATGGCATTCTTTTTTGCCGGTACCTGTCTGTCCGGTTATGCGCTGTGTCATGTTTTAAAATTAAAAAATGAAGGTTTGCTTTTCCATACGGCAGCCGGAATCATGCTCTGGTGGGCTTTGATGGAACTGATCCTTGTTCCGATGACCATGTGCCTGGCCAGTTTTTGGAGCTTTGTATTTTTATACAGTGCTGTAATCCTGGTCTGCTGTCTGGCCGGAGGCTTTTGCTGGAGAGAAATTTTGGCAGATATTAAAAATCTTTTTGCAGAGTTTCGTCAATATTTAAATATAGGATACTTAATTGCTTTTATTTTAATCTGCTTTCAGTTGTATTTTATTCATCATCATATGTATTTGGAATGGGATGACACATATTATGTAAACTTGGCGAATGAAGCGGTTCAGTCTAACAAGATCTACTGGGTCTACCCGGAGACCGGATATTTTGCGGATTTTGATAAGCGGTATGTATTGTCTCTTTGGCCCGTTTTCTATGCATGGCTTTCCAGGCTGACCGGAGTGCTTCCGACGATTATGGCGCATACGATTCTGCCCTGGATACTGATTCCGGCAGCGTATATGGTATATGCACTGATCGGAAAACAACTGTTTGCAGAAGATAAGCAGATGCAGGGCATGTTTCTGTCCTTTGCGGTACTGCTGCATCTTTTCATGAGCGGGGAGCATACAACAGGGATTACCTTTTTAAGCATTACGCCCTGGGTTGGGAAAGGGGTACTGGCTGCCATTTTATTTCCGTTGCTTTTTTATTGGATCCTTCGGATTGCTCAGCAGGAGAGAGGCGGCGACTGGGTGCTGCTTGGCATTACCTGCCTGGGCGGCTGCCTGCTGTCTTCTATGGGAATTATGCTGACTCCGGTATTTGTCGGGATTGCGGTTTTTTTGACTGCTGTATATAAAAGGAGCATTCGGACGCTTATTTACGGAGTGATTTCCTGTACTCCGTGTGTGATACTGGGAATTTATTATATTTATCTGACGCGCTAGAGTCTGCTTGAAAGGAAACGGTATGGGGGAATTTTTTGACATTGCAAAGACGGATTTTATAGAAACGTTCGGAGGGGCGTGGATCTTTCCGATCTTTCTGTTTTGTGCCGTATGGATCCTGTGGAGAGAAAAGGACTGGATAAAGAGATTATTGTTTGGAATACTTTTTCTTGTGTTTCTGGGACTTTACTGGTTTCCGCTGACAGGACTTTTGTTTATGAAAATATTAGGAGAAGACGTTTACTGGCGGCTTCTCTGGCTGCTGCTTCCGGCAGTTGTTATTCCATATGCGTTTTGCATTATTTTGAAAAATATAAAAGGAATCTGTCGGTATGGAGTGTTTTTGCTGTTCATGGGAGTCCTTGTACTGGGAGGAAAAAAAGTCTTGTCTGCAGAGTGGTTCGAGCCTTCTACCAATGTATATAAAGTTCCTCAGAATGTGGTGTCTGTCTGCGATCTGCTTCCTGGAAATGTACATGTCCTTGCATCGAACCGGCTGACACCGTATCTTCGGCTGTACGACCCGTCGCTGACACTGGAGTATGCAAGAAATGCATTGATCTTTAACGGGAAAGAGGAAGTACACGGTACTTTGGCCCATCTGTATAAAGCGGTACAGGAACCAGAGATCGATGTGTCGCTGGTGGGGCCGCTGGCAAAAGAAGAGGGGTGTACGTTTCTGATTTTTTCTTCCAGCCGTACGTATACGGGAGACTGGGCGGACTATGGGTATGAGGAGTATGCGTCCACGGATGAATTTGTATTATTTGTGGACAGCGATTATGAGGAAGGACAGGATACAAGAAAATGGGAAGACTAAACAAACTGAAACCTTTTGCAAAAACATATGCCGTTCTGATCGCTGCATTTTTCCTCTCCATGACCCTCGTCTACTGCATCCCCGCCTCCTGGATCCGCGGAAATGTGGAGAAGTCGTTGGAAGTGATGGAGGCAGAGGGAGAACGTCCCATGTACGCTTTCTATCGGCACAGTGCTTTTGTGGACAACCACACGGATATGGTAATGTATAAAAGCCTTATAGCCAACCGGGAATACTACAATCCCATTCAGGCATCCGTGAGCATTAATCAGTATCCCAGATACTGGCATGGTTATCAGATAGTTCTTCGCCCTCTGTCGATGGTATTTCAGGTACAGGAACTGCGCTATCTGGGGATGCTTTTGTTCTACCTGCTGTTTTTCTGGAGTGCATGGCTGGTGGCTAAAAAAATAAAGTTTTTATATGCTATGCTGTATGTATTAACCATTGCCAGCAGTTATCTGGTAGTGGTCACGACCTGTTTCCAGTATTTGACGACTTTTTATGTGCTGTTTGGCGCGCTGATCTGGCTGCTGTCCCGATATGAGAAAGACAAACCTGTCAATTTGATGCTGTATTTCTTTGCGGTGGGAATGATTGAGAATTTCTTTGACTTCCTGACGTATCCGATCATAACGCTTGGGATCCCACTGATTATACTGCTGTGGCTGCGGGTGCGGGACGAACAGGCGGACTTTAAAGGCAATTTCTGGTTTATGTTCCAATCGTCCGTATCCTGGGGCCTTGGCTATGCACTGACCTGGATTGCAAAGTGGGGGATTACAGTGGCGGTGCTGGGCGTCCGGTATTTCTGGCGGACCATGAGCGTAGTTCAATACCGTCTGGCGGGAAGTGAAGAAGAACCTCTGGACCGGCTTGGAACGATCCGAAGAAATCTGAAAGCATGGATGAACGTGCAGGACGGAGGAATCATCACCTGGAGCAAGATAGCCCTTCTGGTGCTGGTGGTCGTGGTGATCCTGGTTCTCTGGAAAAAGCTGAAGGACAAAAAGACGGTGCTTGCCTGTGTGCCGATGCTTCTGGTAGCGCTTTATCCGTATATCTGGTATCTGGTTATGTCCAATCACTCCCAGATTCATTTCTGGTATACGTATCGGGCGCAGTTGGTGACGATGTTCGGCGGCCTGGTATTTATTGCAAGTATCTTAAGGACCGGACAGAAAGAAGGAACAGATACGGAATATTCATAACAAGAACCTTGTAAATAAAAGAAGAAAGTGATAGAATACGGAAAGATTACCAGGAACGAGGAAATAAGTGCCATGGATAAATTTGATCAGTACAAGAGACTTCTGCGTCTTGGGATTGCCGGTTTTGAAGTTTTGATCGAAACGGCGTTCTTTGCGTGGGTCTGGCTTTATATTTACAATATCAGACGTCTGTCTCCTTTTGAAAATAAGGGAAATCTGATGATGATCGGCTTTTATATGCTGTATCTGGTAGTTTTTATCTATCTGTACGGCGGGATGAAATATGCTTATTTTCAGAAAGGGCAGTTAATCCTGTCACAGACCCTTGGAACCTTGATTGCCAATGGGGTCATCTATCTTCAGGTCATTATGGTTCTGGGAATGTTTCCCTTCCCCACCGCATGGCCCATGCTGGCTGTGAGCGGGGTGGATTTTCTGGTCATATTGTTATTGAATCAAATATCGGAGCCCATATTCCGGAAACTTTTTCCCCCAAGGCGCCTGCTGGTAATCTGTGATCTGAAATATAAAGAAAACCTGATTCAGAAGATTTCCGGGAGAAAGGATCTGTATGAAGTGAGCCGGTGCGTCTCGGCTTCGGAACCGCTGTATCGTCTAAAACAGGAGGTGCAGGACTGCGATGCCATGATGCTCTACGGGATTGAGGAACAAAAACGCAATCTGCTGATAAAGTTCTGTTATGAGCGCTCCATCCGAATCTATGTGGCGCCGGAGATTACCGATATCCTTCTTCGGGGGGCAGACAAGATGCACTCCTTTGACACCCCTTTTCTGCTTCTTAGAAATTATGGACTGTCTTTTGAACAGCGGCTCATAAAGCGGGTCATGGACATGCTGATTGCGGGGCTTCTGCTGATTCTTACTTCGCCGTTTATGCTGCTGACAGCGCTTGCGATTAAGCTGGAGGACCACGGGCCGGCACTCTTTAAGCAGGAGCGGGTGACCGCAGGGGGCAGAAAATTTTTTATTTATAAATTCCGCAGCATGATCGTGGATGCGGAGAAAAACGGTGCGCAGTTTTCCAGCAAAAACGACAGTCGTATTACAAAAGTGGGTAAATTTATCCGGGCCACACGACTGGATGAGCTGCCGCAGCTTCTGAATATTTTAAAAGGGGATATGAGTATCGTAGGGCCGCGTCCGGAACGTCAGCAGTACATTGATGAATTTTGTCAGGAGACGCCGGAATTTATCTATCGGCTGAAAGTAAAGGCAGGACTGACCGGATATGCGCAGATCTATGGGAAATACAATACGACTCCCTTAGACAAGCTGAAACTGGATCTGATGTATATAGAAACCTATTCGGTTCTTCTGGATATCCGGCTGATCTTCCTGACACTGAAGATCATGTTTATGAAGGAAAGTACAGAGGGAGTAGAGGATGGACAAAACCATGCGTAGATTTTGGATCTTTAATCATTATGCGACGACTCCGGCGACGGGGCCCATGCTCCGGCATTTCTGCTTTGCAGAGTGTCTCAAAGAAAAGAATATAGAGACGACAGTCTTTGCGGCGAATGAGCTGCATCAGACAGGCGATACAGTTGATACACATGGGAAGCCTTATCTTCGGACGGAAGAGGAAGGGGTTCCCTTTGTCTTTGTCAGAACGAGTAAATATGAGGGAAACGGTTTTTCACGGGTGAAAAACATGCTGTCCTTTTTCTTCGGTCTTCTGCGCATGGCCGGAGGTTATGCCAAAACTTACGGGAAACCGGATGTCGTTATGGGGTCTAGTGCCCATCCGCTGACCAGCATCGCCGGGATACTTGTGGCGGGAAGATTTCATGTGCCGGCCATTGTAGAAGTGCGGGATCTCTGGCCGGAGGCGATCTTTTCCTTTGGGAAAGTTCGAATGGACAGCCTTCTGGGAAGGCTTTTAAGTGCCGGAGAAAAGTGGATGTATGTCCATGCGGATGCCATCGTATTTACCAAAGAAGGCGATGTGGATCATATTAAGGAGATGGGATGGGATACGGAGCATGGAGGCAGCATTGACCTTGAAAAATGTTTTTATGTAAACAATGGCGTAAAGCTTACAGACTATGAGAAAAGTATAAAAGAGGATATTCTTGCGGACCGGGATCTGGAGGAGGACAGTTTCAAAGTCGTGTATACAGGAACCATCCGTCCGGTGAACAATGTGGGAAATCTGCTGGATACGGCAAAACTGTTAAAAGACCAGAAAGATATTCGTTTTCTGATCTTTGGCGGCGGGAGCCAGCTTGAACTTATGCAGGAACGGGTGAAGAAGGAGAAAATCGACAATGTGGTGCTGAAAGGGTTTGTGGAGAAAAAATACATTCCTTATATTCTGAGCCGGTCTTCGGTCAATATTCTGAATTACTCCCAGTCTCAGTATAACTGGTCCAGAGGAAACAGTTCGAACAAGCTGTTTGAGTATATGGCCAGCGGAAAACCGATCATCTCGACGGTAAAGATGGGATACTGCATTCTTGAAAAATACCAGTGCGGCCTTTCCCTGGAAGAATGTACGCCGGAAGCGCTGGCAGAAGAGATTCGGAACATTCACGATCTGTCAGAGGAGACTTATGCAAAGATGGCAGTGCGTGCAAAAGAAGGGGCAAAGGATTTTGATTTTTCAGTACTGACAGAGCGGCTGTATCAGGTGATCGAATATGTGGAAAAAGCTTGAGAATTATTATTGGACATTAAAATATCTGAAAAAAAGCCAGCTTTTCTACCTGGTGAAACATCGGCTGGAACATGCGCAAAGAGCACGGACCAAAGGGGACAGTCCGAAGACAGACGAGCTTCCTCTGTGGATTCATCGGATGGATGCGCACCCGGAGTATATAAGCCGGTTCTGCGCAGACGAGATCCTTGCCGGACAGGTGACGCTGCTTCATGAGAGCGGAAAACCAGGGGGAAAGAATTGGAAAGAGCCAAAAAAGTCCCATTTATGGAACTTTAACCTGCATTATATGGAATACTTACTTCCGCTGGCGGCTGCCTATCAAAAGGAAAAAGATGCCGCATATTATACCTGTTTTCGGAAACTGTGCCAAAAATGGATACAGGACAATCAGGAGGGGACCGGCGACGGCTGGCATCCGTATACGATCTCTCTCAGGCTGACCAATCTTTGGATTTGTATGGACGGATTTGGAGCGGTTTTCGGGAAAGATCACATATTTGCGCAGGAGCTGAAGGACAGCATGTATGCCCAGTATGTGCATTTACAGAAAAAGCAGGAGCTGCACCTTCTGGGAAATCATTATTTTGAAAATCTGAAAACTGTGCTCCTTGGGTCGCTTTATTTCCGGGAACCGGATATTTATAACCAGTATAAAAGGAAGCTGCAAAAAGAGCTTCAGGAACAAATTCTTTCAGACGGCGTGCATTATGAGAGAAGTCTTATGTATCATAAGATCATTTTAGAAGATCTGATGCGCGTGGCAAAGGCCGTTCGACAGCCGGATCCTTGCTTTTATGGGGAACTGACAGATATCTTACAGAAGATGGCAGACGCCCTCTGGTCACTGGAGCGGGATATGGGGCGGACACTTCTCTTTAATGATGCAGGAGATAATGTGGCAAAGCCCATGGACAGTCTGCTGGACGGTCTGGGTGCGGAGTTTGCGATCTTTCCGAAACAGGAAGGACAAAGAGCTTTTCCGGATGCAGGTTATTATTGTCTGGGAAATGACAGGATCCGGCTTGTTCTGGATGCGGGAGAGATAGCGCCGCCTTATATGCCGGGACATGGGCACTGCGATGGACTCAGCTTTGAGCTTGCCCTGAACGGAAAGCCTTTGTTCGTCAATTCCGGGACCGGACAATACCAGGGGTCCCTCCGCTCTTACTTTCGTAGTACAAGGGCGCATAATACGGTAGTGGTCGACGGGGAAGAACAGTCCATGTGCTGGGGGGAGCACCGGGTCGGAAAGAGAATGCGGGCGGTATCCGGATCCTTAGGCCATGACTGGGTAGGAGGAAGGCTGACTGCCTGCACGGGAAAGCGCCATGCCAGAAGGATCGGACTGCGGGAAGATATGGTCGTGATTCGTGACCGGATCAAAGGGCATGGAGCAGGTTATCTGCATTTGGCACCGGAGTATGCATACCGTCTGCAGGGGCAGAGTGTGCTGGTAATGGATCAGAAAGGAAAGCATGTGTGCAGCATACAGATGCAGCCAGAAGACCGGATTCAGATCCACAGAGAGGGAGAACTCTGCCAGTATGCGCCGGAATTTGGAAGGACAGAACAGATTCAGGTGCTGGAATTTCTATGGGAAGGCGATGGAACGGAGCATGAGATAAAAATCCGGTTTTTATAAAAGACAGAGCTTTAGGGCTTCAAAGGAGGACATATGATTAACGTGATAGGACTTGGCTACATCGGTCTGCCGACCGCACTGATGTTCGCTGCTCATGGAGTAGAAGTGGTCGGAACGGATTATAATAAGACATTAGTGGATACACTGAATGCAGGAAAGACAACTTTCGAGGAAGATGGTCTGGATGGTCTGTTTCAGGCGGCCGTATCCAAAGGAATCCGTTTTTCTCATGAATACCAGAAAACGGATCTGTATATTGTGGCTGTGCCGACGCCTTATGATAAAGCAAGCAAAAAAGTAGATGCAGGTTATGTGGCAAAAGCAGTAGAGAAAGTCATGGAAGTATGCCCCAAAGGAGCAACGGTTGTGGTGGAGTCTACCGTCTCTCCGGGAACTATTGACAAGCATGTCCGCCCGGTCATCGAGGCAAAAGGTTTTGTGATCGGGGAAGATATCCATCTGGCCCATGCGCCGGAACGCATCATTCCCGGAAATATGGTCTATGAACTGAAGCACAATTCCAGGACCATCGGCGCTGACAGCCGTGAAGTGGGAGAGAAGGTAAAAGCGCTGTACGGTTCTTTTTGTGAAGGGGAGATCGTGGTAACGGATATCCGCACGGCGGAGATGACGAAAGTGGTGGAAAATACATTTCGCGACATTAATATCGCTTTTGCCAACGAGCTGGCCAAAATCTGCCGCTCAGACAATATGGACGTTCATGAGATCATCCGCATTGCTAACAAGCATCCCAGAGTGAATATTCTGTCTCCCGGACCGGGCGTGGGCGGACACTGTATTTCCGTCGATCCATGGTTCCTGGTAGGCGACTACCCAGGGCTTGCCAATATCATTCTGGCTGCGCGTAAGATCAACGATTCCATGCCGGAGTTTGTATTGGAGCGCATTGGCTGCATCATGAAGGAGCGGCAGATTACGGACGTGGGAAAAGTGGGCCTCTACGGACTGACCTATAAGGAAAATGTGGACGACATGCGGGAAAGCCCCACTTTACAGATGTTAGACAGCATGGACCGGCATCTGTGCGGCGGGCAGATCAAAGTGTATGATCCCTACGTGGTACAGGACGTGGTGCCCAATCAGTATCATGATCTGGATGCTTTTTTAAGAGATGTGGATATGGTGGTACTTCTGGTGGGACACGATGAAATTCGTGAGAATATGGACCGGCTGAAGGGAAAGGTTGTATTGGATACGAGACATATTTGCTTCCTGGAAGGAACCTATCGATTATAGAATGGAGAAGAAGATGAAACAACTTTTTTTAAATGTAAAAGACGGCAGTGTTAAGCTGCTGGAGCAGCCCATACCGACTCCAAAGGAAAATATGGTACTGGTGGAGAGCCTTTATACGGTTGTCAGTGCGGGAACGGAGCGCGGTCTTGCTTCTTTTGGGGGAAAAAATCTTGTACAAAAGGCCATAGAGCGGCCGGATCAGGTGAAAAAGGTGCTGGAGAAGCTGTCCACGGACGGCCTGGTAACGACGATGGAAAGTGCATTTCATAAGCTGGCAGAGCCTATGCCTATGGGATATTCCGGTGTCGGGCGTGTCATTTCCTGCGGACAGGGAGTGACCGAGGTGCAGGCCGGCGATCTGGTGGCTATGGTCGGAACCTCCTATCACTGCGAGATCAACCGGGTGAGCCATACGATGATAACAAAAGTGCCAAAGGAGCTGACAGACTACCGGCAGGCGGCTTTTTGCGCTCTTGGCGGCATTGCGCTGGAGGGCATTCATCAGGCAGAAGTAGTGCCCGGAGAGACCGTGGCGGTTATTGGCATGGGGCTAGTGGGCCATATTGTCAGCCGCATTCTGGATGCCTACGGCTGTGATGTGATCGGTTATGATGTGGCGGACAAGACCTTGAAGGGGACGAGACTGAAAGCATTTATCAATTCCAATGATGATGCAGCCGTTGATATGAGCAAGTCGCTGACTCATGGAAGAGGTGTCGACAAAGTGATCATTACCGCGGCTGCAAACAGCAATGCTCCCATGGATTTGGCTGCTGCTATTACAAGAGACCGGGGCATCATCTGTATGATCGGCGTGACCCAGATGAACATCGACCGGCGTCCCTATTATGAACGGGAGCTGTCTTTTCGGATTGCCCGCTCCTATGGACCGGGGCGCTATGATCCGGTCTATGAAGAAAAGGGCGTGGACTATCCCATTGGTTATGTGCGTTTTACAGAAGGGCGCAATATCGAGGAATTTGTGCGTCTTCTCGCTCAAAAAAGGGTGAAAACGGCGGATCTGATTACACACGAGATTCCTTTTGAGCAGGCGGCAGATGCCTACGAAATGATTACGAAAAATCCAAATCATGAGAAATACATCGGCGTTTTGCTGAAATACAGTGAGAACGAAGAGAAGTGGAAAAGCACCATCTGGAACCATCGGCCAAAGAAAAAGATTCCGTCCGGGAAGATCCGTCTGGGGCTGATCGGGGCAGGAAATTTTGTGCGCAGTACCATGCTTCCAATGATGAAGGAAACCGGAAAATATGAATTTTGCGGGCTTGCCACTACCGGAGGCGTAGGCGGTGCCCAGGCAAACGATATCGTTTCGTTTCGATATACGACGAATGATTATAAGCGGCTTCTGGCGGATCCGGAAATTGATCTGATCGCTGTCTCAACCCAGCATAACAGCCATGCCAGATTTGTGTTGGAGGCGCTGGGTGCAGGAAAGCATGTATACTGTGAAAAACCCCTCTGTCTGACACTGGAAGAGCTGAAACAGATCAAAGAAACATATGAACAGTCGCCGGGAGAACTGTTCTGCGGTCTGAACCGCAGACATGCCCCGCTGATTCGTCAGATCAAAAAAGAGATGAAGACAGACCAGATTCCGGCCGTTTATGATTTTATTGCCAACGCAGGATTTATTCCAAAGGATCATTGGGTGCATGATGAGGCAGCGGGCGGCGGACGGATTCTGGGAGAAGCATGTCATTATGTAGATCTGATTCAGTATCTGGATGGAAGCGAGCTGATGGATCTGCGTGTGACAGCCGGAGGAAATTCGGCCTATCCCATGAAGGATAATGTGCTGATTTCTCTGAAGTTTGCCTCCGGAGCCATCGGAAATATTGTATATTCTTCTATGGGGTCTAAAAAATATCCGAAAGAGCAGCTCCGGGTGCTGTCGAACGGAGCAGTGTACGAGATGGATAATTTTATCCGCCTGAAAAAATACGGGAGTACCAAAGCGCTCAAGGAAAAACTGGAGCAGGACAAAGGCATCCGGGCAGAATACGAATATATGTTCCATGTACTGAAAGGCAATGGAAAAAATACAACCATTCAGGATGCATTCCGGGGGCAGGAGCTTTTGATTCGTGGGATGCAGGAGGTGAAGACGGGAGCTGTTTCATCAAAAGAATCCGGAAAAAAGAATTGAAAAAACAGGGAAAATAGGATATAGTATCTCTATATTTGTACAAGAAATACAAAAAGGATGGTAAAAAAGAATGGCATTGTTAAAAGAATGGCAGAAAATCGCATATGATGAATCTAAGGACAGAGGGGTTATCCAGAGATTTTGGGCAAATTATTTTAATCTGGAAAAAGGCGTCTATGAGAAACTGCTGACGGAGCCGGACACAGAGGTCAAGGGAACGGTTAAGGAGCTGGCAGAGCAGTATGGATTGAGTATTATGGAAATGACCGGCTTTCTGGACGGAATCAACGATAGTCTTGTGACTCCAAACCCCATTGAGGAGATGGAAGAGGATACAGTCGTCAGCCTGAAGTTTGACAAGGAGAAACTGTACAAAAATATGGTGGATGCCAAAGCAGACTGGCTGTACAATCTTCCCCAGTGGGAGGCTATTTACGATGAGGAGACGAGGAAGCGGCTTTATCTGGAACAGAAAAAGTCCGGAACCGTTGTAAAAGGTCCCAAGGTCGGAAGAAATGATCCATGTCCGTGCGGGAGCGGGAAGAAATATAAGCAGTGCTGCGGGAAGAAATGAGGGAACATAAGGAAGATGCGGCAAGAAGCATAATTTTGTATATGCTTGTCTGTCTGGCAGTATTTTTCCTGATCTTTCTTTTAAATCAAAAATCCGTATACACGGCAGACGATTATATGTATCATTTTTTCTGGGAAGGTTCAAGACCTTCAGCAGAAACAAGAGTGCTGGACCGAATTGCAGACATTCCTCTGTCTTTGAAAAATCATGCAGAGCGTTTTAACGGAAGGATTATCAGCCATGCACTGGTTATGTTTTTTATGATGCATGATAAAGTGCTGTTCAATATTTGCAATTCGCTGATGTATCTTTTGCTTGGATGGCTGCTGCTCATTCACATCGAAAGAGATCACCGAAGATGGAGGGCCGGATATGCGGCAGTGATCTATCTTGCCATGTGGGTATTTCTGCCGGTAACTGCACATACACTTCTCTGGCTTTCCGGGGCGTGCAATTATCTTTGGATGACGGTTCTGGCACTTGTATTTTTTCTTCCATATCATTTGTACATGAGTACTCCTTCTGATTCTGAAAAATATCAGGTACTGAAAGGAGTTCTGATTGTACCCGTAGGACTTGCGGCAGGCTGCTCCAGTGAAAATATCGGGGGTGCAGTGATTCTGCTGACGGCTCTGTTCGTGGCTTACTGGGTTTGGAAACGCAGGAAAGTTCCTTTTTGGAGTGTGACGGGTATTTTATCGGCTGCTGTAGGAATGATGATGCTTCTTTCTGCGCCCAGCAGCAGGAACCGGATGACGTCGGGAGGTTTTCAACTGACCGTCTATCTCAAACGGATTCGGGAGATCATCGGTTTTTCTTATCACTATATCCTGCTGCCGCTGATTATTTTGCTGATTCTTGTGTTTGTGCTGATCAGAAACAGAAAGAAAGAACATCGGGAATGGATCACTTCTCTGATCATTCCGTTTTTCTATTGTGTGGCCGGGGCAGCCAGTGTAGGTGCGCTGATTCTCTCCCCGATCATTATGGGAAAATCCTGGATCCTTGCCGTCTGCTTTCTGATGATTGCGATCGGCCAGGTCTACAAGGAGATCCGAACAGACGGGTATGATATTATAAAACCCGTGAAAGCCTTTCTCCTGATTTTGACTTTTTATTCTGGTATAAGATATACTTGTGCATTTTATGATATCAGCCGGACTTATGAGGAAGTACAGGAACAGATTGCAATGATCGAAGAACAGAAGGCGCAGGGGATCATGGATGTGAAGGTCTATCTCCTGACTCCGTCCGGGAATATCAGCAATGTCACAGAGAATACTCCCAATGTGTCTGCGGACTGCGGCAGTTGGTTTAACCAGTGGATGGCATGTTATTATGGCGTGGATTCAATTACAGGAATGGAGCGGGACGCCGTATACGAATGAACTGCATTTTGCAGTGAAATCGAAAAAGAATCGAAAAAGACCAAAATAAAGAACTTGACAGAAGCCATTTTGATGCTATAATGTAAACCAGTTGAACAGGATAATACGAAGACAGGAAGAGTAAGTTCGCGGAATCACCCAGAGAAAGAGCCATTATGGTGGAAGGCTCTGTGAGGAAACGATCGGAAGACCACCCTGGAGTGACTTTTATACAGTCCGGATGACTCCGTTATTGGTCGAATGAAGTGGTAATGATACAATTAGGGTGGAACCGCGGTAGCTTTGTATATCGTCCCTGAGCAGTCTTTGGATTGTTCAGGGTTTTTTATTTCTAAAAAATCAGCAGGAGGAATGAAAATGAAGATTACGTTAAAAGATGGTTCCGTAAAAGAGTATGCAGAGAGCAAAACAGTCATTGATATCGCTTATGACATCAGCGAAGGATTGGCTCGTATGGCCTGCGCCGGAGAGATAGACGGGGAAGCGGTCGATCTCCGGACGGTCGTTGACAGGGACTGCTCCCTGAATATACTGACGGCAAGAGAGGAAGCAGGGCTTCGGGTCATGCGCCATACCTGCTCCCATGTACTGGCAGAGGCAGTAAAGAATCTGTTTCCGGATGCAAAACTGACCATCGGTCCGGCCATTGATACCGGATACTATTATGATTTTGATGCGGCACCGTTTTCCAGGGAAGATCTGGATAAAATTGAAAAAGAGATGAAAAAAATCATTAAAAAAGGAGCAAAACTGGAACGCTTTACTCTTTCGAGAGAAGAAGCGGTCCGGTTTATGGAGGAGAAGGGAGAGACTTACAAAGTAGAGCTGATTCAGGAGCTTCCGGAAGATGCAGAGATTTCTTTCTATCGTCAGGGAGACTTTGTAGATCTGTGTGCAGGGCCTCATTTGATGAGCACCAAAGGCATCAAGGCATTTAAGCTGACATCTTCTTCCGGAGCATATTGGCGCGGCGATTCGGAAAAGGCTATGCTTCAGAGGATCTACGGAAGTGCTTTTGCATCTAAGGAAGAGCTGGAAGCGTATCTTCAGCATTTGGAGGATATTAAGAAGCGGGATCACAATAAACTGGGCCGGGAAATGGAGCTGTTTACAACTGTGGATGTGATCGGCCAGGGACTTCCGCTTCTGATGCCCAAAGGGGCAAAGATGATCCAGACACTGCAGAGGTGGATTGAGGATGAGGAGGACAACAACTGGGGTTATATTCGTACGAAGACGCCGCTGATGGCCAAAAGCGATCTGTATAAAATATCCGGACACTGGGATCATTATAAAGAAGGGATGTTTGTGCTGGGAGACGAGGAAAAGGACAAAGAGGTGTTTGCACTTCGTCCTATGACCTGCCCGTTTCAGTATTATATCTATAAAGCAAGCCAGAAATCTTATCGGGATCTGCCTCTGCGCTATGGAGAGACTTCGACTTTGTTCCGCAATGAGGATTCCGGAGAGATGCATGGTCTGACCCGTGTACGCCAGTTTACGATATCGGAGGGCCACTTGATTGTTCGCCCGGACCAGATGGTGGAGGAATTTAAAAGGTGTATGGCTCTGGCAAAGAAATGCCTGACAACCCTTGGAGTAGAGGAGGATGTGACCTATCATCTTTCTAAATGGGATCCCGATAACCGGGAGAAATATATCGGAGAACCGGAAGTCTGGAACGAGACAGAGCAGCACATTCGTGAGATCTTGACAGAGCTGGAAATTCCGTTTGTAGAAGATGTGGGAGAAGCAGCTTTCTATGGTCCCAAGGTGGATATCAATACGAAAAATGTATATGGTAAAGAAGACACCATGATTACAGTCCAGTGGGATGCCCTTCTGGCGGAACAGTTTGACATGTATTACATTGACCAGAATGGAGAGAAGGTCCGTCCGTATATCATTCATAGAACATCCCTTGGCTGTTATGAGAGGACCCTTGCCTGGCTGATCGAGAAATATGCAGGGATGTTCCCTACATGGCTGTGTCCGGAGCAGGTGCGCGTGTTGCCGATTTCCGATAAATATATTGGATATGCAAAAAAAGTAAATGCGGAACTGAAAGCAAACGGAATACTTTCCACAATAGATATGCGGGCAGAGAAAATCGGCTATAAGATCAGAGAAGCGAGACTTGCGAAAGTTCCATATATGCTGGTCGTCGGAGAAAAGGAAGAAGCAGAGGAGAAAGTCTCTGTCAGAAGCCGTTTCCTGGGGGATGAAGGACAGAAAGAACTGTCGGAATTCATCAATGCAGTCTGCAGGGAGATCCGGACAAAGGAGATTCGGAAGATTGAGGTGCAGGAGCAGAAGTAAATTGAAAGTACAAGATTGATAGAGAAGGGAATCAGATGCAATGATCAGACGCTGGGTCAATAAGAAAAATATAGTGGAACTTGCGAAATATGCGGGGCTTGTTTTCTGTTTTGTGGCAATCGAAACCATATTTAGAGTACAGCCGGAGATAAGAACAAAGTGGGTTTCTCCTTGGGATGAGGTGCCGATTGTGTACGATATTCTCTGGGCGGCGATCATGGTGTCTGTATTGCAGATGATTCCCATAAAGAAAATCAGAGGGGGAGTGTATCTTTTTCTGCATCTTTTCTTATGTGTGTTTATGCTCTCGGAATATATTTACTGCAGGATTTTTGGCCGAATCTATGGAATCCGTACACTGCAATATGCGGGTGAAGCACATGATTTCGGCGGTATTGTATGGTCTTATTTTGACAGTGCTACATGGCTCATTGTGGGAGCATTTTTATTTATAGGAGCAATAGGATATTTTCTGATTACGAGAGCAGAACTGAATGTTTTATATTGGAAAAGTGCAGTTTTGCGTGGAGTATTCGTGATTGCTGGATGCAGCGGATGTATGCTCGTTCTTCCCCATCTGTTTCTGACATCAGAATCCGCGGAACAGGGCGGTATGACATATGTGTTTAAGAAAACGATATATAAGGAATGGATAGATAATAAGCGGGCCGTTGGCATGTTTGGTGCCTATGAATTTCTGACCAGAGACGCGTATTTGTTATGCAATAAAAAGCCGGTATCTGAGGAAGACAGGGCAGCAGTGAGTACATTTTTTCAAAATAGGGACAGAACAGAAAATGATATGACAGGGGTATTAGAAGGGAAAAATCTGATACTGGTTTTAATGGAAAGTATAGATGACTGGCTTATCAATGAAAAAACAACACCGACCATGTGCCGAATGATGGAAGAAGGGATCAATTTTACGAATATGTACACTCCTATCTTTGGAGGCGCAGGCACTTTAAATTCGGAGTTTTGCAGTTATACAGGGATTACGGCTCCTGCAAATGGAATTCCTCTGGTTAATTACACAAATAATGAGTATTCGTATAGCCTCCCTCGTCTGTTTGGACAGGATGGTTATACTTCGAAAGCATTTCATTATAATGTTGGCAGCTATTATAATCGTCAAAATATTCACAATGCAGTTGGTTTTGAGAAATATATCTCTTATCTGGATTATGAGGAGGATTTGGCTGCACAACAAGACAGCACATTAACGCGAAATGCAGAGATTTATCAGGAATTTACAGAAAAGGTTCCGTTTTTTCATTTCGTTATAACCTTCAGTGCACATTCTACTATGGTAGGTTCTCCGGAACCGTATTCATATAAAGATGAAGCAATAAAATTATATCCAGAATATAAAGGAATGTATGCTTCGGAAGAAATGGATGCTATCAGTGCGAAAGCAAGGCTTACAGATGATATGTTTTCCGAGCTGCTGGTCCGGCTAGAAGAAGACGGTCTTCTTGAAGATACAGTAATTATTGCATATGGAGATCACTACAATTATACGATCGTCGATCAGGAGTATCTAAAGGAGCTGTCAGATGCCGAGAACGTATATGAGCTCTCCAAAACACCGTTTTTCATATGGGCAGAAGGAATCGAGCCGCAGGAAATTTCAAAGGTTGTGAATACAACAGATATGTATCCTACCATATGCAATCTGTTTTCCCTGGATAATCATGGATACTTTACCGGGAATGATGTATTTGATCCGGATTATGAAGGATATGCGTACTGGCAGGACGGATCCTGGATCCGCAGTGACGGTGCATATTACAGTGAATCCGGGGAAGTAAAAGGAACTATGAGCAACGATGAGATGAAAGAGATGCGGGAGATGATCTCAGAAAAGCTGAAAGTGAATCAGTTGATCTTAGAGACGGATTATTTCCGTCAACAATGAAAATGATTTTTCAGAAACTATTTGGGAATCGGAGGTTCTGGAATCATATAATTAGAGAAGGGAATCAGATGCAATGATCAGACGCTGGGTCAATAAGAAAAATATAGTGGAGCTTGCGAAATATGCGGGGCTTGTTTTGTGCTTTGTGGTGGCAGAATTTGCTTTCAGAGTACAGCCGGAGATAAAAACGATGTATGTTTCTGTAATGGATGAAGTCCCTATACTGTATGATATTTTGTGGGCTCTAATTGTTGTGTCTGTTTTACAGATGATTTCCCGTAAAAGAATCAGGGGAATGATATATATTTGCGTGTATTGTTTCCTTTGTATATTTATGTTTTCAGAGTATATTTACTGCAGGATTTTTGGAAGAGTCTACGGAATACGTACTTTGCAGTACGCTGGTGAGGCGCAGGATTTTGGTGGCATGGTACAGTCTTATTTCGATTCATCTGCGTTGATTTTGCTGGGAACATTTCTGCTTTTGGGAATTATAGGATACTTTTTGCTTTCCAAGATAGAGTTTGATTTGATTGCCTGGAGACGTAAAGTTTTATATGGAGTTTTGATAATACTTGGATGCAGTGGATGCATTTTATTTATTCCGAATCTGTTTATGATGTCAGAAGACGCGGAGCAGGGAGCATTCACCTATACGTATAAAAAAACGATTTACAGAGAATGGATCGACAATAAGAGAGCGGTTGGCATGTTTGGGGCTTATGAATTCCTGGCCAGAGATATTTACCTGGTTTGTAATAAAAGTCCGGTGTCAGAAGAAGATATGGCAGTAATAAATACTTATTTTCAGGAGGATAAAAGAGAAAACAATGAGATGACAGGGGTATTTCAAGGAAAGAATTTGATTCTGGTTTTGATGGAAAGCATAGATGACTGGATGATCAATGAGAATACGACTCCGACTATGTGCAGGATGATGGAGGAAGGAATTAATTTTCCCAATATGTATACTCCTGTATTTGGAAGTGCTGCAACATTAAATACAGAATTTTGCAGTTATACAGGGATTACAGCTCCGGCGAGCGGGGTTCCATTGGTTAACTATACAAATAACATTTTTCCATACAGCCTGCCATATTTATTTGGGGATGAGTATTCTTCGAAAGCTTTTCATTACAATGCAAGCAGTTTTTATAATCGACAAAATATTCACAATGCAGTAGGATTTGAGGAATATATTTCTTATAAAGATTATGAAGAGGACCGGATTGCACAGCGGGATTGTACCCTGGTAGAAAATAATGAAATTTATCAGAAATTTACAGAAGATATTCCCTTTTTCAATCTGGTTTTAACGTTCAGTGCGCATTCCTCAATGAATGGAAATCCCAAGCCGTATTCTTATGAAGATGATGCCGTAAAGCTTTATCCAGAATACAAAGGCATGTATGATTCAGAGGAGATGGATTCGATCAGTGCAAAGGCCCGGCTTACGGATGATATGTTTACAGAACTCCTGGAACAGTTGGAGAAAGACGGTCTGCTGGAGAATACGGTGATCATAGCTTACGGCGATCATTATAATTATACGATTGTCGATCAGGAGTATCTAAAAGAGCTGTCAGATGCCGGGAACGTATATGAACTCTCCAAAACACCGTTTTTCATATGGGCAGAAGGAATCGAGCCGCAGGAAATTTCAAAGGTTGTAAATACAACAGATATCTATCCTACCATATGCAATCTGTTCTCACTGGATAATCATGGATACTTTACCGGAAATGATGCATTTGATCCGGATTATGAAGGATATGCGTACTGGCAGGACGGATCCTGGATCCGCAGTGACGGTGCATATTACAGTGAATCCGGGGAAGTAAAAGGAAATATGAGCAACGATGAGATGAAAGAGATGCGGGAGATGATCTCAGAAAAGCTGAAAGTGAATCAGCTAATTTTGGAGACGGATTATTTCCGGCAATAGATTATCGGATTTTTTGAGCATCCGGAAGATTGCTCTCGGCCACAATAAAATGTGGCCGTTTTTTTGTTAGGGCATGGCCCTGTTCTCCATTGAGGAGTTTTTCGCTGATCCGAAAAATGGAACTTTGGAGAACAAAAAAACCACCTGCTCTGCGCAACATCATAAACTTAAGCATAGATGTTACACATTTGAGTTATCCAGATTGAAACTTTATTACAACAGTGCAAATTAAAATTGAAAAATGCCCATAATCTCCCCTTAAAAGGATTATGGGCATTTTAAAAACTGCTCTTTTGATTATTTTTATATTTATTGGAAATATTTTTTCTGCGTTCTTTACTTGGCCGTTCTCTTTTTGGCACAACATAGCGTTCCATTTCTTCCTGCAGTTCGTTCAGTTTTTGGATGCGCTTCTTCTCTTCCTGTTCCAGAAGGATCTTCAGCATAGACTCTTTGAAAAGACCAATCGCTATATTTTCATTCGTATGCATGGGATATTTATTTCCATTTTTCCGCCCCGATGACGCAGCCTCCTCGTCTGCGCTGTTCCGGATGTCCTGGACCATGTTATACACTAAAACCTGTGCCCAAAAATCCTGGTACACATACACAGATGATTTCCCTGTCACGCTCTCAAATTTCATTTTATTTTTTAAGGTATGGTATTTCTTTTCAATTTCCCATCTCTGGTAATATAAACCTGCTAATTCTTCTGCCGCAATCGTATCCGGAAGGTCTGTCACCAGTGCAAGTTCATTTCCGGAAGGAATCGCTGATCTTGAGATTCTTACTGTCGTTTTTCCTTTCTTTTTCATATGTTCATACTGTTCCGGATGTTTTTTGCGTATTTTTTGCAGGCGGGCAGAGGAATGTTTTAGAATGACCTTATCATCTGCTGACTGCATCTGTTTACGCTCTGCCTTATAATCATTGGATGAAAGGCGCATTAAATAATGAATCCCCTCCTTCTCCAGAAAGTCAATAAATTCTAAAGAAGGATAACCTCGGTCAAAGACTGCGAGAACCGGCCTTCTGATTTCCATTTCTCTTAAATGTTTTAAATTTCTTTTTGCCAGTTCATTTTCACTGACAGAAATATGTTCTATTTCAATGTCCAGATAAAAGTGATTCAAAATATCATACATTCCGCTTACCAGCGCCCGTACCTGGCCCGTTTTGGAATGCTGGTTTCCGCTGTTTCCAAACGTTTCCCTGTTTTCCTTTGAATTCGGAACTTCTGCCTTGCTTCCGTCAATTGCGATCAACAGATACCCGTTCCATAGTTTCGGTTCGTCAGAATGGTAAAAATCCATAAGATAGTTACGGTTCAGATATGGAAAGATCTCTGGATTCAAACGCTTTCTCTGTTGTAAATAACCCTGTATGGACAACTGCATCGAAAAGTCTCCTTTTTCTTTAAAATAGTTTCTGAGTTCAAATGCTGTAGTAAGCCCTTTTTTAGAAAGACAGCATAGCAGCATGTCTTTTAAAGGCATTTTCCGCTTTCTTGAAAAAGTATTTTTTCCAATTTGTCTTGCATAATTTATAAGTTCCGGATCCGATAATGATTCGGAAAACTTTTGAAATCTTCCTTTATAAGGTTTATCCATATGCACCCCCTGTCTGTATTCTAACATAAAGAAAGGAACCTGTTGACAGATTCCTTCAGATTTTTCTTAAGTTTATGATGTTA
>CAJTDB010000001.1 GCA_910574965.1 Lachnospiraceae bacterium | reverse complement strand
GAAGCGGGACTGGATGAGGAGATTGCCTATACAAGAGAACTGCTTAGGGTACTTGAGGAAGGGATAGAGACCTGCGGCAACCGAAAAATACAGGAACTATCCAAAAAGCTGAAAGAACTGCTTGAGGATGAGCAGATCAGGGATATCCGGTCAAAGGATGACAGGGATGCACGGTTCGGGCACAAGACACCAACAAGTACATTTTACGGATATAAAAACCACCTGGCAATGACACAAGAGCGTTTGATTGCAGGGATAAGCGTAACGCACGGGGGAGTGCCAGACGGACAGGAATTACCGGGACTGATAGAAAAAGCGCAGAAAAATGGGATCAAGTTAACAGAAGTCATAGGGGATATGGCATATGTCAGCGATGATAAACTGGAGGTCTGCGGAGAAGATATCTCATTGATAGCGCGTACAAACACAGCTGTAGCGGCGGCCGCGAGCGGGAAGCTGGAGGAAGGGTTCTGTTATAATAAGGATGCAGGAATGCTGCAGTGCCCGGCAGGGGAACTGGCGATGCGTGTAGAAAAGCGGCCAGCAAAGAATGGGAATACCTATTTAAGATATGTATTCAGTAAAGTCAAATGCAGGAAATGTCCGTTAAAGGAAAGCTGCCGTGTGGGAAATGGGAAGTCAAAAGAACGGAGTTACAGCATTACACAGGCAAGTGAGAAGAACTTGGAGCGGCTTAGATTTGAGGAAAGCGAATATTTCAGGGAACGGATGAAGATCCGGCATCGGATCGAAGAAAAGAATGGGGAATTAAAAGAAGCCTACGGATTGCGCAGAGCGGATTCGAGAGGATTATTTGCCATGAAACTGCAGATGTATTTCACGGGATTTGTGGCAAATGTCAAGAGGATCTCGAAGCTGACTGAGCTGGTTACGCAATAAGGGGGCTTTCTCTTTTTGCATACTTTAGAATAAATTTGTGTATGGAAGCTGTCTATATCTAGAAGAAAGAAAACTCCTGCTAAAAAAGTGGGAGTTTTTCAGCGCCCTCAAAATAAGGGCTTTCCGGTCTTTCTTTTTGCTCTGTGACACTAAAATGACACTCAGAAAATGACTTCGTACTTTTATTATCTCAAAAGTGGATGCAGTTGAAATTCCTGTCGGATTGTGTTACTATCTGTTTGGGACTACCAGGATGGTAGGCGGTTAGCCCTCTCCGGAGGGATTGTGACCCTCCGTTTACATAATCCGTCTTTGAGCGGAAATACTGAAAGGGAGGGCGACGCTTATGTTGACGTTAGAAGGACTTATAGCAGTTATCAGCCTTTGTGTTGGTTGCTTTAGCCTCGGATACGCCATGGGGCGTAACGATAATAATAAGACACAAAAATAACCGCCCAGGCCTCACAAGCTAAGCGGTTATTTTTTGTTTAAGCTGAACGGGCTAACCGTCTATCGGTAGCTCCTGTAGGACGTCTGTTGGAGCAGGCATCCTTCTTTATCTAAAGAATACCATAAGCAGTTCAAAAGTTCAAGGGGTTTCTTTTCCCTCCGGATCCGCCAGCCGGAACTGATCCAGCCGGTCCGCCAGCTGTTGGTCCTTGTCCGGGTAAAGGTGGGAATAAGTGTCCAATGTGGTCTTCACGGATTCATGCCCCAGCCGGTCTGCAATCTCTAGTGCGGAGAATCCCAGGTTGATCAGCATACTGGCGTGGGAGTGCCTGAGATCGTGAACCCTTATGAGCGGGAGTCCGGCCTTTCCTGCGATCCTCTTTATCTCCTTATCCAGGGCAGATTTTGTAAAGTAAAATATGCGGTCCCCTTTTTCAATCCCGTATAGCTTTGCCACATATGCCGGGATATCCTTATAAAGGAATCCCGGTATGGATATGCAGCGTTTGGCCTTGGGTGTCTTTGGCTTCAGGAACAGTTCTTCCCCTTTTACCTTGGCATAACTCTTATTTATATCTTTTTGTGTCACAGACAAAAATAATCCCCCTGCTATGCAGGAGGCCGCTGAAAAAGTAGATACCACCGCCTATATTTGGTATAATGTAATTATCAAATACAGGCGGTGGCACTATGGTTGAACAACAACAGAAGTTAGTATTAAGTCCCTACATGAAAATATATGAATTAGTCGTTCCAAAAGACAACCTGCTCCGACAGATAAAAGAACTGGTAGATTTCAGTTTTATATACGATGAGCTTATTAATAAATATTGTCTTGATAATGGGCGCAATGCAGTTCCGCCTGTCAGGATGTTCAAATACCTGCTCCTGAAATCTATTTATGATCTATCTGATATTGACGTTGTGGAACGCTCTAAATACGACATGTCCTTCAAATTCTTTCTTGATATGGCGCCGGAAGAAAGCGTAATCAATCCAAGTTCCCTGACAAAATTCCGCAAACTGCGCCTGAAAGATATGAACCTGTTGGACATGCTGATCACAAAAACAGTCCGGATTGCAATAGAAAAAGGCATTATAAAATCAAGATCCATTATTGTAGACGCAACCCATACAAGATCAAGATACAACCAGAAAACACCAAGGCAGGCGCTTTTAGAACAGTCAAAGAAACTGCGGCGTGCTGTTTATGAAATAGACGGAACAATGAAAGAGCAGTTTCCGAATAAAAATACAGAAGATTCTTTGGAAAAAGAACTGGCATACTGCCATGCTCTGCTCTCGGTCATCAAAGAAAAAGCTGAGTTGTGCAGTTATCCTAAAGTAAGGGAGAAGCTGAATCTGCTGGAAGAAGCTGTAAAAGATGACCTTGAACATATCGAAACTTCAAGAGATGCAGACGCAAAGACAGGCCATAAGACAGCAGACAGTTCTTTCTTTGGTTACAAAACACACATAGCAATGAGTGAGGAACGTATTATTACAGCAGCCACCGTTACCAGCGGCGAAAAGACAGATGGAAAAGAACTGCCGGAACTGGTCCGCAAAAGCAGGGAAGCCGGGATGGAAGTAGAAATGGTAATCGGGGACACAGCCTATTCCGAACAGAAAAATATCGAGGCGGCACAGGACGGCGGTTATGAACTGATTTCCAGACTAAACAGTATCATTACGCAGGGAAACCGTACAAAGGAAGATGAATTTGAATTTAATAAAGATGCAGGGATGTACCAGTGTAAGGCAGGACATCTGGCAGTCCATAAATATCTGGACAGACGTGAAAAAGAAAAGAAGAATAAGAACCCGCGCATGATTTATTTTTTTGATATTGAAAAATGTAAATGCTGTCCATACAAGGATGGATGTTATAAGGAGGGGGCAAAAAAGAAAACATACAGCGAAACCCTAAAAAGCAATGCCCACAGTAAACAGGCAGAGTTTCAGGAAACAGAACACTTCAAAGAAAAAATGAAGGAACGCTATAAGATAGAAGCAAAAAACAGCGAGTTAAAGCACAGGCATGGTTATGACACTGCGTTATCATCAGGCCTCATTAACATGGAGATGCAGGGAGCGATGGCTATATTTGCAGTAAACCTCAAACGGATCATTAAACTGATAAACGAAAAATAAACAGAGATAACACCTGAAATAATCGGAAATTTTATCCGGATAACAAAAAATCCACCAGAATAATCGAAACTGGTGGATTTTTTGTGTGTTATAGAAATAAACCTGAAAAACGGTATGTTTTTCAGCGGCCTCCTATGCAGGGGGAGGGAAGCCACAGAAACAGCCCCCCCGTGACAAGGTAAGCGGCTATAGCTGTAAACTTATGAAGCGGGCTAACCATCTATCGGCAGCTCCTGCGGGGCGTCTGTTGGAGAATTGCTGTGATAAATTTTTACAGAGAGTGCCTGCTGGCTCTAATGGTTTTCGGGAGCGTTATTCTCCAAGTAATAACGGAACGCTTTTACAATATAATCAGAAGCCCCTTTTCCATATTTGCTGTCAGCCATTCCTTTTATATAATTGCTTGAATATGCGTCAATAAGAGCATGGACATAGGAGCCATCAAGGGATGCGTTAGTACTGTTTTTCTGTATAAGCTGAAATAGTTCGTGTACAATGGACTGTATTTTGGAGGAAGAAATATCTTCTGACAAATCAGCGGTTAGTTTGTCATACAGCAGATCAGATTGTTTTCCGATTTCTTTCACTTCGTCCGTTAATTGTGTTTCCATAAGTTCAGAGAAATGCTCTAAATTATGTTTCATGGCTTCGGTATATTTTTCAATACTGCCGAATTGCTGAATGGCAAGTTTGGCTATCTCCGTTTCGTCATCTTTGATTTTCTGAATAAACATATCAAAGTTTTTAATATTTCCCCAGTATTTGATAACATCGTCGGTGCTGTTAGTTTTAAAATCCTCTAATGCAGCAATGTAGTCAGACAGGTCAAATTCCTTAAAACTCATACATGGTTCTCCTTTCTCTAAGCGGCTAAGAAGCTGTATAAGTTGGTCTGTCCGATTGCGTTTCAGCAGAAGCAATTCTTTTTGCCTTTTGAAAGCTTTTATTCTATCAAAGTCTGGTTTTTGCAGGATTTCTTTAATCTCTTTCAGCTTAAAACCCAATTCTTTAAAAAACAGAATTTGCTGTAGTTTTTGCAAGGCTTCATCATTGTATAGGCGATAACCGGACCTGGTCAGTTCACTTGGATTTAATAGTCCAATTTCGTCATAGTATTGTAATGTGCGGGTGCTTATGCCTGTTAATTTTGCAACTTGGCTTATGGTTCGTATTCTTATCAGCTCCTTAAATTTGTGAAGAAGCAGGACAGGGACTGCCGGCTTATTTCTATTCTGCTCCTATGAGAAAAGAATACAGTATCACGTTACGTGGGAGTCAATACTTTTTGCTTAAAATTTTATCATTCATTTTCAGGATAAACTTTTGCAGATATAACGCTGACGTTTTTTTCGTAATCCTGCTGTCATTATGAGTGCTATGCTTAACAGCGTCCAAATCTCTTGACAGTGCTTGCTCCAATTCTATCACATTAGGACATTTATGTGTACTGAAAATAATTTGTGGCAGTGGAGAGCAAGCCGGAAATATGCCGGACGGGCATGAAGACTGCAATGCTGCGGTATCCTGTGAAAAAACGATTGTACAGGAAGAAGGAATGTGGTAGAGCTTCCGGAACCCATCTAAAGTTCTTGATGAATAAAAATGTCTGTGGTGAAATCTGACCACTCAAATCCGAAAGCAAGGTTACACTATCTGCGTCCCATACTTTTGTGGCAAATAAAAAGAGAAAGTGGTATAATGAAATCTGTAAATTCAGGTTGACGGAGGTAAAAAATGAAACGCTGCATAGTAGTAACCGATATAGCCGCATAATAATTACCAAAACATGGAGGACTTTAAGATGACTATATCGGAGAACAAAATTTATCCCCGGACAGGTGATACCCAAACAGTTTATTTAAAAAACGTGATTACCAATGACAGAATTATAATCGGCGATTATACAATGTACAATGATTTTGTGCATGATCCGCGGGAATTTGAAAAGAATAATGTATTGTATCATTATCCGGTAAATGGAGATCGGTTGAAAATCGGCAAGTTCTGTTCGATTGCCTGTGGGGCAAAGTTTCTGTTTACCAGTGCAAATCATGCAATGTCTTCACTTTCAACATATCCATTTCCAATATTTTTTGAGGAATGGGGACTGGACGTAAAAGGGATTACAGATGCATGGGACAACAAAGGCGATATTGTAATCGGCAATGATGTCTGGATTGGATTTGAAGCGGTTATTCTATCTGGTGTCACGATTGGTGATGGAGCGATTATTGGTACACGGGCAGTTGTTGCAAAAGATGTACCGCCTTATACGATTGTTGGAGGTGTTCCTGCAAAACCGATACGAAAACGGTTTTCAGACGATGTGATTTCTGAATTATTGAAACTTCGATGGTGGGACTGGTCTGAAAACAGGATTAAGAAAAACCTTGCGGCGATTCAAGCGGGCCGAATGGAAGCTTTGGAATGATAGTAATGTGGCAGTTCGCAGTATTAAGCGGATTGCCGCATTTTTATGGAAAATAAGCGGTTATGAGGCAATATGTGTTTGATGTTGTATCATTTTAACTGGACAATCGTGTCTAATGGTCAAAACAGGGCATTTCTCGCTTTGTGTCGTGTTTTGCCGCTGACATTTATGGTAATGTGCAAGAGAAAGGAGGGGAAAAGAATGGATACGAAAAAGATAGGAGGATTTCTAAAAACACTTCGCAGGGAAATGGGGCTGACACAAGAGCAGCTTGCGGAAATTCTTCTTGTATCAGGAAGAACCGTCTCACGGTGGGAAACAGGAACGAATATGCCGGACTTAAGTATCCTTATCCAAATGGCGGAGTTCTATGCGGTAGATGTGAAAGAAATTTTAGACGGAGAAAGGAAAAGCGAGAATATGGATAAAGAATGGAAAGAGACGTTATCTAAAGTGGCAGATTATAATAAGCTGGAAAGGGAAAAGGCAAATCAGGCTGGAAATGCCGTATTTGGTCTGACCTTTGTTGTTTGTGCAGCAATGATCGTTATTCAGTTGCTTATGACAGGAGACGTAGCTGTTATTGCAGGAGAAACAGTTGTTTTACTTGTTGGCGGAGTGGCTTATATTGGAGTGATGACTTATAATGGGATTTGGGAGTCCGGCTCTGGATTTAAAAGTGCGCCATTTACAGATGTGCTGATCGCTGTGGTTTGTGCCGGAGCATTTGCAATCGCATTGGCAATTTGCTATATTAGATTAGGTGCAGCAACGTCTAAAGCGGTTCATAGTGCGCTTATATTTTTTGCGGGAATTACTATAGTAAACTTTGGCGTGCTGAGAATACTGGCTTATTTCAGTTATAAAAGAAAAGATAAAAATAGGAACTTGTATTAGTTAAAGAGCAGGTAGATTTCCTTTGTCAGCATCATAGCAGGGAACATATTTTAGAGGGGATAGCTTCCGGCAATCCGGGCGTAATAATAGATCAAGATGTCATGATTGGTACGGGCTGTTATGACAACAATCTAAGCTGGTTTATGAAATTATGGAAAAGAAGCTGAAAGCGGATGATAAATCAGCTTTCGCCAAACTCGGCGGCAACACAAATTTTTCCAATTATATGCCTATTAAATTCTTCTAATCTTTCTGACGGAATCCATAATTCCTGATGGTGATTGTCACCCACCTGATGGACTTCAAATTGTCTGCAGTAAGCATCATCAATTTCAAATTTTGTTACATAACCTTTATGGTCATCATTATAGGTTACATTCCATCGGGATGCAATTTCTACTGCATATTGTTCTGTTAGAACCGGATAAAAGATGGGCTGTTCTGGCAGCCTGGGCGGGAATTTACAATAGTTGCTTTCAGCTATAAGCTGCAATTCTTTTGTGCCGACAGGTCTGTATAGTATCATGTTTTTTCCTCCTCCATATCGAATGGTGGCCTGCTTGTTCGAAGAGCGGCAGCAGTTGTTGTTCTGGGATGGATGGCAGGCGGCCTAATGAAACGGAATTACGTACTCATATGGATAATAATTTTGTAATTCGTCGGGACTTGTCGCGTTCTCAGCATAGGTCTTAAACCAGTCTTCGTAGTTTGGATTATGCCAGATGGCGCCATCCTCAAAAACAACTTGTTTTAAACAGAAGAGTACATATGAGGCTTGACGGTTTTCTTCCCTTTCAGTTTTAGAAAAATGCTTCATGGTTTCGCTGTCATATAATGACCAGCCGCCGCGGTATTCCTCTGTCTGACTGGGCAGCAGATATTCCTCTGACTGGACAATCTGAGCAAAGCTGCTGTCTGCACTGCTGTCCAGAAAATTCCAGTACAGCTTCAACGGGGAACCATTTTCGTCATAGGCCAGCATACAATACTGTGTTTCTGTTATGGTTTTATCGGTATAGTTAGTAAGCACATCGTGAATGTAGGGGCTTCCGTCTTCATAATAAAGAATCTCAGCGTTTTCATGGACAATAGACATGGAGCTGTTTTTATTTTCCGGAATATTTTCTGCATCTGTTTGGGGATTGCCAGCAGCAGGCAAATCATCAGGACGGTGCGCAGCAAAAGCAGAGGTAGCGAACAAGCTTACGGTAACCAAGATGACAAGGCAGGCAGACAGAAGTGCAGCAGGGGTAATTCGCTTTGTATTCATAATGGCTATAATCCTTTCTTCGATTGCATTTTTATTGAAATGGCTGGAAAATGATGGAAGCCTGCTTTTTTCTGCTTCCATCCCGATCAGCATTCGGGAGTAGGCAGATTTTGCTGTTTCTCCAAAGCGCCGTATGACACTCTCATCACATGCCAGTTCCATATCGCGATTGAAAAGAAGATACATGACCCAGACAAAAGGGTTGAACCAGTGGACACAAAGGGCAAGTGCGACGGCCAGTTTGGTAAAGGCATCCAAACGACGGATATGCACATATTCGTGTGCGAAAATATACCATAATTGCTCTTGATTCTCCCAGTCCGTTTTTTTCGGCATTAAAATAACCGGGTGGAAAATACCATAGGTCAAAGGTGCAGATATCCGGTCCGATTGCCGGATGGAAATTCGGCGTTTGCATGGATGGTCCTTGAGCCATTGTTTTGTATAAGCATTACTGACAGGGAAGGCTGCTTGAAATTCAGTCCGGCAATGCAAATAAGATGTGACAAAAAATGCAGCGGCGAGTATCATTCCGGTGCACCAGACCATAAACCAGATGGAAAAGCAGGGGTTGTCTGGCTGCTCTATGCCCTGCAGAATGACAAAAGTCTTTTGGGACAGAACAAAAGCTGTGCTGTGTGTTTCTGTTTCTGTCCATGAGGACGCGGACAGAATGCGGTCAATAAGTGTATGAATGCTGAATATGGACGGAACTGTAAATGGAAGCAGCAGCTTGAGAAGTGCTATGTCCCACAGTATAAGAAATGTTTTTTTGGGCAGATGATGAATAGCGGTTGCGCGAATGGCCGCAACTGCAGTAATAAAGACAGCTCCGGAAAAGGTCATTTCCAGCAAGTTCATGTACGTTATTTCACTCCATCTCTGCGACGATCTGCTGTAACTTCTCTACTTCCTTAGCAGAAAGTTTTTTTCTGCTAAGCAGAGCAGAAAACAATTTGTCCACAGAACCATCATAAATCTTGTCAATCAGTTCGTCTGTTTCAGCGTCCTGCACTTCTTCTTTTGAAATAAGCGCATGACACATAAAATTAGGTTCAGAACGTTCGATGGCGTTCTTTTTTATACAGCGTTTAATCAGTGTGTAAGTCGTATTTTTATTCCAGCCCAGTTCTTTTGTAAGCATAGCAGCCATATGCTTTGCAGGTAGATCCCCCTCTTGCCAGAGAATGTTCATCACCTTTAGTTCCGAATCAAAAAGTTTTACTGTTTTTTTGTCCATGCAGTGTACGCTCCATTCAAATGAGACTGCAGTAGTCTTTGCTTATAGACTACTACAGTCTTGCAAAAATGTCAACAAATAAATGAAGAATAAAAAGGTGCAGTGCATGTGATTCCGCTTACCGGCATATTTTCTTGTGTGCCTTTAGTTTTTTCATTGCCCAGTCATAGTGACTTGGAACAGCACTGACGAAATAGGAACCAAGCGCGTTTCCGCCGCACCATTCAAAGATACCCTTGGAAAACAGTTCTTCATTGGAAAGGGTTTCTGCTGATTTCATAACTTCGGTATGGGATGTCTGGAACATGCGTACGAAACCCTTTCCAACAGCTCCTTTGTCCGTTTGAGCGGAGCCTGGGAGCCGGGAAAGGGCTTTGGTGAAAATCAGGATGAATGCTGTTTGGATGCCTCTGAGAAATTGATAACTGCTTCATTCTTTTTCATAAATAACAGGCCGAAAGAACCAGGACCGCAGTTGCTGGCGATTGCAGAAGACGCTTTTTGCAGATAGACCCGCTCAAAAGGACAATATTGCTGCACCAGATCCTGAATATATTGGATGCTTTTTGCATCCATACCAGCGTAAGTAATGAACAGGATGCGCCGGTCGATGCTTCTGGGGTTTGCCAGTACTTTTCGAATATAACTTCGCGCAACATGTGTAAAATTTCCCATTTCCATGCTTCCGACGACCATTTTGCTTTTTCGAAGCACAATGACCGGATGCAGAAGCAGGGCGTCGCAGAGAATTTGTGTTCGTTTGGGGATCTGCCCTGCCTGGCACATAATGTGAGTGCTGTCAATGATAAAAGCAGAGGAAATATAGCGTCTCAGCTTTTTCACAGTATTTATGATATCTGTTTTGGAGGCATGCTTTTCTGCCATAGAAGCGGCGTACAGTACGATAAGCCCCATACTGCTGGAAAGATGTCCCGAATCTATTACCGTGACATTTTCGAAAGATTTTGCTGCTTCCAGAGCATTAAAATATCCCTGGCTGGCATGTTTTGCCATAGTAATGTGAATGACATTCTGGGCCTCTGTCAGCTTTTCCGCGAAAAATCTCTCATAGTCCGCTACATCGGGAGGCTGGGAGACACCGCTTTTTCCGCTGGACATATGTGCCAGCAGTTCATCCGCTTTCAATTCCAGCTCATCCAGAAAACGTCCTTGATCGGTACAGACATAATAAGGGCAAATCGATATGCCGAATTCCTTCGTCAAAGATTCCGGAAGATCACACACGCTGTCCGTTGTGACTATAAGGGAACGTCTTTGGTTCTGCTCAAAGATCAGAACATCTTTTCCGATCTCCGACTGGTTGGCTTCTTCGCTCAGGCGAACCAGCTCTTTGGGCAGAATGCTCAGAACTGCCGCTTCAAGCAGTGCGCCGCTGACCGGTTTGGCCAGATAACCGCTGAAGCCCTCCTTTCGGTAGAGCAGTTGATTGTCGCTTCCTGCATTGGCAGTCAGTGCAATAACCGGCACATCCTGGCATAATCCGCCGGGCTGGGAGCGAAGAGCATGGAGGCACTGGATTCCGTCCATCTCCGGCATTAGATGATCCATCAGAACGGCATCATAATGATGAATGAGTGTCTGTTTCAGACATTCGGCGCCGCTGAGTGCGGTGTCGATCTGAATCTTTGTGGCCGAGAGAAGCTTACGCACCACCATCAGATTCATTTCGTTGTCATCAACGACGAGAATGTGCGCATTCGGTGCTTCAAAGCTTTGCTGATACTGCTCTCCTGAGTGCCTCTTTACACGGGAAGCCAGCGTGAATGTGCCCAGTTCTTTGTCATCTACAATGTCCTGTTCCAGCATGACAAGGAAGGTAGAACCTTTCGTATAGACACTGTTGACGCTGATCTCTCCGCCCATCAGTTCCACAAGCTGGTGAACGATGCTCAGTCC
Source organism: Lachnospiraceae bacterium (assembly GCA_910574965.1). Lineage (GTDB taxonomy): Bacteria > Bacillota > Clostridia > Lachnospirales > Lachnospiraceae > Hominiventricola. The sequence continues at coordinate 499,857 of CAJTDB010000001.1, read as the reverse complement.
CAGTCCTGTGCCTTCGATGTGACGGTTTTTTTCTTCGTCTACTCGCTTAAATGCATTGAAAATATAAGGGATGTTTTCTTTCTTGACGCCCAGTCCCGTGTCCTCTACGGAATACCAGACGCGTACCCGGTTCAGCGTCAGCCGTTCGCACCGGACAGAAAGTGTAACGGATCCTTCGCTTGTGTATTTGACCGCATTGTTCAGCAGATTAATCAGAACCTGCTTAATGCGCACCTCATCACCGCAGAGCATACTCGGAATGGAGGAATCCACATGCAGACGGAAGTCCAGTCCTTTTTCTTTCGCCTTAATCCAGATCATATTGACGATTTCCGAAAAAAGCGCACCAGTCTCATAAGATACATTTATGATTTCCATCTTTCCGGATTTGATCTTGGACAGATCCAGAATATCATTTATGAGTGTCAGCAGGATCTTACTGGCTCCCTGAATATTTCTTGCATTTTCTGCCACATCCTCCGGAATATCTCCCCGCAGGATAAATTCGTTCAGGCCGATAATCGTATTAATCGGTGTGCGGATTTCGTGGCTCATGCTGGAGAAAAAGTGATTCTCTGCTTTGTTCAGCTCTTCGATTTCCTTTTTCTGCTGCCTGGAAAGCTCGTTTTCCTCTTCGTAAAGCCGGTTCAGGAATAGGAGCATGATGCTGGTCAGTATTCCGACCAGAATAACAGAAGCAGCGGAATCAAAGAAGGAATGACTTTCCGTGTTCCGTGCGATCCATTCCGGAAAATAATAAGCCATGTAATAGCAGAAAATGGTTTCTGAGGTACAGAGCAGGAAGAAGGCGATTTTACGTCTTCCTTCCAGTGTGATGCTGATATAAATAAAGCAGAGCACAAACCATTCAGGCATTCCGCTGTAGAATCCGCCTGCCGTAAAAAAACTCAACGGAAAAAGCAGAAGAAGCAGTATGGTAATGATGGTAGCTCCTTCATTGATGCTTTCCTTTTTAATGCTGATTTTCATGATGACTGCCATACAGACAAGACTTGCTGCCAGGATCAGCAGATTGGTAATGGTCCTTCCCATAGGCAGTATAATCATCAAGGCGACCATACAGATACTTGTAGCCATTCGGAACATACGTTCGCGCAGACTGACCCGATGGTCGGCAATTATTTCAAACCATTTTTTTAACACCCCTGTACTCCCTTCTGTATCACATATATAATCCGGTTATGGTATCACACACTTCGTCATAAAGACGCAGCAGTGCAGGATGATCGTGTCGGATAAATTCGATGTTTCCTTTCTTCCCGGCCTGCTCTAGAAGTTTTGCATGGTCTGACAGCTGTTCTGCGCCGATGGTCATAGCGGTGCTTTTTAATGCATGAACCTTGACCGTATAATCGGCCCAGTTGGCGGCATTGTACAAAGAGACAAGTTCCGCCCGCTTATCAACGGCCTGTACGCAGAACATCTGCAGCATTTCTAAATAAAATTCCGCTTCACCGCAGCAGTAATCCAGACCAAGCTGAATATTGATGCCGATCTTAGAGAGCGGGGCAAAGGACAGAGAGGGATCGCCTGATGCAGGGGCTTCTTCCCATAAGGAATCCTCAGTGTCGTCATCATCATCTTCCCGCGAAGAATCCTCAGCGTCGTCATCCTCCCATGAGGAATCCTCAGCGTCGCCGTCATCCTCCCATGAAGAATCCTCTGCGCTGCCGTCATCCTTCCATGAGGAATCCTCTGCGCTGCCGTCATCCTTCCATGAGGAATTACCAGAATCGGAAACACCTGCTGAAGCGTCTGGGGCATAGGAATCTTCCGAAGAATCCTCCGGAATGTGCTTATCCGTCTGGGAATGTCCTAAAACATCGGTATCGGACGCGGGCGTACCCTCCAAGAAGGCGTCAGGGGTATAGGTATCATCCAGGATGTGCGTATCTGTCCGGGAGTCTTCCAAGATGTTCTCTTCTGGAGGTGCTTCTTTTGCTCTGGAGCGGTTGGAAGATGCAGCGCTTCTGGATGCCGCTTTTTTGGCTTTCTTTTTTCTTTTGCCTGCTGCACTGGACGGAGGTGCTGGTTCTTCTGATGATTCATCTAAAGCGACCGGTGCGGCATTGTACTGCATACTGTTTTTTGGAAGTACTTTGCGGAGCACTCGTTCGAGAACAGCCCGTTCAATGGGCTTTGGTATAAATTCCGTAAAGCCTTCGCTTCGGAACATTTCTCTTGCACCGCTGATCGTATTGGCAGTCAAAGCGATCACGGGCAGATCCTGATACATGCCGTTGTTCATCTCGCGGATGCGTTTTAACGTTTCCACGCCGTCGAAGCCGGGCATCATATGATCCAGAAAAACGATATCATAAGAATTGGCGGCGCATTGTTCGATGGCTTCTCTTCCGCTAAGACAGGTATCAACTTGTATGCCGTAACTGCCCAGGACACCTTTTGCCACGACAAGATTCATCTCTTCATCATCAACGGCAAGAACCCGAACGCCCTTGCAGGAAAATGGCTTGCGCCCTGCAGCAAGAGCCTCTTCAAATCCGTTTTTCTTGACTTCCCCATTGAGCAGATTCACAACCGAAAGAGCGAAGAACGGTTTGCGGATGACCATCAGTTGGCTGTCTGCGTCCGGTATAAAATCCCGTTCTGCGATGACAACTACATGGAGTCTTTCTGTCAGCTCTTCATAATAAGAACGGTTCTCTTCGTATTCAGCCTGTGCGATAAATACATGTGTCAGCGGATGGCTGTTCTGCAGTTTCAGCAGTCCTTCGAAGTTATGTGCCTGGTATCCTTCTAAGTTCAGACCTTCTACCATATGCAGAATCATATTGTCATAGTATCTGCGGACCTCGTCACAACTGTATTTCTCTGTTCGGAAATAACATGCGATACAGAGCCGTTCCGGATGTGTGACGACCATAGCCGGAGTATCGCTTTCCACTCCCTGGGGAATGGTGATATGGGCCTGCAGTCCTTCCTGCTCATGGCTGTCAAAATGAATGAAGCCGCCCATGGCATGAAGCAGTCCCCGTGCAATGGGAAGCCCAAGTCCTAGTCCGCCTGCAAAACGGTTGCTTCCGGATTCCGCCTGATAAAAGTCATCACACATCTGTGTGAGCTGAGAATCGGACATACCGATTCCGGTATCATAAATATCGATGATTAAATTGATCCCATAGCTCTCCCTCCGGAATCCGATACAGACATTGATACCGCCTTCTTCTGTAAACTTAATGGAATTTTCCAGAAGGATCTTAAGAACATGAGAAATCTTTTCCGCATCTCCGATCAGGGCAGAAGGCATTCTGGGGTCAAGATCGAATATCATTTCCAACTGATGCTTGCTGCTCTGCATAGCAGTCATCGTAATGATGTCATTGAGCACGGAAGTAATCATGTATGTTTCTTTTGCAGGAGTCAAAGTGCCCTCTACGATCTCCGTATAGTCCAGCATATTGTTGATCTGGTTGGAGAGGCGTTTGCCTGCCATCTGTATGGACTGCATATCTGTCCGAATTTCCGGGGAGATGTCTTTTTCCAGTATGACTTCGCTGATTCCCAGGACCATATTGATAGGCGTCCGCAGTTCGTGGGACACATTGGACAGAAATTCAGCGTTCTGACGTCCGGCTGTCTCTAACTCTGCAAGTGTGCTGTCATATCTTTTCCGCGATTCCTGCCGGCGGTTAATCCGATAGATAGCGATGGCCATTGATCCTGCCACTACAGTGGCGCCAAATCCAAGGCGCACCATATTCTGGATGCCCATGTGCGGATTGATCGTATGCAGGATGAAAAAGTGATATAAAAGCTCCATGACGTACAAGGCGGCCGTCATATACAACAGCCGCTTTTTATTAAACATGGAGAAGACGAGGATCAGCATACAGGCTACAGCAGGAATATCAAATAGAGTAATGTTATGTACTCCGAAGAAAAAAAATCCAACCATCAGCAATCCGGCACAAAGATTTTCGTAAAAAGTATCTGATCCGGTTCTTCCAATATGAAGGCACCATACAAGGGTGTTGCCGATCAGGATGACCGGAACCATCCATGGTTCCCATGACATGGACATAATAATCAAAATCAGCATCACGCCGAACATCGTAACGATAGCTGCCAGAAGCAGATGGATACTGGTCTGTCCTTTGGCTCTCATTGTTCTTCTAACCCCATAGCGACCCGTTTTAACAGCTCATTTGGAAAAAACGGTTTTTTCAGATAGTTTACTGCTCCAAGACTGATGGCACTGCGCACATCGTCCTCGTATCCGGAAGCGGTCAGAAAGATTACCGGAATTTCTACAGAGGATTCTTTCATGCGCCGAAAGGTTTCGATACCATCCATGAGCGGCATAGCAATATCCAGGAGAATCAGGTCAATTTTTTCACGCTTGATCTTCTCCAGAGCTTCTCTTCCGGAATCTGCAAGAAGCACATTATAGTGTTTCTCCAGTATCATTCTCGTTCTTTTCAGATTCATTTCGTCATCATCCACAACCAAAATACGTTTGCGCATATAGCGGCCTCCTTTATGTGCTCTTTGGATCTGCAGATCCTTATGGAACCATTTTAAAACAGGATCGTGAGAAAATCAAGCCTGAGGACAGCGGATACCCGGAATTTTCGGCTGTGCTGGCTGTCCGGCTAAACGATAAGAGAGAAAAAAATATATGCAGGGTGTATCAAAACCTGATTCGGTCTGCCGCATATTCTGTAAAGCAGAACGCACATCGGACAATCCGCAGGTTCTCGATACACCCTGGAAGAAGGATATAGATTGGCTTTTTAAGCAGGGATTAGCTTTCGTCTTTGTATACGGTAATAGCTACATCCGGGCAGACGAGATAACAGAGGCCGCAGGCGACGCAAGGAGCATTTTCCTGAAATGCAACATAGTCATAGCCCTGGTCGTTGGTCAGTCCGGAAAGATCCAGACAGCCTTTGGGGCAGGCTTCTACGCAGCGCAGACAGCCTTTACAAAATTTTTTATCTACAACCGCATGATTCATATGGTACCTCCTTGTATCAGATGATGGCATAGCCCTGATCCAGAGCCTTCTGGTTGATTTCTGCCATCTGGGGTTTGGAAGCAAATTTACGGGTTACGCTGTCTTTTAATTGTTCCAGAGTCAGCGCGCTGCTGTGTCTGGCGTAGGCGCCCAGCATGACCATATTTGCGCATTTGACCGCATTTAGTTCCAGCGCAATGTTAGTGGCATCTGCCCTTATAATCTGCACGTTTTTAAGTTTTTCTTCCATTTCCGGCGTCAGATGGGCAAGGGAAGTATTGATGACCAATGCCTTTGCAGTATCCAGGACCGGAAGATATTTCTCAAGGGAAGCCTGGTTCATGATGACTGCGCTGCCGGGCCGGACGAAATAAGGGCTTAAGACCCGCTCGTCCGATACAGCAACCATGCACATGCAGGTGCCGCCGCGCATCTCAGGGCCGTAGGACGGGAGCCAGGATACGTTCAGATCTCTTTCTGCACAGGCATCTGCGAATATTTTACCGATTGCCAGGATGCCCTGGCCGCCAAAGCCGGCAAACAGTGTTTTTTCTAAAATTTTCATCTTCGTACCTCGTATTGAAGTGCTGCATCCGTCAGAATGGATGCGTTCTAATAGTGTATGGATCATTCGGGGGAATGCTGAAAGACGGTTTTCAGACATGCTCCTCGCTGGATGAATATATTTTGATCTCTTCTTCTTGGTTTAGAGCGCGCAGGCCGCCGCGGGCGAGTCCTTCCATCTCAAATTCTCCGGGGTACAAAAAGACCGGGGCGATAAAGGAGATCTGACGTTTCAGGAAGCCGGTGATATATTCGCTGCGGGCGATTGCGCCGGTGATGCCGATGGCATCGATGTTCCAGTCCATGCCTGCGGCATAGGCGGCAATCTCACGGGAGATCATATAGGCCATACCATCCAACAGCGCCTTGGCCAGCGCGTTTCCTGCTTCCATCTGCTTCGTGATCTTTTGTACATCATTGGTTCCCAGATAGGAGAAAAGTCCGCTCTGTTTGGAAAACATTTTCTTCCAGACCATGTTTTGGCGGTCCGGGCGGTTCATCATCCGCAGAAGCTCTAATCCAGGCATGCGTCCCGCCCGTTCCGGTGAGAAAGGACCGTCGCCGCCGGAGCCAAAGGTGTTGTCAATGCACATTCCCTTTTTCTGGGCGGTGACGGAGATGCCGCTGCCGAGATGAACCGTAATGAGCTGAAGCTCTGTTACCGGTTTGCCAAGCTCTTCTGCCATAAAGCGCGCGACGATTTTCTCATTCAGAGCGTGAAAGGCGCTGATTCGCCGAATCGGCGCAAAGCCGGACAGGCGGGAGGCAGGCGCAAACTCGTCAATCAGCGGAGGATCGACGACAAAGCAGGGCAGATGGTAAGGATCGGCAAAACGTTTTGCCAGCTGGCAGCCCAGATTGGAAGGGTGTTCAGAATATCTGGAAGTACGGCAGTCGTGAAGCATGTCCTCGCTGATTTCAAAGATACCGCCGCCCATGGGGCGAAGGGCTCCTCCGCGGCCGACAACTGCATGAAACTCAGATAAATCGAACTTATGCTCCGCAAGCAGAGACTGAATAGACAAGAAGCGGTATGTCAACTGTCCCTGTACATCTTTGAACGCTTCCAGTTCTTCGTTGGAATGGTTCAGATTTTTCATAAAGACAGGAGTTGTATCCTCGAACACGGCAATGCGGGTGGAGGTAGAGCCGGGATTAATGCATAATATTTTCCTGCTCATAGGAGTTCCCTCCTTTCATATGGACGTACGGGCAGTGCAAAGCTGTTTAAAAGCTGAGCTTTTGCATATAGATAATCTCCAAGGTCCGGATCCGGCACGAAAAAGACAGGAGCGATCCGATGGACTTTTTTCTGAAGGCCGGAAATCAGATAGGGACAGTCTGTTCCCTTTCCGGTGATTATAATCCCGTCTGCCTTCCCCTGAAGAACCAGCGCGGAACTTCCGATCCATTTGGCAGTCTGATAGATCATGGCATCCACTGTCTCGGCTGCCTGCCGATCCTGGCGGCAAAGCTGGTCGACCGTTTCAGGATCGGAAGTGCCAAGATATTGGAGCAGCCCGCTTTTGTATAGGAGCTGTTCCTCCATAGTCTTAAAATCCATATGTTTTTTTAGAAAATAATCCGCAAGCTGTGCGCAGGGAACATCTCCGGAGGAGGCAAATCCCATAGGACCTTCTGCGCCGATGCAGTCGTTCATATCCAGACAGGTTCCCCGGTCATAGGCACCCACGCTGACGAAATCATCCAGAAAGACAGCGATATAACGTCCTTCTTCTGCTCTTTTGCTGGATGCCTTTGTAATTGCAGCAAGATGTTCCGCGCGGAATCCTCTGCTGTATCCGGGCACGTCTGCGTGGCTTCTGACCCGGCAGAGGGGAAGCCGTTCCTCGGTGGATACCGCATCGGTAAAGTAAGCCGGGATACGAAGCAGTGCGGCTGCGGCTGCGCAGCGCTGCATAACCACATCATAAGAGCAGCTTCCGTAGCGGGAGTCTGCCGCATCGGTGAGGGCGGCTTCATAGATCGGATAGACACCGGAAGAAAGGGGTCCTACGCAGCCGCCGGGACAGAGCGCCAGTTCCGCTCCCGCGGCCATTCTTGCAATCTGCTCTGTGCAGTCGTCCGCCAGAGGAGCGGACAGTCGGGCTGTGCAGATATGATCTTCGTACAGTCCGGCCGACAGGCAGTGCCCCTGCATATACAAAATGAGTGCTTTATGAATCATGGAGCTTCTCCTTTGACGACTGAGTATACTGGCTGATCAGACAGGCCAGTACGATGGAGTAATATTTCGTATCATGGTCGTCCCCGCGGGAAGTCTGAATCAGAGGGACTCTGGCTCCCATAGCCACACCGGCCACACGGACACTGCCGCATAAATACATGAGTCCTTTGACCAAGATATTTCCTGCCTCCAGATCCGGCACAAGCAGGATGTCCGCATCCCCGCGAACGCATCCCGCATAGCCTTTGATCTGCGCGGCGTAGGCATTGACGGCAATATCCATAGAGACAGGACCATCTACGATGCCGCCCTGACAGTCAAGGGTATTGTCCGCTGCCATCCGGGCCAGTTTCTGTGCATCGACGGTACAGGGCATGGACTCTTTTACATGTTCATTGGCGCAGAGTACAGCGGCTTTGGGCTGATGGAAGCCAAGAGCTTTTGCAGCCCGAAAGCAGCTTAAAAGGATACTTGCTTTCTCTTCTAACTCCGGGGCGATATTGATTCCCACATCTCCAAGAAGCAGAAGACGGTCAGCGGCGGTGCACTCCAGAAGTGCCAGCGCACACATGCGGTCTGTACCGCGGATTCCGGTTTCCCGGTTCAGGACGGCACGCATAAAATCGCTCGTTTCCACAAGCCCTTTCATAAGAAGCTGTGCTTTTTCCTCCCGGATAAGCTGTACTGCCATAGCAGCGGCTTCTGCCGGGTCTTTGATGTCTGTGACCGTATAATGGGACAGTGGTATGTTATTCTTTTCACAAATTCTGGCGATGACTGCTGTGTCTCCTACCAGATGCGCGTCGATGATTCCTTTTTGCCTGGCGGATTCCACAGCCAGCAGTGCTTCCTCGCTTCCGGCAGCGGCTAAAGCAACGGTCTGGCGGGTACCTTTTAGGGCGAGGCTTTCCATTTCCTGGAAATTCGTAATCTTTTTCATTTTCATTCTCCTGTGTCTTTCAGAGGGACCTTTTGAAGCACATCCGGATTGGCAATTCCGCTGGGAAGGGACGGCTTGATTCCGGAGAGAACCTGTACCAGACTGGTGGCAGCAGCACAGCGCAGCCGGACGATGGCTTCTTCCGTGGCGGCGGCAATATGGCCGGTAGTAATACAGTTGTCCAGGGTAAAGATTTCTTCGTATTCTCTGGGCGGCTCATATTCCAGCACATCCAGTCCGGCAGCGGCAATGGTTCCGTCTTTTAAAGCTTCGCAAAGGGCGTCCTGATCGACAAGACCGCCGCGGCCGGTATTGATGAGGATAGCAGTCTTTTTCATCCTGTGAAGCTGCGGTGCGGCGATCATATGCCGGGTGCTGTCCATAAGCGGTACATGGAGGGAAACGTAGTCGGATATTTCTAAAAGCTCGTCCAGTTCTACGGACTCGACGCCGAGTTCTCTGCAAAAATCCAGATTGATATACGGATCATAGGCGATTACACGAACGCCCAGAGGTTTTATAAGGGGCACTACCTGACGGGCAATGGAACCAAAGCCCACCAGACCGAATACTTTGCCTCTGGGGCTTGCGGCACCGGATACGGAGGCGACAGATTTGGCCCATCTGCCGGCTTTTACACACCGGTCTGCAATCATGATTCGGCGGCTGCAGGCCAGCATCAGTGTCAGAGCCAAGGTTGCGACTTCTTCCTGGCAGTAGACGGGAACGTAAGTGACAACGATGCCTTTTTCCGTTGCGGCTTTTATATCCACATTGTCATAACCGACGCCGTAACGTGCGATGACTTTGCATTTTTCCAGTCCTTCAATGGTTTCCCTGGTGAATTTTCCCCCTACGGTCAGGATGGCATCCGCATCATGAGCGACTTCGAGAATCTCTTTTGGCGTAATGGCGTGATACTGTGTGACTTCGCAGCCAAAATCATGGATGATCCTGCGTTCGTGATCGGAAATCGGCAGGATGCTGTCTGCAAAAACGATTTTCAGATCTTTCATCTTTCTTCCTCCTCCGTAGTATCTTTGAATATTTTCAGGCCGTAGAACGGCAGCACTTCACGTTCAATCCGTTTATATGCGTCCACCGGAGACAGCTTCCACTGCACCGGACAGGGACTGACGACTTCGATGATGGAAAAGCCTTTTTGGGCCATCTGATTGCGGATTCCTTTTTGAATGGCCTTTTTGGCCGCGCGGATATGGGCCGGTGTATCGATGGTGACGCGCTCGGCGTAACATACACCGTCTAGCTGAGCGAGCATTTCACACATGCGGATGGGCTTTCCGTGGTATTCCGGATCCCGTCCGCCCGGACAGGTAGCCGCGTCCTGGCCAATCAGAGTCGTGGGTGCCATCTGACCGCCGGTCATACCATAAATACCGTTGTTGACGAAAATAACCGTCAGTTTTTCTCCGCGGGTGGCTGCGTGGATGATCTCAGCCGTGCCGATGGCAGCCAGATCTCCATCGCCCTGGTAGCCGATGACGATCTTGTCCGGACGGACCCGCTTGATGCCGGTAGCAGCAGCGGGAGAACGCCCGTGAAGGGGGAACGCAAAATCGATATTGAAAAAATCATAGAGCATTCCGCCGCAGCCCACATAAGCAACACCAATGGTATTTTCGGCAATGCCCATCTCATCTATGGATTCTGCCAGCAGCCGGTTGACAACTCCGTGGCCGCAGCCCGGACAGTATGTGAATATTTTATCATTAAGACTAGCAGGTCTTCCAAATGCCTTCTTTTCCATGAAGTTCCCTCCAATCTTCCTTATTATTAACTACATTTCTGATTTTTGCCTTGACGCTGTCGGTGTTGATAATGCTGCCGCCCATGCGTCCGTGGAAATAGATGGGTTTTTGCCCTTCGAGATACATACGGATATCGCTGCACATCATGCCGGCATTGTGCTCTAAGACGACTACGGCCTTTGCGTTTTCGACGGCTTTTTTCAAAGCATCATCATCAAAGGGCCACAGCGTGATGGGACGGAACAGTCCGGCTTTGATTCCTTCTGCCCGAAGCTCTGCAACCATCTCGTGAGCAAGGCGGGAGACAAAACCAAAGGAAACAACAACAATCTCTGCATCATCCGTCAGGATGGATTCGGAACGTTTTTCGGTGTCCATGCATGTCTGATATTTTTCCTGCAGACGGAGATTGTGGTTTTCCAGCTCCTCGGCAGAATTTTTCGGCTCTGCTTTCCGGGGCGGACGTCCTTTGCAGCCGGTCAGCGCATAGTCCCGTTCGGGGATGTCGGAAGGATCGATGGGTTCCGGAAATTCTACGGATTCTACCATCTGTCCAATCGTTCCGTCTGCCAGGATCATGGCAGGATTGCGGTATTTGTCAGAAAGCTCAAAAGCCAGCCGGGTCAGATCCGCGGCCTCCTGCACGGAGCTAGGAGCCAGCACGATTGTATGGTAGTCGCCGGTGCCGCCGCCTTTGACTGCCTGATTGTAGTCGTTCTGAGTGGCCAGAATATTTCCAAGACCTGGGCCGCCGCGCATCATGTCCACGATGACTGCGGGGATCTCCAGATAAGCCAGATGGGAAATCCCTTCCTGCTTCAGACTCATAGCGGTGGAAGCGGACGAGGTCATCGCGCGTACCCCTGCGCAGGAGCTGCCGAATACGGCATTAATAGCAGTGATCTCACTTTCCGTCTGGATGAACACACGGCCCTTCTCGCGCATATGTCTGGCCATATAGGCAGTCAGCTCATTTTGCGGGGTAATCGGATAGCCGTAGTAAGCCATAACTCCGGAACGGATAGCGGCTTCTCCGATGGCCTCATTTCCTTTCATAAATAATTTTTTAGACAAGAAAAATCCTCCTTTCGATTCTGTCACATCCGAAAATGCTGCTGAATATGCGGCCGGATAGTGACGAAGTATTTAAAAGTATACTGTATACAATATAAACGACAAAAATAACCACCTTTCAAGGTGTTCTGGAAAAAAACTGCAGCGTTCTGTCTTGTAAATCTCTACAGCAAATACTGGATACTGTATACAATAGAACCGGTAAACAAAACCCTGATTTTTACAGGGCTTTTTTGTTTACGTTTTCTGCAATAAGTCCGAAACTGGAACATTACACGGGATCGTCCAGAATCTTTGTGAACAGGTGTTCAATGCTTTCCAGGTGAATCCGGCTGTAAAACTCGGCGTGCTCTGCCTCCCCATTCAGGATGGAATCAAGAATGTTCTTATGCTGGAACAGACAGTCTTTCATCTCACTTTCGTTGGTGATGGCGGCAAGGCGCAGCCGGTAAAGGCGGTCCTGCAGGGAACTGGAAAGCTCCAGAAAATGTGAATTGCCGGTGATCTCGAAAATCTCCGTATGGAATTCACGGTCCAGCAGGCTAAAGCGGTCAAGACGCTCCGACTCATCAGGAATGTTCCAAAGGTCGTTGGCACGTGCAAAGTTTGCCGAAAGCTGCGCTTTCTGAGTCTCAGTAATGCGTTTTGCAGCGATCCGTGCAGATTCGCATTCCAAAGCCCGGCGGACCTCAAGAATATCCCGCACGTCTTTTCTGGTAATGCTCTTCACTTCATAGCCGTTGGAGCGGATCAGATAGCCTTCATAGCAGAGACGTCGGAGTGCTTCACGAATCGGAGTCCTGCTGACGCCAAGCATCTCGGTCAGGCTGGTCTCAGTCAGGCGGACGCCTGCTTTCAGTTCTCCGTGTACAATGCTGCGTTTCAACTCCTCATACGCCTTTGCACTTAAAAAAGTTGCGTCGTTTTTGATATTCCGCATATGTAGTTGTGTCCCTTTCTTCTCTGTAATTCATCATAAAACGACAGAGGATCTTTGTCAAGGGTTCTTCCGTACTGCATATTTCCTGAAAAAAAGACATGATTTTTGGATATTGTTCACAAAAACATAAAGTTTTGACAGATAATTGTTGACACATTTTAGTATACCGTATACAATAACGGCAAAAGGCAGTGATTTTTTAAAGATTTTCTCGGTTTTTATTCAATTATCTGCGTGCTTTATCAGTGCATTGTATACAATATACAGAAATAGAACGCATCTGTAGGTGTCTTCTTCTCTTTCTTTGTACTCGTCTGTTGTATTTCCTGTTTCGGCGGGAAGGGCATAGATCGGTTCCGGCTCCCAATCTGCCAGATTTCTTCCGGCAAAAGGAACGGTCCGAAACTGTGCAAAGGTCTGATTGGAGGGTGAAATATGCAAAAATCTACTTCTGCAAAAGCAGGATTTGGCGTGGCAGCGGTCTGGTTTGGAAGTCACTGCGGCGGCGGCTTTGCCACAGGAACGCTGGCTGCGAATTATTATGTAAAATTTGGCGCGTGGGCAATTTTTATGCCGCTGCTTGCACTTGCAATTATGTGCGTGGTCGGCACGATTCAATGGGAAATCTGTCGTTCTAATAGAGTGTATGACTATAAATCTTTCGGGGATGTACTGTATCGGCCTCAGGAGAAGTTATGGTGTACGGTTTTTGAGATTATGTTTGTGGTGGATGTAATTATGGCTCTTGGCATCGTCTATGCATCGGCAGGCAATCTGATTCAGGGATGGATTAATGTACCATATATCCTAGCAGTAGCAATTTTCACAGTAATTATTGTGCTGCTGACAATGTTCGGCACAGGTTTTCTGTTAAAGATCGGTACGTTGCTAAGTGTTGTTTTAATCGGATGTCTGGTGGTGACCTCTGTGGCCGGTATCTCTGCAGGGGCGGATAATCTGGTTCGTATCGTTACCACCTGGGAATGTGCAGGTTTTGGAGGGGCGCTTTGGAGCGCCATTCTGTATGCGTCTTTCCAGTGTGCCTGTATCGCAACGACTCACAGTCTGACGGAATCTCTGACGGACCGCCGGTCTACCATCTGGGCGGGAGTCTGGGGATTTCTTCTAAATGGTGCCATGATGCTTATGACAAGCATTATGCTGCTGAGTCATTATCCCGACTGCATCGGTGATAATCTGCCCACGTTCAATATTATTTCCAAATTAAATATTCCTGGTTTGAAACTTGCATATTCTGCGGCACTGTTTTTAGCCCTGGTCACAACGGCGATTACCTGTTCTAGTGCACTGACCGCACGGCTGGAAAAGCTGATTACGGGCCGTTTTCAGTCCATAGTGGTCTGCCGGGCAGTCTGTAATGCAGTCGTTATGATTGTCGGTTTTCTGGTAGCGCAGTTTGGCTTGCTGGCGATTCTGAATAAAGGCTATTCGTTTATCGGGTATATCTGTATTCCGCTGGTGATCCTGCCTACTGTTCTGATCGGTTATCGGCGCTTTCAAAAGGAATGATGGTGCTCTATGGATCTGAATAAGGAAAGATCCGGCCGGGCAGTACCGCCTTTCTATTGCTGGGTGGTACTGCTGCTGGCAGGGTTTGCAAGTTTTTTCACATTTTTTCACCGAATGTCGGCCGGCGTGCTCCGGGCAGATCTGGTGGAAGAGTTTGCGTTGTCCGCCACTTCCTTTGCCGCTTTTAGCTCGGTTTGCTTTTATCCATATATGCTGATGCAGATTCCGGTGGGCCTGCTGGCAGACCGGTGGGGCGTACGAAAAACGGTATCTCTGGGATGCCTGGTGACAGCTTTGGGGACGCTGCTTCTGGCATCGGCCGGTTCCTTTGCGGCTGCCTGTCTGGGCCGGCTGCTGGTCGGCTTTGGCATCTCGGCTCCGGTAGTCTGTACACAGAAAGCGGCGGCTGTATGGTTTCCGGAAAATAAAGTGGCTACAGCGGGGGCGCTGGCGGGTACGATCGGCAATCTGGGCGGATTGTGCGCGCAGACTCCTCTGGTGCTTCTGATTGGATATCTGGGATGGAGAGCGTCTTTTTATTCTGTAGGAGCAGTAACGTTTTTATTTGCTTTGCTTTGCGCTGTATTTCTTCGGGACAGTCCAGACGGATCGTCGGCGGGAATAAGCGGGAAAAAGGCAGAGGACCAGGGTGCGGGAGAACCGCTGCCAGTGATTTTAAAAGGAATCTTTCGGAATTCCAAGCTGCTGCTTGTGATGGCAGTTATGTTTGCTCAGATGGGAATCTATCAGATGTTCAGCGGTACATGGAGCATTTCCTGGCTCAGTGATGTGTTTGGATATACCAGTCTGGAGGCGTCCGGATTTACTAGCTGGATGATGGCAGGCGTCATACTCTTTTACCTGCTTGTACCGGTGCTCTCTGACCGGACCGGTTTTCGCAAACCGTTTCTGGCAGTGATAAGTGCCGTCACGCTTGGAGTGTGGCTTTTGGTCAGCTATGGCAGCTTCCTTTTGCAGAGTCGTCCCATTCTGCTTCTTCTGATGCTGTCTATGGGAGCCACAAGCTCGACTTTTCCGCTTTTATTCAGCCTGATCCGTGAGTATTGTGATCCGGAGCATATTGGTACGGCCATCGGTACCTGCAATATGATCGGCATGGGGGCGGGGGCTTTGTTTCCGGTGTTTTGCGGCAAACTGATAGACCGTCTGTCGTCTGCCGGTATCGATGGGGCAGCTCTGTACGGATATGCCTTTACCTTTGCGGTTCTTATGGCGGGGGCGGCGCTGACAGCGTCCCTTCTGCTGAAAGAGACAAACTGTCATAATATTTATAAAAATACAGATACTGTCTGAAGGAAGAAAATGCCGGACCGGTGGAAAAAATCTTCCATCTGTGGTATGATGACTACTATCACAAAAAGACAGAAAGAAGGAAACGATCATGGGACATCTGACAACGAGGGATGCTTATAAGAATCTGGAGGAACGCATCAACTGGTTTACCCAAGGGGCACCGCCTTCGGATACGCTGTATAAGATCCTTCAGGTGCTGTATACGGAAAAGGAAGCCAAGTGGGTGGCACTGCTTCCGGTCCGTCCTTTTACACTGAAACGGGCGGCAAGGGTCTGGGGGACGACAGAGGCAAAGGCGGAGAAGCTTCTGGACCGCCTTTGTGAAAAAGCACTTTTGGTGGACTCGGAATATCACGGAGAACGTCAGTTTGTCATGCCGCCGCCTATGGCGGGTTTTATTGAATTTGCGCTTATGCGGACGAGAGGGGACATCGATCAGAAATATTTAAGTGAGCTTTACTATCAGTACATGAATGTGGAGGAAGACTTTGTCAAAGATCTGTTCTTTGCCACAGAAACACGTCTGGGAAGAGTGTTTGTGCAGGAACCGGTGCTTACGAATGATCGGACCAATCATATTCTGGATTATGAGCGTGCCACACATATTGTGGAGGAAGCGAAATACATCGGTCTTGGTACCTGCTACTGCCGCCATAAGATGTATCATGCCGGGCATCCCTGCGAGATCAATGCGCCCTGGGAAGTTTGTCTGACTTTTGACAATGTGGCCCGTTCCCTGGCAGAGCACGGAGCGTATGCGAGACTGATTTCCAAAGAGGAGGCCAAGGAAGTTTTGGAGCTTTCCTATGAAAGCAATCTGGTGCAGATCGGGGAAAATGTGCGGGAACATCCGGCATTTATCTGCAACTGCTGCGGCTGCTGCTGTGAGGCTTTGCAGGCTGCAAGGAAATTCAGCCCCATGCAGCCGGTGGCCACGACAAACTATATGCCGGAGGTATGTGCGGACACCTGTATCGGCTGCGGAAAATGCGCGAAAATCTGCCCGATTTTTGCCATCTCTATGGAAGCGGCAGAAGAGGGCGGGAAGAAGAAACGTCCGAAGATCGATCCGGAAATCTGTCTTGGCTGCGGTGTCTGCGCCAGGAATTGTCCTACGAAAGCGATTGTGCTGAAGCATCGTCCGGTGCAGGTAATTACGCCTGTCAACAGCACGCACCGCTTCGTTCTGCAGGCCATTGAGAAGGGAACTTTGCAGAATCTGATTTTTGACAACCAGGCATTTGCCAATCATCGGGCTATGGCTGCTGTCTTCGGGACGATTTTAAAGCTGCCGCCGCTGAAGCAGGCACTGGCAAGCAGGCAGTTTAAATCTGTCTATTTGGACAGGCTTTTGTCCATGCAGAAAAAGCAGGGAAAATAAAAGAAAAGGCCGCCGGGAAGAAGGAGAAGAAGCTGCTTTCCCGGCGTGCCTTTTTCAATTATTCTTCTATGACTTCAAAGGTAATGGTGTATTCCAGTTCTTCTACAAGCTCTGTATGTACCAACTGATAAATAATTTCCTTTGCATTTTCAAAAGCTTTGTCCAGGATGCCGTTATCTATGGCTCTTTGCTCCATGGCATCTTTGCTGATGGCATCAAACTCCCGGATATCCTCGACCTTGATCTGGTTGAACAGGCCGTTTTTTTCATCAAGAGTTTCGATGCTTTCCTCCTGAATCTCATGGGAAAGGATCTTTGCTTCGGGGATATGTATCAGGATCTCCTTCGTTGTATCATTCGCTTCTGCAGTTACTTTGGTAATGTCAACGCCGGCCTTGATCGAACCATCCCATTTTGCAATAAAAGATTTGGTAGTAAATGAGAAGGGAATTTCTTTTCCGAATAATTTTGCAGGGTCTTCAAATTTTCCCGCGTCTGTATACAGATATTCTACGGTCGCAAGTTCCCCGATACTTTGAATATTGGCATTAATCACATGGATATCAATCTGTCTTGCGGCTTCCTCATAGACTGCGACAGGGTCTGAAAGCCTTTCCACTTCCGCTTCTAACTCTTGAATGGTACTTACGTATTTGTCTCTGGCATTTGCATAGCCTTTCAAAAACAGGATCAGAGCTGCTGCCAGGATCACAGCAGCTATAATCAGGAGTGACGTCAGTTTCTTTTTCAGGTTACGTGTAAAATCGTGTTCCATTGTGTAAGATCCTCATTTTTGTATTGTGGTATTTGTTTTGCAGCCGGCTGAAAACTACCGTACCTTCAGTGATCCTTCCTCCAGTACAAGCGTGCATTTGCCGCCCCGCTTCAGCCTTCCAAAGAGCAGAAGCTCCGCCAGCAGAGGCTTCACTTCTCCGGCAATGACCCGGTCGATTTCTCTGGCACCGTATTCTTTTGTGATGCCGGCATTTCTCACATATTCCGCGGCTTCCGGCGCAATCGTAAATTCTACCTTCTTTGCCAGAAGCTTTTGAGAGAGATCCTGCAGTTTCTTGCCGGTGATTTTCTCCGCCATCCGATCGTCCATGGTTCGAAAGAGAACAATTTTGCTTAGTCGGTTGCGAAATTCCGGCTGGAACGTCTGTTTTACTGCCTCGGTCAGTGCATCCATGTTCACCGCCTCGCTTCCAAAGCCAATCCGGCTTTTGCCTACCCGGCCGGCACCGGCATTGGATGTCATAATCAGAATAATGTTGCGGAAATCCGCTTTTCGGCCCTGGTTATCCGTTAAGGTGGCATAATCCATCACCTGCAGCAGCACATTGAAAATATCCGGATGAGCTTTTTCGATCTCATCCAGCAGAAGTACTGCGTGCGGATGCTTGCGGATCTCCTCTGTCAGGATGCCGCCCTCCTCATAGCCTACATAGCCGGCCGGAGCGCCGATCAGCTTGGCAACCGTATGCTTTTCCGCGTACTCACTCATGTCAAACCGCAAGAAGGCAATACCCAGTTCTTTTGCCAGTACCTTTGCCAGCTCTGTCTTTCCCACTCCGGTGGCTCCTACAAACAGGAAAGAGGCTACGGGCTTATGTTCGTCATTCAGACCTGCCCTGGAGAATTTGACCGCATTGACCACCTGAGCCGCTGCTTCGTCCTGCCCGAAGATCTGTTTCCGGATGTTTCCTTCCAGAAGGGCAAGTTTCTCAGTCTCTCCCTTTTCTACCGTCTGTGCAGGAATGCTGCAGGTCTTAGAAAGCACTTCGTCAATGAGCGTTTTATTTACGGTCTGAATCTTCTGTTCCTGGGGATGGAGCTTTCGAAATGCCCCGGCCTCATCGATTAAATCGATGGCTTTATCGGGAAGAAAACGTTCATTTATATAGCGGCTGCTTACCTCTACGGCATGTTCCAGCACGCCTGCGCGGTAGCGCACGCCATGGAAACGTTCATAACCTGGTTTTAACCCTTTTAAGATTTCTACGGCTTCCTCTTTTGTCGGCTCCTGAATGTCTACATTTTGAAAACGCCTCACGAGACTTCTCTGCCCGGAAAAATGCTTTTTGTATTCTTCATAGGTAGTTGCCCCGATAAAGCGGATATGCCCGGCGGCCAGATAAGGCTTCAGCAGGTTTGCCACATCCAGACTGCCGCCATTCACCGCTCCGGCGCCTACAATATTATGGATTTCATCCAGATAAAGAATCGGCTGTGCTTCTTTCTCTAACCCGTCTATAATCTCCTTGAATCGTTTCTCAAAATCACCCCGATACTGGGTTCCTGCAAGAAGCCCTCCCAGATCCAGCGCATAGAGCACCGCCTGCTTCAGCGGCTCCGGTACCTGACCGTCTTCGATTTTCTGTGCCAGCCCATAAGCCAGTGCTGTCTTTCCTACGCCGGGTTCTCCGATATGCAGCACATTATTTTTGTCTTTTCGGCAGAGGATCTGTATAGTCCGCTCAAGCTCTTCTGCGCGACCAATCAGCGGGTTTTGTTTCCGGCACGTCTCGTTCATATTTTCCAGGAAATTTTTCCATCGGCTGTTTTTGCTTTCCGGATCCTCGCTGGTTTCATAGGTATTCGGTTCTTCCGGCATCAGCGGCTCGCTCCCCCGTTCCTCCGAAAGACTCCTTCTGGAAAGTTCCCCAAGGACTTCCACCAGATCCACATCCTGTACGGTCATATAATAAAGTCCGAAGCTGTCTTTCAGACGCATCAGTGCCGACAACAGATGGCTCACTTCTACCGCATCCCGGCTGCTGGACTCTGCCTGTTCCGTTGCCATACGGAATACTTGCTGCACGTCCAGCGTCATCTGCGGACCTTCCTGGTCCTCCGCAGCTACGCCCGCCTGTTCTCTTAAAAATTCCAGCAGATCCTGCCGAAGTCTTTTCGCCTTTCCGCCGCCTGCTTCATATTCTCTTCGGAAATCCTCATCAAATGTCATTCCATAGACCACATGCTCCGGCATAAAATATCGGTGGTTTCCCTCCTGCGCCAATCTGACGGCGCATTCCATCACCTTTTGCATCTTTTCTGTAAATTCCATGATCCCATCCTCGATTCGTTTTCCTGCCTATTGGCAAACTGCCTCTACTTTTAGAGGGTATCCCTCCTGTCTCGCCCACTGTACTGCTTCTGCTGCCTTTGTATATGCGATGTCTCTGGGATATACGCCTGCAACTGCACTGCTTCCTTCGTGAACACTCAGCATCAGCATAGTCGCAGTCTGCGCATCTTTGTCAAAAATCTGCATCAGCACATCCACCACAAAATCCATGGGCGTAAAATCGTCATTATAGATCAGTACCTGGTACTGTCTGGGAATCTTTATCTTGCTCCTTGTCTGTTCCTTTACATTTTCTTTTGCTGCCATCTGCTGTCCTCCGCCGTTCTTTCTTTTTATTATATCCTGTTACGCCTGTCTATTTGCATAGTGATCAGTCATTTTCGGCGGTAACAGCCGTCACACACCTGGAAGGGGGAGCCAAGCGGAAGCAGTTTTCCGCAGTACCGGCATCGGGAGATATAATTGTGTTTTCCTTTGGTGAGATACCGCATGATGGCCATCTCTGTCTTCTCCCGTTCCCTTTCCAGCCATTCTTTATCAATGACTTTCTGCATTCTGTGTGAAAATTGATAATATAGGTCCAACTGCTTGTAGTATGTCTCGTACTGCATGATACCCCGGCTTTTGTCCCGATAAAGCGCGGGCTTTTCCAGAGACACGTCGGCGGTGTAGGTCTTGCAGTACTGCAGCCAAAGGGCCACAACCCATCGATCTTTGATATCGATGGGACAGGTAATCATGCGGTATAAGATATGCTTGTTCTCAAATCCGTCGATCAGGGCCTTCTGACGTTTGGCCTGCTCATACAAATACAGTGCTTCGTCAATATTTTCCTTTACAAAAGGTTCTGTCGGCGTCACATCATGCCAGATTTTCAAAAGTTCGTCCATAGGGGCTTCGATATCCAGAAGAATCTGCGGGAAGCCGAGATTTACCTGGCTGACCGGCTCTTCTTCGGCTTCGTAGCATTCCCGAATATACGAAAGCTCTTCGCTGCCCATAGCATTGACATATCCCGTGTCATAGATGCCAAAGCGTCCGGCGCGTCCGGCAATCTGTTTGACCTCTGATACCAGAAGCGGACGGCGGCTCACCCCGTCGTATTTCTCAGCCTGGAGAAATACGATTCTTTTGACCGGCAGATTCAGGCCCATGCCGATGGCGTCTGTGGCTACGACGACCTTTGTCTTTCCTTTGTTAAACAGATGCATCTGTCTGCGGCGGATCTCCGGCGGAAGGCTGCCGTAGATAACGCTGGCATTGATCTTCTGTTCCTCCAGCCTTCCGGCCACATCCAGGACCGATTTTTTGGAAAATACGATCAGCGCATCTCCGTTTTGGACGTCATCCGGAAATACAAAAGGCACATCCTCACAAATCAGTTCTGTCTTGCGCACATACCGCTCAATTTCATAATCGTCCTGGCAGAGCTGGATCAGATGCAGGATGGCTTGCTCTGCAGCCGGGCTCATGCAAATGTGAATTTCCTTTGCCCGGAGGCCGAGAATGGCCTTTGTCCAGGAGTGTCCCCGGTCCGGATCCGTGACCATCTGCGCTTCGTCAATGACTGCAATATCATAGTTTTCGTCAAAATCAGCCATCTCAATGGTGGATGCCGTAACGCGGCTTCCTTCTTCTTCGATGCATTCCTGGCCGGTCCGCATGGTGCAGGGTACATCATAGTGACACATCTGTTCATAAACTTCCAGTGCCAGCAGACGCAGGGGTCCTAAGTATACGCCGCATTTGGCCAGCTTCAGGCGTTCCAGGGAGCGAAAGGTTTTTCCGCTGTTGGTAGGGCCAATATGCAGGATAAAATGACGGTGCATTTCCCGTACTTCTGCAAATTCCATTTCCGGACGCGTGGGAACCAGTTCTAAAATCTTGTCTTTGACCTTGTGCTGCCGGTACTTGGGATAAAGGGTAAAAAGCGTCTCCAGACAGATCTGTCTTGGCATGGCCCGCCTGAGGTAAGCAAGAAATTCTCCGTCCAGTCCTTCTTTTTGTTCCTCTAACAGCATTCCCAGATCCAGTTGGACCAGTTTGGGAAGAAGTTCTTCATTCAGCAGCTTTTTAATATTGTCCCGGTTTCTTCGATAGGCATAGCCTGCCAGATTTTTAAGCTGTCTGTGCAGGTCCTCCAGACTTCGTATATTGACGCGGGAAGGTTTGGCATTTCTAAGTACCCGCCGAAGGGCTTCTGCTTTTCGATCCATGTCGGAATACCTGGGCGGTTTTTTCGGCTTCTTTCTCCCCGCCTGTTCGTACTGCTCCGTATAGAACAGGATCAGTTTCTTCTTATTTATCATGCTCTTCTCCCTGGTCAGGCGCTTTTGTGCCGGCACCTGACTTCAAAAATATCAGTGTCTTTTCATCGGAGTCTTCCTCGCTGAAACGGTAACAAAGCCCCTGAAATTTTTTGACCATTTCCAGATCCTCCGCCTGCTGTCCGGCCAGATAGCGCACCATCTCTCCCCGTGCCATCTTTGCCGGAGTTCCTTTCTCTATGATCTTTCCTCTCAGCCGCTCTCCAAATACACAGGTGATAAACCGGATGTTTGTCCGCCCTTTTATATAGGAAGAGATGCATTTGCTGTACTCTTTGGAAGCCAGATTCAAAATCAGAGAATCCTCCAAGAACATATGTTCTGCCAATGAGCTGCCCCAGTACTCATACAGGGAATCCAGATTTTTTCCTCCGAGCTTTGCCTGCATTTCCAATCGATAGGGCACAATTCCGTCAAAGGGCTTTAGTATTCCGTAAAAACCGGATAAGATCCGAAGGTGTGTCTGTAAATATGCAAGTTCTGTATCTTCCATTATCTTAGGGGCAAGGTGCTGATACTGAATGCCTTCGTAGGAGAGGACTGCAGGTGTCAGCGCTTCTCGAAGTTTCATTTTCTGAAAACGACTGTAATTGACCTCTGCCAGTTTGCGGCTGCATTTCCAGATTTTCTGGCATTGTTCCAGATCCTGAGTTTTCATATATTCCATCAGGCTCTGGGCTTTGTCTATATAGACCGGCAGTCCTATGCAGGGAGCAGTATCAAGATCTACATTCATTTTCTTTGCAGGAGAGATGATGATTTTCACAGCCGGTTTCCTCGTCTGGTTTTTCTACAAATGGTACTAATGCTCATTATATCCCAAAATCTCCATAGATTCAATTTAATTGACAAATTATCGTAATATAAGCGCGGATGCCGGGAAATATTCTGCAAAAAATGTTTGTAATTTGTTCGGTGCTGTGATATAATCTTCGCATGGAGATATAGCTCAGCTGGGAGAGCATCTGCTTGACGTGTAGAGGGTCACAGGTTCGAGTCCTGCTATCTCCATGAAGACTGGAAGGGACGGCTTGATCAGCCGTCCTTTTTGCATCCAAAGAGCAGGAGGGCATATGAACATACGAAAGCATATTCAATTTTACGGAAAAGTGCAGGGCGTGGGATTTCGGTATCATGCCACGTACAAGGCGCGTTTTCTGGGACTGACCGGATGGGTTCGCAACTGCAGTGATGGAAGCGTGGAAATGGAGGTTCAGGGGGAACCGGAGCTGATTGATGATCTGCTTCTGTATCTGCACCGGCAAAGATTTATTCAGATTCGTCGGATGGATGAAGAGAAGATTGAACTGAACGAAGAGCGGGAGTTTAAGGAAAGATGGTAAAAGGGCAGTCGGGAGTGCATTTCCCGGCTGCCTTTTTCGGTTGTTTTTATTCTTTGCCGTTCCAGCAGTAAGTGCAGAGCTTACAGGGTTCGATTCCTACGGATTCGATCAGGTCGTCCAGACGGTTATACTGCAGGGAAGTAAAATTCAGTTCTTTGCGGATCTCTTCCACCATAATCCGGTATTTTTCGGAATTGGGATCTGCGTACTCCTGAAGCACGTCATCCGGGACGTTGGTGGTCTTTTCCAGACGGGAGATCACCCTTCTGGTAATCAGATCCATGTCAGAAGTGGAACGGGAGAAGTTCAGGTACTTGCAGCCATAGATCAGCGGCGGGCAGGCCGGGCGGATGTGGACTTCCTTGGCACCGCTCTGATACAGAAACTCCGTTGTCTCCCGAAGCTGTGTGCCCCGGACGATGGAGTCATCAATGAGCAGCAGGCGCTTGTCTTTGATAAGCTGGTGGATGGGGATCAGTTTCATCTTGGCGATCAGATCCCGTTTACCCTGGACCGTGGGCATAAAAGAGCGGGGCCAGGTGGGGGTATATTTGACAAAAGGCCGGGAAAATGGGATTCCGGACTGATTGGCATAGCCGACTGCATGTGCGGTTCCGGAATCCGGGATACCTGCAACGGTGTCAGGCTGGGCATCGTCCCGCTGAGCCATCTTTTCTCCGCAGTTGTAGCGCATCTGTTCCACATTGACGCCTTCATAGGAGCTGGAAGGGTATCCGTAGTAAACCCAGAGGAACGTGCATATTTTCATTTCCTTGCCGGGAGCGGATAAAGTTGCCGCACCATCGGGCGTCACAACTACAATCTCTCCGGGACCAAGTTCCCGGTAATTTTCATATCTGAGATTCAGGTAAGCGTAGCTTTCAAAGGTAATGCAGCAGGCGTCTTCTTTTTTGCCAAGGACGACAGGAGTGCGTCCCATACGGTCTCTGGCTGCGTAGATACCTTTTGGGGTCATGAGCAGAAGCGTCATAGAACCATCAATAAGCTCCTGCGCATAGCGGATGCCGTCGATCAGGTTTTCTTTTTGGTTGATAATGGCAGCGACTAGTTCTGTGGGATTGATGTCTCCGCCGCT
The DNA here is from genome assembly GCA_910574965.1 of Lachnospiraceae bacterium. Lineage (GTDB taxonomy): Bacteria > Bacillota > Clostridia > Lachnospirales > Lachnospiraceae > Hominiventricola. The sequence goes on along the minus strand of CAJTDB010000001.1, from coordinate 475,304 downwards.
CATTTCCAGAAAATGAGTATTGCCTTTTTGATAGATAAGATCTGTGATCTCATCGGTATTGTTGATCTTTCCTACTGTGGTGATGGCGTAGGTTCCATGATGAGAGCGGATAATCAGAGGCTGCGGTTCATAATCGGAGATACATCCGATTCCCAGGTGTCCTTTCATCTGTCTCATGTCTTTGTCAAATTTGGTTCGGAAAGGTGCATTTTCTATATTGTGAATGGCACGATCAAATCCTTTCTCGCCGTATACGGCCATGCCGCCCCGTCTTGTACCAAGATGAGAATGGTAGTCAGTGCCGAAAAACAGGTCAAAGATACAGTCGTTCTTTGACGCAACTCCAAAAAAGCCACCCATAAATAATCCTCCTGTGAGAAATTCTGCATCTGTCCGGGTACTGCAAATACATTCTAAGAGCGGGTTGAATGTACTCTCAAAGCTGTGTTTTGCAGCACAGGGCAGATGTTGTTAAAATTTGGTCATGTTTATCTTTGGATTGATAAGGATTCGCTTCTATTATAATGCGGCTGTTCGGAAAAGGGAAGCGTTTTTTTGGTCCCGTACACAAATGGGCGGTTATCTGTGAGTGATAACCGCCCAATATATTGGAATTTTAAATAATTTGATAAACAGCAGCTCCAAATAAAAATATGCCTGCGAAAATGCTGACAAGATAAAGAGCAGATTTTTCCTTTGTTTGCTTTTGCCGATTTTGAAGCAGGGAGTAAATACCGTATAGGATAAAAATCAGACCTATTCTTTATTCTTCAGGTATGATAACGGCTGCGATAATATATACGATCAAGCCGCTGCCTATGCTTCCGAAGGTGAGAATGACCCAGATAAGGCGTATCATGGTAGGATCTATATGGAAATATTCGCCGATGCCTCCGCATACTCCGCAGATCATGCGGCTGTTGATGGACTTGGTCAGTTTTTTACTCATGTTATTCATAGGTTTTTATTCCTCCGTAAAGTTTAATTGTGCGTTTCCAAAAGAACAAAGGATCCGGATATCACGGTCTGCATCATGGTCAACGTCCAAAGACTTGTCATCGTAGAAAGGATTATGATGGTTTTCACTGTTTTCCTGCTCATGATGACTCAGATAGATGCTGCCAAGAGCAGCTTCTAACTGGTAGTTATAGTCGGTTTCCCGTCCGACCGCAAGGACTTCGGCATTTCCCAAACCGCAATTCAGATCCAGGTTTTTGCCGTCATAGCTGGAGAGTATGATATTGCCGGTTCCCATATCGATCGCTGCTTTTTCCGAGGACTGGATGGATTCTGCCTGCAGTTCCCCTATGCCGGCGTCTATGTCCAGCTCCTGGCAGGAAAGGGAGCGAATTGTAATAGTGCCAACCCCGTGATTGATCTCAATGTCTTTTGCGGATAGGAAATCCAAAGTGAGATCACCGGTCCCAAGATTAAGACAAAAAGAATCGAACAAACGTTCTGGAAGGCAAAGATCCAGACGGAGTGCCTGGTCCATGCTGTTGCTTTTGGTGGATGCAGGACGGTGGTCTGTCAGAAGGAGCAGGTCGTCTTTTTGGCTGCACTGAAAATAGTTTTGGACATTATCTGCGTAGACTGCGATATAGTCTTCTTCATGGGACAGGATCTGGAGCCGGCAGAGGTCTAAATCTAACTGAAAGTTCTGGATGTCCTGAAATTCATAGTATTCTTCTGCACCGGAAGGATTGTTTCCGGAGAGAGGGGGAATGTCGTCCAGGTCATCAAAAGGATCAGCAATCTCACTCAGGCCCGAATCCGGATGCAGAAAAAACCATCCGGGAAAGTGTTCGGAGTACAGAATCCGGGAAGGCGATGCGCCCATGGCCATGCCGACTCCGACACCGGTGATTCCAAGCAGAAATAAGATGCCGCTGAGAACAAGACATATTTTTACAATCGGTTTCATTTTAAAACACCTGCCTTTCTAAAGGGATAGCGGATTAAGGATACGATTCCCCGGATGGAAAGGGGAAGCAGTATTTTGCAGAGCCATATGGCCAGCAGAAAAATCAAAATGCCGACGGAGAGGAGCAGACAGCCGACGCCTCCTAGTGTGATGCCTACACTTGGGAAAAGGAACAGGTTGTAAACTGCGAATCCGATCAGTACGATTCCAGCAATGGGGAAGGCAATGGCTACTACGACGGCTCCGATCAGGATGCCGATGATACCTATAAAAACGGAAAGTGCCACAACGAGAAGCACAACAAAAATCGGTACAATTATCGGAAACAGCAGAAAGCATAGTAAAAGAATACATAAAAGTTTCCAGGGGTCCTGACTTTTTCGCTTCTGAAAAGGCGCTTCCTGATATCCCGGAGAGATTTCCTGAGGGTTTCGGAAGCGTGCATCTTCGTAGCCCCGTTCGGTGTATTCGCCGTTCTCGGACATTCCTTCCCGAATAGTCTTTGCCACCTGAGCAGGGCTTCCAAGCTCGCGGATGACCTGTGCTTCATTTTCCGGGCCGGCATCGTCAAAGTAATCGTTATAATACTGAAGGGCTTCCTTTCGTTCTCCGGCCGGCAGATCCAGAAGGAGCCGCTCCAGCTCTTTTATAAATCGCGCTCTATTCATCTTTCCCTCTCCCTGTAAATATTCTGGTGATCTTCGCCGCATAGGACTGCCATTCTGTGATATACAGATTTAGCTGGGCTGTCCCTGCTTCCGTGATCTTATAGTATCTGCGGTTCCTGCCGCCGTATTCCATATCATAGACTTCCAGACATCCGTCTTTCAGAAGCCGCCGCAGGACCGGATACAGCGTGGATTCCGAGATCTCGATGACCTGGCGGACATCCTGGGTGATCTTATATCCATAAGTCCCCTCTGCATCCATGGACACGACGGCCAGTACAATCGCGTCCAGGAGTGCCGCACCTGTGTTAAATACCATGCTGTTGTCTCCTATGAAAGTTCCGCTTCTGTCCGGCATAGGCCCCTGTGCTGGAAGGTAATTCGACCTCATACGAGTTCGAATTGCCTTCCGGGCCTATGCCAGCCAGAAGCTGATGAAAGTTCCGCTTCTGCCCCAAATAGGCCCCCGTACTGGAAGGCAATTCGACCTCATAGGAGTCCGAATTACCTTCCGGGCCTATTTCGGGCAGAAGCTGATGAAAGTTCCGCTTCTGTCCGGCATAGGCCCCTGTGCCAGACAAAAACTGATGAAAGTTCCGCCCGGAAAAGTGCCGCGCGCACCAAGCGGTTTTGGTTATTGTTTGATTTTATAATATTATATGATGTATAATATCGTTCTGTCAACAGTATTAAGAGATTTTTAAGAAATGAAATAAAAAAAGAAAATTCCATTTTTCTCTTGACTCTCACCCTGGTTTATGGTTCATGATAGAGGCGTCAGGAGCACAATGGTGCCGGGAAGGAGAGAAAGAAATATGAAAATCGGCGAGGTTGGAAAGGAAACAGGACTTTCGGCGAGCAATATTCGTTTTTATGAAAAGAAAGGGCTGCTCTGTCCTAAAAGGAGGGAGGAGAGCCAGTACCGGGAATATGGACCGGAGGATGTGCGGCGGCTGAAGGAGATTATGCTTTTTCGAAAATTGGGAATCTCGGTGGAGAGTATTTATCTCATGTACCAGGGACAGGCGGATTATGATGGACTGCTTCGGCGTCAGGAGGAGGAACTGTCAGAGCAGATGGAGATGCTGAAAGGAGCTTTGGAACTTTGCAGGCTTCTGAAGGGAAAAGGACCGGTGTCAAAACTGGATGTGGACGGCTGGCTTGGTTATGTTCATACGGAAGAAAAAAATGGAAAGCAGTTTGCGAGAGCAGAGGAGCTTTTGGAAGATCTGGCCGGATTTTCCAGGATGGATGCTTTTCGGGGGGATCCGTATGTGGGAAGTATTTTTCGAAAATGGTGGATGCCGGGGGCGCTGGCCTTATGCGGATTTGTGCAGCTTCTGACAGTAGCAATAACGTCTGTCCTGTCCGGCGGCGGGGTGATGGGGAGAGCAGTGATCGGCTTTTGGCTGCTTTATTTCGCTGGTCTGGTACTCTGCTTTCTCCAGTATCGAAAGAAGAAACGGCAAAAAGAGAAGGAGGAATCAGAAAGATGAGCAGCGTGTTTGGAGAACTGTTGTTCTGGTTTTATTCATGTACCGGGGATTATGGGTTTGCCATCGTCTGCCTGACGGTTCTGGTAAAGCTGGTCCTGCTTCCGCTGTCTGTGCGTCAGAGGAAAGCGTCTGTGTCCCGGCAGGCGGGAACGGGAAGCTGCCTTTTGCTGCTTTTGACACTGCCGGTTCTGACAGGACTTTATCGGACGGTCCTTTCAGGTACCGGTGCGGCAGTGGGCAGCAGGCTTTGCCCCTGGGTCATCTCTCTGTTGTCGCGGGACCCTTATGGAATACTGCCTGCGATGTCCGCAGCAGTGCAGCTTATTCCGCAGTTGTATCCATATATGAATTTATGGAAGGGGCTAAAGCTGCCAAAGGCGTCAAAAGGGATGCTTTTCTCCTCTGCTCTGATGACATTTCTGATCTGCTTTCCGCTTCCGGCTGCGGTGGGCATTTATTATCTGACATCTGGGATCTTTACGGCGCTGGAACAGGCAGTCTGGCACGGGGTACAGGCATATCGGCTGTGCGAAGACTAAAGTGTGTCCTTCCCATCTGTTAAAGGACCTGCAAACGGGGGTCTTCAGAAACTTTTCATTTTATTCTAAAGGAAATCTTTAGTTTTATCTGGTACACTTGACTGGAACAGATGATAAAAGAACGCCTGTTCGATGCGCTTAGGTATCTGGAACAGGCGAAAAAATTTCCATAGGAGAACTGACATGAATATATTGAGATTTCTCGGTATCGGCATAGACTGCCTGTCAAGTATGCTGATTCTGACCCCCGTGACCTTGGTGATCTTAAAAATGTCCGGACGGAAGGTCAAAAGCCTCCATACGGTTGTTCTGCTACTCTATCTGTGTGTGCTGAGCGGCATCTATTCCGTAACCGGCATTCCGGATGTCAGGGATTGCAGTTTTGATCTGTCCCTGAATCTGATTCCCATGACTGATATTTTGAACAGTCCGCAGCAATATTTGTTTAATGTGCTGATGTTTGTGCCGGTAGGATTTCTGCTTCCGCTTTTGTGGGATGAATACAGGGACTGGAAACATGTCATGGGCTTCTGCTGTTTTCTGACGGTTTTTATTGAAGTGACACAAGTGTTTACGTTCCGTACGACGGATATCGATGACCTTCTCACCAATCTTCTGGGAGCAGGAATTGGCTGGCTTCTGGTCAGCGGACTTGTGAAGGAATATCGGCTCCGGATTCCATTTAATATCGACAATGACTATGAGGAAGCGCATGGACAATGGGGCTATCTCATTGTGTTTTTGCTGCAGCAGTTCTTTCTGCAGCCGTACTGGTCGGCATTTTTCTGGGATGCCATCTATTAGGAAGAAGTACTGTCTCCGAAAATATGAATGGTATTTTTGTCTGTAAATACCATCTCCCATCCATGTGCCGAAAAGATCTGCATGGCAATTCGAAGCCCCATAATATGCGGGGCTTTTTCCATGTCCAGAAGCTGACCGGTGAGGGAGCGGATGATTATATCCGGGATACCGGTTCCGTCATCGGCTGCCTGAAAACAAATACCTTTTGGAGTCAGACAGGCGGTGACGGTGATGGTACAGCCGTCCGGATTGTGACGGATACTGTTGCCGATCAGGTTGGAGAAGGCACGGGACAAAAGAGCGCTGTCACCGGTCATGGTCATCTGCTCCACTTCCTGTTCGATGTACAGATCGATGGCGTGGTCCTTTGAGATTCCGCAGTTATACATATGGCTGATGAGTTCTCTAAGCAGTGCGGAAGGTTTAAAGGGGGCAGACCGCAGAGGCTGCATATGGTATTCTAACCGGGAGGTCAGGTTCAGATCTTCGATCAGATGCTTGATCTGCAGGCTTTGAGCTTCCATCAATCCTGCTAAGTGCCGCTGCTCTTCAGAAAGAGAGGGATCTTCCTTTAGATTTCCGGCATATCCCATAATCAGGGAAAGGGGGGTGCGGATGTCGTGGGAGACGCCGCTGATCCATGCGGTCCTGGCATCGTCCCGCCGGTTCAGCTGTTCTCTCTGCCGGATCAGAAGATCCGAAGTATGGTTAAGCTGTCTGGCCAGAAGCTCTGTCATGCCTTTTTCCGGAAGGCGGATCGGTTTTTGCTCGGACAGGTTTCGGATGCCGTCGGCCAGTATTTTCAGTGAGCGGTAGAAACGAAGTCCGAAAAAGAATACCATAAGAAACAAAAGAAACAGATTGGTAAATAACGTGACCGGGACCATGTGTATAAGAAAAGTAACCACACCGACAGAATTGTAAATGTTCTTTTTCCAGACGGTATACTTTTCCTGGGCCAGAACGAGAAGCCCCTGGTCGGTGATGCGTTCTGTAACAGGGTAGTCGTCCAGGTACCATTTGCTGAATGCAGCGATCTGACGGGGAGTGTACGGGTGGGACAGATGAGCCGGAAGATTCCAGTTCCAGGCAATATTTCCGCTGTCATCAAGGACCATGGCCCATACATAGTGGCTGTTCAGACAGTCATAACCGGTTTCTGAAAGGAGAATCTGTCCGTCGGCTGCGGAAAGTTCCTGCTCGATCATGGCAGAGTAAGAGAATGTATGATCGGCAGAGCGAAAGAACTGAAAGCCGAGAACGATATAGAGAACTATGTTTAAAAATAAAGTGAACAAAAGCACCAAAAACGCAGAGAGAAGATACCTGGAAATAATTTTTGATAAATTTTTCACAATATATTCAGTCTCCTTTTATAAGTTTGTATCCAAGGCCCCGGACCGTCAGGAGCCAGACGGGATGTGATGGGTCGTCTTCGATCTTTTCCCGCAGCCTCCGGATGTGGACCATCAGTGTATTTTCATATCTATAATAGTTCTCTCCCCAGACCGCATCGGAGAGGGCATCGAAAGTGACGATATTTCCCCGGTTCTCATAGAGCTTTTTCAGCAGTGCCAGTTCTTTGGCAGTCAGCGGTGTTTCCCCGTTTTCTGAACGGACCGTGCCGCTTTCCAGCAGGATTGTGTGCTTTCCAAGGACCAGACGGGTGCTTTCCGGTTCCTGGATGAGCTTTGAGAAATACGTCCGCTTCAGGATGGCGCTCAGGCGCAGAACCAGCTCGTCCGGGAGAAAGGGCTTGGTAATATAGTCGTCGGCCCCCAGTCCAAGGCCGAGGAGACGGTCGTTGTCCTGATCTTTGGCGGACAAAAAGAGGACCGGAACATCGGAGGATGCCCGCAGATCCCGCATGAGTGAGAAGCCGTCTCCGTCTGGCAGCATAATATCCAAAACAACAAGCTCCGGTTCGTAAAGCCGGAACATTTTCCGGGCCGTCTGGCAGTCCGACGCAGTACGAATGGAGAGAAATCCCCGCCTTGTCAGTATGCTGCTCAGCATTTTCAAAATATCTGGATGGTCGTCTACAAGCAGAATCCGGGCTTCGTAAAGGTGGTTCATGGGATGTGTCCTTTCTTATCTAATAGGCTTCTTTTTCTATCATTATATATGTTTTTTCATCAAATTTCATCTTATCCTGTAAAAGTTAAGGAAAATGTAAGGCAGGCTTCATGCTCATATAAGAGGGATGCTTTATGCTGTCTAATACAAAGAAAAAAGACATAAGAAAGGCAGAAAAAAGATGAAGTATTTGGTTGAAACAAACAGTCTATGCAAACAATACGGAAATAAATTCTCGGTGAAAAACCTGAATCTAAAAGTGCGTCCGGGCTGCGTCTATGGTTTTCTGGGACCCAATGGAGCCGGAAAGTCTACAACGATGAAAATGCTCCTTGGACTGGTAAAGCCGACTCTTGGGGAGATCCAGATCTTTGGAAAAGAGATCCGTGAGAAAAACCGGATGGAGATTTTAAGAGCTACAGGCTCTCTGATCGAATCCCCCTCCTATTATGGACATCTGAGCGGAAGGGAAAATCTGCAGATCGTCCAGACGCTGAAAGGGGCAGAACAAAAAGAGATCGATGAAGTGCTTAGCATTGTCCGGATGGAAGGGCAGCAGAAGAAAAAAGTACGGGATTACTCTCTGGGCATGAAACAGCGTCTGGGTCTGGCGGCGGCGCTTTTGGGCAGGCCAAAGCTTTTGCTTTTGGATGAACCGACGAATGGACTGGATCCGGCTGGTATCCAGAAGATGCGGGAACTGATCTCGGACCTGCCAAAGCATTATGGCATAACGGTCATAGTGTCCAGCCATCTTCTAAGCGAGATCGACCAGATGGCAGAGGATGTGGGAATCATTGACAAAGGCAGGATGATCTATCAGGGAAGCCTTCGAAAGCTTCACGACAAGGCGAAAGGCAGCATCCATATCCATGTAATGAATCCGGCTGCTGCGATAAGTGTCCTAAGGGAACAGAAAGAAGACTATGAGCAAAATGGAAAAGTGCTGATTGTGCCGGAACGGGAGGATATCCGACTGGCGGAGCTTATTGCAAGGCTGGCAGGGAAAGGCGCTCAGATTACAAGAGTCGTGGAGCAGCAGAAAAGTCTGGAAGACATTTTCCTGAAACTAACCGGAAAGCAGGTGAGTCTGTAATGTGGAGAGAATGGAAGATCGAATGGATGAAAGTGCAAAGACGCGGGATTGGATTGTTGGTGTTCCTGTTTTGGGGGGTGACCGCGCTCTGGTCCACGTGGGTGCTGCACGGCGTACCAAAAAGCCAGCTAGAGGACGGATTCCGGATGATGATTTTTCAGCTCCCGCTTATGGATACGATTCTGATGCCGACGATGCTTGCCATGACGGCCAGCCGTCTGTGCGATATGGAAGTGAAAGGAAATACGCTGAAACTTTTATGTACAATGGAGAGAAAAGAACATATATTCGATATAAAACTGCTCACAGGCGTATGTTATCTGACCTTGTTTGTGGTGATGCAAATGGGGATGATGGTTGTTCAGGGTGCGCTGTATGGATTTGTGGGGTCCCTTCAGCCCAGACAGTTTTTCTTCTTTTTTCTTCAGATTTATGTAGTAAGCGTGGGGATTCTGCTTTTGCAGGTGATCCTGTCCTTTTCTTTTGAGAATCAGATTCTGCCTCTGGCCGCAGGTCTTTTCGGGTCGTTTATGGGACTGTTCTCCTGGTTCTTTCCGAAAGGATTTCTGAAAAAGTGTATTTTGTGGAGTTATTATTCAGATCTTTGTTTTATGATCAATGACTGGGATCGGGAGGCGGGAACGGTGACCTATTACGATGCGCCTTTTGATTTTCTGTCTCTTGGAATTTTGCTGATCATTGTGGCGGCAGGATATGTGGCCGGAAAAAAATATTTTCTAAGAAAGGAGCTGTAAAAGATGCTTTTAACATGCGTAAGAATGGAAGGGCGAAAACTGAGACATTCGTGGCTTTGGCTTGTGTTTATGGTGATTCCGGTAATCCCGGCCGTTATGGGCGGGGGAAATTATATGATGAATCAGGAGGCACTGCAGGCAGAATGGTATTCCCTCTGGACACAGTGTTCCCTGTTTTACTCCAATTTCTTCTATGGGCCGTTAGTCGCCCTTTACTGCTCTTATATCTGGAGGGTGGAGCATCTGAATCATAACTGGAATCAGCTTATGACCATGCCGGTACCGTTCGCGGATATCTTTCTGTCCAAACTGTACCTGGCGCTTGGCTGTACCGTATTTTTGCAGCTTTGGATGTGGGTTTTGTTCATCATCACAGGGAAGATCGTCGGGCTGCCCGGTATGCCAGACCTGCAGATCCTGCTCTGGCTCTTAAGGGGATGTGCAGGGGGCATGGGCATTGCAGCACTGCAGCTTCTGCTTTCCATGGCAATCCGAAGCTTTGCAGTTCCGATTGCTCTGGCGCTTCTGGGCAGTGTGATGGGGCTTTTACTAAGCAGCGGCGGTATGGGGCTTTTCTGGCCGTATTCGCTGATGCTTATGGGGATGAATGCCAATAAAACAGAAAATATGATAGGAAATCTGGCACCATTTCTCCTTAGCACGGGGCTCTTTTTCCTTTTGTTCACTGCTCTTGGCGTCTGTTATCTGAAGAAAAAAGACGTTCGGGCTGTGTAAGCGTCCCAATTACTCAATGTCATGATGCCGGGGTCAAAACATAGAAGACACTATGTTTTGACCCCGGCATCATGACATTGCCCAATTACTGGGTGATCGTCACGCCGATGACCGCATAATCTGCAATGCCGTACTGCGTTTCTACGGAAATCTGCCCGTATTCGCCCCGCGCGCTCATGGTGTCTTTCACACAGTTCAGCACGTATTCAGAGCGGTTTTCCGGAGTGAAAGAGGTAACATCACAGACAACCTGGAAGCAGTGAATGCTTTCTGACAAATAGTGCCCGACGGCCGTCTGTACTTCTTCGTCGGTATCGGCAAAGGCAAAAGGTTCCATCAGGTAGGGGGCTATGGTCAGCCGGCGGTTCTCCTCCAGATATCGTTCGGAAGTGCAGGGATGCAGTTCTTCCGGGGATTCGGCTGTATGACTGCCGAGAAGGCTCCGGTCCGGTACAAGGAAATACTCATAAATGATATTGGAACCGTCCGTGATAACTTTTCCGTTCATAAGCGGGTCATCCCAGGTTACATCCACATGATACCATTCGCCATCAATGCGGACCTGATTCCAGGCATGGGTCTGCACACCTGTGCCGTCATCCGCAGTGCCGTATACCAGCAGTTCTTCTAACCCTGCACGGCTGCATAAGTAGGAAAATGCACGGGCGTAGCCTTCACATACAGCAGAATGGAGAAGCAGCGCCCCCTCTTTGGTAAATGCAGTATCCGGAAGCGTTCCGGCGGCCAGGTTCTCATAGTCGTAATCCACATGGACAACAAGATAATCATGAATGGCCCGGACCTTTTCATATTCGGACATGGAAGAGTCTGTGATCCCGTCAGCCAGAATGGCAAGCGCATCAGCCTCTGAATCTTCTGCCGAAGTCTCCTCCGGGAAGCTGTCTGCCGGGGCAGAAACCGGCTCCTCAGGAAATGAATCTTCCGAAAGAGGAAATTCCTGGGAGTCTTCCGGAAAAGCTTCAGGCTGTTCAGAGGGCGGGACGTCTTTGGGTTCTGTCTGTCCGGTGCCGAAGCAGCCGGTCAGAAGCACGCTTAGAATGACCAGGGGGAGATAGATTCGTTTCATAGGGTCGGACCGTCCTTTCCGCAGTTGTAATATGAACTATTTTAACATAAGAAGGAACACCTGACTACAGGATTTTCAGATGACATCTTGCGCGGAGCCGCCTTTCCATATATGATAGAACTATAAAATATATGGGGTATCCTTTCGGATGCCCGGAACAGGAGCAGGCATATGATACTGATCAAAAACGGAAGAGTGGTGGACCCGGTGACGAACACGGACGGGAAGATGGATGTTCTTCTGGAGGGCCCCGTGATCGTGAAGGTCGGGCAGGAGCTGCAGGAGCTGCAGGCGCCGGATGCCCAGGTGATCGATGCTTCGGGGCTTGTGGTGGCACCAGGGCTTATGGACGCCCATGTGCATTTTCGCGATCCAGGATATCCGGAGAAAGAGGACATTATTACCGGAGCCAGGGCAGCGGCAAAAGGGGGATTTACTACGGTTGTCTGTATGGCGAACACAAAGCCTGCCGTAGATGATATTGATACATTAAATTACGTACAGAAGAAGGGAGAACAGGCAGCAGTCCATGTGCTCCAGGCGGCGGCGATCACAAAAGGACTGGCGGGGAAGGAGCTGACCGATATGGAAGCGCTGGCCCATGCGGGGGCGGCAGGCTTTACAGATGATGGAATTGCTTTGATGGATGAAGGGCTTTTGCTGTCGGCTATGGAGAAGGCGTCTGAGCTTGGGCTTCCTATCAGCCTTCACGAAGAGGACAAAGCTCTGATTTTGGCCCAGGGCGTTCATCAGGGCCGGGTGTCCGGGATGCTTGGGTACGGCGGTGCGCCGCGGGTATCGGAAGACGTGATGGTGGCGAGGGATTGTATGCTGGCCCTGCATTCGGGGGCCTCTGTCTGTATTCAGCATATCAGTTCTAAAAATTCCGTGGAGCTGGTACGTACGGCGAAAAAACTGGGGGCGAATATCCATGCGGAGGCAACACCCCATCATTTTACACTTACAGAGGAAGCAGTTTTGAAATACGGGACCAATGCACGGATGAATCCGCCGGTACGCACCGAGGAAGACCGTCAGGCGATTATCCGGGGACTTCAGGATGGGACGATCGATATGATTGTGACAGATCACGCTCCGCATACTGCAGAAGAAAAGGCGCTGCCATTAGAGGAAGCACCCAGCGGGATCATTGGTCTTGAAACTTCTCTTGGATTGGGGATTCGTTCTCTGGTGGAACCCGGATATTTGACGCTTTTGGAGTTAATAAGACTTATGAGCAGCAATCCTGCCGGATTTTACCGGATGATTCCCGGAAGCATCACCGAAGATGCACCGGCGGATCTGGTCCTTTTTCGTGAACAGGAGCTGTGGCGGGCAGAACAGTTTGCTTCCAAAGCATCCAACAGCCCATTTCTTGGATGGGAGCTTCCCGGAAAAGTGCACTATACCATCTGCGCAGGCAGGATCGTGTATGAAGGATAAAAGCTTATTTCGTGTTTCTGCTCAGAAAATTTAAAAATGACAGAAGCGTTCTCTGCTTTTCCGCGGGCAGACGGTGATATTTTTGTACAAGCTGGCGGTATCCGTCAGGAAGGGAGGCAAAAGGATCTTTTTTGGACGGATGCAGCCCTGTAAGGACCAGTTGGTCCAGGGTAATATGGTAATAAGCCGCAAGCCGGCACGCCATCTCAAGGCTGGGAATGCGGGTGCCCGTCTCATAGTAAGAATAGGTCTGCCTTGTAATATTCAGATCTTTGCTGATGTCATCCTGGGTTTTTCCGCTGTGATTACGGAGCTCTTTTAATGTCTGCCCAATCTTGCTGTCGGTCATGATCCACCTCGATTTCGGTGATATTATAACAGGTTCCCCATTTTTTCTGTTAAAATGCAACAAAATGCAGCGGAATAATGCATACGGCAAAAATAATAAAAAGCTAAAGATGGGATTTTGCAACGAAATGTAAAAGAATTGTATAAAACAAAGAGACATCTGTCTTAGTCGATGTCTCTGCTTAGGAAGTCAAGAAATGCCATAATGGTCCTCTGCCTGTCTATCGGCAGGTCGTGATATTTCTGCAGAAGCTGGCGGTATCCATCAGGGAGAGACGCGAAAGGATCTCTTCCCGACGGATGGAGTCCTGTAAGGACTAGCTGATCTAAAGTGATATGATAATAAGCCGCAAGTCTGCATGCCATTTCCAGATCAGGAATACGGCTGCCCGTTTCATAATAAGAATAAGTCTGTCTTGATATGTTCAGTTCTCTGCTGATGGCTTCCTGCGTCATTCCGCTGTAGTTGCGGAGTTCTTTCAGCGTTTCCCCGATCTTGTTACCTGTCATAATCCACCTCAATTTCGGGGATATTATAACAAGTTCTGCATGCATACTGTTGAAATGCAACAAATTGTGGAAAATTAATACTTACAGCTTAAAGTATCAAAAATAATAGTTGATTTTACGAAACAAAATAAAGTACAATGAAAATAGGAGGGTAAGAAAATCATGAGAAAATTGTTCAGAAGATGTTATCTGTGGTTTTGGGTCCGGATCAGGCTTATCAGGCTTTCTTTCCTGCATGTGGAGGTACCGGAAGATGCCATGACACAGGAAGAGATGTTAAGAGAAATCAAACGAAAGTCAAAGCTTACTTAAGCTGCTGTTGTGATACTGGGGGGAGTTTGTCACATCTTCTCCGAACCAGTCCGGGGCATGGAACGACAGGGCTTCTTCCTTGCTGGCAAATTCCACTTCAGCCAGGAGGAGGCCTTCTTTTGGACTGGAAAAACGGTCCAGTTCGATGGTGAATGTGCCAAAAGGAATCAGATAGCGCCGCTTGCTGATTAGAAGGCCGTCGATTTTGCCCCGCAGATGAAAGTAAGCTTCCTTTGTAAGAGGAAGATTGTATTCTTCCCGGACCATAAGTCCTTTGGATTTGTAGGTCAGATAATATTCGTCATCCTGCCGGCGGATGCGTACCACAGGTTCGGTACAGAGATAGCCCTGTTCAATGTCATGAAAAGGATAAGAGTCCAGACGTTCCGGAAGAACTCGGACAAGATATTTGCGTTCAATTTCGTAGTTTTTCATTTGCGTATTCCTTTCAGTAAAATTTGATTGATTAGAGTGTAGCATATTTCAGTAGGAAATGGTATGATAGAAAATGAAACAGGACTCCTAAGGGCGGGAGGCCATAGGCTGCCTGCAAAAGCGGCCGCACCGGAAGTGTCTGCAGAGCAGATGCGGAATTGTAAATAAAAGGAGACGAGTATGAGCAGAGTATGTGTATTTCTTGCAGATGGATTTGAGGAGATTGAAGGACTGACAGTAGTAGATATTCTTCGCCGGGCAGGGGTGGATACGCAGACGGTATCCATAAGCGGCAGCCGAATGGTGACCGGAAGTCATCAGATTCCGGTACAGGCGGATGTATGTATGGAAGAAGCGGACTTTTTGAATACGGAGCTTTTGGTGCTTCCGGGGGGAATGCCGGGGACGAAGCATCTAGGAGCGTGCGGGGAACTTACACGGCTTCTGGTACAGTTTGCACAGGAGGGGAAGAAGATAGCTGCGATCTGTGCGGCGCCCAGCGTACTTGGAGATCTGGGTTTGCTGGAAGAAAAGAAAGCGGTCTGCTATCCGGGTTTTGAAAATCGGCTGACAAAAGCCCAGGTCGTATATGATAAAGTTGCCGCAGATGGAAATATAACGACCAGCCGCGGAATGGGGACAGCGATTCCGTTTGCGCTGGCACTGACCGAACAGCTTGTTTCCAAAGAAAAAGCAGACGAGATCAAAAAAAGCATCCTCTATGGCCATGTATGACAGAAACTTCCAGTATGTCTCATCCGTTTCGGCGGATACTATGGGCATGGAGGTGATTAATATGTCAAATCAGAACAGCACATCCGGAACAAACAATATGGCAGTACCGGAAGCAAAAGCAGCTATGAACCGTTTTAAAGAGGAAGTTGCCAGCGAACTTGGTGTTCCGCTGAAAGACGGTTACAATGGCGATCTGACCAGCAGACAGGCAGGTTCCATCGGCGGCGAAATGGTCAAAAAAATGATCATGAAGCAGGAACAGCAGATGTCTTCCGGCCAGTAAGGAAGAAAATCGAAAAAATAACAAAAACAATGAGACTGTCAGGCTAGACAGTCTCATTTTTTTGTGATATACTCTTATAATGTCTATGAGTGTGTAAAACAGGGAATAATGAGATATAAATACAAGGAGGATATATTCGTATCATGAGTGTACAGGTAGAAAAATTAGAAAAAAACATGGTGAAACTGACCGTTGAAGTTCCGGCAGAGAATGTGGAGAAGGCTATTCAGAGCGCATATCTGAAAACGAGAAAAAGTATCAACCTTCCGGGCTTCCGTAAAGGAAAGGCACCCCGCCAGTTAATCGAGAAAATGTACGGAAAAGAAGTTTTTTATAATGATGCTATTGATGAACTGCTTCCAAAGGCGTATGGGGATGCGGCAGATGAGTGCGGCGAGGAGCTGGTTTCCCGTCCGAAGATCGACATCGTACAGATGGAGAGCGGAAAGCCGTTTATTTTCCATGCAGAAGTGGCAGTGAAGCCGGGAGTAGAGCTTGGAACCTATAAAGGGGTTTCGGTTGAGAAGACTCCCATCGAAGTAGCGGACGAAGCAATAGAGGCAGAGCTTCTGAAAGAGAGAGAGGCAAATGCAAGAAATATTACGGTGGATGACCGCGCGGTCCAGAAAGGGGATATGATCTCTCTGGACTTTGACGGTTCTGTAGACGGAGTTCCTTTTGAGGGCGGCAAGTCGGAGAACTATGATCTGACCGTTGGTTCCGGTTCCTTTATTCCGGGCTTTGAAGACCAGTTGATTGGCGCTGAGATCGGTAAGGATCTGGATGTAAATGTGACATTCCCGGAAGAGTATCACGCGAAAGAACTGGCCGGAAAGGCAGCCGTCTTCAAATGCCGCGTAAACTCCATTCGAGTAAAGGAGCTTCCGGAAATCGACGACGAATTTGCACAGGAAGTATCAGAGTTTGAAACACTGGATGAATATAAAGCAGATATCAGGGAAAGACTTCTGAAGGAAAAAGAAGAGGATGCCCGCAAGATCAAAGAAGATGCGGTCATTCAGAAGATCATTGAGGATGCCAAGATGGAGATTCCGGATGCTATGGTGGAGTTCCAGACCGAACAGCTTATGGACGATTTTGCACAGAGAATGCAGGCACAGGGACTCTCTCTTCAGCAGTATTTCCAGTTCAGCGGTATGACCGAGGAGCAGTACAGAGCACAGATGAAGCCGAGAGCACTGCAGAACATTCAGAGCAGATTGGTGCTTGAAGCAGTGGCAAAGGCGGAGAATCTGGAAGTGACGCAGGAAGATGTGGACGCTGAGATCCAGAGGATGGCAAATCTGTATAAGATGGAAGTAGAGAGAGTGAGAGAACTCTTTGGTGAGTATCAACTGGAAGAGATGAAAAAAGATCTCGCAATCCAGAAGGCCATTGATCTGGTAAGAGACGCAGCCGTTGAGGCGTAGTTTCTGTCGGCCGGGCAGGCCGGACTAAGAGGAGGAGGACAATAATATGGCATTAGTACCTTACGTCATTGAGCAGACCAGCAGAGGGGAGAGAAGTTATGATATCTATTCCAGACTGCTGAAAGAGAGGATCATCTTCCTCGGGGAAGAAGTAAATGAGACAACAGCCAGTCTGGTGGTGGCGCAGCTTTTGTTCCTGGAATCCGAAGATCCGGGAAAGGATATCAATCTGTATATTAACAGCCCCGGCGGTTCCGTAACGGCCGGTCTGGCAATTTTTGATACGATGAATTATATCAAATGTGATGTATCCACCATCTGCATTGGCATGGCGGCAAGCATGGGAGCATTTCTTCTGGCAGGCGGAGCAAAAGGCAAGCGGTTTGCGCTGCCTAACTCAGAGATTATGATTCATCAGCCGCTGGGCGGAGCCAAAGGTCAGGCAACGGAGATTGAGATTGTTGCAAAGCATATTCTTCGTACAAGAGAGAAGCTGAACAGTATTCTGTCAGAGCGTACAGGACAGCCGTTAGAAGTTATTGAGAGAGATACAGAACGCGACAATTATATGTCTGCGGAGGAAGCGAAGGCTTATGGGCTGCTCGACGAGATCATGGCGAGGCATTAAGGGAGAATTACATGGCTAGAAATGAAATCAGGTGTTCTTTTTGCGGGAAGACAGAGAGTCAGGTCCTGAAGCTTCTGAAAGGACCAAACGGGGTCTACATCTGCGATGCATGTGTGGAGCTCTGCTCGGAGATCATCGAAGAGGAACTGTCAGAGGATGAGAACCTCTTTGAAGAAGACGAGATCAATCTCTTGAAACCGGAAGAGATCAAACATTTCCTGGACGATTATGTCATCGGGCAGGAGAACGCCAAAAAAGCGCTTTCTGTTGCGGTATACAATCATTATAAGAGGATTCTGGCAGAGCCGGATCTGGATGTGGAGCTTCAGAAGAGCAATGTCCTTCTGCTTGGGCCTACAGGTTCCGGCAAAACACTGCTGGCACAGACACTGGCTAAGATTTTGAATGTGCCGTTTGCCATTGCAGATGCGACGACGCTGACAGAGGCCGGTTATGTGGGAGAAGATGTGGAAAATATTCTGCTGAAGATCATTCAGGCGGCAGACTATGACATTGACCGTGCACAGAAAGGCATTATTTATATTGATGAAATAGATAAGGTTACCAGAAAATCCGAGAACCCTTCCATAACCAGAGATGTCTCCGGCGAGGGAGTGCAGCAGGCACTTCTGAAGATCGTGGAGGGAACGGTGGCTTCCGTTCCGCCTCAGGGCGGCAGGAAGCATCCTCATCAGGAACTTCTTCAGATTGACACGACGAACATTTTGTTCATCTGCGGCGGTGCTTTTGAAGGACTGGATAAGATCATCGAGACGCGTATGGACCGCGGCTCCATCGGCTTCAATGCATCCATCCGCGATAAGCGCCGGGAAAATGTAGGAGAACTCCTGCGCAATGCCCTTCCGGAAGACTTTATCAAATATGGTATGATTCCGGAGTTTATGGGACGTGTTCCCATTGCAGTTTCTTTAGATCCCCTGACCAGAGAGGATATGGTCCGGATTATGGTGGAGCCGAAGAACTCCATTGTCCGCCAGTACCAGAAGCTCTTTGATCTGGACGGCGTCGAACTGAAGTTCGATCGGGAAGCGGTGGAAGCTGTGGCGCAGAAGACGATCTCCCGCAAGACAGGCGCGCGAGGACTTCGCTCCATTATGGAAGAGACGATGATGGATCTGATGTTCCGGATTCCTTCGGATGACAGCATTCGAAGCTGTACGGTCACGAAGGAAGCGGTAGAGGGAACCGGCAAACCGGTTATATTGAGAAAATAGGGAAACGAGGGACCTTACATAAAAAGGTCCCTTTTTGCTCTGTGGAGGAATGTATGCAGCGGATGCAAAACCTTGATACAGGAGGTGTGAGAATTTGAAAAAGGAAAATCTGGAGATAAAAGTTCCGGTGGTTGCTCTTAGAGGAATGGTGATTCTGCCGGGAATGATTACACATTTTGACGTGAGCCGTACGCGGTCTTTGAAAGCGATAGAGCATGCGCTTAAGCAGGAACAGAAATTGTTCATTGCGGCTCAAAGAGATCCGGAGGAAGAAGAGCCGGATCAGAAGAAGCTTTTTTCAATAGGAACAGTGGCAGAAATCAAACAGATTGTGAAAATGCCCCATCAGATCCTTAGGGTGCTGGTGGAAGGACTGTACAGCGCAGAGATTCAGCATCTGGAGGGGGAAGAGTACTTAGAAGGAACGGTCGTGCGGACGGACCCGGAAGGGTTTGCAGAACTGCACGAGAGCAGGAAGGAAGCTATGTGCCGGAATCTGAAAGAGATCTATCAGGCATACGGCAGCGACAACAATAAGATCGGAAGAGATATCCTGCGTCAGGTCATGGACAGTGCAGATCTGGAGCGTCTGATGGTACAGGTGATGGTACATACGCCCTTCTCCTGGGAACAGCAGCAGAAGCTTCTGGAAGCCTCCTCTCTGTCAGAACAGTATGAAATGCTCAGTGTTCTGCTGAATAACGAGATTGAGATTGAACAGTTTCGTAAAGGAATCCAGGAAAAAGTAAAAGCGCGTGTGGACAAAAATCAAAAAGAATATATTCTGCGGGAACAGATGAAAGTGATCCGGGAGGAATTGGGAGACGAAGGACCCGGAGCTGAAGCGGCTCATTTTCGAAAAGCAGCAGAGAAGCTTCATGCATCCAAAGAAGTCAAAGAGCGGATCGAAAAAGAGATTCAGCGCTTTTTGAATGCCGGCTCTAACTCGGCGGAAGCTTCGGTAAGCCGGGGATATATCGAGACGCTTCTGGATCTTCCGTGGGATAAGAAAAGCCAGGATCGCCTGAACCTGAAAGACGCGAAAAAGATTTTGGAAAAAGAGCACTATGGACTGGAAAAGGTAAAAGAACGCATTCTGGAATTTCTTGCAGTGAGGAAGATGCTGGACGGCGGCGAAAGTCCCATCCTCTGTCTGGTAGGACCGCCGGGCACCGGCAAGACGTCTGTGGCACGTTCCATTGCCCATGCCCTGAATAAGAAATATGTCCGTATCTGCCTGGGCGGCGTTCATGACGAGGCGGAGATCCGGGGACACAGGCGGACCTATATCGGTGCGATGCCGGGAAGAATTGTGGACGGCATTCGACATGCAGGAGTGAAAAATCCGCTTATGGTGCTGGATGAGATCGACAAGGTAAGCAGTGATCACAGAGGAGATACTTTTTCAGCCCTTCTGGAGGTGCTGGACAGTGAGCAGAATATAAAGTTCCGGGATCATTATGTGGAACTTCCGGTGGATCTGTCAGAAGTTATGTTTCTTTGTACAGCCAATGATATCCAGACTATTCCGCGGCCGCTTCTGGACCGTATGGAAGTCATCGAAGTGAGCAGCTATACGGAGAATGAGAAGATGCACATTGCCAAAGATCATCTGCTGCCAAAACAGATGAAGCGGCATGGACTGAAGAAGAGCCAGCTTCAGATTACGGAAAAGGCGCTGGGGAAGATAATTCATCAGTACACCAGGGAGGCCGGCGTGCGGAATCTGGAAAGGAAGATCGCATCCGTTTGCCGGAAGGCGGACAGGGAGATTCTGGAGGAAGGCAAAAACCGGGTGCGGGTCACAGAAAAGAATCTGGAGAAGTATCTTGGAAAGACCGTCTATGAATTTCAGAAGCGCAACGAGAAAGATGAAGTGGGCATTGTCCGGGGGCTGGCGTGGACCAGTGTGGGCGGCGACACCCTGGAGATCGAGGTGAATCTGATGCCCGGAAAGGGCAATCTGGAGCTGACCGGACAGATGGGGGATGTGATGCAGGAGTCAGCAAGAGCCGGGATCAGCTATATCCGTTCCATCAGTCCGGAGTATGGTCTGGAGAAAGATTACTTTCAGGAGCACGATATTCATATTCACATTCCCGAAGGAGCGGTCCCGAAGGACGGTCCGTCCGCGGGCATTACTATGGCGACAGCGATGCTCTCGGCAGTGCTGGAAAAGCCGGTCCGCGCAGATGTGGCCATGACCGGTGAGATCACGCTTCGAGGCAGAGTGCTTCCTATCGGCGGGCTGAAGGAGAAGCTTTTAGCGGCAGGGAGTGCCGGTATGAAGACCGTGATCGTGCCAAAGAAAAACAAAAGGGATGTGGAGGAACTTTCGGAGGAGATTACGGGCGGACTGGAACTGGTCTATGCAGAAGCCATGGACGAAGTAATTGCCCATGCATTTGTATAAATGAAAGGTGCGGCTTAATCTATGGTAATTAAATACACAGAACTTGAAACGGTCTGCGGGATCACCAGCAGCCTTCCCGATAATGCAAAGCCGGAGGTGGCATTTTCCGGGAAATCAAATGTGGGGAAATCCTCGCTGATTAACGGGCTGCTGAACCGGAAATCTCTGGCGCGGACATCTTCGCAGCCAGGGAAAACCCAGACGATCAATTTTTATAATGTAAACCATGAGCTGTACCTGGTAGATCTTCCGGGTTACGGCTATGCAAAAGTGAATCAGGAAACAAAGGCAAAATGGGGCCGGATGATTGAAAATTATCTTCACAGTTCCAGGCAGTTAAAAGCAGTCTTTTTGCTGATTGATATCCGGCATGCGCCTTCTGCCAACGATAAGGATATGTATGACTGGATCGTTCATCAGGGCTATTCCCCCATTATCATTGCTACAAAACTTGACAAGATCAAAAGGAGTCAGATACAGAAACAACTGAAAATTCTCCGGGAGGGTCTGCAGCTTGTGCCGGAGACAAAAATCCTTCCGTTTTCTGCAGAGACAAAACAGGGGCGGGAGGAGATCTGGGAAACGATTGAAGGATTTATGGAAGAAGGGACTGTATGAAGGAAGACCAGGAATTCAGAAGAGTCTGTAAAAACCTGCTGAATATCGGGATCTTTGCGGCGGAAGTGCTGTTTCTGATCTTTGCAGGTCCCCGGCTGGTGCATTTTTTCCTGCCGGTAATCATCGGATGTCTGATTGCTCAGGTCGCCAATCCGCTGGTGCATTTTCTGGAAAGACATCTTCATATTGTGCGGAAACACAGCTCCTTCGGCATTATTTTCGGCGCCATTGGCCTGATCGTTCTGGCCTGTTATTATGCGATACGGTGGCTTAGCAGGGAAGCGGGAGAGCTGGCCGGAAGACTTCCTTATTATTACCAGGCATTGGTGCAGGGGCTTGACCGGATCGCAGAAAATCTGCAGAGTGTGAGCACCCGGATGCCGCCGGAGATGCGGGAACGAATTGCGGGTCTGACAGATCAGCTAACCGGCTCCTTGGGCCGGCTGATCGGCGGACTGGGGGGCGGTACCGTAGAGGCGGCGGGAAATATGGCCAAAAATATCCCGTCTCTTTTGATTTCTTTTATTTTTTCTCTTTTGTTTGCGTATTTTTTCATTGCTCAGAGAGAGCGGATCCATCGGATTGGGCGAAAGCTCATACCAGAGAAGACCTTGGGAGAACTCCGGATGGTATGGGATAATATGAAATATGCAGTGGGCGGGTATTTCCGTGCACAGTTTAAAATCATGGGAGTCGTTGCCCTGATCCTTGCAGCGGGTCTTTTGTTTTTACGGATTGAATATGCTGTTTTGTGGGCGGCTTTGATTGCGCTTCTGGATTTTCTGCCCATGCTGGGCACCGGGACTGTGCTGCTGCCCTGGGCGGCTTTCTGCGCCCTTAGTGACGCACTCCCAAGAGCAGCCGGGCTGCTGGTTCTCTATGGAGTGTCACAGCTTACAAGGCAGCTTATCCAGCCCAAGATGGTAGGAGACAGCATCGGTGTGGACACGCTGACAACGCTTTTTCTTCTGTTTACCGGTTATCGTATCTCCGGGCTTCTGGGCATGATTATTGCGGTCCCGGCTGGACTCATTGTGATTCAGTTTTATGAAGCGGGTGCCTTTGAACATGTGATCCAAAATGTCAGAGAACTTATGGAGACCATCGGGCACTGGCGAAACAAAGGACCGTCATAAAAGCTGTTCCATCACGTAGGCATAAATTTCCTGGCTCTTTCCCTTCCAATGGTCACAGACAGCCACTGCCTGCGTTCTGGATGGTACAGAAAGGGTCAGATCGATCAGCGTGGAATCCTGTTCCCGTACCTGGCAGCGGACCAGATATTCTTGTCCATTGCCGGGAAAGTAGTCTGCGGTTGTGGAAAGGGCATCCAGAATCTTTACATGATTTTTCTGAAGATATTCTAAAATGTCCTGACAGATAGCATCGGAAATCTTATCGCCGAAATAATGCAGTGTTTCCCTTCCGGTGTCGGTGATGTGGTAGATAGAACTGTTGTGGCTGCTGGATATGGTCACAAGTCCTGTCTCCTCCATCTCGGCTAAAACTTGCTGAACGGTAAAATAGTTTGTGTATTCTTTCTCCAGGATAAATTCGGATATCTGGGAATTGGTCAGAGGCGAATCAATCTGGGTGAGCATCTTTAGAATAATCAACTTGTAAAGAGTCAGTGTATCAGACATAACATCTTCCTTTCTGTTTATAATTCCACGGATCAGCCGCTGTAATATTTGCCCTGCCAGGTATTCTGCTCCCGGAACGCCTGATGGATGGTGTTCAGAACATGCCGTTTGGAACGGGTCCAAAGGGGAGCAAGAAGCAGTGCGCCTGGACCGTCCCCGGTCAGCCGGTGGATCACCAGGTCAGGACGCAAAATTTCTGTGCAGGACAGGATCCAGCGGGTATATTCTTCCAGAGAGGGGACGAAAAAGGGCTGCTGTTTATAGAAGGCGGCAAGGTCTGTCCCTTTCAAAATATGCAGAAGCTGAAGTTTTATGCCTTGTATGTCCTGCCTGTTCAGGTAGCGGATTGTGCAGAACATACGTTCTGTGTTCTCGCCGGGAAGCCCAAGGATTACATGCGTGATTACTTCGATGCCCCGTTTTCGGAGTCCTCTTACCGCCTCCTCATAGACAGAAAGGGGATAGCCCCGGCGAAGGAAGGCCGCCGTATCTTCGTGTACGGTCTGAAGTCCCAGCTCTACCCATACTGGTTTGATTCGGTTCAGTTCTTCCAAAAGGTCCAGAACCTCTTTGCCCAGGCAGTCGGGCCTGGTGGCAATGGACAAAAGGACGATCTCCGGTCTGGAGAGTGCTTCCGAAAAGATGGAACGCAGATAGGGAACAGGAGCATAGGTATTCGTATAAGCCTGAAAATAAGCGATATAACGACGGACCGGCCGTTTGTTCTGCAGGCGTGTTTTTGCCTCTTCGATCTGTTCGGTGACAGACAGGGAAGGATCTGCCGCAAAATCGCCGGAACCGCCGGCGCTGCAGAAGATACATCCGCCGGTGCCGATTTTCCCGTCTCGGTTTGGACAGCTCATTCCGCCGTTTAATGCCAGCCGGTACACTTTTTCACCAAAGCGTTTTTTTAGCTCATAATCAAGAGAATGATAAGGTTTGTCGTTCCATAACATCATAAAATCAATCTATCATACCAGATAGCAAAAATCAAGCACTTCCCATTTGGGATTCTTTGCGCCGTCTCCGGCCGCATTTGAAATTACCCTTTTCATTTACAGATAAAGGGAGTATACTATGGATAGTTCGAAAACGTTCTGCCGGATCCGGCAGACTCTTTCCCCAGTGTATAGAGCAGTCATGAACACCAAGAAGAATTAAGGAGGAATGTATGGATAACAATATGAGAGAGAAGTATGAGTCCTTGTCACTTACTGTTTTAAGGGATGTGGCAAGGAACCGCGGAATTAAGGGCACCTCTGCCATGAGAAAGGACGCGGTTATTGAGGCTATGCTCGCGGAGGATGAGAGGAATGCCGCGGCGGAGATGGTGAAGTCCCAGGCGGCGGAAAACGGGAAGACCGTATCCGATATGGAACAGTTGGACAGCGGACAGGCCATCCAGGGCATCTTAGAAGTGATGGCGGACGGCTTTGGCTTCATCCGGAGTGACAACTACCTGCCGGGAGAAAATGATGTGTATGTGTCTCCGTCCCAGATACGCAGGTTTGGCCTGAAGACCGGGGATATTGTTGCCGGAAATACAAAGGTAAAAACAGAAAAAGAGAAATTCTGTGCACTTTTATATGTCAAAAGTGTCAATGGACTTCATCCGGAGGCAAATGCCAAAAGACCGAATTTTGAAGATCTGACACCGATTTTCCCCAATGAGCGAATCCGGATGGAGCGTCCGGGCGGCAGTGTGGCCATGCGGATCGTGGATGAGATTGCGCCCATTGGAAAAGGGCAGAGAGGAATGATTGTTTCGCCGCCCAAAGCAGGAAAAACGACACTTTTAAAAGATGTGGCCAAGTCCATCACCAAAAACAATCCGGAAATGTACCTTATCATTCTTCTGATCGATGAGCGTCCGGAGGAAGTTACGGACGTAAAAGAAGCCATTGAGGGAAAAAATGTGGAGGTCGTCTATTCTACCTTTGACGAGCTGGCAGAACGGCACAAAAGAGTGTCTGAGATGGTCATTGAGCGCGCCAAGCGTCTGGTAGAGAGCGGAAAAGACGTGGCCATCCTTCTGGACAGCATTACCCGTCTGGCAAGGGCCTACAATCTGATCGTGCCGCCCAGCGGCCGGACGCTCTCCGGCGGTCTGGATCCGGCAGCGCTCCATATGCCCAAGCGATTTTTCGGTGCTGCCAGGAACATGCGGGAAGGCGGAAGCCTGACGATTCTGGCAACGGCTTTGGTGGATACGGGCAGTAAGATGGATGATGTGGTCTACGAGGAATTTAAAAGTACCGGCAATATGGAACTGGTTTTGGATCGCAAGGTGGCAGAGAAACGGGTATTTCCTGCCATTGATATTCCCAAATCCAGCACCCGAAGAGAAGATCTGCTCCTGAATCCGGATGAGCAACAGGCTATGGACAACATCCGCAAAGGACTCAATGGCATGAAGGCAGACGATGCGGTGGAGACGATACTGAACCTTTTCACCAGGACGAAAAACAATGAAGAGTTCGTTCAAAATGCGAAAAAGATGAGATTTTTCTAATAAAAACTTGCATCAGACATTTGCATATGCTATAATCATATAGCTATTATGAAAAAAGAACCACAGGGACTTGTGGGGATAGTCCGGGATAGCTTGCCGCGGATAGATCGGAGCGGCATTGGCCGGAAATTGGGCAGGACCAGAAGTTCACAAATAAATGAAAGAGGTGAAAACATGAGGGAAGGAATCCATCCAAATTATTATCAGGCAACTGTAACCTGCAACTGTGGCAACACATTTGTGACAGGCTCTACCAAACAGGATATTCACGTAGAGATCTGTTCGAAGTGCCATTCTTTCTATACAGGACAGCAGAAGGCAGCAGTAGCCCGTGGACGTATTGATAAGTTCAATCGGAAATATGGTATCAACAAATAGGCTTGAGAGAAGACAGGTTGGGGTTACGCGTAATCTCAACCTCTTTTAATATATTGATAAATACACAAAGGAACGGCTTTTGAACTGCCGGAAAGGAAAAGCAGGAGCAAAAGCTTTCATAATATACAGGAAGAAGGGTGTAAAAGATTGAAACCATCAGGAATCGGAGGACAGGCAGTCCTTGAAGGGATCATGATGAAAAACAAGACCTGTTACTCAGTGGCGGTAAGAAAACCGGACGGGGAGATTGAAGTCCGCAACAGCGAGTATGAAGGAATCGGAGGAAAGCATGTGTGGGCAAAATTTCCGCTGATTCGGGGAGTGGTGAATTTTATAGATTCTCTGGTGCTTGGTATGGAAACGCTGACATTTTCTGCCAGCTTTTATGAGGAGGACGACGAACAGGAGCCGGGCGGTTTTGAACGTTTCTTGATGAAGGTATTCGGAGAGAAGGCGGAAAAAGTGGTCATGGGGGTTACGATGGTATTTTCCATTGTGATGGCAGTGGGGATCTTTATGGTGCTGCCCTACTTTATATCCGGTTTTTTTCGCGACTATATTGTGAGCAATACGCTGCTGGCTGTTTTGGAGGGAGTGATCCGTCTGGGACTGTTTGTGCTCTATGTGGTGCTGATCTCTTCCATGAAAGACATACGGAGAGTATATATGTATCATGGGGCAGAGCATAAGTGCATCAACTGCATTGAGCGGGGAAGAGAGCTGAATCTGAAAAATGTGCGCAAAAGCTCCCGCTATCATGCCAGATGCGGGACCAGCTTTCTGTTTATTGTTATGGTCATCAGTATTATTTTCTTTATCTTTATCCGGGTGGATTCTCCGGCGCTGCGGGTGCTGTATCGGCTGCTTTTGATTCCGGTCATAGCAGGTGTGTCGTATGAGTTTATCCGACTGGCCGGCAGGAGCGATCACGCATTGATAAAATTACTGAGCCTTCCGGGAAAAGGGATGCAGATGCTGACCACAAAGGAACCGGAAGATGACATGATCGAAGTTGCCATCGCGGCGGTGGAGGCCGTGTTTGACTGGAGAGCCTTTCAAGGCTACCGGCTGGATGATGACGAAGAAGAGGAAGAGGGAGACGAAGAGCAGGCATGACCCTTGGAATGCTTTTTCGGGAAGGAAAAGAGACACTGCGAAAGGCCGGTATCGGCGAGTGGGAACTGGACGCCTGGTATTTGCTGGAGGAAGTGACCGGGATCACCAGAAGCAGGTATTATCTGGACCAGGAGTGTCCGGTGGAGGAAGCAGACGAACACAGATACCGGGAACTGCTTCAGAAGAGAAGCCGGCATATCCCGCTGCAGTATTTGACGGGTGTGCAGGTATTTATGGGGTATTCGTTTCTGGTCGATGAACAGGTGCTGATTCCAAGACAGGATACAGAGATACTTGTGGAAGAGGCAGTCCGGCATCTTAGGCCGGGAATGGAGATTCTGGATCTGTGTACAGGTTCCGGATGTATCCTTCTTAGTATCCTGAAGATCATACCGGGAATAAGCGGAACCGGCGCCGATCTGTCAGAAGGAGCTTTAAGGACAGCCGAAAGGAACCGAAAAAATCTTGGAGTCCATGGGGCCTTTGTGCGAAGCGATTTGCTGGAACAGGTAGAAGGCAGCTTTGATGCCGTATTGTCCAATCCGCCCTATATTCCGTCGAAGGAGATTGACGGGCTGATGGAAGAGGTGCGGGAGTATGAGCCGCGGATGGCACTGGACGGGGGAACAGACGGACTGTATTTTTACAGGAAGATTATAGAGCAGAGTCCGGCTTATCTGAAGCCGGATGGGATGCTGTTTTTGGAGATTGGATACAATCAGGCGGAGGCGGTCCAAAACCTGATGGAACAGGGATTTACCGGGATCCGTGTGGTAAAGGACCTGGCAGGATTGGACCGGGTTGTGTACGGACGCCTGAAGCCGCAAATAGATGGAGGAAAGAAATGTTTGACCGATTAGAAGATCTGGTAAGGCGGTATGAGGAGATTACAAATGAATTGACAGAGCCTTCCGTTGTCAACGATCAGAATCGTTTTCGGAAGCTGATGAAGGAACAGGCGGAGCTTCAGCCTCTGGTAGATGCATATACAGAATATAAGAAATGCAGGGAGACTGCGGAGGACAGCCTGGCCATGTTAGAGGAGGAGTCCGACGAGGAGATGCGGGAGATGCTGAAGGAGGAGCTTTCCGATGCGAAAAAGCGGACAGCGGAGCTGGAACAGCAGATGAAGATTCTGCTTCTGCCCAAAGACCCCAATGATGATAAAAATGTAATCGTGGAGATTCGTGCAGGCGCAGGGGGAGACGAAGCGGCGCTGTTTGCAGCGGAGATCTATCGGATGTATGCGCATTATGCGGAGGCCAGACGCTGGAAAGCAGAAATGATGGAAGTGGACGAGATCGGCATTGGAGGTATGAAAAGCGTCACCTTTATGATAACCGGTCAGGGTGCATATTCGGTTATGAAATATGAATCCGGCGTGCACCGGGTTCAGAGGGTGCCGGAAACCGAGTCCGGCGGGCGCATTCATACATCTACCATTACGGTTGCGGTCATGCCGGAAGCGGAAGAAGTAGATGTGCAGATTGATGAAAAGGATATCCGGATCGATGTTATGCGGGCATCCGGCAATGGAGGACAGTGTGTCAATACGACGGATTCTGCTGTGCGTCTGACCCATTATCCTACCGGAATCGTGGTGTACAGTCAGACGGAAAAGTCCCAGCTTCAGAATAAAGCAAAGGCATTTGCGCTGCTGCGCGCAAAGCTTTATGATATGGAGTGCCAGAAAGCTCATGATGCGGAGGCGGAAGCCAGACGGAGCCAGATCGGGACCGGAGACCGGGCAGAAAAGATCAGGACATATAATTTTCCTCAGGGCCGCGTGACGGATCATCGGATCAATCTGACACTGTACAAGCTGGATAAGGTTATGAACGGCGATATTCAGGAGATATTGGATGCATGTATCGCTGCTGACCAGGCACGGCGTTTAAGCCGCCTGGAAGAGAGGGGATAAAAGGGGAGCGAATAAGCTTGTTATATGAAGCGGGGGCTGTCAGATGAAAAGGAAAAGAACGTTTTTCGCAGTAGGGATTCTTTCGGCAGCAGTGCTGGGGACGGGGACCTGGATGTTTGTGGAAAGTGTCAGCAGCCAGCTTTGGCAGAATTCCATTCATACGATTACAGAGAGCACTCACCAGGGGGCGAATGCTCTGAATATTCAGTTTGAGACGGATTTTGACGGGCTGGAAATCGTATGGGAGAAGATTGCGGATGCCGCGCCGGATGAGCTTGCAGGTCTTTTGGATCTGTATAATGTAGTGGAGCCGGATGCAATGATGTATTTCCGGAATGCGGGCATCGTGCGCCAGAATGTAAAGCCGGATGAGACTGTCGCGCAGTTTCTTGAGCAGACAGAGTCAGAACGGGGAATTTTGGATGCACATACCAGCAGTGTGACCAAAGAAACGGTATTCAATATTTACATGCGGGTGTCTTTCGACGAGGGGACAGAAGGATATCTGGTAAAAGAATATCGGACGGCCGAGATCGCCGATCAGTTTACACTGACGTTTTATAATAACACGGGCTTTTCCTATCTCGTAAATCGAAGCGGAGATATTATGGTCCGTCCGGGACACAGAAACAGCAACATGCCGGAGGCAAATCTGCTTGACATGGTTTCGGGACAGGGAAACGACGAAGAGGAGATTGGACAATTCCGCCAGGAACTTAAGGATATGGGTTCCGGATGGGCGGTATTTCAGTATAACGGAACAGGAATGGTGTTCTGTTATGAACCTCTTCGGGCAGATTCGGAGTGGCTGCTTGTATCCATTATACCGGAAGACGTGATTCAGGAGGAAGCAGACAGCATACTCCGGCAGACTCTTTTCTTCTCCGGAACGGCCATTGCCTTGATTCTGCTTGTTCTTGGATTCTTTTACGGGATCAAAATGCGGGAAAATAAGAAGCATACACAGGAGCTTCAGAAGGCTTTTGAAGCGGCTGATATGGCCAGTGAGGCAAAAGGACGCTTTCTGATGAATATGTCCCATGATATACGTACGCCGCTTAACGGCATCATTGGCATGACAGCCATCGCGCAGGAGCATATGGAGGATCATGAACGGATCGAAGACTGTCTGAACAAGATCAAGACGTCCGGAATCCAGCTCCTGAGTCTGGTCAATGACGTCTTTGATATGACACAGATTGAAAACGGCAAGATCCTTTTGAAAGAAGAGGCATTTTGTCTCTCCGGGCTTTTTGAAGATGTAACGGCTCTTATGCGGCCTCAGGCACTAGAGGCCGGGCTGGAACTTACCGTAGCGTCTGTGGAGCTTACGAATGAATGGGCAGAAGGTGATCCTCTGCGAATTCGTCAAATTTTTATCAATATTATCAGCAATGCAGTAAAATATACAGAGAAAGGCGGCCATATCGATCTTGCACTGGTACAGGATCAGGAGGAAAATCCAAAGGAGGGTTACGGAAACTTCCGCTTTACTTGTGCCGATACCGGCATCGGAATGGAGCCTGAATTTTTAGGACGTATGTTCGAACCCTTTGAGCGGCACAGAAATACAACAGCCAGCAAGATCGCCGGTACCGGCGTCGGGCTGACGATTACCAAGGGCCTTTTGGATCTGATGGGCGGAACAGTAACAGCCCGGAGTGAACCGGGAAAAGGATCGGTCTTTACCGTTGCGTTCTGTCTCAAGACATGTGAGGCAGTGAAAGAGGAGCCAAAAGACTTGGAAGAAATGGTCCTGCCGGATATCCGGGAGCAGGAAGCGGCGGTGGATTATGGACAGAAGCATATTCTGCTGGTGGAAGACAATGAGCTGAATATGGAAATTGCCGAAGAATTGATCGGGATTACAGGCGTACAGATTGAAAAGGCGGTGGATGGTCTGAAGGCGGTGGAAATGTTTGCATCCAGCCCGTGCGGGTACTATGATCTGATTTTTATGGATATCCAGATGCCGGTGATGGACGGCTACGAGGCTACGCGCCGGATTCGGGGAATGGACCGTGAGGACGCAGGCAGTCTTCCGATCTTTGCCATGTCAGCCAATGCCTTTGCAGAGGATGTGGAAAATTCTCTCCTGGCCGGCATGAACGGCCACATTGCCAAGCCCATTGACCTGGATTCCATCGAAAAAGTGCTGGTGCAGTATCTGAAATGAGCAAAAACGGCAAAATCTGGTTGAAATTATCGGATATTTTACGTATAATATAATATCGGAATTTTGGAAACAGTGATCTGCCTGTACGGGCAGATACAGAACTTTAAAACAGTATCTGCCCGCAGAGCGCCGGATTGATTTTCGTTCATGGATATGAACGAAAATTAATCCATCTAAGGGCGCTATGGGGGCGGATACGGAACTTCAAAACAGTATCTGCCCGCAGAGCGCCGGATTGATTTTCGTTCATGGATATGAACGAAAATTAATCCATCTAAGGGCGCTATGGGGGCGGATACGGAACTTCAAAACAGTATCTGCCCGCAGAGCGCCGGATTGATTTTCGTTCATGGATATGAACGAAAATTAATCCATCTAAGGGCGCTATGGGGGCGGATACGGAACTTCTAATAGGAGAGATTATGGGAAAGTATTTTGGAACAGATGGTTTTCGCGGAGAAGCCAATGTAAATCTGACCGTTGAGCACGCCTTTCGGGTGGGCCGTTTTCTGGGCTGGTATTATGGCCGGGAGCACAAGGCTCAGATTGTAATCGGAAAGGATACCAGAAGATCCAGCTATATGTTCGAATATTCACTGGTGGCAGGGCTGACAGCCTCCGGAGCGGATGTATATCTTCTGCATGTGACAACGACGCCAAGCGTGTCCTATGTGGTGCGTACGGAAGGATTTGACTGCGGAATCATGATTTCTGCCAGCCATAATCCGTTTTATGATAACGGAATCAAGATCATTAACAGCATGGGATACAAGATGGAAGCGTCGGTAGAGGAAGAGATTGAGGCCTATATTGACGGCGAAAGGGAGGAGATCCCGCTGGCGGTAAAGGAGAACATCGGGCGGACCGTTGATTTTTCCGCAGGGCGGAACCGTTATATTGGCTATCTGATTTCCCTGCCGACCAGATCCTTTAAGACGATGCGGGTAGGTCTGGACTGTTCCAACGGCAGTGCATCGGCCATTGCCAAAAGCGTTTTTGATGCCCTGGGCGCAAAGACTTATGTGATTCACAACGATCCGGACGGAACCAATATCAATCAGGACTGCGGTTCCACGCATATTGAGGCTCTTCAGGCATTTGTGAAGGAAAAAGGATTGGATATCGGTTTTGCTTATGACGGCGATGCGGACCGGTGTCTTGCGGTAGATGAACATGGAAATGTGGTGGATGGAGATCTGATCCTGTATATTTGCGGAAAATATATGAAGGAGATCGGCCAGTTAAAAGATGACATGATCGTTACGACGATCATGTCCAATATTGGACTTTATAAAGCCTGCGACAAGATCGGCCTGAAGTACCAGAAGACGAAGGTCGGAGACAAATATGTATTTGAGAATATGATGGAGCACGGATACCGTTTAGGAGGCGAGCAGTCGGGGCATATTATCTTCAGTAAGCATGCAACTACCGGTGATGGAATTTTGACTTCCCTGAAAGTGATGGAAGTGCTTCTGGAAAAGAAAACGACGCTTGGGACGCTTGCATCGGAAGTGAAAATCTATCCGCAGCTTCTTCAGAATCTTCGGGTAACGGATAAAAAAGCAGTGCTTACCCATCCGGAGGTGACGGCGGCTGTGAAAGAAGTGGAGGAAGCACTTGGAAATGACGGCAGGATTCTGGTGCGCGAGAGCGGAACCGAACCAGTCCTTCGGGTCATGGTAGAGGCGACGACTCAGGAGCTTTGCGGGCAGTATGTAACAAAAGTGATTGATACGATGAAACACGTAATGTAAGCGTATAAAACAAAAGCAGGAATTTCTGCCGAGCCGGGATTCAGGAGCAGAAACAGCATGGAATACACAGGAGGGGAACATGAAAAAGACAACACTGGTCGTGATGGCGGCTGGGATCGGAAGCCGCTTCGGCGGCGGTATCAAGCAGTTAGAGCCGGTGGGGCCGTCGGGGGAAATTATCATTGACTATTCCGTGCACGACGCCCTGGAGGCAGGATTTGATAAAGTAGTCTTTATCATTCGGAAAGATCTGGAAAAAGATTTCCGGGAGGTGATCGGTGACCGGATGGAGAAGCGCATAGAGGTTGCCTATGCATTTCAGGAGCTGTGCGATCTGCCGGCTGGTTTTACGAAGCCGGAGGGCAGGACGAAGCCCTGGGGAACCGGACAGGCAATCTTAAGCTGCCGGGAACTGGTGCAGGAGCCTTTTGTAGTCATTAATGCAGATGATTATTATGGAAAGGAAGCATTTGTCAAAGTCCATGATTATCTGGTGCAGGAGCATGGCACGGGAGAGCGTTTGGAGTTCTGTATGGCCGGCTTCCTTCTGGGAAACACATTGAGCGAGAACGGCGGTGTGACCAGAGGCATCTGCAGTGTGGATGAAGAAGGTCATCTGACAAAAGTGACAGAGACAAGAAATATCATCAAGACCGAGGACGGAGCAGCCATACAGATGGAGGATGGTACAAGGATTTCTCTGGATGTGCACTGTCCTGTGTCCATGAATATGTGGGGGCTGACGCCGGAAATTTTCCCGGTGCTGGAGACTGGATTTGTCCGTTTCCTTGCAGAGCTTTCAGACGGGATGAAAGGGGAATACCTGATTCCCACCATTATCGATGATCTGATTCAGGAGAAGAGGGCCCATGTGACAGTTCTCGAATCCAGTGACCGATGGTTTGGCGTCACTTACAAAGAGGACAAACCGGCGGTGATCCGTTCCTTCCGGGAACTGATCGAGGCAGGTGTCTATAAGGAAAAACTGTTTGACGAGACATGATACAGCATGGAGAGAAACGACAGGCGGGGCTGCCATACAGATGCAGCCCCGCATGAGTTTTCACAGGAGTAGAAAAGTATGATGGAAATTCCATTTAAAAGACCGGAACTTACGGACCGGAAGGTGATCTTATCTCATCTGGAAGGCCAGGGATTCCGCGGATGCGAGAGGACTTTTGCCAATATCTATTTGTGGGCGCGATTTTATGACCTGGTATGGGCAGAGATCGAAGGAACCGTAGTATTTCGAAGTGTATTTAACGGAAAATACTCCTACACGTACCCGGCGGGAAACGGAGATCGGCAGGGGGCGCTGAAACGTCTGATGGAGGAAAGCAGGGGACAGGCATTTCCCTTTGCCCTTCATGGACTGAACAAAAAGGAGTACGAAGAGCTGGAGCGGTATTTTCCGGGAAAATTTGAGATTAGCTGGCCGAGAGACGTGGAGGACTATGTATACGAGACAGAAAAGTTAATCAATCTTTCCGGAAAAAAATACCATGGAAAGAAAAACCATATCAACCAGTTTAAAGCGGCCCATCCGGACTGGAGCTATGAAACACTTACAGACAACAATGTGGAGGAGTGCTTCCAGATGGCCCTGCGCTGGCGGGAATTTAACGGCTGTGAGGGGGATCCGGAGAAAAACAAGGAGATGTGTGTGGCACTCAATTCCCTGCGTCTTCACAAAGAGCTGGAACTGCGGGGCGGCGTTCTGCGGGCAAACGGGGAAGTGGTGGCTTTTACGATGGGAGAGCCGGTATCGGAAGATACATTTGTGGTGCACATTGAAAAAGCGTATGCAGATATCCGCGGCGCCTATCCCCTGATTAATCAGCAGTTCCTGGAACATGAAGTGTCTCAGTATCCATATGTGAACCGGGAAGATGATACGGGAGAGGAAGGACTTCGAAAGGCCAAGCTGTCCTATCATCCGGTGTTTATGGTGGAAAAAGGTGCGGCCGTTTTAAAAGGAGAGAGTATATGAGTGCCTGGGAGACAAATGTTCGTAGAGTGACCCCCTATACGCCGGGGGATCAGCCGGACCGGCCGAAGATGATTAAATTAAATACCAATGAAAACCCGTATCCCCCGGCGCCGGGTGTGGAAAAGGCACTGAAAGAATTTCAGACAGACCGGCTTCGCCTGTACCCGGATCCGGCTGCTTCAATGCTGGTGAATGCACTGGCAGAACGTTATCATGTAAAAAAAGAACAGGTGTTCGTAGGCGTCGGATCGGATGATGTGCTGGCTATGGCATTTCTGGCTTTCTTTCATTCGCAAAAGCCAATTCTTTTTCCGGATATCACCTATTCCTTTTATCCGGTCTGGGCAGAAGAATTTCGCATACCATATGAGACGGTGCCTTTGGACCAGGAGTTTAGGATGGTGAAGGAGGATTACTTTCGTGAGAATGGAGGTGTGATCTTTCCGAACCCCAACGCGCCCACATCATTGGAGCTTGGGCATAAGGAGGCGGAGGAGATCATTCGCCATAACCAGGATGCGGTCGTTATCGTGGATGAGGCTTATGTAGACTTTGGAGCGGAGTCTGTCCTGGACCTGGTGGAGAAATACGACAATCTTCTGGTGGTGCAGACCTTTTCCAAATCCCGTTCTATGGCAGGTATGCGGATTGGATTCGCTGTCGGGAGTCCTCTGCTGATCCGATATCTGAATGATGTGAAATACTCTTTCAACTCTTACACCATGAGCCAGGCTGCTTTGAGTCTTGGTGTGCAGGCGGTGCTGGATGAGGAATATTTTCAGGAAACAACCAAAAAAATCATAAATACAAGAGAGCAGGCGAAAAAGCGGCTGGCCGAACTTGGATTTACGGTTCTGGATTCTAAGACGAATTTTCTGTTTATTACACATCCAAAATATGACGCGAAAGAACTGTATGAGGCATTGAAAAAAGCGGACATCTATGTGCGGTATTTCGGTGCTTTACGAATCAGCCAGTATCTGCGTGTGACTGTGGGAACGGATGAGCAGATGGAGGCGCTGTATACATTTTTAAGCCGTTACACAGAGGGATAGAGAAAGGAAACAGAGTATATGGATAGTTTGATAACCTGGTTTATGGAGCTTCTGGAAGGAAAGGTTTCCAAAGAAATCATTGTGTTTATTATTTCTATGGTGCCCATTCTGGAGCTTCGCGGCGGACTGATTGTTGCTTCGCTTCTGGAAATTCCCATTGTAAGGGCTATCTGGTTCTGTATCATTGGCAATATTATTCCGGTGCCTTTTATCTTGCTTTTGATTACACCCATATTTAACTGGATGAAAGGAATGAAAATGTTCCGGCCTATGGTGGAGAAACTGGAGAGCAAGGCTATGGGCAAAAGTGAGAAGATCGAGAAATATCAGTTCTGGGGGCTGGTCCTCTTTGTGGGGATTCCGCTTCCGGGAACCGGGGCATGGACCGGTTCGCTGATCGCTTCTCTTCTGGGAGTCCGGTTCCGGAAGGCATTTCCGGCAGTGCTTTTGGGGATTGTTATGGCGACGGTTATTATGTCAGTGATGTCTTATGGACTGCTGGGAGCACTGGTTCACTGATCGGACGGGTATCCTGACAGTACAGGAAGGTCGAGGTGTCTTTTATGGAAAATGGGAAGAAACTTTACTTTATTTATAACCCCCATTCAGGGCGCGAACAGATACGTACGAAACTATATCATATTCTGCAGATCTTTTCGGAGGCAGGGTATGAAGTAACGGTACATCCGACCAGAGAAGAAAAGGATGCGGTAAAGCAAATCGAGAATCTTTCCGGGGACTATGATCTGGTAGTCTGCAGCGGCGGAGACGGAACGATTGATGAGGTCGTGGAGGGAATGATGCACCGGGAGAAAAAGATCCCCATCGGTTATATTCCGTCCGGGACGGTGAATGATTTTGCCAGAAGTCTGAAGATTCCGCGGGATATGCTGAAGGCGGCAAAGATTGCAGTGGAAGGGACCGACTTTCCCTGTGATATGGGGACGTTCAATGAGGAACATTTTGTCTATATTGCGGCCTTTGGCATCTTTACAGACGTATCCTATTCCACAGACCAGAGTATGAAAAATGTACTTGGGCATATGGCATATCTTCTGGAAGGCGTTAAGCGGCTTGCAAATATTCCGTCTTATCATATGCATATACGCAGCAGGGAATTGGAGGCAGAGGATGATTTTATCTTCGGCATGGTAACGAACTCACGTTCGGTCGGCGGCTTTAAGAGTATCATCGGAAGAAAAGTGCAGTTCGACGACGGAGTTTTCGAGGTGACATTTATCAAAAGTCCGAAAAATGCAGCGGAGCTGCAGGAGATTCTCGGTGCTGTTATTTTGAAAGAGATTGATTCCAAATATATGTACTCTTTCCGAACGGCGCAGCTTTTTGTGGAAGCAGAGGAGGAGATTCCCTGGACGTTGGACGGAGAGTTTGGCGGGACATGCCAAAAGGCGGTAATCCAGAACTATCAGAAGGCACTGAAGATTCGAGTGGGAGAATGAGCACTTTCTGCTTCGGCATGAAAACGGATCATAATATAAATTAGATAAAGGAGGACATGACATCATGAAGATTGGATTCGGCTGTGACCATACAGCTATCGATCTGAAAAAGGAACTGATGGACTATATGACGGAAAAGGGCTATGAGTGCGTGGATTACGGCGCATATGATGCGTCTGTGCGAATCGATTATCCGGACCAGGGCCTGAAGGTGGCGGAAGCTGTCCGGGCGGGTGAAGTGGAAAAGGGCGTGCTTATCTGCGGGACAGGCATCGGCATCTCTCTGGCGGCCAACAAAGTGCCGGGGATCCGTGCGGCAGTATGCAGTGAGCCGTATTCTGCCATGATGACGGCAAAGCATAATGCATCGCAGATTATTGCCATGGGTGCACGGGTCGTTGGAAATGAGCTGGCAAAAATGATTCTGGATGCATTTTTCGGTACGGAGTTTGAAGGCGGCAGACATGCGGAACGCGTTCAGAAGATCTGCGATATTGAGGCGAAATATAACAAATAGAACAAAGATACAGAGAAAAAAGGGGCAGCCGGAAAGCGGCTGCCCCTTTTTGCGTTCTGGTTGTCCGGCACTCGGCTACTGCAGCTTCGGTGCCAGAAGTCTTGGCACGGTGGCGTGCTCCAACGCGGTGCTGGCGCTGATTAAGCCGTCGTTGTACAGTTTCAGAAGACTGTTGTCCATAGAGAACATCTCCTGATTGGTGCCTGGTGAGGAGTAGATCCGACCGTCGATCTGAGGGATCTTTTTGCCGCGGATCATGCTGCGGATATCCGGAGTGGCCGTCATAAGCTCAAAGGCAGGGATCAGCGTGCCCTGAACGGTAGATATGAGCTGCTGAGAAACAACAGCCTGCAGGACTAAGGAGAGCTGATCTGCGATCTGGCGCTGCTGGTTGGGCGGAAAGACATCGATGATACGATCTACGGCTTTGGCGCTTCCGGTAGTATGCAGGGTGGAGAAGACCAGGTGTCCGGTCTCCGCGGCTGTCACAGCAGCCTGCATGGTTTCGTAGTCTCTCATCTCGCCCAGCAGAATCACATCCGGACTCTGACGCAGGGCAGCCCGCAGGGCAGTCTCGTAATTTTCAGTATCGGTATTGATCTCTCTCTGGCTTACAATACTCCTGTTGTGCCGGTGCAGGAACTCTAACGGGTCCTCTAAAGTGATAATGTGTTTTTCCTGGGTTCGGTTAATATAGTCAATGATACAAGCGAGTGTTGTGGACTTTCCGCTGCCTGCAGGACCTGTCACCAGCACCAGACCTTTGGAGAAACGTCCAAGAGATATGATGCTCTCCGGAATACCAATGGTTCCGGGATCCGGGAGAGAGGTGGCGATCAGACGAATAACGATGGAAAGAGAACCTCTTTGCTTGTAAGCGCTGGCACGGAATCTGGATACGCCCGGAATCGGAAACGAGAAATCATCATCGCCGGTTTCCCAGAGCTGGTCCATGGTCCGCTCTGCAAGACCATAGATCTCGCGGATAAGCTTCTCTGTATCCTGGGGCATAAGCCTTTGGTCATCCACCCGCAAAAGGGCGTGATTGACCCGCATGGAGGCGGGAAGCCCCGTTACGATAAAAATATCCGAAGCCTTCTGGGCAACA
This sequence comes from Lachnospiraceae bacterium, assembly GCA_910574965.1. Classification (GTDB taxonomy): domain Bacteria; phylum Bacillota; class Clostridia; order Lachnospirales; family Lachnospiraceae; genus Hominiventricola. The sequence continues at coordinate 436,101 of CAJTDB010000001.1, read as the reverse complement.
GCTTTCTGAAGCAGTTCTTTTGCAGTGTTCATTAGGTGTTCCTCCTGGATTTTGTTTAGAGTGTGTCTAAAATGTCATAAGGTTCAGGCTGTCATCCCCGTTCCACTGGGACGAAGGGACCTCCTGCCATGAAGTGATCCGGTAATAGCCCTCCTCAATCTGCCCCGGAGGGTTCAGCACCAGTACGACCCGCAGGGACCGGGTATCGTCCACAGGCACCTCATAAGTGACCGAAGGGTTTTCGGATGTGAAATCAGTATTGGACTGTACAAGAGGGTTTAACTGTTCCTCTGCCGTCTCATAGTAATGTTCCGGGTCCAGCTCATAGGTACTTTTTAGAATCCCGTCAATATTTCGCAGCATCTCAGAAGCCAGATTGGAGGCTTCGTAATAGTCTGCAGTGTGCTGGGCGATCTTCTGGCTGTACCGGTATTCTGAGATGGCTCCGGATATGGACAGCGCAGCGAAAATAGCCAGGCACAGAACGACGAAGGTCATGAGCAGAGACACAGAACCTATGTTCGTAACAGGATGGGACCGCTTTTCTGCCTTAAGTTTCATAAAAATATCCCCTTTTTTCTTCAATAGACAAGCCCTGAAAACAGATGACAGAACATATGTTCTCAATGAGTTTTACTGTCCATATGACAGCGTATACTGCTGATAGGTCGTACCTTTTAACTGATAGATCTCCTTGGAGCCGTCGGATATAGATACGATCCATTCTATGGTATGTGTATCCTGGGAGCTGAACTGGATGCTCATCTCATAGGAACTTTCGTCCTTTTGGCATGACTGAAAATCCTTGTCAAACCAGATATGGGCTTCCTGTTCTTCAATCTGTGCATCCGGATACAGAGTGCGCAGATGCTCCATAGTATGTTCCGGGCGGCTTAGAAGTTCAGCAGCAGAGCTGACATAGCGCACGGCCATATCCAGCTCCCGCGTATCCTTTTCCAAAAGGCTTGCACGTACAAAGACCTGCAGGCAGACCGTACTGGCAGCAGTAAAGAACAAAACGGAGAGGATGATCTCCATCAAAAGCAGATTGGAACGCCTGGAAGATCCTTTCTTCATGGCACGCTCCTTTCTGAAGCGATCAGAGTTGTGCTGATCCCTTCACTGTCAGTAGCAGTAAACAGATAGATATGTTCTTCGAGCTGTTCGACAGACAAAGAGGACAGTTCCATAATATCTTTGCCGTTTTTTAAAGTAACCGGAATGCCGTCATTGATGAACAGTTCCTTCAGCATACCTTCGTATTCATAAATATAGGTCGTACAGGGGACCTCGTTGTAAACGGCCGACATGGCCAGGCAGTTGGTGCCGTCGATGAAAGCGACAGCGATGCCGCCCTCCTTGTCGTTCTGGCGTATCTTTTCTGCAATATAGGACAGCGCAGTACGGTTCTCGTCATTGACCCGAAGCCGTCCGTTTGTGGAGGCATAAATATTGGCCCCCAGGATTAATATACTCAGGGCAGAGACTGCAAAGACAAAGAGGAGAGCAATCGGAAAGACCACATCGATCACATGCCTGCTCCGTGACTGAAATCTCATGGCCGGTACCTCCTGTCTATAATGGTTACATCCGGAAGGATGTTGCTGCCAAGCACCTGGTAATCTACAAAGAAGCGGTCTTCATCATAGGTAAGCCCATAATGGTCTTTCAGGTACTGCAGACTTTCCGGGTAGGAGCCTTCCAGGGAATAACAGTGTACAATGCCGCGGCTGACCGCCTGCTCCAGCGCTTCTTTTGCCTGTGCATCTGTTCGATCCTCTACAGTGGAGATTCCGAAGAGAAAGGCGGACAGGATCAGAGCGAAAAGAACCGCGGAGATCATAAGGTTTTTGGAACCGGAGTCCTGTTTTCCCCTTGCAAAACGATGCTTCATATGCACCCTCCCATCTCCTTACAGACTCGACATGATTCCCATAAGGGGAAGCATAACGGACAAAAGGATCAGGCCCACCACCAGAGACAGGACGATGACCAAGGTGGGTTCTAGTGCGGCGATCAGGCCGGTGAATTTCCGGTCGATCTCCTCCTGATAAGTGTCTGCAATATCCTGCATGACCTCATCCAGAACACCAGTACGGTCTCCGATGGCGGCCATACGCGCATAGATCCCGGTAAAAATACCAGAATCCAGAAGTGCTTTATGTAACTCCTGTCCCTTTTCCAGAGCCGATTTGCACTGACTGATCTTCTGGGAGAAAGCTTCGTGGGCAATGAGTTCAGAAGCCAGGCTTAAGCACTCCTCCGGGCTCATGCCGCTGCTTAGGGTAAGGGACATGCCGCTGGCAAACCGACATGCCGCAAGCTTTTCCATAAAGGAACGGGTCCATGCGAAATTGGCAGCAAAGCTGCCAAACTGCTGCCGGCCTTTTTTCGTTTTGCCAAAGTACAGGACAGCGACGGCAAACAGGGCTGTAAGGATGATGATTACAATGGAATAACGGCTGATGACCGTTCCGATATTCAGAAGCGTTCTGGACAGGCCGGTCATCTCTCCGCCTAACTGCAGAAAGATCTCATTGAAAATGGGCATGATCTTTGTCATCAGTACAAGAATGATCAAAAGCATCATAAATACCATAATCAGCGGATAAGTCAGTGCATTCCGGATCATCTGCGAGATAGAAGCTTCCCGTTCATAATAAAGGGCCAGTGCGCTCATAACATCATCCAGCCTGCCGGTTTCTTCGCCGATACGGATCATCTGAATCATATAGCCCGGAAATGCGCCTGTCTTTTCCAGAGCTTCGTGAAGCTGTCCGGTTTTCTGAAGTGTATCATCTATCTGTGCCAGGAGCATATGCTCTTCTGGGTCGTCTGCATCCTCCAGCATAATGGAGATGCCTTCCATGGCAAAAATGCCGGAACGGAGAATCATTGCCATCTGGGAACAGAAGGCAGAGACTTCCGTATTGGATAAAGGGGTAAATGTTTGCAGTGCCATGTAAACTCCTTTCGGGCTTAGTAGTAATATTTTACAGCATAATTGCTGCCGTCGCCGATGAACTGCTTCAAATCCCGGCTGTTGGTTCCGGCTGCAAAGGTGGGGTCCATGAGACTCCAGGAGGAGCCGTCAAATTCGATGATATTGTCAATCCAGCCTGTTTCCTCCACATAGCAGCTAATCCATGCATGGTAGGCGTCTCCGGCGTACCCGACTTCCAGCCGGGTAGGAATGCGCTGAGAACGGAGCATGGCAGCGGTCAGTGCCGCATAGTCAAAGCAGATGCCCTTCTTGGTGCTCAGCGTCTCGTCGATATCCGGAAGATATCCGTAAGCCACACTGGCGGCTTTCTCGGAATCGTAGACGATGTTCTGGGTGACAAAATGATAAATATTCGTGATGGCTTCCAGATCCGAATGTACGTCCTTGGAAAGCTCACTGCCCTTTGCCACAGCCGCGGAATCCGAAGTAAAGGAGACATACTGATTAGGATACAGGAAAGGAAGAAATTCATCTTCTATCTGGACCTCTGTCTCATGCTCAAAGGCGACAGAGTACATATCTCCTTCTACATTTTCCAGGACGGTGAAGGAATAGGCGCCGTTTCCACCGGAGAGGGGAAACGTCTCGAAGATCTTGTCCTGGGAGAGCAGATAGGTATAGGTGGTTTCGCCGGGGGTTTCAATCTGGAGTTTGACTTTGGGATTGTCCCCGGTATATTGTACCATGATATAGCCCTGGTCTGTGTTGGAAGCATCTATGGTCACTGTATCAGAAGCATGAGCGTTTGTTCCGTCTGCAGAAGGAACCAGCACCTTTGGCGTACTGTCACGGACCGGACCGGCATCCGCATCAGAAGCAGTCTTGTTTCCGGTGCCGCCGAGACCTAGAAAGCCTGTGGAAGCACTCTGGTCGGATGTGCCGGTATCTTCTTTTTGGCAGCCACAGAGCAGGATACAACATAGGGCAGCAGACAGGATCAGTGTTTTGCGCATGTGCTGTGATATCCTCCATGTGTTACTGGATTTTCAGTTTTATTTATGTACAAGTATACTACCGAAAGCCTTAAGAATCAATCATTTTTCTGGACCGAAGGGAAAACTTGCCTTTAGGACTTCAAGGAACGCCATAGTGTGGTCCGGCTGATGCCGAGGCGTTTTGCTGTTTTCTCCCGGTTCATGTTTTCTTCCGCCAGAACAAGGTTTATGACCTCCTTTGTGATCTGGTCGAGAGATCCGGACAGATCAAGCCGTACAGAAGGTGCAGGCCCCGACGGGACATTCGCTGCTGACGGGGCCAGGGCAAAAGTTTCCTGGGCAAGAATCTCCCGTGTATGCCGTTCGGTAATATATGCAGTATCTGTAATAACGGAGAGTTCTTTTAATACACGCCGGAACTGATCCAGATTGTTGGGCCACGGGTATTCCCGTACAAGCTGCAGTGCAGACGGTTCAAATCCGATGATCTGTTTTCCAAGTGCCAGATTCATCTGGTTGATATACAAAGCTGCGATACTGGAAATATCTTCGATTCTTTCCCGAAGCGGCATCAGAGGGAGCAGCAGGCAGGAGAGGCGGTTTGCCAGATACTTCTCAATAAGCTCTGCTTTTGCGTGCGGTTTGACCAGAGTGAAGATCAGGCGGTTGCGTCTGGCAAGCCGGGTATTTTCCATATAATTAGAAAACTTTTCCAACTGCTTTTTGCTAAGCTCCCCTACCAGCTTAATATGAATAGTCGATCCTACATCATTAAAAGGCGAACTGTTGCTGGCCAGAAGATGACTGAAATTTCTTTCGCTGATCAGGCTGCAGTCAATGACATAATAAGGGTGGCTTCCATTGGGGCCGTATTTGTAGAGAAGAGCAGCCGCTTTTTCTTTGCCGGTTCCGACCTCTCCTGTAATCAGGACAGGAAACTGCGTCCGTGCGTATTTTTCAAGCATTTCATGGGTTTTTCCTATTAGATTGACACTGTTGAAGGCAAAAATCTCGTCCGCTGCCATTTCATTAAAATCATTATAAATCGCAATGCTGCCGTCTTCTTCGGAATACAAAGAGGGTTTTTGCTCGATTTTTAACAGAGAGTAATTTCTGCCGCTGTAAGAAATGGGACTGTTGGAAATCTGACAGGTTATTTCGGCAAATCTGCGGATCAGAACCTTCTCTTTTGGTCCTGTATAATCAGCGACAGAATCCTGGATCAGTTTCGAGAGCTGCCGGTCAGCGGGAGCGCCGGTCAGTGTGGAAAACCACAGCTGGTTGTTTTCATCAAAGATCATGATGGATTCATTGTTCCTGGTCAGAGCCGCTTTGAACAGCTCCTTCTGCTTGTGCAGGGCAGAGATGGAGTGGACAAAGCTGACGGCCCGGTCCAGGGCCTCTAAAAGTGCCTCCCGGCCGGAAGTAACAAGAAAAGCGTTCAGGCTGATGGATTTGGAAATGTTGAAGCTGATCATATCACAGATGACGAGAGAATAATTGTTCTCTTTCAGCTTTAAGAGGGTTGGAAGCACTTCGGATTCGTCGGTAAAGGTAATGATATCGATTTTATACTGCAAAAGGTCACAGAGGATCTTCGCGCTGGAGGTAATGTCCCGAAAGCCGGTGATGGCGTATTTTCCGCCATAATATTCCGCCATTTTAATGTAGCGCAGGATATCATAGACGGATATCTGAATATCTGTAACTGCTACGTCGCAGACGCTGCGGATCATTTCCGCTGTACCGCCGCGGGAGATGACGGCATCATAAGTAAAGTCCTCTGTCAGTTCCTGTACGATCTTTACACCGTCTTTTAAGTTGCCCACGCGGACAGTCATGTCAATATCTTCTCTTTCTCTGGCAATAGAGTTTAAAAGCTCTGCCATTCCCTCATAAGGCGCAATAGCTAGTATGCTGATTTTTTTCATTATAGAAACACCTCCCATATCATATCTGACAAATATTATAACAAATTATGATTAAAATCACAACACAAATGTTTCAAAATAAAACAATTATTTGAATATATGCTATTGAAAGTGCACAAAAATCAAGTTATAGTGAGATTGTAAAAAAGAGATGTTCAAAAATGAATCAAACATGAAATGGTGGCTGTATGATGAAGTTACTGATTATTGCAGATGATTTTACCGGGGCGCTGGATACGGGGGTACAGTTTGCGGCAGCAGGGGTACAGGTAAAAGTCATTACAAAAGCGGACTGTGATCTGGAGCGCATATCTCCCGAAATCCGGGTGCTGGTCCTGGATGCGGAGACGAGGCACTTGGATGCAGAGGCTGCCTATGCCGCAGTGTACGAGACGGTGCGCCGGGCAAGGAAAGCCGGGATACCGCATATCCTGAAAAAAACAGATTCCGCCCTGCGGGGCAATGTAGGAGCAGAGCTTTCTGCCCTTCTCGATGCTTCCGGTCTTCAAAGACTGGCCTTTCTGCCGGCCTGTCCCCAGATGGATCGGATCACCCGGAATGGAGTACACTACATAAACGGTCTTCCGGCAAAACAGAGTGTTTTTGGGAAAGATCCGTATGATCCTGTCAGGGAATCGGAGGTGGAAAAGCTTATCCATATGCAGAGCAGTGTGCCGGTCAGAGTGATCCCATCCGGGGAGAGGGCGGGGGACTGTTTTGGGGACAAAACCATCGATCTGTATGATGCGGAGGATATGGAGGAACTGAGGCGAACGGCTGCTGCGCTTGCCGACGAGGGGCAGCTTTCCATTATGGCCGGCTGTGCAGGGCTGGGGGCGGTGCTGCCGGGTGTTTTAAAGCTGGAAGACAGAGCAAAAGAACAGGACATTACGTTCGGGAAGGGATTTTTGATCGCCTGCGGCAGTGTGAATCCGATCAGTATCCGTCAGATCGATCATGCAGTGGACAGAGGATTTCAGAGACATTACCTGACGCCTCTTCAAAAGCTGGAGCCGGATTACTGGGATACCGAACCGGGGAAAGAAGAGTTTCGGAAACTGACGGAGGAATGCCGCAGACATGAACGGTTTATTCTTGACAGCAATGATCTGCCGGGCAGAGACGATACCCAGAAATATGCCCAGGCGCGTGGTTTTACCAGGGAAGATTTAAGACAGCGGATTTCCTGTTCCATGGGACGGATTTTAAGAGATATGCTGGAGGAGGGAATCTGTTCCAATTTGATGGTTACGGGAGGGGATACCTTGCTGGGATTTCTCCGGCAGATGGGCGTACAGGAGATGGAACCGGTCTGTGAGATGGCACCCGGAACGGTGCTGTCGCGGTTTATATGGAAAGAAAAGCGCTATCAGATGCTGTCTAAATCCGGGGGGTTCGGGCATGAGGGACTGCTGGTGGACCTGTACCGGAAATTTTCAGAATATCAGGAAAAGAAATAAAGGAGGAACGAACAATGCTGACACCATATACTTTGCAGATGCCGAAACTGATCTATGGCGGAGAGAATGCACTTGCACAGATGAGCGGCATATTAAAACCGGTAAAAAAAGCAGCTTTTTTTACCGACAAAGGGATTGTAAATGCGGGACTTCTGAAGCTGCCTGTAGAACAGGTAAAAAAGAGCGGCAAAGACTTTGTCATCTTTGATGATCTTGCTGCGGAGCCGACCTGTGAGCAGGCCCAGGCGGTAGTTGACGCATTCCGGGCTTCCGGTGCGGATTTTATCATCGCAGTAGGAGGGGGCAGTGTAATGGATACGGCCAAACTTGCCTCTGTCCTGGCAACGGGTGAATATGGAATCCGGGAGCTTTTGGAGCATCCGGAAATGGCCAGAAAAGGAGTCCGTACCCTTATGATTCCGACAACTGCCGGTACCGGCTCGGAGGCGACGCCGAATGCCATCGTTGCAGTGCCGGAAAAAGAGCTGAAAGTTGGTATCGTAAGCGGGGAGATGGTAGCAGATTATGTGATTCTGGATGCAGAGATGATCCGGAATCTTCCGCGCAGGATTGCTGCTGCCACAGGGGTGGATGCCCTGTGTCATGCCATCGAATGCTATACCAGCAGACGGTCTAATCCCTTTAGTGATCTGTTTGCGTTAGAGGCGCTGGATCTGATTCTGAATCACATGGAAAAGGCGTGTGATGACAAGGATGCCATGGCCGAGAAAAACTGTATGCAAAGAGCCAGCTTTTATGCCGGAGCTGCGATCACAGCATCAGGAACGACGGCCGTACATGCGCTCTCCTATCCGCTGGGCGGAAAATATCATATTGCGCATGGAGTGTCCAACGCCATGCTGCTGATGCCGGTGATGCGTTTTAACGAACCTGCCTGCAAGGAGAAATACGCTGACATTTATGACCGCTGCGTACATGGTGAAAAGACCTGTAAAACAGTAGAAGAAAAGAGTGCCTATCTGCTGGAGTGGCTGGAACGTATCGTAAGGCATCTGGAGATTCCAGTGAGCCTTCGTGAATTTGGAGTTCCCGCAGAGGATCTGGACGGTCTGGTTGCGGCGGGAATGGAGGTGACCAGGCTTTTGGTGAACAATATGCGGGAAGTGGAGCCGAAAGACGCGAGGGAGATTTATAAACAGGTTTTATAAAGAAAAGGAAGGAAACAAAAGAAGGAGGATATAATATGATCGAAAGACCTATTCTTGGGATCTCCATGGGTGATCCCTTTGGAAACGGCCCGGAGATTTCTGTAAAAGCACTTCATGACCCGGCTCTTTACGACAGATGCCGGCCGCTGCTGGTGGGCGACAGATCCAGTATGGAATATGCCCTAAAGACAGCTAAAAAAGTGTCCGGAATCGATCTGAAGCTGCATGTGGTGCAGCGGGCAGAAGAGGCGAAGTTTGAGTACGGCACCATTGATCTGTACGATATGGGACTGGTGCCGGCGGATCAAATTCCAAATGGGATGGACAAATCGGAACCGCGTCCTTTTGGTGTTGGTGCATGTGCCCTGGGCGGTGAGGCAAGTTTTCAGTATGTAACAAAAGTTATTGAGCTGGCGATGGCGGGAGAGGTCCATGCAACCGTGACGAACGCCTTAAGCAAAGAGGCCATTAATATGGCAGGACATCATTATTCCGGCCATACGGAGATCTATGCGGACTATACAGATACGAAAAAGTATGCCATGATGCTGGCCCATGAGGAGCTTCGGGTGGTGCATGTATCAACACATGTATCTTTGAAAGAAGCCTGCCGCCGGGTGACAAAACAGCGGGTGCTGGATTGCATTCGGATGGCGGACGAAGTTCTGAAGCAGCTTGGCATAAAAACACCCAAAATCGGCGTCGCAGGGCTCAATCCCCATTGTGGTGAAGGCGGTATGTTTGGCAGAGAAGAGATCGAGGAGATCCAGCCGGCCATTGATGAGGCGGCTGCAGAGGGAATCCTGATTTCGGGAGGGAAGCCGGTGCCGCCGGATACTGCATTTTCCAAGGCGCTGGGAGGATGGTATGACGTGCTGGTAGTCATGTACCATGATCAGGGACATATTCCTTTGAAAGTGAAGGGATTTGTATACAACAAAGAGGAGCAGCACTGGGAGGCGGTGGCAGGCATCAATATGACCCTTGGGCTTCCGATTATCCGTGTATCCGTAGACCATGGGACAGGTTTTGGACATGCCGGAGACGGACATGCCAATGAACGGTCTTTGCTGAATGCCATGGATTACGCCATCCGGCTGGGACAAAACAGAGGCTGACCGGCAGGAAAGGAGGAAAGACTATGAAATATGTCATGACGCAGGCGGTTTGCCCGGAAGGCATGGAGTTTCTGCGCAAAGCCGTGCCAGAAGTGGAGATCTGCATTGCGGATGATCCGGATCCCGCACATTATCCTGACAAAATGCAGGATGCGGATGCATTGATCGTACGGATCGCCAGATGCGACGGTCATGTAATGGAAAACAGTCCGAAACTGAAAGTGATCGGAAGGACCGGTGTCGGCTACGATACTGTGGATGTGGCAACAGCTACAAGGCTTGGGATTCCGGTAGTCATCACACCGGGAGCCAACAATCGAAGCGTTGCGGAACATGCAGCGGCTATGATGCTTGCGCTGTCCAAAAATCTGGCAGAGGCCCAGACGGAACTTCGAAGAGGAAACTGGGAGATTCGAAATGCCGGGAAAGCTTTTGAGCTGGAAGGAAAGGCCGTGGGAGTGCTGGGCCTTGGGGCGATTGGACGGGAAACCGCCAAAATATGCCGGGGACTGGGGATGAAGGTGTTGGGATACGATCCGTTCCTGGACAAAGAGAAGGTGGAAGCATTAGGAGCAAAGTATTATGAGGATTTGGAAGAAATTCTAAGAAAAGCCGATATCGTTACGATCCATGTTCCGCTTACAGAGGAAACCCGTCATATGATCGCAAAGCCGCAGCTTGAGATGATGAAAAAGACAGCGCTTCTGATTAACTGCAGCCGGGGCGGGATGGTTCACGAAGGGGATCTGGTACAGGCACTGAAAGAAGGACAGATCGCAGGCGCGGGTCTGGATGTGTTTTTAAAGGAGCCGCCGGAGCCGGAAGATCCGCTTCTCAACTGTCCCAATGTACTTCTTAGTCCTCACTCGGCCGCACAGACCAAAGAGGCGGTCATCAAGATGGCACAGATGTGCATCAGAGGCTGTATGGAAATATGTGAAGGGAAAAAGTGGCCTTATGTGGCAGATCGCAAAGTATATGATCATCCACGCTGGGCAGGAAAAGACTGGGCAACAAACAACAACGAATCATCAGGAGGATGAAAACTATGAAAAAAGCAATCAGCATTTTATTGGCAATGGGACTGGCAGTTTCTTCATTAACCGGGTGCAGTTCGGAAGAACCGAAGACAGATACACCTGCCCCTGAAAGCACTGCAGACGAAACAGAAGAGAACACAGAAGGAGCGGCAGCTACAGAAGCGGCAGATGCTGTTCATCTGACACTGGCTCATGCGGATACGGAGACCGGAAGTCTTTTTGGAGAGTGCATGACCGAATTTAAACAGAAGGTGGAAGAGGCTTCCGGCGGTTCCATTATCATTGACATCTATCCCAACGGACAGCTCGGCACAGTTGCAGAATATGTGGCCGGTATTCAGAACGGCTCCATAGATCTGGCTCCTGGGGCAAGTACCTTTGTGGCGAATTTCTGTACAGGTGTATCGGTGTTTGATCTTCCGTTCCTGTTTGAAAACTATGACCATGTATGGGCATCTTTGGACAGTGAGGTGGGAGACAGCCTGACGGAAGAGCTTCAGAACAACGGTATCGAACCGCTGGTATGGTTCGGCCTGGGCTTTCGGAATGTAACAACCAGCGAAGGACATCCGATCAATACCCTGGAAGATTTTAAAGGATTCCGCATTCGTACGATGACAAGCGCAATTCACCAGTCTTTGTTCCAGGCGCTTGGTGCAGACGCGGTGCCTATGGACTGGGGTGAGCTTTATACAGCACTTCAGCAGGGAACGGTTGACGGAGAAGAGAATCCGTTCTCCCAGGTACTAAGCTCCAATATATGGGAAGTAAATAACGTGATCGTAAAATCCGAACATGCGTTCACTCCTGCGGTGTTTATGATGTCTCCGAAGATCACTTCCAAACTGACAGAAGAGCAGGTGGAAATTTTAAGAACCTGTGCAGAAGAATGTACGCCTGTTTTCCGGCAGAAAGTGGTGGATATGAACGATGAAGCACTGACGACACTGGTGGAAGAGAAGAAGTGTGTCTATGTAGAATCGCTTGACAAGGCAGCGCTGCAGGCAGCGACAGAATCCGTCTACGGGCAGTTTCCGGAATACGCAGAGATGGTGGAGAAGATCCGGTCGCTCCGTTAGGAATTGACAAAAGGGGGGTATCTATGAATACATTACTCACAGTATTGATGAAGGCGGACAATGCGTTCTATAAAGTCCAGAAAGTTCTCATCCTTACAGGGGTGGTTGCCATGCTGGTCATCAATGGCGCGCAGATCTTCTGCCGCTATGTCCTGCATTCAAGTTTGTTCTGGTCGGAGCAGGTCAGCGTCATCATCTATTTTGTTCTGATTATGCTGGGAGCGAATCTGGCTGTAAAGGTGGATGGGGAGACAAAAATCGACATTTTAAAATTTAAAAGTGAGAAGAAAAATGCCGTGCTGGGACTGATTACGGACAGTCTGTGCTGCATTGCACTTGCAGTCTTTCTGGCGTCAACGGTGGATTTGCTGAAGATTACCAGCAGCTTCCCGCAGTATGTTTCGTCCATACGTTTAAACTATATCTATATCTATGTCTGGCTGGTGGCAGGGTTCTTCCTGGTACTGATGGACAAGATCGTAAATATCTGTAAGAGACTCTGTATCCTGACGGATACAGAGATCCCGCAGATCAGTGAAGGAGATGATCTGCCGGATGAGGAGGATGCGTCATGAATTCGATGATAATACTTGCAGTTTGTTTTGTAGTCACGCTGATCATCGGTGTTCCGGTAGTGTGGGCGCTGGCGCTCTCCAGTATGGTGGCATGCCTTTCTCTGCCGGGTATCTCACTGTCTTTGCTGGCTCAGAAAATGCAGATGGGTTCTGAAAAATATGCACTGCTTGCCATTTTCTTCTTCATGCTGGCGGGTTCCATTATGCAGCATGGAGGCATAGCGAAGAGAATTGTAGTATTTTCAAAAGCGCTGACGGGCTTTATACGGGGCGGACTGTCCATCGTTACAATTATTACCTGTATGTTTTTTGCAGCGCTGTCCGGTTCTTCCGTGGCAACGACGGCAGCCATCGGCTCTATTATGTATCCGGAGCTTTTAAAGGACGGCTATGAGCCCGGTTATGCGGCTGCTCTTCCGGTGGTGGGAGGGACTCTTGGCATCGTAATTCCTCCAAGCATTGTATTTGTCGTCTATGGTACCACAACGAATACATCTGTGGCGAAGCTTCTTCTGTCCGGAATCATGCCGGGCGTGCTGGCCGGTGTTGCCATGTGCGCTTATGCATATTTCTATGCCAGAAAGACAGGTATGGGAAAAGGACAGCGCTTTGTGTTAAAAGAGGTGCTGCTGGCCTTAAAGGATACCATCTGGGCGCTTCTTATGCCGGTGATCGTGCTGGGCGGCATTTATGCCGGAATTTTTACACCTACAGAGTCCGCGGCCGTTGCGTGTATCTACGGGCTGCTGGTTTCCTGCCTGATTTATAGGGAACTGAAGCTGAAAAAACTGATGGAAATTGCTCTGGCAAGTGTGCGCTCCACAGCCAATGTTATGTTGATTATCATGTCCGCGGCGTTGTTTTCTTATGTGATGACTAGAAATAATATTCCGGTTATGCTGTCTGCAGCCATTTCTAATGTGATTACGTCAAAAGTTACGTTTCTTCTGGCAGTAAATATACTGCTGCTGATTCTTGGCATGATAATGGATGCAGGTCCTATTATTTTGATTGTGGCTCCGATTATCTATCCGATTGCTATGCAGTTCGGCATTGACCCCGTACAGCTTGGATGCATCGTTGTATTCAACCTTTCAGTGGGACAGGCGACGCCGCCCTTTGGCCTGTGCCTGTTTGCGGCACAGCCAGTTACACACCAGAGCATTGCCACGCTCAGCAAAAAATCTATGCCCTTTGTGCTGATTTTGTATGCTATGGTATTGGCGACTTCCTTCATTCCTGCTCTGTCACTGGCAGTTCCAAGCATCATGAAGTAGGAGCGGCGGACATAAGGGAACTTCAATACGGCATTTGCCGGACAAATGCAGAATATTACAGGAGGGGATTTTATGGACTATGAATATGATATTCGGATCACAGGCGGAAAAGTGATCGATTTTGAAACCATGCAGGTGTCTGAAAAGGATATCTGCATCCGGGACGGTGTTTTTTGTTCCTGTGACGGCGGGCAGGCGCAGTTTGAAGTGGATGCTTCCGGAAAATATGTGCTGCCTGGGCTGATTGATGAACATGTTCATTTAAATGTGAGCAATTCGAATATCGGGGCCAATGCGGATCTTTTGTGCATTCCTATGGGAGTGACTACAGCCGTAGATGCGGGGACCTGCGGCTGGACTAATTTTGAAGGTTTTTATCGTTACAATATGGTCCGGTATGTACCGGACGTACTTGGGTATCTGCATGTGTCTCCTTATGGTGTACACAGCGGATGCATCCATGAGGAGAATCACGATCCGGCTGATTTTAATGAAAAAGAAATTTTAAAGACCGCAAAAAAATATAAAGAGGCCATTGCCGGTCTGAAAGTCCGGATGTGCCGGGCTACGCTGGGCAGCTATGGAATCGAACCTCTGAAGAGAACCGTAGAAATTGCAGACCATATGGAGGCGGTCACCAAAAAGCGTGCAGTGGTGGATGTTCATTATGATAATCTGCCGGAGGGCATCCGGGTGGAAGATATATTGGATGTGCTGCGTCCCGGAGACATTGTATCTCATATAATGCAGACCCATGGGGATACGATCTTCAGTGAGGAAGGTACAGTGAAGGAAGCCGTCCTGCAGGCACGCAGACGCGGAATTATCATGGACGACTGCCATGGGCGGGTACACTGGTCTTTTGAGAATCTGAAAAAAGCATTTGCGGACGGATTTTATCCGGATATCATCAGTTCGGATGTGGTTCGTATCAGCAGCTACATTCGTCCGGGATCTTCCCTGCTCCATGCCATGATGACGGACCGCGCGGCAGGTATGGACGACCGCCGTATCTTCCGTGCAGTAACCTATGCGCCTGCGAAAGCTCTTGGAATACTGGACCGTGCCGGGACGCTGGAAGAAGGGCGGCCTGCGGATGTCTGCATTATGGATGTGCAGAGCTATGATGCGCTGCTGAACGACTGGTGGGGCGGTTCCTGCAGAGCCGAAAAGGCATATGTCCCGCTGATGACCATAAAAGACGGCGTGATTGTGTACAGGCAGACATTTTTCTGATCTGACACAAAGACAAGGAGCATTATGAAGATTAAGGAACAGTCAGGACTTAGAGAGGTTCTGGACAGCGTAAAGCTTCCCCGAATGTATATGGTCCGTCAAATATTTGAAAAAGACGGGATCAGGGACCCGGCAGGAGTTCTGGAGCAGAAGCTTAGGGAAAGCGGGCTTGGCAGCCGGATTCGGCCGGGCATGAAAGTGGTGCTGACGGGCAGCAGCCGGCAGATCAGCAATATGCCGCTGATACTGAGGGAACTGGCGGATTTTGTCAGGGCCCATGGGGCCAGTCCGTATATTGTCCCTGCGATGGGAAGCCATGGCGGGGCCACGGCCCAGGGACAAAAGGAGATACTGGAAGGCTATGGGATTACGGAAGAATACTGCCGTTGTCCCATCTGGTCCAGTATGGAAACGGTCTGTGTGGGGCATATGAAATGCGGGGATGAGGTGAGGATTGACCGGTTTGCGAAAGAAGCGGATGCGGTGATTGTCGTTGGCCGCATCAAGGCGCATACGGCTTTTCGGGGGACATATGAGTCCGGGCTGGTGAAGATGATAGCCATCGGACTTGGGAAGCGGGAAGGTGCGGATTCTCTGCATCAGGCAGGTTTTGGAGTGATGGGAGAACGGCTGATCGAATATGCCGGCATCTCTTTTTCTCACTGCAATATCATCTTCGGCGTGGGAGTAATCGAGAACGAGTTTGACGAAACTTGTCGGATTGAGGTGATCCCGTCGGAGGAAATTTTTGAAAAGGAGCCGGCACTGCTCCAATATGCCAAGAGCAGACTGCCGCGCATCCTGTTTCCGGAGACGGACGTTCTTGTGGTGGGAGAGATCGGCAAGAACTTTTCGGGCTCCGGCATGGATCCGAACGTGACCGGAACTTTTGGAACGCCTTATGCATCCGGCGGAATACGCAAACAGCGGACGGTGGTGCTGGATATTTCGGAAGAAAGTCACGGCAACTTTGTCGGACTTGGCAAAGCGGATATTTCTACACTGCGTGCCTTTGAAAAGCTGGATACCAATGCCACCTATTTTAATATGATTACTTCTACAGTGCTTGAAGTCGGGAAAATACCCATGATTTTGGAAGATGACAGACTGGCCCTGAAGACGGCTGTCAAGACGCTGACGCAGGTAGATAAGAACCGGGTCCGCATGGTATATATTAAAAATACTTTGTCGCTTCAGACGCTGATGATCTCGGAGGAGCTTCTTGTGCAGGCCAAAGAGATGGAGCGTGTGGAGATTTTAGAAGGCCCCAGGGATTTTTGCTTTGACAAGGACGGGACACTTTTAGATCTCAGATAAAAAATGAAAGGAATGTATGATTGATGAAGAAAAATATCATTGGCGTTATACCGCCTATTATTACACCAGTGGACGAACAGGAACGGGTAGATGAGAAGGGACTGCGCAGGCTTATTCAGCACTGTGTCGAACATAAGATCCATGGGATTTTCATAGCAGGATCCAACGGAGAGTGTATGGCACTGACACAAAAGGAGAGAGACAGGGCCATAAAAATCGCCATTGAAGAGTGCGGGGATAAAACCCCTCTGATCGCAGGCTGTATGGATTCCAGCACCCAAAGAGTGATAGAGAATATCAAACGTTTTGAGGCAATGGGCGGAAAGACGGCCGTTGTTACACCGGTCTTTTATTCGCGCCATGCTTCTCAGAAGGAAACCGTCCGTCATTTTGAGGAGATTTCCAGAAATACAGAAGCGGATCTGATGATCTACAACATTCCTATGTTTACCGGACTGAATCTGCTGCCGGAAACCGTATTTGAGATTGCCAAGATTGATAAAGTGATAGGAATTAAGGATACATCCGGGAACTACCCGCAGTTTATCCGGCTTCTCGAACATTTCCGGGGGACGGATTTTCTGGTGCATCAAGGGTCCACAAGCCTGGCAGTTCCAAGTATGCTCATGGGAGCAGACGGTTATGTTCCGTCATTAGCACCGCTTTTTCCGGAAGTTCACAGGAAAGTATACGAGTACGGCAGAGCCGGAAATATTGAACAGGCAGTTAAATGGGGCGAAATTCTGGACGGTGTCTGCAGACTGTATCCGATGGCAAAAAGCCAGACGTCGTCTACAAAATATGCCATGAGCAAGCTTGGCTTTTTGGACTGGCGTGTCATCCGTCCCACAGAGCCCATTACAGCCGAAGAGATGGCAAAGATCGATGCGCATATTGAGAAATACCGGGAATATGCGGCTATACCGGAGTGAGGACAAGATGGAGCATTTAAAGAGAGAGCAAATTTATAAAAACGAACTTCCGGGAAGGGTTGTGCAAAATGCAGTAGGGAAAAACAGTGCGCTGGCAAGCGAGAAAATGACAGTTAGTTATTGTCGCTACAGTGCCAAAAGCGGCCCGATGGAGCCTCATCGTCATGCAGAAGAATCGGTGGTCGTCCTGGACTGCCGGGACGCTTATGTCCAATACGGCAGTGCCAAAGATTGTCTGGAGCACAAGGAGGGTCTAAGCTGCGGAGATCTGCTGCATTTTGCAGATATGGAATGGCACGTCTTCGGCTATGAGGAGGGCGGTTTTCTGGACGCCCTCTGCATCTACGGTCAGGTAACGGGAATTCGTCCGGAGGAGAAAGGACAGTTATGAAAAGGGGAGCATCTCCAAGAGACAGGAAGATAGTTGTTCTGGATGATGACCCTACCGGCGTACAGACGGTGCATGATGTGTCTGTATATACCGGGTGGGACCTTGAAAGCATCCGGGAAGGATTTGAGGAAAAGAATAACATGTTCTATATCCTCACCAATTCCAGGGGGCTTACCAGGGAAGAGACTAAGACGGTGCACGAAGAGATCATAGCTCGTCTGAACACGGTTTCCGAAGAATGTCAAAAAGAATACCTTATCGTCAGCAGAAGCGATTCCACTTTGCGGGGGCACTATCCTCTTGAAACGGAAATCTTAAGAAGCGGTTATGAGAAACATACAGGCAGGAAGGTAGACGGGGAGATCTTATGTCCTTTTTTTATGGAAGGTAAAAGACGGACCGTTCAGAATGTACATTATGTACAAGAGGGCTCCCGGTGGATTCCTGCACATCAGACGGAATTTGCGGCGGATAAAACCTTTGGCTATACGGCGCCTACGCTTCCTCTCTATATAGAAGAGAAAACGAAAGGAGCTTATCCCGCATCCGGGGTACTTTGTATATCGCTGGAAGAACTGCGGGAAAAGGGTCCGGAATATGTTGCCAAAAAGCTGCTGACAGTAGCAGATTTCGGCAAGGTGGTTGTGAATGCCGTTGACTACAATGATCTGGAAATATTTGTATCTGCTTTGTACCATGCCATGGAAATGGGAAAAGTCTTTTTGTTCCGCAGTGCGGCTTCTCTTGTGAAAGTGCTGGGAGGGATAGAGGACCGTCCACTTCTGACGGGGGAAGAGATGGGAGTGGGAAAGAACGGAAACGGCGGCCTTCTTGTGGCAGGATCTCACACGGAAAAGACGACGAGACAACTAGAGGCACTTAGGCAGATGGACGGGATCGTATTTGCAGAATTGGATGCGTCTCTGGTCGGTGACGCATCTGCGTTTGAGCGTGAGATCGCGAGGTGTGTGCGCTTTGAAGAGGAAAACATAAAAAAAGGAAAGACCGTGTGCTGTTATACAAGCCGCGGTCTGATCTGTGCGGACACCAAAGACCGGGAGGATGAACTGAGACTGTCGCGGAGGATCTCCGAAGGAGTGCAGGCTTTGGCAGGACGGCTGACGGCTGTGCCTTCCTTTGTGATTGCCAAAGGCGGAATCACATCCAGTGATGTGGGCATCAAAGCACTGAACGTTCGAAAGGCGACTGTGCTTGGGCAGATAGAACCTGGAGTTCCGGTGTGGCTGACCGGGGAGGAGAGCAGATTTCCGGGAATACCCTATGTGATCTTTCCGGGCAATGTGGGGGAGGAAGATACATTGAGAAAAGCACTGGAAAGGCTGCAGGGGAAAGCTGACGGCCGGCTGCACGCAGAAAGTAATATTTTAAGTATTTCTTAAGTTCTTTTTGCTGGAAGGGGTTTGACTTTATGCATAGGAAGTGGTAGACTGAGAAGAGTCCGAATGGATGCGGACAGAAGGAACTATATTTAAGAGGAGGATGTATTACAGATGAAAAAAATTGTTCCTGTTTTGATGGTCATGGTTATGGCGCTCTCTTTTGCGGGCTGCGGTAAAAAAGACGGTTTTGGCGCCACCAAGAAGACATATTTCTTTGACTACACAGTCAACAGTGCTTATGTGTGCAGCGAGTTTGAGGGTTACCAGCCAGCAGAAGGCAATGAGCTTCTGGTAGCAGAGGTAACGGTCAAGAGTACCTTCAGCGAATCCTTTGATATGTACGACACGGACTTCCAGGCTCAGTGGGGCGGAACCGGAGATGAAGACTTCAGTGTGCCGATCACTTATGACGGAACCGAAGAAGGTCTGGCTCCTCTGACCGAGGAACAGCTTCCCGGCATCTACACGCTGGCAAAGAAGGGAGAATCCAGAACCGGTCTTCTGGTCTTTGAGGTACCGGCAGGAAATAAAGAGTTCTCTATCTCTTATATGGAAGCTTTTGACGATGACTCCACGGGAGATACATACTTTGTAAACTTTACGGCGGAAGCCAAATAAAACAGACCAGACAGTACAAAGGGATGCGAAAGCGCGTAATGTGTTTTTGAGCATCCCTTTTTCTTTTGGGGATTATGGGAAGGGAAAGGGGATTGGACAGGCTGTTATAGGAAAAAAGTCCCGGAAAAGGGAGGATGCCGGGTGCTGTTCACCCGGCATTATTATGAAAAAGTTTATTTAAAAGTATTAGCTGACTGGCCTCTGTTGTTGATGGTTTTATTATATGAGAAAGAAATGAAGGAATCATGTGCATTAAGTAAACCTTTTTTAAAAGAAGAGTGAACAAATTATGAACGAGGAAGAGAAAGGAAGGAAAAGGGTATGCTGTTAAAAGATCTGTTTGCTGATGAGAGGACTGCATCGGTATATGAACTGGACTGGGAGGCGCTGGCAGCGCAGTATGACGGTGTGATTTTTGATATCGACAATACACTGGTTCCTCACGGGGCCCCTGCGGATAAAAGAGCCATGAGACTGTTCCGGCGCCTGCATGGTCTTGGCATGAAGACCATGGTGGTGTCCAATAACAAAGAAGACCGGGTGAAGCCTTTTGCATGGCAGCTTCAGACAGACTATGTGCATAAAGCGGGGAAGCCGAAAAAAAGCGGGTATGAGAAAGCCATAAAGAAGCTGGGGCTTGCGCCGGAGCGCATCCTCTTCATAGGAGATCAAGTATTTACGGATATATGGGGAGCGAACCGGGCCGGAATGCGGACGATACTGACCGATCCGGTAGATCCGTCCACCGATGAGGTACAGATTGTGATAAAACGGTGGTTTGAGGGTCCTTTTCGCAGGCGGTCGGGCATATGACATTGAAAACGTAAAAACTTCGTAACAGATATTCAATATTTCTCTGCTATAATTAGAATATAAAATTCATATAGTTGATACAGAGGATGTGAGAAATGATGAAAAAATGGAAAGAATATTTGATATGGATGACGATGTGCGGGCTTTGCCTGAGCGGGTGCGGAAGGAAGGAGACGGGTTCCGAGCTTCTGACAGAGACGAAAGAGGCGGTAGAGCCGGTGACGGAGACGGTGGAGCCGGCGGCCGAGCAGACGGATGAAGGGATTGCGCTTCATATTTACAGCGGTGACGAAGGGGCGGAGCATATTGTCCAGAAGACCATTCATGTGGAGGAGGTAAATGAACAGACCCTGATGACAGAGCTTAAATCGGCACTGAACATGGATGAGGCATCAGGGCTTAAGAAACTTTCTTTTGGCATGCACGGCGGGGACAAGGTGGCTATGCTTGATATGAATCAGGCTTTTGCAGATTATTTAAACCGGCTGGGGGCAGCGGGAGAATACATCGTTATGGGCAGTCTGGTCAATACTTTTCTGGACTGCTATCAGTGTGATCTTCTGATGATTACAGCAGAGGGGAAGGTGCTGAAAACCGGTCATGAAGTGTACGAAGAATATCTGGAAATGTTTGCGTATACAGAGGCTTCTTATCAGATAAAGGAACAGCTTCTCTCGGAAGGCAATATAACGATCTCCTGTCCGCAGATTGAGGGGCTGGAAGACGAAGAGCTGCAGGGAAAGTGGAACCGGATCTTCCTTGGAGCAGAGGAGCGGGCCATGGATGAGTGGGATGCAAGCGGTACATATGAGGTATCCTTTGAGGTAAAGACCATGACAGAGGATGTGCTGTCTATATTGATGAAAGGTTCTTTTACCAGTGACGACACCGATCATCCATGCGGTTTTCAGTATACCTATAATATCGATCTGAATACCGGAGAAAGTATCCGGCTGGCAGATCATGTGGATGTGGAAAAGCTGGCAGAAAACATGTTTGCCGGAACGGGCTATTATGTACAGGAATCCCTTGCGGAGCATTTTCTGGAGCGGCTGAAAGCAATCTATGAGACTCCGGGGGCGCTGGCACGCTCTCTGGCAGGATATGATTATACGGAGGACGGAAGTGCTCCCTATGGCTATTCCTATATTTCCGACGGCAAGGTTTGGCTGTGCATGGAAGTGCCCCATGAACTGGGGGACTACATAGAAGTTGAGCTGGATACACAGTGATATTTCGTTGTCAGGCAGGTAAAAATGTAGTATACTTGTCTGCGATATGAGCATGTGCCGGAAAAGTCTTTGCAGTGTGTGAGATACAGGGGATAAAAGACCATTTTCGGACACATTCGGAAAAGGAGCAGAAAAGGAATGAAGAAATTATGGGATATGTTTTTGGCGTTCGCCCGGATCGGCGGACTGACCTTTGGCGGCGGATACGCCATGCTGCCCATGCTGCAGAGGGAAGTGGTGGAGAAGCATCACTGGGCGACGGAAGAAGAACTGGCAGATTATTACGCCATTGGACAGTGCACGCCGGGAGTGATTGCAGTCAATACGGCGACTTTTATCGGCTATCGGCAGGCGGGAATCATAGGCGGGATTTTTGCCACACTGGGAGTTGTATTTCCGTCGATCGTCATTATTACCGTGATTGCTGCATTTTTAACAAACTTTGCAGAACTGAAAGTGATTCAGTATGCCTTTGAAGGGATTCGGGTATGTGTCTGCGTGCTGATTTTTAATGCTGTGCAGAAACTCTGGAAGAAGTCGGTTATCGACCAGCCTACGACAGCTATTTTCCTGCTGGTATTTCTGGTGTCTGCAGGGCTTGCAGTGGGACAGAGCTTTTATCCGGATCTGTTCACGGTTTCCCCGATTGTTTATGTGGTGATTGCAGGGGCGGCAGGGGTCGTTCTGCATGGCGGAAACGGAAAGAAGGAGGTGTAGGAGATGATATTGCTGCGTCTTTTTTATGAATTTTTCAAAGCGGGACTGTTCGCTGTCGGCGGCGGGCTTGCAACGCTTCCTTTTCTTCAGGAAATCAGCCAGAAGACCGGCTGGTTTACGCAGCAGGATCTGATGGATCTGATCGCCATCTCGGAGTCTACACCGGGAGCGATCGGCGTGAATGCGGCTACTTATGCAGGGTTCCATACGTATGGGCTGATAGGGGGCGCTGTTGCTACGCTTGGTTTGATCGCGCCTTCTGTTCTAATCATTATTCTTGTATCCAAAGTATTGGAGAAATTCAAAGAGAGCAGCCTGGTACAGCATATTTTCTATGGTCTGCGCCCTGCTTCTACCGGCCTGATCGCTGCGGCCGGATTTTCCGTGGTGCTTGCCACACTGGTCCATGTGACGGAATTTCCCAAAGATCCGGCAGGCGCCTTTAACTGGTTCGGCATCGTACTGGCGGCAGCGCTCTATGCGGCTATTAAGAAATGGAACCGGCATCCGGTAATCTATATTGCGGCATCGGCTGCAGTGGGGATTGCGGCGGGGTATCTGCATATGTTTGGGTAGGGACTCTCGCAAGGGACAGTCTGATTGGAGGAAAATGATGATTGAATACGTGAAACTGGAAAACTTTCGGGGGTTTGACAGTCTGGAACTGTCAAAAATCAGGCCGGTTACGCTGATATCCGGAAAAAATAATGTTGGAAAAAGTTCTATACTTGAGGGCATTTTTTTGTTTCTGGATCATGTTTCGGCAGATTCTTTTGGAAAACTCAGCCGCTTTCGGGGATTGCAGCCGATGACTGATGCGGTTGGTCTGTGGGAACCTGTTTTTTATCAGATGGATATGAACAAAACGCTGAAAATGGAGATGACGATAGACGGTGCTGCATCCATACTGGAATATGAAAAGGATCTTTCCTTTGTTCCGGCAAATGATGTGAATGTGCCCTATGATGTCATGAGCCAGATGGTGGCTTCTGCAAGGTCTGCATATACACTGAAACTGCGTTATGTAAAAGGGGATTACATGGAGGACGGACATTTTGTTGTCAGTCCGGCAGGCGTACTGCGCAATATTAATACAACACTTGAGTATAATCAGGTGGAGATGATGCCCTATACACACTATATCAATTCGGTAATTGTTAATATCGACGGAGCGATTACAGAGTGGTTTGGAAAGCTGGAGTTAAGCGGAAAAAAACAGCAGATTATTGATGTGCTGCGGATTCTTGATCCTAAGATCAGCGATTTATCAACCATTGCGGTCAATGGACAGGTTATGCTGTATGCGAAGATGGATGAACAACTGCTTCCGATCAAACTGGCAGGAGACGGGCTGAATAAACTGCTGTTTATAATATTATCGATCATTTCCAATCCCCATTCGATTCTTCTCATTGATGAGATTGAGGGAGGCTTTCACTACTCTATGTATGCAAAGCTTTGGGAGATTCTGGCACAGACCGCCCATGCGCACGATTGTCAGATTATAGCAACTACACATAGCTATGAGTGTATCGTGGGTGCTGTTGACGGCATTGCCAGTGCGGGGCTTGGAACGGACTTTTGCTATTTTCGGATTGACAGGAACGGGAATAAAAATCGTGCATATTACTACACAGACGAGCTTCTTCGTACTGCGGTTGCCGCAGATATGGAGGTGCGCTGATGCCCAGAAAAACAAATACTAAAATTATGAAAAGGCATTTGATTCTATGTGAAGGGCGGGATGAACAGGAATTTCTGATTGCCTGGCTGAACAGTGCGGCACTTCATTCGGTTCCGGCTTTTTCGGAGGAGATTCAGGTAATTGATTTTGGCGGAAATCAGGATTTGCCTGCTTATCTGCGGCTTTTACAAAATGCTGAGAATTTTGATAAAGTAAGATCGATTCTGGTTATACGGGATGCAGAAAAGGATGCAAAAAGAGCAGTTTTTGAAATTCAGGAGTCCTTTCATAAAAATGATCTGCCTGTCCCGGAAACTCCGCAGGTATGGGAAAACGGAGTTCCTAAAACTGGCTTTTTGCTGTTTCCAAAATTTGACAGGGAACCGGAATGCGGAACTTTGGAAGACTTGTGCCTCTCTCTTTTGTCTGATCCAAATGCTTCCTGCCTTACAAAAGAAATCGATGCATTTATGAGCGCATTGGAGGAACGCTGCCGGCTTGTTTTTCGAAGACCTTTTAAGACCAGACTGCATACGTATTTCTCCATTCATAATAAGTATGTGTCTCTGAAGATTGGGGAGGCAGCAAATGCCGGTGCATTTGACTGGGATAACAAAAGTCTGGAACCTCTCAAAAATTTTCTGCTGGAAGTTCTGTAAATCTTATCTCACATCGTTTCCCGTATCATAATTGAATGCTCTACAAAATAATGCTCCTTCTCCGGGACCGTACCGGAGGTCAGATATTCAAAGAGAAGGTCCAAAGACCGGCTGCCCTGGCGGCAGGGCTGCTGGCTGATGGTGGCGGAGATAATGCCTTTTTTCAGCATCTTTAGAGTAGTGGGCACTTCATCGAAAGTGATTATTTTGGGGCGGCATTCGGACTCTTCTACGGCCCGGCAGCCCCCGTGGACACCGGCTGCGGCAAAGAACAGGGCATCGATGTCCGGATGCCGTCTCAGGAGCCGGCCTGTAAGGGTATAGCTTTTGAACTCGTCATCGTGATTTTCCAGAATCTCTGTCACATGAATGCGCGGGTAAAAGCGCCGGAGGGTGTCTTTAAGACCTTCAATCCGTTCCGTATGGCAGAGTACATTGGAGGAACCGGTGATGATTCCAAGCTTGACGTCCCCTGCTGTCATCAGGGCAAAAAGGCCCGCGGCCGTGCAGCCGCCTTTGCGGTAATCGCTTCCCACATATGCCATCCGGCGGGAACCGTCAATATCGGTATTGACCGTTACGACCGGGATCTGCTTTTCTACCAGCTCGTCTATTTTTTCTTTTATGCGCATATGATTGTAGGGCGCAAGCATCAGACCATGGATGCCTTCAGTCTGCAGTTCTTCCAGAGCGAGAAGCTGGGCGTTCGCATCAAATTCCACCCGTCTTGTAATGGTGGTGATGCCGTAATCCTGAAGTTCTTCGGCTTTTGCGCGAACTCCTTCCATAACTTCATCAAAAAAAGGATTGTGCTCACTGAAAAGGAGCACGCCAATTTTGTACTTCTTCTTTTGAGCGGCCAGGGCGGTTCCTGCTTTGTTGGGCCGGTAGCCCAGCGCGCGGGCGATCTCCAGAACTTTTTCTGCAGTCTGGGGACTAACAGCCCCCCGGCTGTTCAATACTCTGTCTACGGTTCCTCTGGAAACGCCTGCCAGATCTGCAATATCTTTGATGGTGGTCATGGTATGCCTCCTGTGCTCTGACTGTATGTTCTGTACTGACAATACAAGAAATCAGAGCAACTGTCAATCGCGGAGAGCGTGCCCGTGCACTCTATGGGATACGGCGAGTGTGAGAAATTTATGCAGATTACACAAAAATATGCTTTGCATATAGGGAATAAAGCTTGAAATTTGTGAATTATTCATGAAAAATTAGGGGAATGAAAAAAATACACAACATTCTGTTGAAACTTCCGGATAAAAGAGGTAATATAAAGGAAAGAGCGTGCACGAGCACGCAAAGAATAGACGAGAAGGAGGGTATCTATATGCTCTATATAGGAGTGGACCTGGGGACATCTGCCGTCAAACTGCTTTTGATGGACGGGGAAGGGAAGATTCGGAAAATTGTATCCCGCGAGTATCCGATCTTTTTCCCGCATCCGGGGTGGTCGGAGCAGAATCCGGAAGACTGGTTCAAGGAGACGATGGAAGGTCTGAAGGAACTGCTGGCTGACTGTGACAAAAGCCAGGTGGCAGGCATCAGCTTTGGCGGGCAGATGCATGGGTTGGTGATCCTGGACAGCGAAGATCAGGTCATCCGTCCGGCGCTCTTGTGGAATGACGGCCGTACATATGAGGAGTGCGATTATCTAAACCAGGTGATCGGAAAGGATAAGCTGTCAGAGTATACGGCAAATATTTCCTTTACAGGCTTTACCGCACCGAAGATTCTGTGGGTAAAGAATAAAGAGCCGGAGAATTTTGCAAGGATCCGGAAGATCATGCTTCCGAAGGATTACATTGCCTACCGGTTATCCGGCGTACACTGCACAGACGTATCAGATGCTTCCGGTATGCTGATCTTTGATGTGAAGAACCGCTGCTGGTCGAAGGAAATGCTGGAGATCTGCGGGATCCGGGAAGAGCAGCTGGCCAGGATCTATGAGTCCTATGAGACGGTGGGAACAGTTCTTCCGAAGATTGCCGCAGAGCTTGAGATCCCGGAGACAGTGAAGGTCGTAGCAGGAGCCGGAGACAATGCGGCTGCGGCTGTAGGGACCGGTACGGTAGGGGACGGCATGTGCAACATTTCCCTTGGCACGAGCGGGACGATCTTTATTTCCTCAAAGAAGTTCGGCGTGGACCAGAACAATGCTCTCCATGCGTTTGCTCATGCAGACGGACATTATCATCTGATGGGCTGTATGCTTAGTGCAGCTTCCTGCAACAAATGGTGGATGGATGAGATCATCGGGACCGGGGACTATGCAAAAGAGCAGAAAGCGATCGAAAAACTAGGAGAGAATCATGTGTATTTCCTTCCCTATCTGATGGGAGAGCGTTCTCCGCACAACAATCCCAATGCGAGAGGGACCTTTATCGGCATGACGATGGATACGACCCGTGCGGATATGACCCAGGCGGTGTTAGAGGGTGTTGCTTTTGCCCTGCGTGATTCCTTTGAGGTGGCAAAGTCTCTCGGCATTCAGATTGAGCGGACCAAGATTTGCGGCGGCGGGGCAAAAAGTCCTCTCTGGAAAAAGATCATTGCAAATGTGATGAATCTCAAAGTGGATGTGATCGAGAGCGAGGAAGGACCTGCACTGGGCGGCGCTATGCTGGCAGCGGTGGCCTGCGGCGAATATGAGAGCGTGGAAGCGGCTGCGGCGAAGCTGGTGAAGGTGGTTGATACCGTGGAGCCGGATCCCGAAATCGCAGCCAAATATGAGAAGCGCTATGAGCAGTTCCGGCAGATCTATCCTGCATGCAAACCGCTGTTTGAGATTATCAAATAGAGCGGCAGGGCAGATGTATAACTGAGACAGCAGCCGGCCGGGGATCGACGAGAGGACATTTGGGGCGGCTGCGGAATTTAAAATGAGGAGAACAACATTATGGACATCAAGAAAGTTACGGATCCTGCCTTTCGAAAGTACGGCAGGATGATACAGGGCATTGACTTTTCCGGTCTGGTCGAGGCTCTGAATACGAAGACGCCTCTTCCCAAGGATGTGGTGTATGAGCCGTCCGTTTCGGAGCTGGAGACTCTGCCTGTTTATGGGGAGCTTCAGACGAAGACTTACGGGGAACTGCCGATTCAGATCGGATACTGCAACGGCAGAAATTATCTGCTTAACGCACTGGAGTATCACCGTTCTTCGGAAATCAATGTGGCAGGGACCGATGCTATCCTTCTGGTAGGTTCTCAGCAGGATATTACAGAGGATTTTACATATGACACGTCTCTGATAGAAGCGTTTCTCGTCCCGAAGGGAACGGCAGTGGAAGTCTATGCGACAACCCTTCACTATGCTCCCTGCAGCGCAGGAGACAACGGCTTCCAGGTGGCCATTGTGCTTCCGCGGGACACGAATCTTCCCCTGGAAAAAGGACATGAGGACTGGGAAGACAAGCTGCTTGCAGCGAAGAACAAGTGGCTGATCGGACACCCGGAAGGCGGACTGCCCGAAGGCGCGCACATAGGTCTTGTGGGAAAGAACATTGACTGCAGAGACTGAAAGAATACAGCATCCGAACGGATATGGAACTTAAAACAGTATCTGCCAAGAAAAAGCCCGGAAGGATTTTCCGGCATGAATATGAGGGAAAATTCTTCCAGACAAGGGGCGTTTTCTGAACAGATTCGGAACTAAAATAGGAGGAAAAAATCACATGAACAACATTCCAAAAGTAAAAGTAGGTATCGTGGCAGTGAGCCGCGACTGTTTTCCGGAGTCTTTATCTGTAAACCGGAGAAAAGCACTGGTGGCAGCATATGAGGCGAAATACGATGGGGCGGACATTTATGAATGTCCGATCTGCATCGTGGAAAGCGAGATCCATATGGTGCAGGCGCTGGAAGACGTGAAGAAGGCAGGCTGCAACGCGCTGGCGGTCTATCTGGGCAACTTTGGCCCGGAGATCTCCGAAACACTGCTGGCAAAGCACTTTGAAGGCCCGAAGATGTTTGTGGCAGCGGCAGAGGAAACCGGAGACAATCTGGTACAGGGCCGCGGCGATGCATACTGCGGTATGCTGAACGCAAGCTACAATCTGGCACTGAGAAATATCAAAGCATATATACCGGAATATCCGGTAGGAACTGCAGAAGAGTGCGCAGAGATGATCCATGAGTTTTTGCCCATCGCAAGAGCTGTCGTTGGCCTGTCTGATCTGAAGATCATCAGCTTCGGACCCCGTCCGCTGAACTTCCTGGCGTGCAATGCTCCTATTAAGCAGCTCTACAATCTGGGCGTTGAGATCGAGGAAAATTCAGAGCTGGATCTGTTTGAGGCATTTAAAAAGCATGACAACGATCCCAGGATCCCGGAAGTGGTTGCAGATATGGAGGCAGAGCTTGGGGAAGGAAACAAAAAGCCGGAGATTCTTCCGAAGCTGGCGCAGTACGAGCTGACCCTTATGGACTGGATCGAAGCACACAAAGGGTACAGAAAGTACGTAGCGATTGCAGGCAAATGCTGGCCGGCATTCCAGACTCAGTTTGGCTTTGTTCCGTGTTATGTGAACAGCCGTCTGACCGGACGCGGAATTCCGGTATCCTGTGAAGTGGATATTTACGGCTGTCTGAGCGAGTTCATCGGAACCTGCGTCAGCGAGGACGTGGTAACGCTTCTGGATATCAACAATACGGTTCCTTATGATATGTATGATGCGGACATCAAGGGCAGATATGATTACACCAGCAATGATGTGTTTATGGGCTTCCACTGCGGCAATACCAATACAAAGAAGCTGTCCTCCTGTCAGATGAAATATCAGTTGATTATGGCGAGAAGCCTTCCGGAAGAAGTAACCCAGGGAACTTTAGAGGGAGATCTGACTCCCGGCAATATTACCTTCTTCCGCCTGCAGAGCACTGCAGACTGCAAGCTGCGCGCATATGTGGCAAATGGAGAGATCCTTCCGGTAGCAACCAGATCTTTTGGCGGCATTGGTATCTTTGCGATTCCGGAAATGAAACGGTTCTACCGTCATGTCCTGATCGAAGGCAACTACCCTCACCATGGAGCAGTTGCATTTGGCCATTATGGAAAAGCACTGTTTGAAGTATTTAAATATATTGGCGTAGACGTAAGCGAGATCGGCTACAATCAGCCTGCCGGCGTACGTTACCCGACCGAAAATCCGTTCGCATAGTATATATTCTACGATACACAACTGTTCTGTCCGGTATCCGGTCATATCTTGCGGTATGACCGGACTTTCCCGCGGCAAAGACAGAATGCGGCTTCTGTATCCGGTCCTGCCCGCATGGAATGGACCGGATATGGGAGCCGCTTTCTGTCTGCTTCCTTGTAGCGGGCAGTCAAAAGTTTTGGAGGTTTCCTATGACACGAAGAAAAAAGGTTCTGCTGCTTTTGTGCCTGGCCGCTTTTTTGGCCTGCGTTTTTTTCTTTCGGCAGTATCTTCCCGCTCCCGGCAGCAGCGACGAAGGAGCGTATGAAATTTACAGCAGGCATTATGTGATGATTACAGGAAGAGAGGACGGCGATTTCTGGGACCGTGTCTATGAGAGTGCTCTGGAAGAAGGAAAGAAGCGCGGTGCCTATGTGGAGCGTTTTGGCGGGGACCTGGCCGTGGAGTACGGCAGAAAGGAGCTTTTAAAGCTGGCCATTCAGGCGTCGGTAGACGGAATCATCATACCCGGAGATGAAGAGGAAGAAACGATGGCGCTTTTAGAGGAGGCTGTAGAACAGGGGATTCCGGTAGTCAATGTGCTTCAGGACAGTATGGGAAGCGCCCGCCAGTGTTTTGTAGGAAACAACAGCTATAATCTTGGGCAGGATTACGGAAGACAGATTCTTGGAATACTTGGGGCAGAAGCTGACGGGGAACGTATGTTTGTTTCGGAGCCGGTGAGTGTGCTTGTGCTGGTGGATGAGGGAAGGACAGACAGCAGCCAGAACCTGGTTTTGCTTGGAATACGGGAGACATTGGAAAATCAGCTTTTGAACAGCAGTATGGTGACTGTGGAGACACGTCCTGTGGATAACAGCAGAAGCTTCAGTTCCGAAGAATCTATACGGGATATTTTTCTGAATCCGGAAAAGCTTCCGGATATTCTGGTATGTCTGAGTGCGGTACATACAAAATGTGCATATCAGGCGGCAGTGGACTACAATAAAGTGGGAAGCGTCCAGATGCTTGGGTATTACGATTCCGACGCCATTTTGGAGGCCGTGGCAAAGAACATTCTCTACTCCACCACAGCTCTGGACACGGAACAGATGGGAAGGCTCTGTGTGGAGGCACTGGATGAATATGTGGAAACCGGTTATACGAACAGTTACATGGCAGTGGATACGCGGCTGATTCGGGCAGAGGAAGCGGAAAGGCTGGTGGAGAGAGAATGAACCAGGAAAAATGTTTCCGCAGCCCCGGAAGAATCATCCGGAAAAAATGGCGGTATCTGACGCTGCAGCAAAAACTGACCGCTCTTTTTCTCCTGACTGCTGTGATTATTTTGGCCGTCAATCTCTATATGTTTATGTTAATCAATGAGATGACCGGCAAAGTAGAAGAAGTCTATGTGAGCAATGTGGGTCTTAACGAGCTGTCCGGAGCGCTGGACCGGGTGCAGGACAGCATGGAAGAATATCTGAATACGAAAAGCTCCGATGCCATGGAGGACTATTATCGAAGTGAGCAGGCTTATCGGGAGCTTATGGACCGTCTGAATACAAGGACAACGGACAACCAGATACTTTTGACCGAAAAGAACATCCGCGGTCTGTCTGAAAGCTATCTGAAGCTGGCGGCGGAAGCTATCCAGGCCAAGCGGGGCAGAAATGTGGAGAAATACGGAAAGCTCTACGAAGAGGCGGACCGTCTGTATGAGGAAATCCATACGTTTATTTACAGTCTGAACAATGTGCAGTTTAAGGACAATTCCAGAAACTATCAGATGCTTTTGGCATCTCTGCGCTATATGGAGTTCATCGGTATCGGCGTACTGCTCCTTGTCCTTCTTGGAAACATCAGCCTGATCGTCATAAGTACGAAAAGTGTGACAAGGCCCCTGCATCAACTGGCGGAGGCGGCAGGAAAAGTGGCAGACGGCAACTTTGAGATCGGACAGCTTCCGGTCCAGTGCATGGATGAAGTGGGGATTGTGACGAATACTTTTAATCAGATGGTGGAAAACATTCGAAATTATATCGAGCAGCTTCGCCAGACGATGGAACGGGAAAATCAGTTAAAGGAACGGGAACTGATGATGCATAGTCATTTAAAAGATGCCCAGTTAAAATATTTGCAGGCGCAGATCAATCCGCATTTCCTGTTTAATACCCTGAATGCAGGAGCTCAGTTAGCAATGATGGAGGAAGCAGAACGTACAGGACGGTTCCTGGAAAATGTGG
This sequence comes from Lachnospiraceae bacterium, assembly GCA_910574965.1. Taxonomy (GTDB): domain Bacteria; phylum Bacillota; class Clostridia; order Lachnospirales; family Lachnospiraceae; genus Hominiventricola. The sequence continues at coordinate 404,127 of CAJTDB010000001.1, read as the reverse complement.
CGGAATTTTTCCGGTATAATGTGCGCAAAAATGATAAAGATGCTGCTCTTGAAGAAGAGATCCATCTGGTGGACAACTATATTTATATTTTGAATGTGCGTTTTTCCGGGGAGATTCTCTATTCCAAAGAGATTGATGAGTCTCTTCTGGAAGTGCGGGTGCCAAGCATGATTTTGCAGCCGCTGGTGGAAAATTCTTTTAATTACGGAATCCGGAATATTGACCGGACCGGGCGGATTGAACTGAGCGTTTACCAAAAAGAAGATCAGATCTGCATCAGCATATGGGACAACGGTGCCGGCATGGAGAAGGAACGAATTGAGCAGGTGCTGTCCGGATGTGCCAGTGAGGCTGATTCCGGGGGCGGCTCAAACGGCGTAGGGGTGAAAAATGTAATGGAGCGGCTGAAACTGTATTTTCATGATGAAGCCGCACTCCGGATCTTCAGCGAGGGCAGTGATGCAGGGACGGAAGTTTTGATTACGATTCCGGCAAAAGACAGGCAGGAGGTGTAAGGGAGTATGTATCGAATTATGCTGGCAGATGATGAGGGGATTGTGCTGGATTCCCTGAAGATGATTATAGAAAAGCATTTTCCTGGGGAGAGTCAGATAGAGACGGCAAAGACCGGCAGGGATGTCATTGAGCTGGCGGAGACTTTTCGGCCGGATATTGCATTTATGGATATCCAGATGCCTGGAATCAACGGGATTGAGGCCATCCGGGAGATCAAGAAAAGCAGTCCTTCTACAGAGTTTATTATTCTGTCGGCCTACGATAAATTTGACTATGCCAGAGAAGCCATTAATCTGGGGGTACTAGAGTATGTCAATAAGCCTTTCAGTGCCAGAAGCATTACAGAAGTGCTTGAAAAGGCTATGAAAACGGTAGATTTCAGAAAGAAGAAGCGAAGTGATGACCTTCGGATCAGAGAGAAGATGGAGACGGTGATGCCGATCATCGAAAATGGATTTATCTATGCCATGATGTTTCAGGAGATTTCCATGGAAGATGTGGAAAATTACCGGCAGCTTCTGGGAATGAGTGCGGATCATGGGTGTATGCTGGCGCTGGCAGTGGGAGACGATCAGCACGGCAACCAGATGACCAACGCTGTCGGAGCCGGCGTCCGCACTCAGCGGAATTATGCGCAGGTACGGGAGCTTTTAAAGGAGACCTGGGATTGTGTGGTAGGATCGGTCATATCCAATAAGATTCCGGTCTTTCTTCCCATGAAGACAGGAAAGATGGACTATGAAGAACGAATTGACATGATCGATGTGTGCAGAGAACTGATTCGGAAGCTGAAGCGAATGACGGATATTACGTTCCGAATCGGCATCGGTTCTATTCGAAAACTGAACAAGAGTATGGATTCCTATGAGGAGGCACTGAAGGCGCTGGTTAATTCTACCGGGAGTGTGGCTCATGTGGACGATCTGCCCATCCGATGCCGGTATGATGAAGAGTATCCTGTTGATTTGGAGAAAGAACTGTTTGACAGCCTAAAGAGCGGAAAAAGGGAAGAGTGTGAACGGATTGCCGGGCATTATTTCGACTGGATGCTGGACAATTATGATGAGAAAAATATGAGTGTCCGGCTGAAAACGCTGGAGTTTATACTTTATGCAGAGCACGCGGCCTATTTAGACGGCGGCATGACCTATCATTTCAGGGAAAGAGAACACTATCTCCCGTTCGTTATGAATGCGGAGAAAAACAGTGATCTGCGCGCCTGGTTTGTGGAGCGGTTTGGAAATAGCTGCAGCAATATGGTGACGAAAAAGGGAGAGCATGAAAATCAGTTAGTTGCCAGGGCCCAGATTTACATTCAGGAGAATTTTCAAAAAGATCTGTCTCTGGATGAAGTGTCCCGCTATATGGATCTCAGTCCTTATTATTTCAGCAAACTTTTCAAGGAGGAGACTGGAAGCAACTTTGTAGAATATGTGACCAATCTGCGGATTAGAAAAGCAAAAGAGCTTTTGGCAGGAGACGGTGGCAGCATGAAGGAAATCTGCGCGGCGGTCGGTTATGGGGATCCCAACTATTTCAGCCGTATTTTTAAGAAAAATACAGGAGTGACGCCTACGGAATACAGGGAAGGGGAGCGGGGATGAAACAGACATATGAAAAAAGCATTCTTCTGCTTTTGCTCCTGCTTCTGACCGTTTTGGCGGGGTGCGGCCGGCAGACGGATTCTCAGGCAGATCAGGAAGAAGAACAGGAGGACCGGATACAGATCGGCATTTCTTTTGACTCTTTTATCCTGGAACGCTGGCAGCGTGACCGGGATGTGTTTGTGGCGGCTGCCCAGGAATTAGGAGCAGAGGTTAATGTGCAGAATGCCAACGGGGATATGGAGGAACAGATTGCTCAGGTGGATTATTTTATTCAGAAACGGATGGATGTGATCGTATTGGTGATGGTGGCCAGCGGAAAGGACGAGAGCAGGCTTACAGAAGCAGTGGAACGGGCTCAGAAAGCAGGAATCCCGGTAGTGGCCTATGACCGTCTGATCCTGAATGCAGATGTAGATCTCTATATTTCCTTTGACAACGGACAGGTGGGACGGCTGATGGCAGAGCATATGCAGGAACATCTGGAGGGCGAAGGAGAGCTTCTGCAGGTGTGCGGCCCTCTGGCAGATTATAATGTGTCTCAGGTTATGGACGGTTTTTCAGAAGTGCTTGCCGGCAGTGAACTTCGGATCGTGAAGACAGAATATGCAGAAGGGTGGCTTGGAGAAACCGGCTTTGCGGCGGCTGCGGATTATCTTCAGAGATATGATCAAGTGGACGGGATCATGTGCGGCAACGACAGCATTGCGGGCAATGCTATCCGTGCGCTGTCGGAGCGCCGCCTGGCTGGAGAGGTGTGTGTGGTAGGACAGGATGCAGACCTGGAAGCCTGTCAGCGCATTGTGGAAGGAATGCAGTGCATGACCGTATACAAACCGGTGGAGAAACTGGCCCGCCGGGCAGCGGAGCTGTCAGTAGAGCTGGCCGGCGGAAGCCGGATTGTCATTGGCGGTTCCGGAAGAGCGCCGGAAGCTTCCGGGAAAGGAACGGATGTTCGGGATGTTGTTATTCGGGATACCATTTATGACGGGACCTATCAGGTACCTTACGAGTGCCTGGAGCCGACGGCCGTGACAAAGGAAAACATGGATGAGGAGATCACGGGCAAATATCATGAGGAAAGCGACATCTATTTAAATGTTCGGAACCATTAAAGATGCACTTCCGGATTTATGCTAGGACATTTTTGCGGAGAACAGGAGTTCTTTTGGCAAAAATGTCCAGTTTTTTGCTTTAAAACAGGTATGTACTATAAAAAATATGCAGAAAAAGACAAGTTTATCCTGCTGAAATTATGTTATAGTCAATACATAAAAAGTTAAGGGAGGATTTTCAAGATGAAAAGAAAATTACTTGGTGCTTTACTCAGTACCGCAATGGTTGCTTCTCTGGCAGTCGGATGCGGCGGCAACGACAATTCGACGACTCCGGCGGATACACCGGCAGAGACAGAAGCTCCGGCAGCAGATGAGACTCCGGCGGCAGATGCAGAAGCTCCGGCAGCAGATGCGTCAGCAGGCGGTAAGAAGATTGGCATTTCTATGCCGACGCAGTCTTTGGAGCGCTGGAATCGTGACGGCGCTTACTTGGATGAGCAGTTCAAGGCGGCAGGATTTGAGACGATTCTTACTTATTCCGATGATAAGACAGATCAGCAGGTGAATGACATTCAGAATATGCTGGCAGACGGTGTAGATATGCTGGTTGTTGCAGCCATCGACGGCAATGCACTGAATACAGCGTTGGCAGGTGCGGCTGAGAAAAATATTCCGGTTATCTCTTATGACCGTCTGATCCTGAATGATGCTGCATCCTATTATGTATCTTTTGACAATTATACGGTAGGCAAGCTGCAGGGTGAATATATCGTGAAAGCACTGGATCTGGAGAATGCAGGTGATAAGACTTACAACATCGAGATTACGGCAGGTGATCCGGCAGACAATAATGCGACGTACTTCTATCAGGGTGCCATTGATGCGATCCAGCCGTACCTTGACAACGGCGCGCTGAATATCGTATCCGGGCAGAAGGATTTTGAGACAGTAGCAACGGCAGGCTGGAAGACAGATACCGCTCTTGCAAGAGCGCAGAATGTGCTTTCCTCCTACTATGCAGACGGAACGCAGTTGGATGCATGGCTCTGCTCGAATGACTCCACTGCTCTTGGCGTAACCCAGGCAGTTACTTCCGACTATGCAGGTTCCAACAAAGTTGTGATTACCGGTCAGGACGGCGATGAAGCAAACCTGAAAAACATCGTGGACGGCACACAGACCATGACGGTATACAAAAACGTGAGCAACGAGTCGATTGTTACTCTGGCTCTGGCAAAGGCGATCCTGGCAGGAGAGACTGTAGATGAGTCCCTGATTCCTTCCTTCGGAATCGAATGTACGTTCGATACAGAGTCTTATGAGACTTCCGCAGGCAATAAGTGTCCGTCCTTCCTGCTGGTACCGAGTGTAATTACAGCGGATAATCTGCAGGAACTGGTTGACACTGGTCTGTATACCATGGATGCTGACGGATATCTGAAAGCAGCGAACTAAACAGAACATGTAAGACCTTGAGTTTGAGAAAGGGCGGGGCGTCTGTCCCGCCTTTCTTGTGAGGTTCTGCGAAGAAAGGGAAAGGAGGAGGAGCTTTTGGCTGATATTATTCTGGAGATGAAATCGATCACCAAAGAGTTTCCGGGAGTGAAAGCACTGGACAATGTGAACCTGGTTGTGGAACGGGGGGAGATTCATGCATTAATCGGCGAGAACGGTGCGGGAAAGTCAACTTTGATGAATGTACTGTCCGGAACCTACCCTGCGGGCAGTTATACAGGTGAGATTTATTATAATGGAGAACTTTGCCAGTTCCGGACGCTGAAAGACAGCGAGGCAAAAGGAATCGTCATCATTCATCAGGAGCTTGCACTCATACCGCTTCTCACCATTGGTGAAAACATGTTCCTGGGAAATGAGAAAAAGAACCGGTTTGGATATATCGACTGGGACAGGACATACAATGAAGCAGAAAAACATATGCGGCAGGTGGGGCTGAATGAATCGGCCCAGACACTGATTAAAGATATCGGAACTGGAAAACAGCAGCTAGTAGAGATTGCGAAAGCATTTTCCAAAAATGTCAAGCTGCTGATTCTGGATGAGCCGACCTCGTCTTTGAATGATGAGGATGCAAAGATGCTCCTGGATCTTCTGATAGAATTTAAGAAGAACGGACTGACTTCTATTATCATCACTCATAAATTAAATGAGATCATCTACTGTGCAGACAAAGCGACCATAGTCCGGGACGGCTCTACCATTGAGACGCTGGTTAAGGGAGTGGACGAATTCAGCGAGGACCGCATTATAAAGGGAATGGTAGGACGCCCTATGGATGACCGCTATCCGGTCCGTGAACATAAGGTATGCAAAGAGGTGGGACTGGAAGTAAAAGACTGGACCGTCCATCATCCGCTGTATCATGAAAAGATTGTAGATAATAAGGTATCCTTTAAAGTGCATAAAGGCGAGGTGGTAGGGTTTTCCGGCCTTCAGGGCGCGGGGCGTACGGAGCTTGCCATGTCGATTTTCGGAAAAAGTTATGGTACGAACATCAGCGGAGAGCTGTATCTGAACGGGGAAAGGGTAGAGCTGAAAAGCCCGGAGCAGGCTATCCGGCATGGGCTTGCCTATGTGACAGAAGACCGAAAGACCAACGGACTGATTCTTGGAGAGTCGATTCGTTTTAATACGACGCTGGCCTGTCTGGACAAAGTGTGCGGAAGCGGTGTCATTGATACCATAGCGGAGCAGAAGGCGGCAGAAGAGATGACAGAGGCCATGGGAACAAAGACGCCTTCCATTGAACAGAAGGTGGGGAATCTGTCCGGCGGAAATCAGCAGAAAGCCCTGCTGGGCAAGTGGATGTTCACGGAACCGGAAGTGCTGATTCTGGATGAGCCTACCCGTGGTATTGACGTGGGTGCCAAGTATGATATCTACTGTCTGATTAATCAGATGGTGGAAGAGGGAAAATCCGTTATTATGATATCGTCGGAGATGCCGGAGCTTATTGGCATGTGCGATCGGATCTATATCATGAACGAAGGGGAGCTGAAAGGTGAGCTGTATGCAGAAGAAGCGACCCAGGAAAAGATTATGAGCTATATCATCAGTGCGGATCATTAAGGCGAAAGGAGTGTTGTGTAAATGTCAACGAAGAAAGAAAATCAGAGCGGTTCCTCCTTTGATCTGGGAGGATTTCTGACCAGGTACAGTATGGTCATTGCGCTTGTTATTGTATTTATCCTGTTTTATTTCCTGACGGACGGACGGCTTCTGTATGCGCAGAACATGTCTAACCTGCTTTTGCAGAATGGCTATGTGCTGGTTATGGCATGCGGTATGCTGCTCTGTATCCTGACCGGCGGAAATATTGATCTGTCCGTAGGCTCGGTCATCTGCATGGTGGGCGGCGTGGCAGCAGTCCTGATTACAAATCATGGATTTAATATTTATCTGACGATATTGATCTGTCTTACCCTTGGCCTGGCGGCAGGCATATGGCAGGGCTATTGGATTGGCTATGTGAGAATTCCTCCTTTTATTACAACCCTTGGGGGGATGTTCATCTTCCGCGGTTTTGGCCGTCTGATTCTGGACAGTAAGACCGTATCCATCCAGGAAACGACATTTTTAAACATCTTTACTGCTTACATCAAGATTCCGGGACTGGATACCGATACCCGTGTTCTTTCACCTCTGGTGATTGGACTTCTGGTTGTGGTGTTCCTCTTCTACAGTACCTTCTCTTCTCGTGCCAGCAAGGCGAAAAAGGGATACCATCAGAACAGTGTGCTGGCGGACTTTGGACGCTGCAGCCTTATCAGTGCGGCGCTTTTGGTGTACTGCTGGCTGCTGTGTCAGTACAAAGGCGTTTCTGTTATGCTTCTCTGGGTTGTAGCCATCTGTCTGATCTATCACTTTATTACTTCTAAGACCGCTTTCGGACGGTATTTCTATGCGGTCGGCGGCAATGAGAAGGCAACGCAGCTTTCCGGTATCAATACGAATAAGGTATACTTTATCGCATATGCCAATATGGGACTGCTGGCAGGGCTCTGCGGCCTGCTCTGCCTTGCGCGTGTGGGTTCAGTGACAGGTTCTACGGGTACTTCTTTTGAGATGGATGCCATTGGCTCCTGCTTCATCGGCGGGGCTTCCGCGTACGGCGGCAGCGGTACGGTTCCCGGCGTCATCATCGGAGCGCTTCTTCTGGGTGTGATCAATATGGGCATGTCCATTATGGGTATCGGCGATTCCTGGCAGTATGTGGTCAAGGGCGGCGTGCTTCTGATAGCGGTCATTTTCGATGTGGTGTCTAATCGAAAGAGCGGGAAGTAAAAAATGTATATTCGGTGATTTTTGGACGAAACAGAGCAGAAAAGGCGACAGTGTTTGTGAACAATATGTTAATTTTTGAAAAGGGCTGTGTATACAGCCCTTTTTTGTGGTATACTCCAACTAAACAGGAAACGGCAGGGGTGTTATTTTCTGCATGTCTGTAACAGCACGTATTCGGAAATTGCCAAGATGGAATACAGGGCGCCGAAGAGGTCCGGTATTTTATCTGCAGGAAAAAGAAGTGACGAATACATGCGGAACTTTCGGTATCTGTCATGGGGAATTGGGGCTGAAAGGCAGATCGGAACAGGGTGCTACATACTTATGGAGAGGGGTGGTTTTTTGTGGTCATGGAAAGGGTGACCATCTGTAATGAGAACGGGCTTCATCTTCGCCCGGCGGAAAAGCTGGTGACAATGGCAAACCGATGCAGTTCTCATGTCATGATGACTTGCGGGGAGCATAAGATGAACTGCAAAAGTCTGATGAGCCTGCTTGCATTTCCGGTCTGTCCGGGCGATGAGGTGACAGTGGAATGCTATGGGGAAGATGAGACACAGGCACTGGAGCGGATTGTTACATTTTTAAAAGATCTGTAATGGTGCATGGTCTTTTGCGGGATACGGTTTCGGTCCGTGAGTTTTGTCCGGCAGGTGTGATCCGGATACAGGAATGGACCGGGGCCGTATTTTGCCTTCAGGCCGCAGCAGATGGTATTTTCTCTTGACAGCATGGAAGGAATCCGATATGCTGGAATGGTCTAAGATAATATATTGATTTCTGAATGTTCATGATTCATGACAGATTTCCCGATTTTTTCATAATAAATATGGACTCCGGCAGGTACATATGTTTGCTCTGTCTGTTGCGTTGCAGACTTATTATGCAGTTTTCCGCTGCCTGATCTATCTTATAATAAACAAGGTTCATATGCCTGGTTTGAGGATGAGAGGAGAATGCATATGCATCCTGACAATGATGAATGGATGATGAAAAAAATATTTCACATGTCCGATCACGCTCTGATCCGGATGGTGAATCACCTCTTCGGGACAGAATATGAGGATGGGGAATATGTACAAAAGGAGTGGAAAGGGACGGAAGGTGTGCGTATCTGCCTGCTGATTGGGTGCGCAAACCGCTATGAATTTCAAATGCGTCGTTTTGGGAAATGTCTGCAGATCCACGCGGAGGACCGGGGCTGTCTGTTCTATTATGAAGATGCGGCAAAGTATCCGGTGCTGCAGCTTCGGGAACCGGGCAGGGCGTCCTTTGGAAAAAATACAAGAGAAGAATACCGCACGATCCTGGAATTTCAGGGAAATGAACGGGTCGTCCTGCCGGTTTATGATATCACAGTCAGTGACTGGTCTGTATGGCATTTAGAGGAGGCCGGTCTGATCCTTTTTGTGCCTTTTTTATTTTACTGTTTTGTATCAGATCCGGAAATGCCGGAAATAAGGCAGGAGTCGTTGAAAACTTTTGTAATCCGTGATATAGTAGGAGCACTCCACGTAAGTATGAAAAAGGGGGATCTGACGATTTTCGATGTACAGAGGCTGAAGACCTGCTGCAGAAATATGATCCTTCGGATCCTGTCCGGTGAAAGATGGATGCAGGACCGGGGACTTCTGGAGCTGATTCTTGGTACGCTGGATGTGGACATCGATCTTCTGGAGACGATGTATCAGAGGAAGTGACAATAAACAGCGGCAGAAATCCGTACTTATGTGACAGGAAAACAGATAGGATGAGGTGAATCGGTATGAAAAAAAGATGGCTGACCGTATTGCTGGCAGCATGTCTGCTGACCGCGTGCGGAAAAGGAAGTAATGATGCTTCTGAAGATGGAGATTATCGGGATGATGTATCGACAAAAAGTATTGTGGAGGCGGTGTCATCAGAACTTGGAGAAGAATACTGGGCAGATATGGAGCTTGCTCCGGAGCTTTTAGATGACTGGTACGGAATTTCCGAAGATATGTATGAGGAATTTTACGGGCAGACGCCTATGATCTCTGCGAATGTAGATGCGCTGATCGTCGTGAAGGCTCAGGAGGATCAGGCAGAGAATGTGGAGAATGCGCTGCTTACGTACAAGGAATCCATGGTGCAGGATACGCTTCAGTATCCGTCCAATATTCCGAAGATTCAGGCGTCCAGTATAAGTAAATATGGGAAATATGTATGCTTTGTGCAGTTGGGAGGCTCCATGAACGGCACGGAGGGCGACGACGAGGAGGCGGCCATCAAGGCGTGTCAGGAGATGAACGAGCGTGCGCTGTCGGTGATTGAAGAGGAGCTGAAAAAGTAGGCGATGGTATTTTCCAGTCTGATTTTTCTTTTCCGCTTTCTTCCGGCATTTCTGACCATTTATCTGCTGACGAAAGAACGGTACCGGAATCTGGTCCTTTTTCTGGCAAGCCTTGTGTTCTATGCATGGGGAGAACCCGTCTACATCGGACTGATGCTGTTCTCGACGGTTTTGGATTATGCCAATGGCCGTGTGCTGGAATATGCGAGAGCAGCGGGACAGGAACATCTTGCGAGAGGGATTCTGGCGGAATCGGTGCTGATAAACCTCTCGCTGCTGGGCGTATTTAAATATTCCGGTGTTCTGCCGCTCCCCATCGGGATTTCCTTTTATACCTTTCAGACCATGTCCTATACCATTGATGTCTATCGGGGAGAGGTGCCGGCTCAGCGGGATCTGGCAGCTTTTGGTGCCTACGTGTCCATGTTTCCCCAGTTGATTGCCGGGCCGATTGTAAAATACAAAGATGTGGCAAAAGATCTGGAGAATCGGTCTTTCGAAGCGGGGGAAGCTTCGGCAGGGATTGGACGCTTCTGCATAGGGCTTGGGAAAAAGGTACTGCTGGCAAATCAGATCGGTCTTTTGTGGGAGGCTGTGCAGCAGATCCCGCCGGGACAGATGAGCACATTGACGGCCTGGGCGGGGAGCGCAGCCTATGCTCTGCAGCTCTATTTTGATTTTTCCGGTTATTCGGATATGGCCATTGGACTGGCCGGGATGATTGGGTTTCATCTGAAAGAGAATTTCGACTATCCCTACAGTTCTAAAAGCATTACAGAGTTTTGGCGCAGATGGCATATTTCACTGGGACAGTGGTTCCGGGATTATGTATATATTCCTCTGGGAGGAAACCGGAAAGGAATACTTATGCAGATTCGGAACATCCTGATTGTCTGGGCGCTGACCGGAATCTGGCACGGAAAAGGATGGAATTTTCTGATTTGGGGTATGTATTTTGGCATCCTTTTGATTGTGGAGAAATGTGTCCTTTTGAAGCTGCTGAAGCGCCTTCCTGCCGTATTCGGGCATCTCTATACCCTGACGGCGGTATTGACCGGGATGACGGTCTTTGCGCTGGAGCATTTGGGAGAAGGGCTCCGCTGGCTGGCAATGATGTTTGGAAGCAGCGGCTGTCTGTGGAACGGGCAGTCTGTATGGCTGCTGTCCAACTACGGGCTGCTGCTGTTATTCTGCATCTTTGGTTCTTTTGGATTCGGAAAAAAGCTGGCAGGCTATCCGGCTGTCTGGGCGATATCCCTGTTCCTGTCCGTCGCTTATATTGTGGATGCGTCCTACAATCCATTTTTGTATTTCAGGTTTTAGCTGCTGTTTTTTGACAAACTTTAAGTATTAAAGAGAGCTGGAGATATGAAAAAAGGAAGAAAAGAAACGGTGATCTGTCTGGCGTTTCTGCTGGTTTTATACGCCCTTTGGGCAGTGGATTTCCTATATCCGGACCGGCTTTATTCGGACTGGGAAAAGCGTATGCTTGCCCAGCGGCCGGCTCTGAATCGAACAGATGTTCTAAATGGAAACTACGGCAAGAATTATGAGGAGTGGCTGACGGATCAGTTTCCTCTAAGGGATCGGTGGGTCAGCGTGAAAACCCGATGCGAGCTGCTGCTGCAGAAAAAGGAAATCAACGGGATCTATGTGGGAAAGGACGGACAACTGTTCTCGGATCAGGAGCGTACAGCGGACTGGGATCGGCTGGAAATGCAGATGAGAGACCAGTACGGAGCATGGAATGTCAGCCGTATCCGGGTTCCGGCTGCGGGAGCGGTGCTGACGGATCGAATGCCCTGCGGGCTCTCTTTTCCTTTTGTCGAGGACCGGGTATGGGAAAATCTGAATCGGCACCGGGAAGAATATATTTACTATCGGACTGACCACCACTGGACGATGCTGGGGGCATATTATGCCTATGAGGCATGGGCAGAGGATCAGGGACTGGTCCCGGTGCCGCCAGAGAAACTGGAGCGAAAGACGGTGAAGGAGGATTTTCTCGGCACCCATTATGCAAGGCTTCATTATGCTGAGAAAGCGGATGCCATAGAAGTCTATGACCCCGGTGTCTCCTGTCAGGTAGTCTATGATCTGGGGAAATCGGATCTTCAGGGTCTGTACCAGGCAGAGCTTCTGGACTCGGAAGATGCCTATCGCTATTTTCTGGACGGGAATCATCCGGTACTCCAGATTGAAACCGGACAAGGGGAAGGACATTTGGCGGTTCTGAAGGATTCTTTTGCCAACTGCATGGTTCCTTATCTTGCGTGCCACTATGGGAAAATAACCGTTATCGATCCGCGGTATTTCCGGACGGATATTCCGGCCTGGCTTCAGGGACAGGAGGTTACGAAGATACTGATCGTTTCGCAGGATACGGTGAAAGCAGAATGACTGTGAATGCTTTGATAATATTTTAACAGTTTAAGAAATGTTATTTTACAGGATGCCGGGCATCCGGGCGGAGAAAGTGCCGTTCGGATGTGCCGGCATCACATTTTTTTCACATTTTTTTCACAGGGAGATCATAGGATCAACAAGCTTCTTACACATTTTTCCAGTAAAATCAGGGTAGGCAGTGTTCGGGGGAGGGATGAGACAATTACCGAATACATGGGGAACTTTAACAGCATGTATTCGGTAGTTGCCAAGATGGAATACCGGACGCCGAAGGGGGCCGGTATTCCATCTGTAGAGGAGGAAATTGCCGAATACATGCGGAACTTTAACAGCATGTATTCGGCAATTGCCAAGATGGAATAGCGGACGCCGAAGGGGGCCGGTATTCCATCTGTAGAGGAGGAAATTGCCGAATACATGCGGAACTTTAATAGGAGGATCATGTATGAAAAGAAGACGAAAGGTCATGATCACGGCAGCAGTGCTGGTGGTGCTGACGGCAGGAGGACTTTTGGCCGGGAGATGGAACAGGCAGAGACAGGCGCATTTGGCAGCGGCGGAGGTTACGCAGGTGAAGACCGTACCGGTGAAAAGACAGAACCTGATCAATTCCATCAGTGTGACAGGGACCATAAAAAGCGCCGATGCCAGGGACGTGTCCGCCAGTGCCAGGGAAGTAAAGGTGTTAGAAGTGAACTGCAAAGTCGGAGATTACGTCCAGGCAGGAGATGTGATGGTGGTTCTTGACGCCTCAGACCTGGAGCTAAAGCTTCAGGAAGCACAGAACCGTCAGGCGCTGAGTGCCTATAATGAGAACAAATCCATAGAGACCGCCTCGGAAAATTATGCAGAGGCTGTGGAGGACGGGACAGATGAATACGATCAGGCGGTCAAAAGTGAGGCAAAGGCCAAAGAGGCCCTGCAGGAAGCAGAGGCGGAACTGAGCGGTGCGGCAGAGCGGCTGCAAAGGCGGGAGGAACGTGTTCGGGAGGCGGAGGAAGCACTGAATGCGGCCATAAAGCCGGAGGGCGGGGAGACAGATGCAGAGGCGCAGGCGGCTTATGAAGCACTGGAAAAAGCATATGAGGAGGCCAAAAGCTCCTATACGGAAGCCCACCAGGCTTATATGGCAGCAGAAGAGACGGAAAAACGGGCGCTGGAAACTTATGAATCCGCATCCGAAGCCCTTGCCAGTGCCGGCAAGAAAAACGACAGAAATGTCGCATCCGCCAAAGATAATCTGGAAAAGGCTCAGATGGAGCATGCCTATTCCAACGACAGCAGCCAGCAGACCATTGAGAGCTATAAGGAGCAAATTGAAAGCTGTACAGTAAAAGCGCCCATTTCCGGAATCATCACAGCAGTTAAAGTGGATGTGGGCGATACCTATATGGGAGAGGGCAGTACGCTGTTTTCCGTGGCAGATCAGGAACATTTTGCTGTGGCGGCCACTGTGGACGAATATGATATCAGTAATATCCAGAAAGATATGACGGCAGCAGTAATCGTGGAGGCAGTAGGAAAAGAGGAGCTTCCGGCAAAGGTGTCGTTCGTATCCCCTACGGCAAACGCGGCTTCTGATACCGGAAATAATTCTAACGCAGGGAGTGCTTCGTATGAGCTTGAGATTGCTCTGGATGATATAAATACGAACCTGCGGATCGGTATGACGGCCAAGGCCAGCATTGTGCTGAATGCCGTATATGATGTACTGACTGTTCCCTACGATTGTGTGGAAACCGATGAAGAAGGAAATTCTGTTATCAACATCGATCAAAACGGGGAAAAGGTGCCGGTTCCGGTAACGCTGGGTATGCAGGGCGATTATTATGTGGAGATTTCTGGTGACGGCGTGACGGAGGAGACAAAAGTATACTATCCGTCGCCCATGGTTGGGGCAGAAAAGACAGAGAGCAGTCCGGGAACGGAAGAAGTCATGGTCTTTCCGGGAGGAGGCGGTGAACCATCCGGCGGTCCTTCCGGCGGCCGTGGAGGTCCGGGCGGCGGACCGGGAGGATTTTAGTGCATATGGCAGATAAAAAAACAATGATTCGGCTTCAGGGGATTGTGAAGCGGTACTATATAGGAAAGCCCAATGAACTGGAGATTCTGCACGGCATTGACCTGGACGTCAAAGAAGGAGAATTTATATCGGTGGTTGGTTCCTCCGGTTCCGGAAAAACGACGATGATGAACATTATCGGTATTCTGGACCGCCCCACAGAAGGGGAATATTTACTGGACGGCATGGATGTGGCCCATGCAAAAGACCGGGAACTGTCACTGATACGAAACCAGAAGATCGGTTTTGTCTTTCAGACTTACAATCTGATTAGCCGTACCAGTGCGCTGAAAAATGTAGAGCTTCCTATGTTATATGCAGGGATAAACAGAAAAGAACGTACAGACCGGGCCAAAAAACTGCTTGAAATGGTAGGGATGGAGGAACGGGTCTGTCATCATCCGGATGAACTGTCCGGAGGACAAAAGCAGCGTGTAGCCATTGCAAGGGCTATGGCCAACGATCCGGCCATCATCCTGGCCGACGAACCGACCGGAGCGCTGGATTCCAAGACCGGACGCAGGATTATGGATATTTTCCAGAAGCTGAACAAAGAGCAGGGAAAGACGATCGTACTAATTACTCATTCACAGGAACTGGCCAGGGAGACCGGGCGGATTGTGACATTAAAAGATGGAGAGATTATCGGAGAGAGGAGAGGAGACGAATGCTGATTCTGGAAAATATCCTGCTGGCACTGAGCGGCCTGAGAGCCAATAAGGTGCGTTCGCTCCTGACCATGCTGGGGATTATCATCGGCATTGCATCCGTAATTGCCATTATGACTCTTGGTGATTCTATCAGCAGTTCTGTGACAGATTCCATGTCATCTATGGGAGCGAACAATGTGACGGTAGGACTGCAGCAAAAAAGTACGACAGCAGAGACTTTGAGCAGCGGCATGTCGTTTACTTTTGGACCAAGGATGACCGAAGTACAAGACGAGGATCTGGTGACAGAGGAGATGCTGGAGGACCTGAAGGCATATTTTTCGGAGGAAGTGGCTGGATATTCTCTTTCTGAAAGTCTTGGATCGGGCACGGCCCGGACAGGGAGCCTTTATGCGTATGTGAACGCTCTTGGGGTCAATAAGGAGAATCTTGAGGATGCAGACCTTACGCTTCTGGCAGGAAGAACCTTGTCCGAACGGGACCAGCAGGAGGCCCGCAAGGTAGTTATGGTTTCCGATTTGCTGGTAAACAATTTATTTGACGGGGACTGCCAGAAAGCGGTGGGACAGACTGTGGATGTGCTGTTTGGCAGCCGGTACCGCACCTACACCATTGTAGGTGTGTATGAATACGAAAATTCCGGCATGGAGTTTGTGAGCAGTGCAGAGGAAGATACCCAGACGGTTCTGTATGTGCCGCTGCAGACGGCCAGGGATCAGAATCATAATACATCCGGATACCGCCAGTTTATTATTCAGACGGCAGCGGGGATCCAAGCGTCGGATTTTTGTACCCAGGTGGAGGAATATATGAACGGCCGGTATTACAAAGATAATGACAGCTTTGAGATCAGTGCTATGAGTATGGAATCTATTATAAAAAGCATGATGGAAATGCTGTCCACAGTGTCTCTTGCGATTGCTGCCATTGCGGGGATTTCTCTGTTAGTAGGCGGTATCGGGGTCATGAACATTATGCTGGTGTCCATTACGGAACGTACAAGGGAGATCGGGACCCGCAAGGCGCTGGGAGCAACCAATGGTTCCATACGGCTGCAGTTTATTATGGAGGCCATCGTTTTGTGCCTGCTTGGAGGCGTGATTGGGATCCTTTTAGGGATCGGCATCGCATCGATAGCTACCCGGCTGATGGGATATGCGGTCAGTCCTTCGGTGAAGGGGATTATTTTGTCTGTCAGCTTTTCCGTCTTTATTGGAGTTTTCTTCGGATATTATCCGGCGGACAAAGCGGCTAAACTGAATCCCATTGATGCACTACGATACGAATAAGCAGTTGAAAAGACGCCGATTTTGTGCTATGCTGGAATCGGAGGTCAATCGGATGAGATGGAAAAGAACAGGGTGCATTCTTCTGGCTGTTCTGGTGTGGGCTGCGGGGCTGTCCGCGTCGGCGTCAAACATTAAGAGCATACAGAATCAGAAGTCGCAAAATGAGAAAGAGTTAAAAAATATACAGTCCCAGATTAACGGGCTGGAGAATAAGAAAAATGCCCTTAACAGCGAGGTGAACGGGCTGAACGATGAGCTGACGGAGACAATGCTCGGCATCGAGGTGCTAAAGGACGACTTAGAAGCCAAAGAGGCAGAGATCCAGCAGGCAGAAATCGATTACATAGCGGCAAAAGAGACAGAAGAACGTCAGTACGAAGCCATGAAGCTTCGGATACAGTATCTCTATGAGTCCGGTACGGCCAGTTATATGGAACTGCTTTTAACCTCCGACAGTATGGCGGAGCTTATGAATAAAGTGGATTATGCAGGAGAGCTGCAGGAATACGACAGCCGGCTTTTGGATGAATACAAAGCGGCAAAGCAGGCGGTCATCGACCTTCAGAACCGTTTAGAGGACGAGAAGGAAGAGCTTATGGAGTTAGAGGCTCAGATGGAAGAGCAGAAGGCGGCTTTGGAGTCCATGATTTCCCGCAAGCGGAGTGAGATCGCGAACTTTGACAGTCAGTTAAGCGCGGCCAGAGCCAAGGTCAGCGAATATCAGAAGAAGATCAAGGAGCAGAATGCCCAGTTAAAAAGACTGCAGGAAGAGGCAGCGAGAGCGGCGGCAGCGGCAAGGGCGGCGAAAAACAACAGCAATAAGAACGACAGTTCGTCCGGGAACTCTGATTCTTCAGGCGGCAGTTCGTCCGGAAACTCGGATTCTGCCGGCAGCGGCAGTTCATCCGGAAGTTCCGGTTCTTCCGGCGGCAGTTCTTCGGGTTCTTCCGGAGGAGGCAGCGGACTGGGCGGCTCCATTGCATCTTACGGGCAGCAGTTTATCGGATGTCCTTATGTATTCGGCGGCAACAGTCTGACAAACGGAACGGACTGTTCCGGATTTGTCAATCTGGTTCATGCACATTTTGGCATTTCCGTGCCAAGGCAGTCCGGTTCTCTGGCTGTAGGCGGAAGACCGGTCAGCGACGCGGACAAGCAGCCGGGAGATGTGGTCTGTTACTACGGACACGTGGGCATCTATGTTGGAAACGGTATGATCGTTCATGCAAGTTCAGAGCGGTCCGGCATCCGGGTCAGCAGTATGTACACACAGACGGTCCGGGCTATCCGGCGCTACTGGTAAGACCTCTTTGTACTGTCTTTTGACGGGGAGCATCTGTATGACTGGCAGGGACTCCCAAAGTTCTGTAAATTTTGTGAATTTTGTGAAATCCTTAAAAAATCGATTGACAAATAGAATCGCAATGTTTATCATGATATCCGACACCGCAAATGGTGTCGGATATTTTTCAGTATAGGATAAGAGGAGGAAAAGATTATGAAAAAGTTACTCAGCCTTGCTATGGCAGGCATGCTTGCTTTTTCCGTAGCAGCATGCGGCAGCAACGACACACCGGCAGCAAACGATACAAATGCAGCTCCGGAAGGAACCACGACTGAGGGTACGGACAATGCAGCAGACGGTGCAGTGATCAAAGTCGGCGGTATTGGACCGACAACCGGTGATGCATCCGTATACGGTCTGGCAGTAAAAAATGCAGCAGAGCTTGCAGTAGAGGAAATTAACGCAGCAGGTGGAATTAATGGAGTACCCATCGAATTCCGTTTTGAGGATGACGCACATGATGCAACTACATCCGTGAATGCTTACAATACACTGAAAGACTGGGGTATGCAGATGCTCATGGGTACGGTTACTTCCGATCCCTGTATCGCAGTTGTAGCGAAGAGCGCAGAGGACAATATGTTCCAACTGACTCCGTCCGGTTCCGCAGTGGAGAGTATTGCACAGCCTAATGCGTTCCGTGTATGCTTCTCTGACCCGAACCAGGGTGCAGCTTCCGCGCAGTATATCGGAGAGAACAAACTGGCACAAAAAGTTATGGTCATCTATGACAGCTCCAGCTCCTACTCTCAGGGTATCTATGAGACTTTTGCAAAAGAGGCGTCTCAGCAGGGCCTGGAAGTAAATGCAGAGCAGTTTAACGACAACAAGACAGACTTTACCGTACAGCTTCAGAAGGCAAAAGAAGACGGCGCAGACCTGATCTTCCTTCCGATCTATTATACCGAGGCTTCTATCATCCTGAAACAGGCGGCAGATATGGGCCTGGAGACAAAATTCTTCGGATGCGATGGTCTGGACGGAATCCTTGCAGTAGAGAACTTTGATACTTCTCTGGCAGAAGGCGTGATGCTTCTGACTCCGTTTGCAGCAGATGCAGACGATGCAGCAACCAAGAGCTTTGTATCCACCTATCAGAGCAAATATGGCGATATTCCGAACCAGTTCGCAGCAGACGCTTATGATGCGATGTACATCATCAAAGCAGCAGCAGAAAAGGCAGGCATCACTCCGGATATGAGTGCATCTGATATCTGCGAAGCAATGAAAACTGCTATGACGGAGATCCAGGTAGACGGTCTGACCGGAGCAGGGATCACCTGGTCCGCAGACGGCGAACCCACGAAGGCTCCGAAAGCAGTCGTAATTTCCGACGGCGCTTATACAGCAATGTAATATTTACGAAGAACGAACAGAGGTGTTCCCTTCAGGGGGCGCCTCTGTTTTTTCTTATCATCGGCTGCGCCTGCCAAAGCCTGCCGGTCCCGGCCGGTTTTGCGGCTAAGCGCTCTCCTGCCGGAAAAAACAGGAAAACCCGGAATTGTCGGCTTGTGCAGACTTTCATTTTATGGTATACTGTGCGGATAAGACGGTCGGACATCCGTCCGGCGCGGACTGTTATACTAAGACGAAAAGAGGAGTTGAATGAGATGAGTTTCGTATCCTATCTGCTGAACGGCATCAGCCTTGGAAGTGTTTATGCGATCATCGCATTGGGATATACCATGGTGTATGGAATTGCTAAAATGCTGAACTTTGCCCACGGCGATGTGATTATGATCGGAAGTTATGTGGTATTTGTGGCGGTGAATCGTACGGGGCTTCCGGTGCCCGTATCCATCCTTCTGTCGGCGGCTGTCTGTACAATCCTCGGCGTGGTAATCGAACGGGTGGCTTATAAGCCTTTGCGCCATGCCTCCAAGCTGGCAGTGCTGATTACAGCCATTGGCGTCAGCTATTTCCTGCAGAATGTAGCGCTTCTGATCTTCGGTGCCGACACCAAGGCATTTTCTTCTGTAGTGAGCATGAAGCCGATTCAGCTTGCAGACGGCCAGCTGAACATTTCCGGTGAAACTATCGTGACAGTGGCAGCCTGTATCGTAATCATGGTCTGTCTTATGGCATTTATCAAATATTCCAAAGCAGGACATGCCATGCTGGCGGTATCGGAAGACGGCGGTGCGGCACAGCTTATGGGAATCAATGTGAACGGAACCATTGCTCTAACCTTTGCCATCGGTTCGGCTTTAGCGGCTGTGGCAGGCGTGCTTCTTTGTTCCACTTATCCGTCTCTGACTCCCTATACCGGCGCTATGCCCGGCATCAAGGCTTTTGTGGCAGCGGTATTTGGAGGAATCGGCTCCATACCGGGAGCTTTTATCGGAGGGATTCTTCTGGGCGTAATTGAGATCCTTGGGAAAGCTTATATCTCTTCCCAACTGGCAGATGCCATCGTGTTCTCTGTCCTGATTATTGTGCTTGTAGTGAAGCCGACGGGGCTTCTTGGCAAACAGATTCAGGAAAAGGTATAAGTGGAGGCAAAAGAGATGAAGAAATTATCAAAAACAACAAAGAGCAGCCTGGTCACTTACGGGATCGTCGCTGCTGCTTATCTGTTCTGTGAGGTCCTTATGAGGACCGGTCATATGTCCAGTCTTCTAAAAGGAATCCTGGTACCTGTATGTATCTATGCCATTCTTGCGGTTTCTCTGAATCTGACCGTCGGCATTCTGGGCGAACTGAGTCTGGGACATGCGGGTTTTATGTGTGTAGGTGCATTTGCCAGTGCGATTTTTTCCAAATGTATGGCGGAAGCGATTCCGGTGCCTCTGGTGCGTTTTATCCTGGCGCTTCTGATTGGCGTGGCGTGTGCGGGCCTTTGCGGGGTGCTGATCGGGATTCCGGTCTTAAGGCTTCGGGGAGACTATCTGGCCATTGTGACGCTTGCTTTCGGAGAAATTATAAAAAATCTGATTAATGCTGTTTATCTGGGCTTGGACAGCAATGGATTTCATATTTCCATGAAAGATGCCCTTTCGCTGAATATGGAGGAGGACGGGCAGATCATTATCAAAGGAGCCCAGGGAATCACAGGAACGCCGTCGGATTCTAATTTTACCATTGGAGTTATTCTGGTCCTGCTTACACTGGTGATTGTTATTCATCTGGTCCATTCAAGAACCGGCCGCGCGATCATGTCCATTCGTGACAACCGAATTGCAGCCGAGTCCATTGGAATAAACATTACAAAATACAAAATGCTCGCTTTCAGCATCTCTGCATCGCTGGCAGGAGCAGCGGGCGTTCTGTACGCACATAATCTGGCCACGCTGACGGCATCATCTAAAAATTTTGGATACAATATGTCCATTATGATCCTGGTATTTGTAGTTCTTGGAGGCATCGGCAGTATCCGCGGTTCCATGATCGCAGCAGTAGTACTGACGCTTCTGCCGGAGCTTCTGCGGTTCCTGAATGAATATCGGATGCTGATTTATGCGGTCGTTCTGATCGTGACGATGATTCTGACCTGGAGTCCGGGAGCCATCGAACTTCGGGAGCGCTATTCTTTGGCGAAACTGTTCCATAAAAAAGAGAAGGAGGTACAGTAGGCATGGCAGTATTGGAAGTGAAAAACCTGGGTATCTCTTTCGGAGGTTTGCGTGCGGTGGATGATTTCCACCTGGAGATTGAGAAGGGGCAGCTTTATGGTCTGATCGGACCGAACGGAGCTGGAAAAACAACCATATTTAATATGCTGACGGGTGTATATAAACCTACAGACGGCAGGATACTGCTGGATGGGGAAGACATTACCGGAAAAACCAATATCGAGATCAATAAAGCCGGGATTGCCCGCACATTTCAGAACATACGTTTGTTCTCGGAACTGACCGTACTGGACAATGTAAAGGCGGGCCTTCATAACCAGAAAGAATATATTTATTCTACTCTGACCGGAATCCTGCGTCTGCCCCGGTATCATCAGGCGGAGCGGGCTATGGACGAGCGAGCGCTGGAACTTCTCAAGGTATTCGGTCTTGACGAGGAGGCGTCGTATCTGGCGTCCAATCTTCCTTATGGAAAGCAGCGAAAACTGGAGATCGCCCGTGCGCTGGCCACGAATCCGAAGCTTCTGCTTCTGGACGAGCCGGCGGCAGGCATGAATCCAAATGAGACTCAGGAGCTTATGGATACGATCCGATTTGTCAGGGATGAATTCCATATGACGATCCTTCTGATCGAACATGACATGAAGCTGGTGGCGGGCATCTGCGAGAAGCTGACCGTACTGAACTTTGGACAGGTACTGGCATGCGGAGGTACTTCCGAAGTGCTGAAAGACCCGAAGGTCATCACGGCATATCTGGGAGAGTAAGCGATGTCTGTCCGGACCGATGCAGAATTCAAATAGGAGGATCGATAAATATGGCAATGCTGGAGATCAAAGACCTGGAAGTATATTATGGAATGATCCAGGCAATTAAAGGAATTTCCTTTGAAGTCAACGAGGGAGAGGTCATCGCCCTGATCGGGGCCAACGGCGCAGGCAAGACGACGACGCTCCATACGATATCCGGGCTGATTACGCCGAAGAAGGGAACGGTTACCTTTGAGGGGAAGGAGATTACCAAGGTGCCGGCCCATAAGATCGTTTCCCTCGGCATGGCACATGTACCGGAAGGGCGGCGGGTGTTCGCCTCTCTGAGCGTATTTCAGAATTTAAAACTGGGAGCATATACAAGAAACAGCAAGGATGAGATCGAAGAATCTCTGAAAATGGTGTATGCCAGATTTCCAAGGCTGGAAGAGCGCAAAAATCAGTTGGCAGGAACGCTCTCAGGCGGAGAACAGCAGATGCTTGCCATGGGCCGTGCGCTTATGTCAAACCCCAGGATTATTCTGATGGATGAGCCGTCCATGGGCCTTTCGCCTATTTTTGTAAATGAGATTTTCGATATTATCAAGCAGGTCAGCGCCGGAGGCACGACAGTGCTTTTGGTGGAACAGAATGCGAAAAAGGCACTGTCCATTGCAGACCGAGGCTATGTACTGGAGACCGGGAAGATTGTCTTGTCCGGAAAGGCAGAAGAATTATTGAATGATGAATCGGTGAAAAAAGCCTATCTTGGAGAATAGCCATAGGAGAAGGGGCTGTCGGGGCAGCATTTCCCGGCGGCCTTTTTCTCTGATGGAAGTGTTTGAATACGGCAGGGATGGTGAAATGGACAGAAGACAGGAATTTTTTGGGATTGATGAAAAGGTCAGAGCAGCCGTAAAAGAGGCCGTGGAGGCAGGAAATTTCAGACCGCTGAATGAGATCGTAAAATCAGCGGCAGGAACAGCTTTGGAAGGGCTTCGCGGTCAGGCAGGGCAGGTGCTGGAGCGCTCCGGCATCCGGGAGGTATCAGAACGGATATGGGAAGAACAGTCTCGAAGTCAGAGAGCCAAGGTCCTGAAAAAACTGGAAAGGCAGTACATGAATAAGAACAGCCGGGCGCCCGGCATCATGCTCACTGTATTTGGGGGGATAGGCATTGGTGTATTCGGACTGCTGACAGGTTTTTTTCTGCTTTGCTATCTGCTTTCTCTGGATGGTACGGCAGCGTTTGTCACGGTTTTCTTTGCACTGTTTTTGGCAGTCAGTGCCTTTGTGCTGAAGAAAGGCTGCTGGATACAGGCACGATTAAAAAGAGCAGAACGATACCTGCAGCTTATGTTTGGAGAACTTTATGTGGAAACTTCGGAGCTGGCTGCCCGGACGGGACAGAAGGAAGAAGGCTTGCGAAAAGACTTGCGGGGGATGCTGAAAGCAGGCATCTTTCCGGAAGGGCATATGGATGCGAAAGAGCGGTTTTTCATACTGGATGATGGGACATGGGAGTATTATCTGACGGTCAGCAGACAGTGGAGAGAGGAGCAGACGGCGAAGGCGGCCCATACAGAAGCCGGGCAGGAGTCGGAGGCAAAACGGATGCTGCAGGAAGGACAGGCATATATAGGCAGGCTTCGCCGGCAGAACACAGAGATTTCCGGGGCTGCGCTCCTGAAACTGTACCGTTTGGAGGAGCTTTTAGAGCGCATCTTAGACGTTCTGAAGGAGCATCCGGAAAAATGTCCGCAGATGCGTAAGTTTATGGATTATTATCTTCCCATGACGACGGGCCTGGTAGAGTCTTATGCGGATTTTGAGAAGGCCGGTCTTTCCGGCGGACATGTGCAGGAGGCCAGGACAGAGATCGAGATCACACTGGATACCATCAGCCAGGCATTTGAAAAGTTTCTGGAAGAGCTGTATCAGGAGGCGGTTTTTGAAGCGTCAGCCGATGCGAAGGTGCTAAAGACCATTCTGGCCCAGGACGGATATGCGGAACATGAATTTTCGACAGAAAATAGAAGAGAGGGGACGATGTAGATGAGTCAGGATCTGGAAAGCCTGTTAAAAGAGGCGCCGTCACTGACGCTGGATCCGTTTGTACAGGAAGGGCAGGAGCCGGCAAAAGTACAGACGGACAAAAAAGAACCGGTCAGTGAGACGGAGAAACTGAAAGCGCTTTTGACGCCGGAAGAGCAGCGGCAGGTGGATGCTTTTGCAGAACAGATCGACATTGCAAACGCACAGATGGTGCTGCAGTATGGAGCCGGAGCCCAGAAAAAGATTGCAGATTTTTCTGAGACTGCCCTTGGAAATGTGAGAACGAAAGATCTGGGTGAGATCGGAGAAGATCTGGCCAAAGTCGTTGCGGAACTTCGGGGCATAGAGGAGGAAGAGGAGAAAACACTGTTCGGACTTTTTAAAAAGAGTGCCAGCCGTCTGGCTAATATGAAGAACCGGTATGCGAAAGCGGAAGTGAACGTAAACCGGATCTGCAAAGTGCTGGAAGGGCATCAGATTCAGCTTCTGAAGGATGCTGCCATGCTGGACCAGATGTATAAACTGAACATGAACTATTATAAGGAATTGTCCATGTATATACTGGCAGGAAAGCAGAAGCTTCAGAAAGTTCGCTCGGAGGAGCTTCCGAAGCTTGTAACACGGGCGGAGGAAAGCGGGCTGCCGGAGGATGCTCAGACGGCCAGGGATATGGCAGAGCTTTGCGACCGTTTTGAGAAAAAGGTGTACGATCTGGAACTGACCAGAACTGTGGCCATGCAGATGGCGCCGCAGATCCGTCTGATTCAGAATAACGATACGGTTATGTCCGAGAAGATACAGTCTACGCTGGTGAACACGATTCCTTTGTGGAAAAGCCAGATGGTTTTGACCATTGGCATGGAGCATTCCACTCAGGCGGCCAGGGCTCAGCGGGAAGTAACGGATATGACCAATGAACTGCTGAAGAAAAATGCCGAGACGCTGAAGATGGCTACGCTGGAGACGGCCAGGGAATCCGAGCGGGGGATTGTGGATCTGGAGACGCTGAAGCGGACCAATGAGACACTGATCTCCACGCTGGATGAGGTGATGAAGATCCAGGAGGACGGCAGAGTGAAGCGCAGGGAGGCGGAAGCAGAGCTGGTCCAGATTGAGGGAGCTATGCGGACAAAACTGCTGGAAATGAGCAGGAGGTAAAACGCAGGGACAGATGCGGAACTATAATGGAGGTATTAAGAATAATGGAAAAATGGTATGAGAGTGCGGTGTTCTATCATATGTATCCGCTGGGGATGCTGGGAGCGCCGAAGGTGAACGAGCAGGAGGAGGTGACACATCGCCTTCCGAAACTGCATATGTGGGTGGATCATTTGAAGGAGCTGGAGGTTACGGCTGTCTATATCGGGCCGTTGTTCGAGTCGTCGACCCATGGTTATGATACAAGAGATTATAAGCTGGTGGACCGGCGTCTGGGAGACAACGAGGATTTTAAGGAATTTGTGGCGTACTGTCATAAAGCCGGAATAAAGGTTGTGGTGGACGGTGTGTTCAACCATACGGGCCGGGAGTTCTGGGCGTTTACGGATATCCAGAAAAACCGGGAAGGCTCGAAATACTGCGGCTGGTATCAGGAGCTGCATTTTCATGGAAATACGCATTATAATGACGGATTCTGGTATAAGGCATGGAGGAATTGCTTTGAGCTGGCAAATCTGAATCTTCAGAATCCGGAAGTGAGAGCGTATCTGCTGGACGTGATTCGTTTCTGGATTCAGGAATTTGACATTGACGGCATTCGTCTGGACTGCGCAGATTGCCTGGACTTTCAGTTTATGCGGGAGATGCGGAGCATGACAGAAGGAGAGAAGGCGGACTTCTGGCTGATGGGAGAAGTGATTCATGGGGATTACAGCCGCTGGACCGAGCCTGGTCTGCTCCATTCCGTGACGAATTATGAGCTGCATAAAGGGCTGTATTCCGGACACAATGACCATAATTATTTTGAGATTGCTCATACAATTCGGAGACAGTTTGATGCAAATGGCGGTATTTACCGCGGCAGAAAGCTGTACTCTTTTGTAGACAATCATGATGTGGACCGGATTGCGTCCAAACTGAACAACAAAGAACATCTGCCCCTGGTGTGGATGCTTGCCTATACGCTTCCGGGCATACCGTCTATCTATTATGGAAGTGAGTGGGGCGTGGAGGGCCGAAAGGAAGGCTCCAATGACGATCCTCTGCGGCCGGCACTGGAGCTTTCCGAGCTGAAAGCTGCTCCGCCGGTGAAAGAGCTTGAAGGGCTTTTAAAAACGCTGGGTGCTTTGAAAAAGGAATGTGCCTGCCTGACTGACGGTGCTTATCGGGAGCTGTATCTGAGAAACCGCCAGTATGCATATGCCATGACAAAGGATGGCCAGTCAGTAGTTGTGGCAGTCAACTGCGACGATTCGCCGGCATCTTTTGAAATTCCGAATCCGGTTGGTAAAAATCACTACAAAGATGTATTTTTGGGGTGTGAAAATACAGCAGAATGTGATAAAATAACCGTATCATTAGAGAAGAATTCGGGCAGGATCTTCCTGTTCGGGTAGAGGAGAAGACTCATGGGGAAGAAAGCAGCAAAAAAAGCATCACAGGAGCGGCCATGGTGCGCAGTGACGGATATGGATCAGTACCTTTTCGGCCAGGGGACTCACTACGAGATCTATAAAAAACTGGGTGCACATCCGGCAGAGATGAACGGAGAAAAGGGCGTTTATTTTGCAGTCTGGGCGCCAAACGCGAAAAACGTGCGTGTAGTGGGAGAATTTAACCGGTGGGGTTCCGACGGACACAAGATGAACCGGTTAGAGCCTCTTGGCATTTACGAGGCGTTTGTTCCGGAACTGCAGGAAGGCAGCATGTACAAATACCTGATCGAGACGAAGACGGGAGAATATCTCTATAAGGCGGATCCTTTTGCGTTCTATGCGGAAAAACGTCCGGGCAATGCTTCTGTTGTGGCGGATATCGATCATTTCACATGGCATGACGGAAAATGGATGGAGAAGCGCAAAAGCTGGGATGGTCCGAGAGAGGCCATGTCCATCTACGAAGTACATCCCGGTTCCTGGAGACGCCATCCTCACGAGGAAGAGGAGGACGGCTACTATAACTACCGGGAGTTTGCAGTAGAGCTGGCAAAGTATGTGAAAGAAATGGGCTATACCCATGTGGAGCTTATGGGTATTGCAGAACATCCGTTCGACGGTTCCTGGGGGTATCAGGTAACAGGGTATTTTGCACCCACATCCCGCCATGGCACACCGGCGGATTTCCAGTTCCTCATCGATCATCTGCATAAGCAGAACATCGGCGTGATTCTGGACTGGGTGCCGGCGCATTTCCCAAGAGACGGCTACGGACTGGCGAACTTTGACGGGACGCCGCTGTTTGAGCATCCGGACAGCCGCCGGGGAGAGCATCCCGACTGGGGAACGAAGATTTTCAACTATGAGAAATCCGAAGTTCGGAATTTCCTCATTGCCAACGCCCTCTACTGGCTGGATCACTATCATATTGACGGGCTGCGGGTGGATGCGGTGGCTTCCATGCTTTATCTGGATTACGGAAAGCGGGATGGCCAGTGGCTGCCCAACAAATACGGCGGGAATCAGAATCTGGAAGCGATCTGGTTCTTTAAGCATCTCAATTCCATCATTCGGGGCCGGGAGGATGGCTCCATGATTATCGCGGAGGAGTCCACTGCATGGCCGGGAGTTACCAAGGATCCCAAGGAAGACGGTCTTGGCTTCCATTTCAAATGGAATATGGGCTGGATGAACGATTTCCTGGAATATATGAAACTGGATCCGTATTTCCGCAAGGATAACCATAATAAGATGACTTTTGCTATGAGCTATGCCTGCAGCGAGAATTATATTCTGGTGCTGTCCCATGATGAGGTGGTACATTTAAAATGCTCCATGCTGAACAAGATGCCAGGGTATCTGGTGGATAAGTTTGCGAATCTGAGAGCAGGATATGTATTTATGTTCGGGCATCCGGGCAAAAAACTTCTGTTTATGGGCAATGAATTTGCGCAGTTGCAGGAGTGGAGCGAGGCAAGGGAGCTGGACTGGTATCTGCTGAAAGAAGAACCTCATCAGCAGATGCAGAACCTGATGAAAACACTGCTTCATATGTATAAGAAATACCGCTGTCTCTACGAGCAGGATGACAGTTGGGACGGCTTCCAGTGGATCAATGCGGATGACTGTTTCCGCAGCATCTTCAGTTTTGTCCGTTACAGTAAGACCAGGCGGAAAAATCTTCTGTTTGTGATTAATTTTACGCCTATGGAGCGTTCGGATTACCGGGTAGGAGTGCCGAAGAAGAAGAAATACAAACTGGTCCTGGACGGAGATGCAGAAGAGTTCGGCGGAAACGGACGGAAGAAGCCGGAGATCTATGAGGCAAAGAAGGGTGAATGTGACGGACAGAAGTTTTATGTAGAATATCCGCTGTCGCCTTACGGGATTGCTGTATTTGAGTTTTAATGTTTTGCTTTGCAGCAGACAAAGGGAGACGGGAAGACCAGAAGGGCTTCCCGTCTGTTTTATGTCTGCAGGTATCGTATATTCACGGAAAAGAGACAGGAGAGCAGACGCTATGAAACAGATACTTGTGATTGATGACGACATCCATATCGGCAACTTGCTGGAGGAGATTCTGACAAAAGAGGGCTATGGAGTGTCCCGTGCCTATTCGGGCACGGAAGCACTGCTTGTATTGTCTGTCCGCCGGCCGGATCTGGTGCTGCTGGATCTGATGCTGCCGGGACTCTGCGGAGAGGAGGTGCTGCCTAAACTGGCCGGAATACCGGTGATCGTTCTGAGCGCAGAAACGAAAGCAGACAAGAAGGCGGAACTGCTTCTGGGAGGTGCGGCGGATTATATGACAAAGCCCTTTGACCGGAAGGAGCTGCTGGCCCGGATTACGGTGCAGATGCGCAGTGCGGCCGCCCGGAACAGAACAAATGTTCTGGAGTATGAGGAGATTCTTATGGATACGGGACTCCGGCAGGTGAAGGTGTCCGGACAGACTGTGAAGCTGACCAGGACGGAATATGCGGTGCTGAAGCTTTTGATGCAGAATGCGGCTCAGGTGGTGACAAAATCCGTGATGTTAGACCGGATCTGTGAGGATACGCCGGACTGCATGGAAAGTTCTCTGAAAGTCCATGTGAGCAACCTGCGCAGAAAACTCAAAGACATTGGCGGCAAAGATTATATTGAAGCCGTATGGGGGATCGGCTTTAAGATGAGGGAAAGCATCGGCGCATAAAATCTTGACCATTTCTTAACCTTTTTCTTAACTGTATTCTTAACCTTCTGCCGGTACAATGACAGCGTCAGAAGAAAAGGCGCCGGCAGTGTAAAAGGGCGTCTGAGTAAAGGAGGCAGAGATTATGGAATATGTGCTGCAGACAAGGGCACTGGGCAAGCGATACGGAAGCTTGTGTGCGCTGAAAGACCTGACCATGCATGTGCCGAAGGGAGCGATCTATGGCTTTGTAGGGAAGAACGGGGCCGGAAAGACGACGCTGATTCGTGTTGTCTGCGGGCTGCAGAAGCCCTCGGCAGGGGAATATACTCTGTATGGGGAACGGAACAGCTCCAGAGGGATTCATAAGGCCAGAAGGCGGGTGGGAGCCGTTGTGGAAACGCCGTCTGTTTATCTGGATATGACGGCTAAGGACAATCTGAAGGAACAGTACCGGATACTGGGGCTTCCGTCTTTTGAGGATATCCCTCAGCTTCTCGATCTGGTGGGGCTTTCGGATACAGGGAAGAAAAAGGCGAAGCATTTTTCGCTGGGAATGCGTCAGCGGCTGGGAATTGCCATGGCTCTGGCAGGTGATCCGGACCTTCTGGTGCTGGATGAGCCTGCCAACGGCCTGGATCCTCAGGGAATCGTGGAAATACGGGAGCTGCTTTTGAAGCTGAACCGGGAGAGACAGATCACAGTGCTGATTTCCAGCCATATTCTGGATGAACTGTCAAGACTGGCGACTCATTACGGATTCATCGACCGGGGACATATGGTCAGGGAAATCAGTGCCGAAGAATTGGAGTCTGTCTGCAGAAAGTGTACTTGTGTGGAAGTGACGGATATCAAAGCCCTTGCCCGCGTGCTGGATGCGATGGGGATGGAATATCAGATCCTGTCCGGGCAGACGGCGGACATTTATGCAAAGGTTCCGATTACTAAGCTGGCACTGGCGCTCTGGGAGGAAGGCTGCGAACTTGTTTCGATTCAGGAACGAGAGGAGAGTCTGGAGAGCTATTATATCAATCTGGTAGGGGGCGGAAGAAGATGAGCAGACTGCTGGCGGCAGATTTTTCAAGATTATGGAAAAGCCGTGATTTTTGGACATGTGCGGCTTTTATGGCATCCTTTGGAGCCTTTATGGTGCTGATGGGATATTATTTCATGTGCAGGACGGGCGGTAAGTATTCGGCGGACCTGGTCTGCTTTGGCTATGCAAAACTGATGGGGATTGCGGCGGCGTTTTTTATCAGCCTGTTCTGGGGAACGGAGTACAGCGACGGCACTATACGGAATAAACTGGTAGCAGGGCATGAACGGTACAAAGTGTATTTGTCCGGTCTGGTTGTCAATATTGCAGGGGTGATGATGATAAATGCCATTTATGTGGCGGCAGTCTTTTTGCTTGGGGTGCCGCTGCTGGGTCTGCCGGGAACATCGTTTCTTCCCTTTGCGGCTCAGAACGGTCTGCTGACGGTGGTGATGGATCTGTCCTTTGCGGCCTGCTTTACCATGCACAGTATGCTGCGTCAGAACAAGGCGTCTGTGACGGCAGTCAGCATCATTGCGGCGCTTATCCTGCTCCTTGCTTCCGGGTATATTCGTTCCAGCCTGCATGAGCCTAAGGTCTATGAGCCGTATGCTTATACGACAGACAAGGGATATGTCATTACCAGGGAGGAGGAGCCGAATCCCAATTATCTGGAGGAAGGATCCGTGAAGAGAAGGGTTTTTGAGTTTCTGGATGAACTGCTGCCCAGCGGCCAGGCACTGAAGATCGAAGAGGACGAGGTTACAAAAGAGCAGGCCGGGCGGCTGGTCCTGTATTCCTGTCTGGTCGTCCTGGTGTCTGCCGGCGGAGGGATTGCAGGATTTCAAAGAAAAGATATCAAATAAGAAAGGGCGGCGGGCCGGATGGAGACCGGAGCGTGGATACTGATAGGAGCGCTGGCGTTTACAGCCGGGCTTCTGCTTTGGAAAGTACAAAGACTGCACAGGGCGGCGAAGGAGATCGAGGAGGCGTTTCGGGACCGGCTGATGACCGATACGAATACGCTTATTGACACTGCCAGTTATGACCCGTATATGCGCCGCTTGGCCGCCGGCATCAACGTCGGCCTGCGCCGTCTGCGCCGGGAGCGTCACCGCTACCGGCAGGGGGATCTGGAGCTTCGGGATGCGGTGACCCACATATCTCATGACCTGCGTACGCCTCTGACAGCCATCTGCGGCTATCTGGACCTTCTGAGGGAAGAAGAAGTCAGCGAGAGTGTCCGCCGCTGTCTGACGGTCATAGAGGAGCGTACAGAGGTATTAAAACAGTTGACAGAGGAGCTTTTCCGATATTCGGTTGCGGCATCGTCAGAGGAGCCAAAGGCAAAGGAGGAACTGTCTTTAAACCGGGTATTGGAGGAGAGTGTGGCGGCTTATTACGCAGTGCTGAAAGGCTGCCGGATCACACCAAAGATCTCCATGCCGGAGACGGATGTTCGGCGGAAGCTGAACAAAAGCGCACTGATCCGCATTTTTTCTAATGTTCTGAGCAATGCGGTGAAATACAGCGACGGAGATCTTTGCATTGTGCTTTTGGAGACGGGGGAGATTTTCTTTCGGAATCATGCGTCTGATCTGACGGAGGTGGAAGCAAGCCGGCTGTTTGACCGGTATTATACGGTGGAGACGGCCGGAAAGGAGCAGACAGGCCTGGGACTTTCCATCGCGCGGATACTGACGGAACAGATGGGCGGTCATATCGGGTGTGAGCTGGAGCATGGGGTGCTGGCGGTCCGGATTGTCTTTGACTGACGGACCGGCCGCCGGCTGCGGTGTGTAAGGTCAGGATTCCCCTGCGATGGTCAGGGGGATCTTTTTCATGTCTGCGGCGATGTCCGTGAAGGAGCTGAAATAACTGCCGATGATCTTTCGGGTGGAAGCGAGGGTGTACAGGTCTAAAAGGGCGTCCTGTATGCCTTCTTTGCTGTCTCTTCTAAGACAGCGGTTCTGGTTGGAGAGGATGCGGTCCGGGAAATGGGCGCGGAGGCGTTCTTCTTCCTTTTTGTCATCTGTGGCCAGATAGAACATGGTATCCGGATCAAGGGAAAGCTCCCGGTGCATGGAATGAATAAATGCGTCGGTGGAGCTTTTTCCGATGGCGGGCTGATTGTCCGTCCGGCGGATGTGGACGCCGACGCAGGAGGGGCCGAATTGTGCCGTCATCTGATCGATGCGTGCCTGCAGGTGCTTAATGGGTGCAAACAGATGATAGTCTTTGGAAGGATAGAACCATTCCCATGTAAAGATATAGATATTTTTCCGGAGACTTTTTACATAATCCCGGTCCAGAGCGCCTGCCGGGGTCCGGTGGGCAAGAAGCTCCTCATTGGTCAGATAGGTGCGGGCGGTTTTCTGGAAGAACAATTTGCGGAGATCGGCGACAGAATGTATGTTCGTGATTGTGCATTCGGTGACCGGGTGAAAAAGAGCATCAAAGGGACAGTTGAGTTCTGCGTTGCAGTTCCAGAGAACAAGCAGCTTGTCCTGCCGTTCTTCTGCCAGGCGCAGGCCGGAATTAATCACGCGCATTCTATTGCATAAACCGCCGGAAGGTTGTATGATTATCATGGATTTACCTCGCTTATACTATAGGATAGAGAATATATCCAGTATAGCATAGAAAGGAATGGCAGGCAACGGGCGGTATTACAGATGGGATTGAAAGTATTACAGATCAGTACGGTGTGCCAGAGGGGCAGCGTGGGGCGCATCGTGACGGATATTTATCATACACTGGAAAAAAACGGCCATGAGGGTCTGATTGCCTACGGGCGGCAGAGTGCTCCGGAAGGGGTGCAGGCTTTTCGCTTCGGTTCAGGAGCAGATATGGGACTGCATGTACTTGCTACTTTTTTCCGGGGAGAGCACGGATTTGCTTCTGGAAGGCAGACTAGAAGGCTGATTCAGAAGATCCGGCAGTGGGACCCGGATGTGATTCATCTGCATAACATTCATGGATTTGTCCTGCAGGTTGAACTCCTGTTCGAGTATCTGAAAGCGTCCGGCAAACCGGCAGTATGGACGCTTCATGACTGCTGGCCGTATACGGGACATTGTGCTTTTTATGATTTTACCGGCTGCAAAGGATGGGAGAGCGGCTGTCAAAACTGCAGGGAGTACAAAAATACCTATCCGTATGCATTGTTTAAAAACCGGACAAAAAGGAATTATATAAGGAAGAGAGAGGCTTTTACGGGGGTGCCGAATCTGACTCTGGCTGTGCCGTCTGTATGGCTTCAGAAGGAGCTTAAACGGTCCTTTCTGAGAAATTATCCCGTGCGGGTCATACCTAACGGCATTGACCGGAAACAATTCTGTCCCACAGATCGGGGGCTTAGGGAGCGGCTTGGGTATTCGGGAAAATTCGTGCTCCTTGGAGTGGCCAATGTGTGGGAGCGGAGAAAAGGGCTTTCGTACTTGCTGCAGTTGGCCGAAAAGCTTCCAGAGGACTGCCGGATGGTGTTGGTGGGGCTGTCAAAGAAACAGCAAAAAAAGCTTCCGGGAAATGTTCTGGGGCTTGGACGGACGTCTTCGGCAGAAGAGCTGGCAGAGTATTATACGATGGCAGATGTATTTGTCAATGCAACGCTGGAAGATAATTTCCCCACAACGAATCTGGAAGCGCTGGCCTGCGGGACTCCGGTCATAACGTTCGATACCGGAGGAAGTCCGGAGAGTTTGGACGAAAGCTGTGCAAGAGTAGTCAAAAAGGGAGATTTGGAGGCGCTTTTGCAGGCCGTTTTGCAGGAGCAGAAAGAACCGAAGACAAGAGAAGCCTGTTTAAAAAGGGCAGAACAATACGAGAAAGAAGACCGTTTTCAGGAATATGTGGAGCTTTACCACGAGCTGGCAGGTCGGAGAGGCTGAATGAACACAACATTACCAAAGGTGTCCTTGATCACAACAACATATAACGATGCGGCTAATTTAGAGCGCATTATGGAGCAGGTGGCGGGACAGGATTATGAAAATCTGGAGTATATCATCATAGACGGCGGGTCCACGGACAAAACGATGGAACTGATCCGCCAAATGGAAAAGCGGATGCCGGGACAGGTTCGTTTCCGGTCGGAGCCGGACAAGGGGATTTACGATGCGCTGAACAAAGGCATCGCTTTAGCGACAGGAGATATTATCGGCTGCTGTTTTGATCGTTTTGCCCATAAGGGCGTGATTCGCCGGATGGTGGAAGTGATGGAACAGGAGAAAACGGACGGCGTGCACGGGGATCTTTATTATATGGACGGGGAACGGATTGTGCGCAGGTGGCATCAGGGACAGGGCAGCATTCGGACCGGCTGGCTTCCGGGGCATCCAACGCTGTATCTGAGACGGGAGGTCTATGAACAGTTCGGCATGTATAAGACAGACTATCGGATTGCGGCGGACTATGAGTTTATGGTGCGTATTTTATATGGAAAGAAAGTCCGGCTTTCCTATCTGCCGGAGATCCTGATTTATATGTCCTATGGAGGGACAAGTACGAACAGTCTGGGAGCGTACTGGCGGTCTTTCCGGGAGGGACACCGGGCGCTGAAAGAAAATCAGGTGCCGTTTGCGTGGTTTACGGATCTGTGCCGAACAGGCCGGGTGCTGATGCAGTTTGTAAAAAAGTAGCATATTTTTACAGTTTGTGATACAATATAGCATCGTATACCGTTTCTTTGGACGAAAGGGACGGCATGAAGGAGTATGGTATGAAAAAGCTTGTGATTATTCCTGCGTATAACGAAGGCGGGAGCATCTTAAGAGCCGTCGAAGACATCAAAACCCATGCGCCGGGATTTGACTATATTGTTATCAATGACTGTTCCACAGATGATACACTGGAGGTTTGCCGGAAACATGGACTGAATTATGTAAACCTGTCGGTCAACCTGGGCATCGGCGGTGCAGTGCAGACGGGATATCTCTACGGCTGTCAGTACGGCTATGATCTTGCGGTGCAGTTTGATGGAGACGGGCAGCATGACGGGTCATATCTGGAGCGGATGGCAGAGGAGCTTCTAAGGACAGGCAGTGATATGGTCATCGGTTCTAGGTTTATTGAAAAGGAAGGGTTTCAGTCATCGGGCCTTCGGCGTGTGGGTATCCGGTATTTCTCGGCACTGATTCGTCTGCTGACCGGAAAACGGGTGACCGATCCTACCTCCGGTATGCGGATGGTGAACCGGGATGTGATGGAGCTCTATGCCAGAAGCTATCCAAAGGACTATCCGGAGCCGGAGAGCGTGACGGCGATTCTGCGCATGGGGAAAAAGGTGACGGAAATCCCGGTGGTGATGAAGAAGAGAGAAGAAGGGACTTCTTCCATTGGAGGGGTGAAGTCTGTGTACTATATGATTAAGGTAACGCTGGCGGTGCTGATGGAGAGACTGAGAGGGTAATGGTTGGGGACAAAAACAGGAGATCTTTCATATGATGACACTAAAACTGCAGATCGTGATCGGCTTTGCCATCGTGGTCGTATTTGGGATTCTGGTAAATATGATACGCAAAAGGAGTCTGGAGCTGAAATATGCGCTGTCGTGGATGGCGGTGCTTTGTGCGCTGCTTCTATTTGACTGCTGGCCGGGACTTTTGATCGTAGTATCGGAGTTTTTGGGTATTTATGCGCCGGTGAACATGATCTTCTTTCTCGGATTCTGCTTTTCACTGGTCATTATCTTTTCCCTGACGGTGGCATTGTCCCGGATGTCCAACAGCATCCGAACTTTGGATCAGACGGCGGCGCTGAATGAGAAGCGGCTGCAGGAGTTGGAAGCGGAACTGAAAAAGGCAGAGGAAAGGCAGGAAGGGTGAAAAGGATGGATGAGAAAAGGAGTCAGAAGGGACAGATCCTGTATCTGGTCATCCCATGCTATAATGAGCAGGAAGTCCTGCCGGAGACATCGGACAGGCTTTACAGGAAAATGAAAGAACTGACCAGACAGGGACTGATCGCAGAAGAGAGCAGAATCATGTTTGTCAATGACGGTTCGAAAGACCGGACCTGGGAGATGATCGAAAAGCTCCATGAAAAGGATCCCGTTTACCAGGGCGTTCTCCTGTCCAGGAACCGGGGGCACCAGAATGCCCTTCTTGCCGGGCTTATGACGGCAAAGGACCATGCGGATATGGTCATTTCTCTGGATGCGGATCTTCAGGACGATATTGATGCCATCGACCGGTTTGTGGAGAAATATTATGAAGGCTGTGAGATCGTCTATGGCGTCCGAAGCGCTCGGCATACGGATACCTTTTTCAAACGGTTCACGGCCGAGGGTTTTTATCGGCTGGTGAATCTGATGGGCGGCGAGATCGTCTTCAACCACGCGGACTACCGGCTTATGAGCCGGCGGGCGCTGGAGGAGCTGGCAAAATATCAGGAGGTCAACCTGTTCCTGCGGGGTATCGTGCCTATGATCGGCTTTCAGACAGGCGTGGTGACTTATGAACGGCATGAGCGCTTTGCGGGAGAGTCCAAGTATCCGCTGAAGAAGATGCTGGGACTGGCGGTGGACGGGATCACATCCTTGTCCATTAAACCGATCCGTTTTATTGTATTTCTTGGAATGCTGATCTTTGTGTGCAGCTTTGCTATGCTGGCCTATTCGCTGATTCAGCATTTTCTTGGAAATACGAGCATCGGGTGGACGTCTCTGATCGTGTCCATCTGGGCCATCGGCGGGCTGCAGCTTCTTGCCATCGGCGTGATTGGAGAATATATCGGCAAAATCTATCTGGAGACAAAGGGAAGGCCGAGATTTATCATTGAGAAAGTGCTGAGGTGATCATGGACCAATATGTGAGAAACTGGATGAAAAAGGAGTGGACGGCAGGAGCATATAAAGTCCGGGGAGCGGATGTGCTCTTTTTGGCAGTGATTACTCTGCTGGCCGTGCTGGTCCGCATCCTTGTGCGTTCCTATGTGGCTGAGGACTGGACGGTATACTGGAGCCACTGGCTGTCAGAGCTTCAGACGGGAGGCTTTGGGGCATTAGCTGAGGACTTTTATGACTATGCGCCGCCGGTTATGTATCTTTTGTATGGGATTACCCTTTTGCCGGTCAATCCAATGACTGCTTTTAAAGGACTATGCTGTATGCTGGAAATCGTAGGCGCGGCAGTAATCGGCGGCATCGTCTGTCAGTGTACCGGAAATCGGAAAAGGGCATGTTTTGCCTACGGAGTCTTCCTGTTTCTGCCGACGGTAATTCTAAATGCGGCTGTGTGGTCCCAGTGTGATATTATTTATACGCTGCTGATCTTGTGCAGCGTCTTTTTCCTGCTGAAAGGGCGGACCTGGACAGGGATGTGGTTTTACGGGGCGGCTTTTGCGGTAAAGCTGCAGACGCTTTTTATTTTTCCGTTCCTGGTAATTTTATGGGTGCGCCGGAAGGTGGAGCTGAAACATTTTGTGACGATTCCCGTTATGTATTTGTTAGGGATACTGCCGGCTTTTCTGGCAGGACGGCCGTTCGGGGAGCTTCTTGGCATCTATGCCTTTCAGGGCGGCAAGGATCGGTGGTCTTTGTCCATTAAATTTCCGAACATTTATCAGATCATCGGCAATGATGTATTTCTGGATGAATACGTAGGTGCGGGCATGTATCTGATCCTTGGGATTCTGATGCTTGTTCTGTTCTGGATGGCCTATCAGAATGTACGGGTAACAAAGGAATATGTAATTCTGATGACAGTGTTCTTCGGGATGCTGACGACGTATTTTCTGCCTCATATGCACGAGCGCTATTTGTATGTGACGGACGCGTTTCTGCTGATCTACGGGATGATTCGTCTCAGACGCTTTCCCCTGTCCATCGCATCTGCTTTTTTATGCGTGGTGGGATACGGGGAATATTTAACCAAGCATAAAATACTGGTTCCCTACGGAGTGCTGGCACTGATACAGTTGGTGCTTCTGATCGTTGTGGGACTGGATCTGGTTCGGCTTTCGGCACCGGGGACAGACCGGGAGAAGCTGGATAAGGAGGAGGAAGGGAGGATTCCGGTATGAGTGCAGACAATCTGCTGAGAGGGCTTTTGTTTCGGGAATTTCGGATAGGAGAACTGAAGTTCGACTTTCTGGAAGGGCTTCTGGCGGTGTGCGTCACCGGAGCCGGATATATGCTCCGGACTCCTTTTGAGACCGGTGTGCCTCACTGGACCCTGCTGCTGGCAGAATGGTATCTGGCAGTGCTGGCGGCGCTGCTGGTGGGGCGCTGGACGTCGAGCCGGAAACGGGCGCTTCTGACGTACGGGATTCTGGTGCTGCTGCCGACGACAGTGGCCGAGGGGACGATTCTCTCCGGCAATGGGGCGGTTGGCGTGCTGCTTTGTGTATGTGCGCTGTATGTATTTGGACAAAAGTCCGGGAAATGGAATGCCTGGTTTTTTACACTGCTTTTGGCAGGGCTTCTTCTGTGGAATGTTCGGTATGCGGGCCTTGGGGCTGCCTGCATGGTGCTCTGGCAGAGAAAGCGGCTTTTGGCAGAACAGCTTCTGGTGCTTCTGGCGGCTTTTGGAGTGCGTTTTATCTATTCTTACGGCATCTGGTTCGGTGCAGGGTACACGCTGGATACGTTTCACTGGCCCAATATTTATGAGATCGTAGGAAAGGAGGCCGTACAGGGGCAGTTGGTGGACCCGGCGGCTGTGACCGGGCTTATTTTGACCTTGGGGCTTCTGACAATTCTTGTATGGCTGTTCGGACAGGGAGCCTGTACAGCGTGCTCCGGGAGAGAAGAGGGCGTGCGGCTTCTTCGGCTGTTTTTGTTTTTTGGGCTTCTGGCAGGGTATTTTCTGCCGTATATGGACCAGTCTTTCGGCTGCCTGTACGGAGTGCTGTCAGTAGTCTATGGGATGACGGTCTTAGAAGAATTTCCGGTACCGGTAATCTTGCAGATCGTGATATATGCAGGATATCAGGAACAGTTCCGGGGAAGTTCCATGATGCCTATGGCGCTGTTTGCAGCGCTGCAGTTTCTGGTGATCCTCTGGCTGGGCCTGCAGACGCTTAAAGATGCAGGGGTACAGATTTTATGCAGACAAAAAAATTAGCTTATCTGGACGGGCTGAAGGGCCTTGGGTGTGTATTTGTATTTCTGACCCATTTTGTATTTGCATTTTACTACGGCATGTATCACTATGAGCCTGAGAGCTGTCACCTGCCGGGAAATGCGGATATTCTCATCGGAAAATCTCCTCTGAATCTTCTTTTTAACGGCAATACGGCTGTGCGGCTCTTTCTGGTGGTCAGCGGCTATGTGCTGTGCCTTGGCTTTTTCCGAAACAGGGATAAAAAACGCCTGGGGCAGAGTGCTTTGAAACGTTATCTGCGGCTGATGCCTGCAGTGCTGGTGGTGAATGTGCTTGTTTTCTTGTGCATGAAGCTTGGGCTGTATCGGAATCAGGAGGCGGCGGTGCTGGCAGGCTCCGCGGAATGGTTTGGGGGCTTTAATGCTTTTGCGCCTTCCGTGTGGGGGATGCTGAAGGAATCTTTGTACGGCTGCTTTCTCTTTGGCACCAATGATTATAACGGTGTGGTCTGGACCCTTCAGATGCTGTTTCTGGGGGCTTATATAGACTATGGCATGGCGGCTTTTGCAAGCTCTTTCCGGTGGAGATGGCTGCTCTACGGCGGGGCAGCAGTGCTGCTTTTGCGCACAGATTTTCTGAGCATCTTTCTGGGCTATGTACTTTGCGACTTTATGCATACAGACGGGGGCTTTTTGAGGAGGCTGTGCCAAAACCGGGCGGTGAACTGGTGTTTGTTTGCAGCCGGGCTGTATTTTATGTGCTATCCGTCGGCGGGATTTGGATATGAAGGAACCATATGGGGCATCCTTCCTTTTGTATTTGTCAATTATTTTCACATTTTCGGCGTGCTTTGCTTTGTGACTGCCGTGCTGAACCTGGAGCCTTTGCAGAGATTTTTCTCCGGGAGAGGATTTTTGTATCTGGGGCGGATCTCCTACTCCCTGTACCTGATTCATTTCCCGGTGATCGCCACTTTCGGAGCCTGGTTTCTCCTGAGATTTCACAGGATCTTCGGATACAATCTGACCTGCCTTCTGGATCTGCTTCTTGTAAGCGGCATTACAGTGGGTCTGTCGGAGCTTTCGGTTCGGTTTGCGGAGCCCCTTGGCAGGAAAGGAGAAGTGCTGATTGGAAAGGTCTTTCAAAAATAAAGAACGCGGCCAAAGGCTTGGCTGGCTGGATTTCGGCAAGGCGGCAGGCATTCTGGTAGTGCTTTTCGTTCATGCAGAATGCCGTCTGGGGCCTTTGACGTTCTATGGCGGCATGTTCTATATGCCTGTCTTTTTCGCGGCGGCGGGCTATACATACCGCTGCCAAAAAGAACAGCCTTTTTGGCAGTTTTTGAAGCGAAAGGCAGTTCGGCTGCTGGTGCCCTATGGGGGAAGCAGCGCATTTTTGTGGCTGTTTTTTTGGCTGAAGGATTCCCTTTTAAGGGGGAATCCCGCAGACTGGAAGCTTTCATCCCTGTTTGGCATTTTATATTCCAGAAATCAGATGTATACATCTGCCTTTTCCGGGGAAAATCCTGTGCTTTTGGATCTGTTAAATGCCCCTCTTTGGTTTCTGACAGCTATTTTTCTGACGTATGTGTGGTATGAGCTTATAAGCCGAAGCGGCAGGAAATATGTGCTGCTGGTACTGGGGCTTTTGTTCAGTGTGATCTGGCATCAGGCGACGCCGCTTCTTCTTCCGTGGAGTCTGGATGCAGTTCCGTATTTTGCCTGTTTTTTTGCGGCGGGGGAATGGCTTAGAGAATGGAAAAAGGAAGAGCTTCTGGGAGAAGTGTGGTTTCTTGCTTTGCTGCTGGTATCATTTCTTCTGTCCTCCCGGCTGAACAAAAGCGTGAACCTGTCGTGCGGCGATTATGGGCAGAGTATGCTTCTGGGCCTTGTGCCGGGGATTACAGGCTCGCTGCTCGTCTTTGCAGCAGGTATGTGCCTGGAAAAGAAATGCCCGCCGGTTATGAAGGCGATCTCCAAAGCAGGGCAGGAGACGATGACGGTACTGTGTTTTCATATGTTTGTCTTTATGTTTATCAGGACGGGGGCGGCAGTGCTGGGGTTTCGAGAGGGCATTACAAAGGCAGTGCTGGTACTGGGGAGCCTGGTGCTTCTGACGGGAGGCGGGATTCTAATCCGGAGGCTGCGGGGGCGGGCCTGCAGCGGGGCGGATGATAATTAGAGGAGAAAGTTTGAAACTGAGAGGTAGCGGTTAGAGAGAAAGTGAATTGCGCCACAAACAAGCCATCATGTGGTGGCTTCGAAAAAATGAATATAGACACAACACCTAATTTAGAACCGGAGCAGAATCGGAGATAACATATCTCCGTTGCTTCAACAAGCTAAGTGCCTGCGCAGTAGTCAGTACCTTTGACTTTTCCGCAGGACGTGGTTCAACGAAGCCGTCTGGTGTATAGGGCTTTAAATCTGAGAGTATGTGCCAGATAGCGGTCAGGAGCATACGGCAGACAGCGATGATGGCTTTCTTGTGACCACGACGTGCTTTTATACGCCTGTAACGATTGGTGATTTCAGGATGGTCCTTTGATCTTGTCAAAGCACTTGCAACCTGCACCAGAACTGGTTTAAAATAAGAACCAGCACGGGAAATCCGAGTGGATTTGATTTTGCCGGCACTCTGGTCGTTACGGGGACAGCATCCTGCCCATGAAACGAGGTGTTTTGCTGTGGGGAAGACAGACATATCACCACCGATTTCAGAAAGGATCTGGATTGCAGTCATAGGATTTTTGTCAAAGCCCGGAACGGTACGGACCAAATCAAGGGCGGCCTGGTATTTATCACTGAGACGAAGGATTTCCTGTTGCACTTTTTCTATATGCATCTCCAGTTCGTCTATGTGGTCCAGGCACTGACGGAGTTTGACAGCCTGTTCAGAAGAAACAGCTCCATCAATGGCAGCCTGGATTTCTCCAATCGGAGTCTTGCACCGTCTGTCAACAAAAGGTGCCACATCAAAAGTTTCCCCAGGATGGGCAAGGGTGACAAAGAGCCCTGCTTTTTCCAGGATATTGAAAACAGGGATCCAATACTTACCGGAAGATTCCATACAAACTTCAAAACAGCGGTATTTTGCAAGCCAGTCAGCCAGTTCCTTAAGCCCTTTGGAGAAGGACGAGAAACGAGCCTGCTTATACTCAGTTCGGCCGTTTGTGTCGGTAATCCCGATGCAGGCATAGATCCATGTTTTGTGGACATCAAGCCCACAACAGTTTTTACGAAAGATTTTAAAAGCCAAGAAAATAACCTCCTGAGATTTATAGTTGCAAGCTGACAGGGACTGGCCATCCGGCAAAATCGAGTCGACTTTGGAAGAGATAAGTTTACGGGCTACGGGAATGCGCCATTCATTGATGCCTTAACGGATGACCGACACATATAACCATACGAGGTTGCCGCTATACAGCCCCGCCACTCACCTCCACGTGTTGTGTA
This sequence comes from Lachnospiraceae bacterium, assembly GCA_910574965.1. Lineage (GTDB taxonomy): Bacteria > Bacillota > Clostridia > Lachnospirales > Lachnospiraceae > Hominiventricola. The sequence goes on along the minus strand of CAJTDB010000001.1, from coordinate 361,381 downwards.
GTGTGTCAGCCTTACAACGATAATATATCAGGAAAATTTGAAGAGTGAAAGCCACAAATGAGTTTCATAACCCCATTGGTGCCTTTCGCAGAAAGGTGGATTATAACCATGATGAACTTTTATGTTTTATTTGATCTGAGCATGGCGGCGGTCATGCTGGTGTTTGGAGTGATGTTTTACCGGTCCGACGGAAAAGCGGCGGCTTTTCTGACCGGATACAATCAGAAACCGGCAAAAGAGGACAGCATCTGTCATGAAAGAGAAATGTGCCGGTCCTATGGAAAACAGATGATGTATATGGCAGTTCCCTTTCTGCCGGGAGCAATCGCCGATGTCTGGTTTGTTGGAACCGGGTGTCTGGCGGCCTGGGGAATCTGGCTGGTTCTTTTTCTTCGGCTTCTCGCAGAGCGGCAGAAAAGAGAAAGATAAATTGCAGTCTATCCCTTCCTGACAAGTGACTTTGGGGAATGTCTGCAAATGTATTTCACTACCGCTTCCGACGCGTGTCCGTTGTCGTAGTACTGCATTTTTTCCATAAATAATATTCTCTTCTTCTCATATTCTTCCGGGGAAAAATCAAGAATGTTCTGGATCATTTCTTCATTAGAAAAGGCCGCGGGAGAAGGAAGCTCGGAAAGTTCCAGATAATATCCTTTATCCTGCTTCATCTGTTCAAAATCTTCCGCATAGAGGAAGGACGGCCGTCCAAGCTGGATGTAGTCAAAGCCGCAGGAAGAATAATCCGTAATGACTGCATCACCGGCAGCTAAAAGTTCCTGGGCATTTTCATAGGACGAAGCATTGAGCACCTGATTGGTATAGCGAATGTCAAAGTCCGCAGCATTGACATTGGGATGCAGGCGCACCAGCATGACCCATCCGCCGCCAAACTTACGTTCGAATGCATCCAGACATCTTTCAAAATCCAGATGATAGACATGGAGCTTTCGATTCTCCCGCCAGGTGGGGACATAGAGAATTAGCTTTACATCTTCCGGCAGTCCATAGTATTTCCGGATGAGACGGCGCAGGGCGGGGATATCTTGGAAATAAAGATCATTCTTGGGAAGTCCTTTTTCCAGTATGGGTCCGTCGTACCAGAAACAGCTTCGGAAGCAGTCTGTCCAGAAACGGCAGTTGCTTAGCAACAGGTCTATATGGGCGGAGTCTCGCTTGGCATAGGCGATGTATTCCGGGCTGAGCCCTGTTCCGGCGTCGCGCTCGATTTTCTTAAGGCCCGGTCCTGCATGCCAGGTGTGAATATAGGTCTGATTCTTTTTTTTCTTAAAATAGTATAGTTTCCGTGTATTATCCACCCAGAATCCCGCTGTGGACATATGATAAACAAAAGAGATGGAATCCGGCCGAAGGCTTTGAAACGCTTGGGGAAGGGCGGTGTCCGGCCGGCTTAAGACCCAATACATCTTAAACGGCAGTTTCTGCCGGATACACTCTTCGGCAATATAACGGGTATTGTCCCCGAATCCGCCGCCGTTGAAATTGCTGAAAACAATCTTGCGCGGCTGCACGGGCAGCAGGGAAAAGATCTGCCAGGCCAGCCAGAGCAAGGATTTGTGCAGCGCTGGATAGACTTTGGCCAGCAGGGGGTAGAGGGGGGATTTTCGTAGATATTCTATCATAAATGAATCAGACCTTTCTTTTCTAAATAACCTTTTGTTCAATATAACATACACCTTGTCCCCGGTCAAATCCTGTGTTAAAATGCTCTCAGAAATGAGGTGGATGATGAAAGAGCGAAAGGAATCCCTGGACTGCCTGAAAGGAATCGCCATTGTGCTGGTTATGTTCGGGCATGTACAGGTCCATAACCGGATGACCGATCCCTATCTTTATGATGTGATTAAATCCCTGCAGATGCCCCTTTTCTTTCTGATCAGCGGCTATCTGGCGGGAGCCGGTACGAAGATCCGGGACCTTGCCCATTATCGGGCAGTGATGAAGAAAAGGGCAGTGTCCTATCTGCTTCCGTTCTTTTCCTGGCTGGTGATTCAGCATATTACTTATGTGCCGAGGGCCCTTGCCACCGTACTTTTTCAACTGGACTACGGACTCTGGTTTCTTATGGTTCTTTTTTTGCTCACCTGGCTGTCCTGTTCGGCACAGCTCGCGGAGGTGAAAGGGAAGAAGGAATGGATGTTCTGGCTGTCGTATTTCGGCGGGTGCGGACTGATTCTTCTGGCCTATCTGGCCGGATGGACATTTTTAAGTCCGTCGCTTCTGGTCGTTTATCTGCCTTATTATACCCTTTCGTATTTCTTTGGGCTGCATGAGGAGACGGTGAAAAGACGGCTGCCGGTTATGATTCGAAGAGCAGCGGCCTATGGAGGCGGCGCTGTATGTCTGCTGATGGCGGCTGTCCTGGATCTGGTAACGGTAACGGGTCCGCGGATGCTGATCGTACAGATGTTCGCTTCGTTCCTTGGCTGTGCAGCGGTCATCCAGGCCGTGCTGGACTGGACAGGCAGAGGGCGCCGGCTTCGCCGGGGACTTGCGCGGCTGGGGCGGTATACGCTGGAAATCTATGTGCTTCACTATCAGTTTGCCGCAGTCCTGAATCCGGACCGGCATCCCCGCGTGTTCTGGAGTCTGGAGGGACTGCTGTACAGCGGGGCGGCGTTTGTGGTCATGAGCCTGATTACAGCAGCGGCCATCTATATGATAAACCAGATTCGATGGTTCCGGCTGTTCCTGTTCGGAAAACGCCTGCCGTAAAAGGAGTATGATACAGGGAACTAGAAAACAGCATTGATACAGAAAATGCCCGGAAGGATTTCCAGGCGCAGAATGCGGCCGGAAATGCTTCCAGTCCCAGGGCATTTTATGTATCAATGCGGAACTTTAAGTAAGGAGAACCAAAATGATTGATAAACTGATCGAAAAGATCCAGAAGACAAAAGCCCCCATTGTAGTGGGGCTGGACCCTATGCTTTCATACGTGCCGGAGCATGTGCAGAAAAAAGCATTTGCAGAATATGGGGAGACGCTCAGAGGAGCTGCCGAGGCCATCTGGCAGTTCAATAAGGAGATCGTTGACCAGACCTTTGACCTGATCCCGGCAGTCAAGCCGCAGATTGCCATGTATGAACAGTTTGGCGTGGAGGGAATGGAAGCTTACAAAAAGACTGTGGATTACTGCAAATCCAAAGGACTGGTCGTCATCGGAGACGTGAAGCGCGGGGACATCGGTTCCACTTCGGCGGCCTATGCGGCGGGACACTTGGGAAAAGTGCAGGTGGGCAGCCAAACTTACACAGGCTTTGACGAGGATTTTGCAACGGTCAATCCATATCTGGGTTCTGACGGAGTGAAACCGTTCATTGATGTGTGCAAAGAAGAGAAAAAGGGCCTGTTTATTCTTGTAAAGACGTCCAACCCCTCAAGCGGAGAATTTCAGGATCAACGGGTGAACGGCAGGCCGCTGTATGAGCTGGTAGGCGAAAAAGTAGCCCAGTGGGGCAGTGAGCACTGCGGGAAAACTTACAGCTATATCGGCGCTGTCGTCGGTGCAACCTATCCGGAACAGGGAAAGCTTCTCCGGAAAGTGATGCCAAAAGCATTTATCCTTGTACCGGGCTACGGGGCGCAGGGAGGAAAAGGAAAGGACCTGGTTCATTTCTTTAACGAAGACGGTCTTGGAGCCATTGTGAACTCTTCCAGAGGCATTATAGCGGCTTACAAACAGGAGGCCTATGCAAAATACGGTCCGGAACATTATGCAGAGGCGTCCAGGGCGGCAGTGGAAGACATGGTCGCAGACATCCGGGGAGCGCTGGAGGCAAGAGGATGAAATGGAAAGAGACTGCCCTGGTGGCAGGACAGGAAAAGATCGCTGAGGGGATCCATAGTCTCTGGCTTCAGACAGAGCAGATTGCAGAAGAGGCAGTGCCGGGACAGTTTCTGGCGCTGTACAGCCAAAAGGACAGCCGGATGCTTCCAAGGCCCATCAGCATCTGCGAGACGGATGGGGCCTCCGGAAAGGTTCGGGTGGTCTACCGGGTAGCAGGGGCAGGAACGGAGGAATTTTCCCGTCTGCAAAAAGGAGACCGGCTGGATATCTTAGGACCTCTCGGCAATGGATTTCCTCTGAAAAAAGGGAGGAAAGCATTTCTTATGGGCGGCGGAATCGGGATTCCGCCCATGGTGCAGTTGGCAAAGGAGCTGGACTGTGAGATGCAGATCATCGCAGGATATCGGGACGAACTCTTTCTGACAGAAGAACTGGCTGCCTGCGGACCGCTCTATGTTGCCACGGAGGACGGCAGCGCCGGAACGAAAGGGAATGTGATGGACGCGGTCAGGGAACAGGGCCTGACCGCGGATCTGATCTATGCCTGCGGGCCGAAGCCGATGCTTCGGGCTGTACAGGCTTATGCAAAAGAGCGGGGAATTGAGTGCTATATTTCCATGGAGGAGCGTATGGCCTGCGGCATCGGTGCCTGTCTGGCCTGCGTGTGTCAGTCGGCAAAAGTGGACGCTCATTCCCAGGTAAAGAATAAACGGGTATGCAAGGACGGTCCGGTATTTTTAAGTACGGAGGTGGAGCTGTGACAGATACAAAAGTGACCCTTGCAGGGGTAGAGCTTAAGAATCCGGTCATGACCGCTTCCGGGACCTTTGGTTCCGGAGCAGAGTACAGCGAATTTTATGATCTTAGTGCCTTGGGGGCGGTTGTCACGAAAGGAGTGGCTAACGTGCCGTGGCCCGGCAATCCCACCCCCCGCATTGCAGAGACAAAGAGCGGAATGCTGAATGCCATTGGCCTGCAGAATCCGGGGCTTGACGTTTTTGTAAAGCGGGACATTCCGTTTCTGAAGCAGTTTGATACGAAGATCGTCGTCAACGTGTGCGGAAAGACCATAGAAGACTACTGCGGGGTGGTGGAGCGCCTGTCCCATGAGCCGGTGGATCTTCTGGAGATCAATGTGTCCTGCCCCAATGTAAAAGAGGGCGGAATCGCTTTTGGGCAGAATCCGAAGGCGCTGGAGTCCATTACCAGAGAGGTAAAAAAGTATGCCAGACAGCCGGTCATCATGAAGCTAAGTCCCAATGTGACGGATATTACGGAGATGGCCAGGGCAGCGGAGGCCGGAGGGGCGGACGTGCTGTCTTTAATCAATACCCTTACGGGCATGAAGATCGATATCCAGAGAAGGACATTTGCCTTGGCGAACCGGACCGGCGGTCTGTCCGGGCCTGCCATAAAGCCGGTAGCCGTCCGCATGGTCTGGCAGACGGCCTGTGCGGTGAAGCTTCCGATTATCGGCATGGGCGGGATTGCCAGTGCAGAAGACGCGCTGGAGTTTCTGCTGGCAGGGGCCTCCGCAGTGGCAGTAGGGACTGCGAATTTCGCAGATCCCTTTGCAGCGAAAAAAGTAGCACAAGGCATTGAACAGTATATGAAGGAACAGAAAGTAGAAGATGTGAAGGAACTGATCGGAGCAGTCAGGTAGGCGGGCTGTCCGGCGCATGGACGGAAATCTGAAAGAATTCCTTCATTGAAAATACAGTTCATATATGGTAAGATGTTCTGGAAGAGAGATGGATGGAGGCGTTAGAGGAATGGAGCAGTATAAACAGGAATTTATCGAATTTATGATCGATTGCCAGGTACTTAAGTTTGGAGATTTTGTTACTAAGAGCGGTAGAAAGACCCCGTTTTTTGTAAATACCGGTTTTTATCGTACGGGTGCGCAGCTTCGGAAGTTGGGCGGATATTATGCGAAGGCCATTCATGACCATTTTGGACTTGATTTTGACGTTTTGTTCGGGCCGGCCTATAAGGGGATTCCGCTGACCGTGGCGGCGACGATGGCTCTTAGTGAGCAGTATGGAAAAGATATTCGCTACTGCTCTAACCGTAAGGAAGTCAAGGACCACGGAGACAAGGGAATCCTTTTAGGAAGCCCCATTGGGGACGGGGACCGGATCGTAATAATTGAGGACGTGACGACGGCCGGCACTTCCATTCAGGAGACGCTGCCCATCCTGCGGGCCCAGGGAGCGGTGAATCCGGTGGGACTGGTAGTATCTGTAGACCGTATGGAGCGGGGGCAGGGAGAGAAAAGCGCCCTTCAGGAGATTCAGGAAACCTACGGGCTGAAGACGGCGGCTATCGTGACCATGGCGGAAGTGGTCGAACACCTGTACGATCGTCCGTATCAGGGAAAAGTGGTTATTGATGATGCATTAAAGTCAGCCATCGGCGCATACTATGAACAGTATGGAGTGAAACAGGAAGGAGCATCCTATGAACAATGAAAAAATCTACAAAACTATGGCTAATGTGGGGGCAGGGGATCTGGCTCTTGGGATCATTGTTCTCGTAACCGGGATTGTGACTGGGATCCTGATGATTATCAACGGTGCCCGGCTTCTGAAGGGAAAATCTGACCTGATGTTCTGATACAGAGTGCTGCCGTAAGACGGACGGTCCGTAAAGGATGGTTCATGCTGCGGCAGCTTCTTTGCCTTGTCGGAAAAAGGAGTTTTATGTGAAAAAGGAGACGGAAACATATGTTCGGCTCTTGAGCCGTATTTTTTTCGTACTCTATCTTCTGCTTCTGGTGTATCTGATGTTCTTTGCAGAGGATTGGGGACGATCCATGCTGGAGGGGGATTATCGCTATAATCTGGTGCCTTTCCGCGAGATCCGGCGCTACCTTGTGTATCACCGGCAGATCGGTCCGTGGAGGGTATTCTGGAATCTGGCCGGAAATGTCATCGGCTTCATTCCTTACGGTGCACTGCTTCCGGCAATACGAGAGAAAAGGATGGGGTTTTTAAAAACTGCGCTGTTAAGCTTTGAACTGACGCTTTTGATAGAGGTTTCCCAGCTCATCCTGAGAGTGGGAAGCTGTGATGTGGACGATATGATATTAAATACGCTGGGCGGGTGTATCGGTTACGGCGTCTACCGGCTCGTCTTTCAGAAAAGAAAAGAGGCATTATGAAGAGACGGTATAAATTTACAGATAAGAACCAGTCCCGGTCCGGGATCCTCTCTACGCTCACGGGGACGGCGGCTCTTGTACTGACCGGCTGCGTGATTGCCGATGCGTACCAGATGTACGGACAGGCGGGAAAGGGAATCGCTGTAGGGGGCTTCTTAGCGCTTCTTCTGGCCTTTTATGGGCTGTATAAAGGAATACGGGGATTGAAAGAGGAAGACACCTGGCAGCTCTTTCCCTATCTGGGCTGTGTGCTGAACGGAGTGCTTTTGACTGCATATATCTGTGTATACATGTTAGGATGGTAGGAATGCATATGGAAGAAATATTGATAGAACGCTGGCGGCTGGCAGAGGACCGGATCCAGGAGATTGCGAAGGAGCCGGAAGTATCCGGAAAGCCGGGGCATTATTTTCAGAAAACAGCAGCTTTTCTGCTGCTCATGCTGGAGACGGGAAGGAAGGCAGAGCAGGGAGCATTTCAAAGGGCTTCCTTAGAGGAGCTGCAGGAATGGAACCGGCGTCTGTATGAAGACATTATCGGGGATGCTTATGAATACAGCTATGCAAACCCGGCCTATGCCGTACGGGAGCTTACAGAGGACTACGGAACGGTTTTGTCCTTCGTCTATACGGAGCTTCGGGGCATGATCGTCTATGCCTTTGAGGGACGGCTGGAGGAGATGCTGATCTGCATGGAGCTGTTTCTTCAGATTCACAGTGAGTTTTGCGGCGGATCTTTTCCGTCTAAAGAACAGCTTCTCTCGGACGTGTACTGGTTTGTCAGCGATTACAGTGATGTGTTCGTCACAAGAAGAGTGAGAGAGCAGCTCGATCCGTCGCTCTCTTTTGCCAGAGACATTATCATGGAAGCAGATTTAAAGGATCCGCGTTATCTGTATCAGTTTGGGGAGTACATTAACGACACCCAGATAGGGACCAGCAGATATCTTGCCGGGCTTACCGAGGAGGAGATCCGGCGGATGGCGTCGGTGTTCACAGAGGGTTACCGGATGGGCTTTGTGGTCAGCAAGAAGCCTTTAGAGCGCAAAAAAACGGTCAATATCCGATATTGTCTGGGTTTTGAACGGATCATCCGTCAGGCGGTCCAAAATTTTCAGGAAATGGGTCTGGAATGCATCATTTATCGCAAAGCAGTATCCAGAGTGAACATAAGGGAAGCAAACCAGATTGGGTACTACGGGGCTTTTCCGAACCGGCAATACGAGTACGACCACAAAGGAGACGGAGCGCTTTTTATGGACAAGGCATTCGCCCAGCGGAAGCTGGGGGTTTTGCGGGCGGCATATGAGCAGTACCGGGAGCTGGCAGGCGTTCATGGAGGCCCGGCAGTGATGGAAGTATTCGGTGAACATCCCTTCGAGCCAAAGACAAAGCCGGAGGCTCTGCGTCTGGATGGGAAACAGCAGGAAGTCCAGGTATATCTGAACAGCCGCACGGGGCAGATGATCAATGAGTACATTCCCGGAGAGGAACGGAGCTTTACGATCATTGCTTTTCCGGTGCCGGAGATCGGGAAGCAGTTCGAGGAGATTTTCCGTGAGACGATGAAAATTAATACGCTGGACTATATGACCTGGCAGCAGATTCAGCAGCGGCTTATCGACGTGCTGGACAAAGGAACATATGTTCGAATTACCGGAAAAGGAGCAAACCAAACGGATCTAAAAGTGGCGCTTTGGCCGGTGGAGGATCCGGATCATGAGACGATCTTTGAAAACTGTGTGGCGGATGTAAATATACCGGTGGGCGAGGTGTTTACGTCTCCTAAGCTGAAAGGGACAGACGGCGTGCTCCATGTGACCGGAGTGTATCTGGACGGGCTGTTCTTTCAGGATTTAAAGCTGTTCTTTCAGGATGGCATGGTCAAAGATTACCAGTGCAGAAATTATGAGGAAGAAGAGGAGAACCGGCGCTATATCCGGGAAAATGTGTTCATGCACCACGAGACGCTTCCTCTTGGGGAATTTGCCATCGGGACGAATACAACGGCCTATATGGCGGCAAAACGATATCACATCGGCGGCAGACTGCCGATTTTGATTGCCGAGAAGACAGGGCCTCATTTTGCGGTGGGTGATACCTGTTTTTCCTGGGAAGAAGATGTATTGACCCGCAATCCGGACGGTAAGCGGATGATAGCAAAAGAGAACGAATGTTCGATGCTTCGGAAGGAAGATCCGTCAAAGGCATATTTTAACTGTCATACGGACATTACGATTCCCTATGATGAGCTTGGAAAGATCACAGTCTTTCATAAAGACGGAAGCCGGACGGTGCTTATCCAGGACGGAAGGTTTGTGCTTCCTGGGACAGAGAAGCTGAATGAGCCGCTGGAATGAGCAGTCACAGCTTGACAGAAAGATAAAGTCCTTGTAAGATAACTTATACATTTTTATTATAACTATGATTTATGCAAAGGAGAATCAGAATGGCAAAAGTAGGAATTGTCATGGGCAGCGATTCGGATATGCCCGTCATGAGCAAGGCGGCGGATGTGCTTCGGAAGCTGGGAGTGGATTTTGAGATGACGATCATCTCTGCTCACAGGGAACCAGATGTGTTTTTTGACTATGCCAAGAGTGCGGAGTCCAAAGGGTTTAAAGTTCTGATCGCAGGGGCAGGGAAAGCAGCGCATTTGCCGGGTATGTGTGCGGCGATCTTTCCGCTGCCGGTCATCGGCGTTCCGATGAAAACTTCAGATCTCGGCGGAGTAGACTCCCTGTATTCCATCGTGCAGATGCCCAGCGGCATTCCGGTGGCGACAGTAGCCATCAACGGAGGGGCCAATGCGGGGATTCTGGCGGCGAAGATTCTGGCGGCATCCGATCCGGAGCTTTTAGAGCGGCTGAAGGCATATTCGGAAGAGATGAAAAAGGAAGTGGAAGGGAAAGCGGAAAAGCTGGATAAGATCGGATATGAGACTTATCTGGCGCAGATAAAATAGATTGTATTTGCATTTGTACGGCAAGACGGGCGCCCGTGCCGGACTGAGCGCTGAGAACAGAAAGAATAGCGTCTGTCCATATAATGTCCGGGAAATATGGGATATGGACAGATGCAGAACTCAGGTAGGAGGAAGTTATGGACTATAAAAATGCAGGTGTTGATATCGAGGCCGGATATCGGTCAGTGGAGCTGATGAAGGAGCATGTGAAGACGACGATGAGGCCGGAGGTGTTAGGCGGTCTTGGGGGGTTTTCCGGGGCATTTTCCATGAGTGCATTTAAAAATATGGAGAAGCCAACGCTGGTATCCGGTACAGACGGCGTGGGAACCAAGTTAAAACTGGCCTTTTTGATGGACCGTCATGATACAGTGGGGATCGACTGTGTGGCCATGTGCGTCAACGACATTGCCTGCGCAGGGGGAGAACCTTTGTTCTTCCTGGATTATATTGCCTGCGGAAGAAATTATCCGGAGAAGATCGCTACGATTGTAAGCGGCGTGGCAGAGGGCTGCCGGCAGGCAGGCGCGGCGCTGATCGGCGGAGAGACGGCAGAGATGCCGGGCTTTTATCCGGAAGATGAATATGATCTGGCAGGCTTTGCGGTCGGCGTGGTGGATGAAAAGGATCTGATCACGGGAGCAAATATCAAAGCCGGAGACACGCTGATCGGAATCGCTTCCTCCGGAGTCCACAGCAACGGATTCTCACTGGTGCGCAAAGTATTCCGCATGAAAGAGGAAGTGCTGCATACATACTACGACAGCCTGGGCAGTACACTGGGAGAAGCACTTATCCGTCCTACAAAGATCTATGTGAAGGCGCTGAAGGAGATAAAAGGGGCAGGCGTTGTGATCAAGGGCTGCAGCCATATTACCGGCGGCGGTTTTTATGAGAACATTCCGAGAATGCTTCCGGAAGGAGTCCGCGCAGTGGTGAAGAAGGACAGCTATCCGGTACTTCCGATCTTCCGGATGCTGCAGGTGGAAGGAAACATTGCGGAAGATATGATGTACAACACGTATAATATGGGCCTTGGCATGGTGCTTGCCGTAGATCCCGAAGACACAGAGAAGACAATGGAAGCCATCAAAAGGGCCGGAGAAAAGCCCTACGTAGTGGGCGCCATTGAAAATGGAGAGAAAGGTGTCGTTTTATGCTGAAACTGGCGGTACTGGTATCCGGAGGCGGAACGAATCTGCAGGCCATTCTGGATGCTCTGGCAGACGGGAGGATCACCAATGCACAGATGACAGTGGTCATCAGCAATAACCGGAACGCCTATGCCCTGACACGGGCAGAAAAGGCGGGAGTTTTGTCTCAGTGCATCTGTCCGAAAGATTATGAGAACCGGGAGATGTATTATGATGCTCTGCTGAACGCTTTGGAGGCGTCGGGGGCGGAACTGATCGTCCTGGCAGGATGCATGGTAGTCATGCCGGAGAAGATCGTCCGGCGGTATGAGAATCGAATCATCAATATTCATCCGGCACTGATCCCGTCTTTTTGCGGCAAAGACTATTACGGGCTCCGGGTTCACGAGGGAGTCTTGGAAAGAGGCGTCAAAGTGACCGGGGCAACGGTGCATTTTGTAGACTGCGGTACAGACACCGGTCCGATCATTTTGCAGAAAGCGGTGGAAGTTCTGCCGGAAGATACGCCCAAGACCCTCCAAAGACGCGTGATGGAGGAGGCGGAATGGGTGATTATGCCCAAGGCGATTGATTTGATCGCTAATGGTAAGATTCAGGTGAAAGATGGAATGGTTGTAGAGACAAAGGTTCCGGAAAGCCCACAGATGGAGGATAAATCATGAAGTTATTGATCGTAGGCGGCGGCGGCAGGGAACATGCCATTGCGTGGAAGGCGGCTCAGAGTCCGAAAGTGGAAAAGATCTACTGTGCACCGGGAAATGCCGGTATCGGAACGTGTGCCGAATGTGTGGACATCGGTGTGATGGAATTTGACAAGCTGGCGGCATTTGCCAGGGAAAAAGAGATCGATCTGGCAGTGATCGGTATGGACGATCCGCTGGTGGGCGGCATTGTGGATGTGTTCGAGGCAGCCGGCATCCGGGTGTTTGGACCCAGGAAAAATGCGGCGGTTCTGGAGGGCTCGAAGGCATTTTCCAAAGACCTGATGAAGAAATACGGAATCCCCACAGCAGCGTATGAGAACTTTGACGATCCTGAAAAAGCACTTTCGTATTTGGAGACGGCTTCCATGCCGATCGTGCTGAAGGCGGACGGCCTGGCCCTTGGAAAAGGCGTTCTGATCTGCAATACCCTGGAGGAAGCGAAAGAGGGCGTAAAGTCGATTATGATGGACAAAAAGTTCGGCAGTGCCGGAAATCAGATGGTCATTGAAGAATTTATGACCGGAAGAGAAGTGTCCGTTTTAAGCTTTGTGGACGGAAAGACCATCCGGACCATGACGTCTGCTCAGGACCACAAGCGTGCGTCAGACGGCGATCAGGGACTGAATACCGGCGGCATGGGGACCTTTTCTCCCAGTCCTTTTTATACGGATGAAGTGGACGCTTTCTGCAAACAATATATTTATCAGAAAACAGTAGATGCTATGGCGGCGGAAGGCCGGCCCTTTAAAGGAATTATTTTCTTTGGTCTGATGCTGACGGAAAAAGGGCCGAGAGTGCTGGAGTACAATGCGCGCTTCGGCGACCCGGAGGCTCAGGTGGTGCTTCCGCGTATGAAAAATGACATTGTGGAAGTGTTTGAAGCCTGCATCGACGGCACCCTGGATCAGATCGAACTGGAGTTCGAGGACAATGCGGCAGTCTGTGTGGTACTGGCTTCCGAAGGCTATCCGGTCAGTTATGAAAAGGGGAAAGAGATTCGCGGACTGGATGCATTTCAGGGAAAAGAAGGCTATTATGTGTTCCATGCGGCAAGCCGGTATGAGGACGGGAAGCTTCTGACAAACGGCGGCCGGGTCCTCGGCGTGACTGCCACAGGAGCGGATCTGAAGGAAGCCCGCGCCCATGCCTACGAGGCGGTAAAATGGGTGGATTTTTCTAATAAATACTGCCGGAGCGATATCGGAAAAGCCATTGATGAAGTATGAAACTTTTGTGAAATAAGTTGACTTTCCTATGCAGAAGCATTATTGTAATGGTTCAAGGCGGAAAAAACCGGAAAGAGAGATTTTTATGAGAAACAGAAAACATTTATCCCAAATGACAGGTGTCCTTCTTCTGGCGCTTCTGCTCTGCTTTGGCATGACGGTTATGGCGGCGCCTTCGGTAAAAGGGGATACAACATTGACTGTGACGGCGGATGAGACGGTCTCTGCGGAATATACGATTACCAATGATGCGGCCATGGAAAGTGTGACGCTTACGCTTGCTTATGACAGGAGCGCGCTGACTTATATGTCCGGGAGCGGCGGGGATCATTTCTCCGGGAGCGGCGGCAATGGCAATGTAACTATGAGCAGCAGGCCGGAAAGCACGACAGCTTCCTTTTCGGTAAGGTTTAAAGGTACGGCGGACGGACAGACCGAGCTTCAGATTCTGTCCTGTACGGCGGTGGTAGACGGAGAGGAAGTAGATCTTCTGAATCCGGAAGCATCCTCTTCCGGGGAAGAGGAAACACAGGGGGAAGAAGACGAGGGAAACGAGAACCGCGCCAGCTTTGTCATTGACGAACGTACGTTCTATGTGAGGAGCCCCAAGAGTCTGGACGATTTTGATTCTGTGCATTTGGAGATTCAGGGATTTGACAGCCGTGTTCTGAAGCATAACTCTTTAGACGTTTATGTGGTCCGTCTGAACAGTGACAATGGAAGCTACCGGGATGATTTTGTCTATAATCCGGATACGGGAAATGTCATTCCCTATGTGCGGATGGAGAGCGGGACCGATGATGTGATCTTTATCGAACCGGAGGAGAACGGCTATGTACCGACTCGTTATGTACGGGTGGAGCTGGGCTGGGGCCCTAAATATACCATTCCGGCCCTGAAGCATGTAATCATTGACGGTGTGGACGAGATTCAGGACGATACGAACCGCTATCTTATCTATGGGATCAACCAGGATGGGGAAAAGGCGTGGTACAGTTTTGACTATGACAAAAATACGCTGCAGCTTTTCGATGATACGGCCTATCAGGGAGAGCAGAATTATATTCTGGAGCTGGAAGAAAAGGAGCGGGGGCTTCGGGCGGAAGGCAACGAGCAGTACGAGCGGTATACCAGAGATATGGGCAGACGGCTCTACACGATTATGTTCCTTGTGATTCTTGTGATTGTGCTTCTGAATGTGATCGTTCTGATGTATCTGCGCATAAGGCGAATGCAGCATCCGGAAGAGGAAGACGAGGAGGAAGCAGATCAGAAAAGGCCTTCTTCGGGCGCTTTTGTGACCGGGAATCTGGAGGAAAACGAGACGGATTTCCAGGAGCCGGAGGAGGAAGAAGAGGACGAAGAAGAGGATATTGATCTGGAGATCATTGATTTAGATGATCTGGAAGATGACGATTAAATGGATGGGGCTGTCATAAAATGTATCCGGACCCTTTCTGACTGGTTTTCGGCCGGCCGGAAAGGGTCAGGATACATTTTTGTGACAGCTTCTGTGAAATTACAAAGGACAGGTGACGACCATGTATCTGGAGATCGATTTTAACAGTGACAAGGCTTTCTATGTACAACTTTGCGATCAAATCATCATCGGTATCGCTACATCCAGGCTTCAGGAAGGAGATGCACTTCCCAGCGTCCGGCAGCTTGCAGAAGAGATCGGCATCAATATGCATACGGTTAATAAAGCATATACACTTCTGAAACAGGAAGGCTATATCCGGCTGGACCGAAGATGCGGAGCGGTGATTGCCGTAGATGCAGATAAACGGAAAGCCATGCATGAGATGAAGAGAGAGCTTCTGGTCATATTGGCCAAGGGGAGCTGCAAAAATATCACCAGGACGGAAGTCCATGAACTGATTGATGAGATTTATGCGGAGTACGGGACAGAAGCGTAATAAAACAGACAGGAGCAGGTAATCTATGCAGAATATTTATACGGAAAAAGCAGAGCGGGCGCTGAAGCTGGCCAAGCGGGCATCGGCCCGGCTGAAGCATCCTTATATCGGAACCGAACATCTGCTGATCGGACTTTTGGAAGAGACTTCCGGGACAGCAGGCCAGGCTCTTCAGGGGGCCGGGGTAACAGAGAGTGCCCTAAAAGATATGATAAGCCAACTGATCGCACCGGATGGGAGCCTGATGGACAAAAAACGGGACTATACGCCGAGGGCAAGGAAGATTCTGGACGATGCAGGAATGGAGGCACGGCGCTTCCATGAAGAACTGGTGGGGACGGAACACATTCTGATTGCCGTCCTGAAAGACGGCGAGTGCGTAGGATCCCGCCTGCTGAACACCATGGGCATCCGTCTTAGAGATCTGTATACGGAACTGATCGCGTCCATGGGCGAAAAAGCTTCCGAGTACAAAGAAGACAGCCGGGCGCGGGGAACGCAGACACTGGATCAGTACAGCCGTGACTTAACGGAGCTGGCGGAAGAAGGAAAGCTGGATCCGGTGATCGGCAGAGAGGAGGAGATCCAGAGAGTTCTCCAGGTACTGAGCCGCCGCACAAAGAATAATCCATGTCTGATCGGAGAGCCGGGGGTTGGAAAGACTGCCATTGTAGAAGGACTGGCGATGCGGATGGCTTCCGGACAGGTGCCGGACAGCATTCTCGGCAAAAAGCTTTGTATTCTGGATCTGACCGCCATGGTGGCAGGCTCCAAATATCGGGGAGAATTTGAAGAGCGGATCAAAAATGTCATCGACGAAGTGCGTCAGTCCAAAGAGATCCTGCTGTTTATCGATGAGCTTCATATGATTATCGGTGCGGGAGGGGCGGAAGGGGCCATGGATGCCTCTAATATTTTAAAGCCGGCCATGGCCCGCGGAGAGATCCAGATCATCGGGGCAACGACATTGGAGGAATACCGGAAACATATTGAGAAGGATGCGGCGCTGGAGCGTCGGTTCCAGCCCATTACCGTAGAGGAAGCAGACATCGGGCAGACCATCGAGATTCTGAAAGGACTGCGTCCATATTATGAAGAACATCATCAAGTCAAGATTACGGACGAGGCATTAGAAGCAGCGGCGAAGCTTTCTGCCCGCTATATCAACGACCGTTTTCTGCCGGACAAAGCCATCGATCTGATGGACGAAGCCGCCGCCGGACTGCGTATGGGACAGTATGGTTCCGGCCATACCCGTTCGGATGTGTTGGGAGAGCTGTCCAAAGTAAAAGAAGCGCTGGAAGCCGCCCTGATGGAAGGTGATATGCCAAAAGCACAGGAGTACCGCCAGGAAGCCAAGAAACTGGAAGAACGGCTGGAAGGAAGGGATCCGAGAAGAGGGAAGAAAGGCACGCAGGCGGTGACGGAGGAACAGGTGGCAGCCACAGTGTCCAAGTGGACGAAGATTCCGGTGCAGCGTCTGGCGGAGGCGGAATCTCAGAGACTACGCCGTCTGGAGCAGACGCTTCATAAGCGGGTCGTCGGGCAGGAGGAAGCGGTGACGGCTGTAGCGAAGGCGGTTAAGCGCGGGCGTGTGGGTCTAAAAGATCCCAAGCGCCCGACGGGGTCTTTTTTGTTTCTCGGTCCGACCGGAGTCGGCAAGACAGAACTTTCCAAAGCGCTGGCAGAGGTGCTCTTTGGCAGGGAGGATGCACTGATCCGGGTAGACATGTCCGAATATATGGAGAAGCACAGCGTATCAAAGCTTATTGGCTCTCCGCCCGGATATATCGGCCATGACGACGGCGGACAACTGAGTGAAAAGGTACGGCGCAATCCTTATGCGGTTATCCTGTTTGATGAGATTGAGAAAGCACATCCGGATGTGTTCAACATTCTGCTTCAGGTGCTGGATGACGGACATATTACCGATTCCCAGGGCAGGAAAGTGGATTTTAAAAATACAGTAATCATCATGACTTCTAATGCGGGCGCAGGCGCTATTGTATCGCCCAAAAGACTTGGTTTTTCTTCTGCGGACAATGCAAAGGAAGATCATGAACGCATGAAAAACAGCGTCATGGAGGAAGTCAAACGGATCTTCCGGCCGGAATTTTTAAACCGGATTGACGAGACGATCGTATTCCATGTACTTCAGAAGGAGGAAATTGTCCGAATTGCCGGAATGCTCCTTCAGGAACTGGAGAAGCGCTGTGAAAGTCAGCTTGCCATTCAGGTATCTTTTAAGGATTCTGTGAAGAAATGGCTGGCCGAAAGGGGCTATGATGTGAAATACGGAGCGCGGCCGCTGAAGCGGGCTATACAAAATGAACTGGAAGATCTTCTGGCAGACGAGATTCTGGAAGGAAAGATTCAGGAGGGCAGCCAGGTGGATGTGAAAGTAGTGAGCGGAGAGGTCCGGATAACAGTCCGGACAGAGGAGCATGTATGAAAAAAGGAGCGTCTGTCTTTTTCTGCCAGAACTGCGGATATGAGTCGGCCAAATGGGCGGGACAGTGTCCGGCGTGCAGGCAGTGGAACACTTTTGCAGAGGAGCCTTCTGCCCCGAAGGCCAAAGGAGCATCGTCCGGAAGAAAGCGCACCGGGGAGCCGAAAAACGGGCCGGTGAGTCTTTCGGATGTGGATGCAGGAGAGGGGAAACGTTTCTCCACCGGTATGGGAGAGCTGGACCAGGTGCTGGGGGGCGGAATTGTTCCGGGTTCATTGGTTCTGGTAGGAGGAGATCCGGGTATCGGGAAATCCACACTGCTTCTGCAGGTGTGCCGGAATCTTTCCAGAACTCTTTCCGGTGTGCTCTACATCTCCGGAGAGGAGTCTTTGCAGCAGATCAAGCTCCGGGCGTCGAGGATCGGGACTTTTCAGGATACGCTGCGGCTGATGTGCGAGACTTGTCTGGCGGATATTGAGGAAGTAGTCCTTCGGGAAAAGCCTCAGGTGGTCATTATCGATTCTATCCAGACCATGTACCAGGAGGAGATCTCTTCCGCTCCGGGAAGCGTCTCCCAGGTCCGGGAGGCCACAGGGGTCCTTATGCGTCTGGCAAAAGAGCAGGGAATTACGATTTTCATTGTAGGACATGTGACAAAAGAAGGAACCGTAGCCGGTCCCAGGGTGCTGGAACATATGGTAGATACCGTTCTGTATTTTGAAGGGGACCGTCATGCCTCTTACCGGATTCTGCGCGGCGTAAAGAACCGTTTTGGGTCCACCAATGAGATCGGTGTCTTCGAGATGCAGGAGGGCGGTCTGAAAGAAGTGGCGAATCCTTCCGAATATATGCTGAATGGAAAGCCGGAAGGAGCCTCCGGATCTGTAGTTGCCTGCACAATGGAAGGTACAAGGCCCATGCTGTTAGAAGTACAGGCACTGGTATGCAGGACGAACTTCGGATTGCCTAGAAGGACAGCGGCAGGGATCGATTACAATCGGGTGAATCTTCTGCTGGCAGTGCTGGAGAAGCGCCTGAACCTTCCCTTTTCCAACTATGATGCGTATGTGAATATTGCAGGAGGGCTGAAACTGACGGAACCGGCCATGGATCTGGCACTTGTGCTGGCGGTGATTTCCAGCTATAAAGATATTCCGGTATCCGAAAAGACCATCGTCTTTGGAGAGGTGGGCCTAAGCGGAGAAGTCCGTGCGGTAAACATGGCACTGCAGAGGGTGCAGGAAGCAAAGAAGCTGGGGTTTACGCGCGTGATACTTCCAAAGAGCAGTCTGGAGCAGGTGAAAAAGGTTGCCGGTATTGAGCTTCTGGGGGCGGCGACGGTGAGAGATGCGGTGAAAAGCATCGGGTCATAAGGATGATCTCTGCAAAAAAACGGACGTTTGCTGCACCCGGTCAGGCATTGCCGCCGGTAAACAGTTGCTTGCGAAAAAACAGTTGACACTTTTATAAAAATATGGTATAGTATCCGAGTGTCAAAGATACAGGGATATAGTTCAGTCGGTAGAACGTTGGTCTCCAAAACCAAATGTCGAGGGTTCGAGTCCTTCTGTCCCTGTTCAGGCTTCGGAATTACAGTTCCGAAGCTTTTTTTCTATGAAAATATGATAATATTGGGAAGATACAGCAGGAAAAAGGAGAAACAGAATATGACAGGAAAAAGGGGACTGGCCGTCTGCCTGGCAGGGATGATGGTATGTCTTGCTTCCGGATGTTCCGTGAGAATGCCGTGGGTATCGGCAGCAGGAGAAACGAGAGAAGAGGTGAAGGAGACAGCAGCAAATCGTTTGGAGGCGATCAAGCAGTTGGGAGAGCTGCGAATTGGAATTTCAGC
Organism: Lachnospiraceae bacterium; assembly: GCA_910574965.1. Classification (GTDB taxonomy): domain Bacteria; phylum Bacillota; class Clostridia; order Lachnospirales; family Lachnospiraceae; genus Hominiventricola. The sequence goes on along the minus strand of CAJTDB010000001.1, from coordinate 342,142 downwards.
CGATTATGCGCCTTTTGCATTTGAAACAGAGGCGGGGGAAGGAGAATTTCCCTATGGGGGAGCAGATATTGAGCTTGGCAGATACATTGCAGAAGAGCTGGGGGTAGAAGCAGAGTTCTGCGAGATGGAGTTTGACGATTGCCTGGCGGCAGTGGCGGAGGGCAGTGTAGATATGGTGCTTTTAGGGATGCTCCCCACGTCGGATCGGGATTCGGTCATGGATTATACGAACGTTTATTATCGCCCCGGAAATCAGGTGATCCTGGTAAAAGGAACGCAGGCACACAAATTATCGGAGCTTTCGGATTTTGAAGAGAAGACTGTGGCAGCACAGTACGGAAGTCTTCAGGCCCAGATACTGGCAGAACAGTTTCCGGGATCTTATCCGGAATTTACAGAGGGGGTCGATGAGGCCGTTCTGAAGCTCCGCCTGGGAATCGTAGACGGAGCAATTCTGGAGGAGGTTGTGGCAGAGGACGTGATCAAGGAATACACAGAACTTGTTATCTCGAAAGCAGCACTTTCTTATACACCTGCGGAGCCTGTAGGTGTGGTAGGGGGCGTTGTAAAAGACGAGACGGAACTGCTCCTGAAAGTGAATGAAATTTTGCAGAAAGTATCGGATGAAAAGCTGTATTTTGATTGGCTGGATACTGCAAACAAACAGGCGGCAAAGGTTTCCCGGCCTATTCCATAAGGACACCTACCGGAATGTTGCTCAGCCAGTCGGGCTGATGATAGTGAGATACGATATTCCGCAGAGAATCCATAGCAGGGGTGAAAACCTTATCTTTGTGGTATACGAGACGGAAGGAGCGCTCCAGCTCGTCTGTACGGGGGATGAAAATACGGATCTGACGGTTGCGGATATCCCGTTCCAAAAGTCTTACGGAAACGACGGCCAGACACTGATTATAGAGGATGGCATTGCGGAAGGCGTCCGGACAGGTGGCTTCCCAGGCGGTGCGCGTATTCAGATTGTGCCGTTTGACGAAACGGTCAAACAGTGCACGGGTACCGCTTCCCGGTTCCCGTATGATGAACTTCTGGTCATTGAGTTCTTCTACATGAATCTCCTCCCGGTCGGCAAAGGGATGGTCTTTGGCACATCCAAGAACCAGAAAATCGCGGATACATGGGACCATCACCAGATCCTGGTGATGAATCTCTCCTTCCACCAGCCCGATATCCAGTTCGGACCGAAGTAGCTTTTCTTCGACGGTATGCGTATTTCCGATAAAGGTATAAGTTTCCGTGTCCGGCATGGCCTGGGAAAAATCGTTCAGCACATGAGAAATCAGACAGGAACCGATGGTGATGGTAGAGCCGATGCGGATGATATTTTTCTTATAGCTTTTTTGCATGGTCTTCTCCATTTGCTCAAACTGACCGACCACCTGATAGGCGTTGTCCAGAAGCTCCTGCCCGGCAGGCGTAATGTGGAGTCTTCGGGAGAGCCGGTCAAAAAGCCTGGTGCCGTAATATTCTTCCAGTTCCCGAATGGCCTGGCTGATGGTAGGCTGGGAGAGGTATAGTTCCCTGGCAGCGGTATTCATGGAACTGCATTTGGCAACAGCGATGAAAATCTTTAAATGTCGTATGGTCATATGGTCTGCTCCTCTGAATGTATTTCTGAAAAATAAGTACGGACGGATCTTGGAGAATGCGTTTCCAAACAGATTTCAATGAAAAAAGGTTATAGGTAATACCTATAACTTTGATAGAATAATATCATTTTTCAGAATAAAAAACAAGTGCTATAATAGCAACGATTGAACTGCTCCCAGCCTTATTCCAAGTGGGAGACAAAGGGGCAAATAAGCGAAAAGGAGACGGGAATGTGAAAGTAGTTATTGTTGGCGGTGTAGCAGCCGGAACGAAAGTGGCGGCAAAACTGAAGAGAGAGGATCGAAGCGCAGAAGTGACGATTCTGACAAAAGGAAAGGATATTTCCTATGCGGGATGCGGACTTCCGTACTATGTAGGAAAGGTAATTCCTGACCGGGAGAGTCTGGTAGTGAATACGCCGGAGAAATTCGCGGCACTGACCGGGGCGAAAGTTGTAACGGGAATGGAAGTGACAAAAGTAGACCGAAGCCAAAAGATCGTGACTGCAGTAGACGAGAGCGGGGCAGAGAGCACTTGGGAATACGACAAACTGGTGATTGCTTCCGGAGCATCGCCTATTAAGCCGTCTCTTCCGGGGTTAGATCTTCCGCAGGTATTTTTCATGAGGACGCCGGATGACGCGGTCCGGCTGCGGGAAGCGGTAGAGGCAGGAGGGATTAAGAGAGCCGTCGTCGTGGGCGGAGGCTTTATTGGATTGGAAATTGCAGAAAACCTGACTTCCATGGGAGTGCGCTGCAATGTGCTGGATATGGCGCCGCATGTGTTGCCGGGATTTGACGAAGAAATTCAGGAATTTGTGGAGAACCATCTGGCGGAGCAGGGCATCCATACGATGACGGGAACCCGGTTTGAAGGGGTCATTGGTGACGGAAAAGTAGAAAAGGTGCAGACGGACAGGAAGGCGCTGAAAGCAGACATGGTCGTTTTGTCCATTGGCATCCGTGCCAATACAGGATTTCTTCAGGATACAGGCATTGAGCTGGCGCCCAATAAGACGGTTATCGTCAATGACCATATGCAGACCAGTGATCCGGATATTTATGCGGCAGGGGACTGCGCTATGGTGACGAACCGGATTACAAAAGCCGCTGCCTGGTCTCCGATGGGTTCTACAGCCAATATTACCGGCCGTATGGCGGCAAAAAATATGGCAGGCAAAGACACGGTCTATCACGGAGCTATGGGAACGGCAGTCTGTCAGCTTCCGGGGCTGAACGCAGGAAAGACAGGACTGTCCGAGGCTCAGGCAAAAGATGCGGGTTTTGAAGCGGTGAGCGTGCTTATGGTTGCAGATGACAAGGCGCATTATATGCCGGGCGCAGACAGTTTTATTATCAAACTGACAGCAGACCAGACGAGCAGAAAGCTTCTGGGTGTGCAGGTGCTGGGCAGAGGGCCGGCAGATAAAGTTGTGGACATCTGTGTGGCGGCCATTGCAATGGGTGCCACTGTGGACGATATTGCAGATATGGATTTTGCCTATGCACCGCCGTTCTCCACAGCAATCCATCCGCTGTCACATGCAGTGAATGTGCTGATGAATAAAATGGATGGCACCCTGGAGACAATGACACCGGCGGAATATGCGGCAGGCGCAGCAGAAGGGTATAAGATCATGGACGTATCTTTGCAGCCTTCGATCGACGGAGCATCTTATGTAAACCTGACAAAGATCGAAGGGGAAGTGGAAGGATTTGCCAAAGATGAGCCGATTCTTCTGGTCTGTGCAAAAGGCAAACGGGGCTATCTGACCCAGAATCGTCTGAAATATTACGGTTACACAAAGACAAAAGTGTTGGAAGGCGGACTGACTTTTAACGAAGTGGAAGCAGAGTAGACGGGGCAGGAACTATAAACAGGGTATGTCTGGACAAAGGGGCTTTCTCAGGGATATCCGGAACTATAATAGGAGGAACATATGTCAGCATTAACGGTAAGTGCAGCAGATGAAAAAAGAGTCAAAGGCATGGGGTTTTTGAACAACAAAGGAACGGATAATTTTAACGGACGTATTATTACAGTCAACGGCAAGATCACTGCCGCACAGCAGAAATGCATTGCAGAAGCAGCAGAGAAGTTTGGAAACGGGGAGGTGGTCTTTACGACCCGCCTGACGGTGGAAGTACCGGGGATTCCCTATGATAAGATTGAGGAATTTCAGCAGTTTATCGCAAAAGAGGGACTTGTGACCGGAGGAACCGGTTCTAAAGTACGTCCGGTTGTCTCCTGCAAGGGAACGACTTGTCAGTATGGTCTTCTGGATTCCTATGCATTGTCTCAGGAAATTCATGAAAGATTTTATGAGGGTTATCGGCAGGTGCTGCTTCCTCACAAATTCAAAATCGCAGTGGGCGGATGTCCGAATAATTGCGTAAAGCCGGACCTGAACGATCTGGGTATTATCGGACAGTATATTCCGAACTTTGATGAAGACTCCTGCAATGGATGCAAAAAATGTGCCATTGAGAAAAATTGTCCGGTAGGTGCAGCAAAGGTTTCGGACGGCGTTCTGGAGATCGACAAGAATGTATGCAACAACTGCGGGCGCTGCGTGGAGAAATGTCCTTTTGATGCCATCGAAAGCGGAACGTATGGCTATAAGATTTATATTGGCGGGCGTTGGGGTAAGAAAGTTGCCCAGGGACGTGCCCTTGGCAAAATTTTCACAGACAAAGAAGAGGCGCTGTCGGTCATTGAGAAAACACTTCTTCTGTTCAGAGAGCAGGGAAAGACCGGCGAGCGTCTGGCTCAGACCATCGATCGTCTTGGATTTGAAAATGTAGAAGCACAGCTTCTGTCAGACGAGATCCTCTCTAGAAAGGACGAGATTCTGGCAGCCGAGCTGCATACAAAGGGCGGAGCAACCTGCTGATCGCCGGTACTGTAAAGACAATCCCCGGCTGTATGATGTGACCTGTCATGCAGCCGGGGCTGCATTTTGTCCGGAAGTATATATTTCCGTAGCATAAACCGGGAAAGAGTGGTATAATATGTGGGGTAAGGGAGTGAATAAGTATGCGAGAGGTTCGACAGGGACAATTTTACAGACATTTTAAAGACCGCCTGTATCAGATCGTGGCGGTGGCAGAACATTCAGAGACCGGGGAGCGTATGGTAGTCTATCAGGCGCTCTATGGGGACTATCGTGTATATGTAAGACCATATGAAATGTTCGTAAGCGAAGTAGACCATGAGAAATATCCGCAGGCAGTGCAGAAATACCGCTTTGAACTGGTGGAGATGACAAAGGAAAAAGACCGTGATGGGGCGTTGCAGCAGGCCGGGAATATACCTGCGCCGGCAGACCCCGACCAGATGAGCAAAAAGAAGACGGCTTCTTCTGACGCCGGAGGCATCAATCCGATTCTGCTGGAATTTCTGGATGCAGAGACACTGGAAGAGAAGCTGCATATTATGATTTTTGGAAGAAATCAGATGGATGATAATCTTCTGAACAACATTGCCATATCTCTGGATCTGGTGGTAGACGAAAAGAGTACGCAGGAAAAGTACGATGAGATTTTGAACTGTCTGTCTATGATGGAGAAGTTCGAGTGCAATCGGCTCCGATAAACAGCATCTGCAGATGCAGAACTAAAATAAATAAAGAGAGGTTTTTACAAATGGCAGAAAGAGAATGCAGCAATACAGGCTGTACAAAAGAAAGCTGTGAAGGGTGCCCCAGTAAACAGCAGGGGCCGGGGAGCATGATAGAGGAGCAGAATGCGTATTCCAATATCAAGCATGTGATCGGTGTCGTCAGCGGAAAGGGCGGTGTCGGCAAGTCTCTGGTAACTGCTTCCCTGGCAAATATGATGATATCCCAGGGGTATCGCGTAGGAATTTTGGATGCGGACATTACCGGACCTTCGATTCCGAAGATGTACGGCCTTCATGGACCGGCTCAGATGGCAGATGAGTGTATTCAGCCGGTTCCGGCGAAGAATGGCATCAAGGTCATGTCCATTAACCTGCTTCTTCCGGAAGAGGAAGCGCCGGTTATTTGGAGAGGTCCGATTCTGGCCAATATGGTAAAACAATTTTGGACCGATGTGGCCTGGGGAGATCTGGACTATCTGTTTGTGGACATGCCGCCGGGAACAGGAGATGTGCCGCTGACCGTATTCCAGTCCATTCCGGTGGAAGGGATTATGGTAGTGACTTCTCCGCAGGATCTGGTGCGTCTGATCGTGAAAAAGGCATTGAATATGGCAGAGGCTATGAAGATTCCGGTCCTTGGACTTGTAGAGAACTACAGCTATGTCGTCTGCCCGGACTGCGGGAAAGAATATAAGATTTTCGGGGAGAGCGGCATTGACGCATTATCGGAAGAGCTTAATCTGCCGGTGCTTGGGAAGATGCCTATAGATCCGAAGCTGGCCGAGCTTGCCAATGGGGCTTTCCATGAAGCAGAAAATGAATATTTGCTGCCGGCAGAAAATCGGCTGATGTTTCTTTAAAAAAGGAAGGGGACTTTGTGAGGAGTCCCTTCCTTTTTTCCTGTCCGATCGGACCGAATTTGTATAAAAGCGTATGGTATAGGAGAAAAATACAAATATACTTATCGAACCAGCCAGAAATCTTTTACAACTGCGAAAAATTCCCGCAGCAGATTGGTCGGCTGAGTGGCCAGGTCGCTTCTGGCCGGAATACCGCTTACATTTTCATAGCCCAGCGTCCTGGCCAGATGCAGGGCACGGCAGATATGGAAACCGTTACTGATAATTCCGACGGAAACGCCTTCTGGAATAAGCTCTCCGGAAAAAATCAGATTCTCACGGGTGTTTGTGGACTGGTTTTCTTCCAGGATCCGTTCCTCGCCGATTCCCTTTTCCGCCAGGTACTGTTTCATGGCAGAGCTTTCCGTACAGGGCTCATTGCTGCCCTGTCCGCCGGAAACGATGATGATGGTATCCGGATGTTCAAGCGCATATTCGTATGCTTTGTCAAGCCGCAGAACGAGAGCCCTGCTGGGGCCGGTGGAACGTACATGCGCACCCAAAACGATCACATAGTCCTGAGGTTCCTTCGGCATGGTGAGAGAACCCTTCAGGATCATTCCCTCCACACCCAGGAAAAAGGCAAGGCAGACCGAGAGGAACAGGATCATGCCCAGACGGACCGGGAAGGGAAGATTCTGAAAAAAGCGGATCTTAAACAGCCATCCGGTCAGCAGAAAGCCTGCGGACAAAAACAGCCAGATGAAGTAGAAAACTGTAGTAAGGCCGCTGTAAACAAGCAGCAGTATAAAATAAATAAGACAGAGAACTCCGGCAATAGTGCAGAAGATAAACATAGGCAGCTCCTTTCCTTTGTAAAACAGATCATCTGTTACTAGTTTACCACAGACTGAATGATTCCGCACCCGATTTTACTGCCGGAATTACCCGAAGGCTGGCTGGTAAAGTCATCTGCCATGCTGTGTATGACAAGGGACCTCCCAAGAATGTCTTTGACAAAGAAACGTTTGTCATAAAATACAGTATATGCATAACCTTGGTTGCCCAGCAGGGGCGGCAGATCCCCGGAATGCTGCGGATGGGGCACGTTTCCAGGATTGTAGTGACTGCCGGTTTGATCAAAGGGCCTGGTGCAGTTTCCGTGCTCGTGAATATGCATACCATAAAAGTTGGTGGATCCTGGAGCGTCAATATTGGGAAGCCCGAAGATTTCGGCCTCTATGAGGACTCCGCCGTAAGTGGTCTGGTAAAATTTTACAGAGCCTGCAAGCCGGGGATTAGAAGCACTGCCCTGGATCCATGCAAGAGCAGCAGGGTGGGCATGAGTCAGAAGATATTGAAAATGGGAGGATGGGGAAGACGGATACATCCGGATACCTCATAATGTTTGTTCCTTTCATTATATGCAGGAAATGCCGGGACTGCGCCTGTAAAAAAGGCAAGAACCTGTTCGGGAAAGGGATTGTCAGGGAAAAAGAGTTTGCGTTAAATTTATCTGGGATAACCTTTAGACAAAACGGCTGTCAAATCTGGTTTCCAGGTATGGCAGATGTTTCAAAAGGGACTATAAGAAGTGAATTTATTGCAGGTACTGATTCGCAGTGATACCAAGGCTTTGTACCAAACAGCGTAATTCATTCATGATAACGGCAGGCACAGGGATGCCTTCTGCTTCGCCTTAAATAAAGATGCCGGAAATGCAGACCGGACAGCATTTACCGGCATCTTTGGATTTATAAAAGCACTGAGGAATGATTTACTATTATTTTTTGAGCTGCTTCACAGCATGTTTATTGATTGTATTATATGGGACCAGCCCTTTAGAAACGGTGACAGCAGTTACTGCACAGGACTCATGTAGTACCTGGCCGGCTTCCACTGAATCAAATGCCATATGCGGAGTACAAATTATGTTTTCTGTTGTGAGGAATGGATGTGAGGCATCTTTAACGGGTTCATCTGCAAAGACATCTATCCCAGCCGCGGCAACTTTTTGGCTTCTTACTGCATCTACCAGATCAGCAGTCTTAATCAGTCCGCCCCGCGAGACATTGATAATGATCACACTGTCTTTCATTTTGGCGATGGAGTCTTTATTGATCATATCAGCGGTTTCCGGGATAAGCGGAGAATGCAGAGAAATTACATCTGAGACAGCGTACAGTTCGTTTAGTTCTACCTTCCGGACTCCTGCTGAGAGCATGACTCCTGCAGGAACAAAAGGATCATATGCCACAACATTCATATCAAAGGCGCGGGCGTATCTCGTTAGCTGCCGCCCCATATTTCCATAACTGATGATGCCAAGAGTCATATTGCGCAGCCTGCGGGTTTTATAAGTATTTCTTACACGCCAGCATCCTTCTTTCATCTTGTTGTTGTAGAATGTGATCTGGCGGATGCAGTCCATCATTAAAGCAAATGCATGCGATGCGACTTCATCAATGCAGTAATCGGGCTGATTGCATACAGCAATGCCGTTTTTGCTGGCGGCATCAATATCTACCACGTCAACGCCAACGCCGCTGCGGATGATGCATTTTAATTTGGGAAGTTTTTCGATGATCTCGGCTGTGAATCTATTCTGGGTGACAATGACAGCATCCGCGTCCTGGCATTTCTCTATAATCTCTTCAGCGGTTTCACAATATACATATTCATAATCAAGACCGTTTGCTTTCGTTATATTTTCTATAATATCAAATTTTGCATTTATGGTGGCTGCACCGTTACACATGATTACTTTAAAGCTCATAGCGTACAAACTCCTTTCTGTTGTTGTAAGGTTTAGTCAGAGATACGGCAGCTCAATGTGCCGATCTGTTCTACAGTAACCGTGACCTCATCACCGTCTGTCAGCCAGTCCTGCTGATCGGCAGGGCGTCCGCCGATCACGCCTGCAGGTGTTCCAGTAAGGATCACATCGCCCGGCTGTAAAGTCATGCACTGGGACAGATAGCTGACTAAGGTGGGAATATCAAAGATCAGGTCGTTGGAATCTCCTTCCTGACGGATCTCGCCGTTTTTGCGCCCGACCATATGCATAGCATCATGGGGAAGTACGTCAGCGGTAGTAATACAGGGTCCTAAAGGACAGAAAGTATCGCATGATTTTCCTAAAAGCCACTGATGAGAATAGCTCTGAAGATCACGGGCAGAAATGTCATTTGCCAGAGTATAACCAAATACATAGTCCAAAGCAGAGTCTTTGTCCACATAAGCAGCTTCTTTTCCGATCACAATTACGATCTCTGCTTCATAATCATGTTTTTTGGAAGTCCTATTGCGGATAACGGTTCCTTTGTGTCCGATCAGTGTGCTGTTAAATTTGCTGAAAATGACGGGACGTTCCGGAAGTTTATCCCATTTGCCGGATTCCATGACGTGTGTCTTGTAGTTAAGGCCGACACAAAGGATTTTACTTGGATTGTCTACAACAGGTGCATAGAGGATGGTTTCTTCTGGGATATAGTTTTTTGCGTGTTCAAGAACAGGTGTCAAAGCATTGATCGTTCTTTCCAGCCCCATGTTCAAAGCTTCCGTCATAGTGACGGGAGTTTGGGGTGCTGGATTTTCAGCTGATACATCAATTACACCCTGTTCGGTCAGGATACCGAGTTTCAGTACATTATTGCTTTTGAAATTGATTAGTTTCATTTTAAAACCTCCGTCTTTGTTTTTGTGCTTAAAGTATAAACAAAGACGAAGGACAGAGTCAAAATAAGTGCAATTTTGATAAATAGGAACGAAAATGACAATTTAATTATGCAAAAAAACAAAAAAGATGTGGAAGTGGACGAAAAGAAAAGTATTTATTCGGAGTCGGGTATCAAACCAATGTTGCGGTTCATCCTGGAGATGTCTTTGATCATTTCGTCTTGGGCAATGCTTGAGAAATGAGAAGAAAGGGCATTATAAACAGCGATATGGTGATGAGTAGGAGTACCATAGCGCGGGCCGTGTTCGGAATAAACAGTGACAAGATAATTCCGATAGCGGCATAATTTGGGTTCGATGAGCTGATGCATGTTCAATAGATAAGGATTTCTTGCAGTTTGAACAATAATTTTATGAAAATGGAAATCACACTGTTCAAAAAGAGAAGAATCGGAATTTTTTGCGGAAAGATCAAATTTTTTCAATAATATTTTAAGCTGGGACAGTTCTTTATCTGTAATTTTTTTGGCAGCCAGATAAGCTGCTTGGCTTTCGATCGCGATACGTGCCTCCATAATATCATGGTAATCTTTCTGACTTAGATTCGATACAACTGCCATCTTGCCTTTTGGGCGTACGATAAATCCTTCAGACACCAGGGTGTCTAAAGCCATTTTGATAGGAGAACGGCTGATGTTCAGCTGGGATGATAATTTCGATTCATTAATCGTATCCCCTGGCTTTAAATGCAGCAGGATGATTTCATTTCTTAGACAAGTACATAATGCCTCGCTATAGGAAAGAAACGGATTTTGGTCTAATAATTGATTTAACAAATCATTGATGCCGGTCATTTTTGACCTCCATAAAAGCAAAGAACAGGATATCCTGTTTTCTGGATTCTATTTACAAGGCTGATAATATCATAAAACCGGATATATTGCAATTACAGTAGCAAATGTATTTTGTAAGATGAGCAGCTATCCGTTTTCCTATATCCGAAATATGTAAATGCAGCCATCTGTTAAAAACTGTGAATTTGCATAAAAAAAAGAACGATTTTTGCAAAAAACAGTGAAAAAGAACATATTTTGAAGCCTTTTACTGTTCGGATTATAATGGATGATATATAAAAATAATATACGAGGAGGTAGTCTTAAATGAAACAAGAAAAGGTATACTATGGATGGAAGGTGGTAGTCTGTGCATTTATGTGTCTGTTTTTTGGTCAGTTGCTGTATACTAATGTTATGGGGGTATATACTAAGGCAATTACAGAGCAGTTTGGCTGGGAACGGGCACAATTTACTCTATGGACATCCGTCAGTGCGATTGTCATGATGATATCAAGTCCCATAATTGGAAAACTGTATCAAAAATATCCGATGAAAAAGGTCATGTGTATGATTGTTCTGATCATGAGCAGTGGCTATTTGGGATTTGCATGCAGTTCTCAACTATGGCATTTTTATATGTTTGCAGTTCTTATGGGAGTTGGGTTTGCCGGATATATCCGTATGGGTCCGTCGATTCTGGTAAATTTGTGGTTTGGACCGAAATTAAAGTCCATGGCAATGGCAATTGTTACAACTTCAACGACTTTTGGTACTCTGATTATTGTTCCCATGATTACGAATATTGTGGGAAAATTTGGATGGAGAGCGGGATATTTTACGACAGTAGGGATCAATCTGCTGGTAGTCATTCCTGTATTCTGGTTTATTATTGACACACCAGAGAGTAAGGGCATTGAAAAACAGGGTATGATTAACGAAGACGAGAAAACGATGGTTGAAAGGGATGGGGTGGATTTGGAACCGTCTCAAGTATTAAAATTGCCGGAGTTTTATCTGTTTGGAGCTGCTCAGCTTCTTTGTGCAATTTGTTCAACGGGAATTCTGACGAATGTACAGATGTATTTTACAGATATTGGATTTAACTCTGCCGTTGCAGCATGGATCACATCTGCATCCTGGGCGACTGCGTTTGTGGGGAGATTTATTGTGGGTGGTGTCTGTAAGAATAAAGGGGTACGCACAGGCATTACTTTCTGCGCGGCTGCTTACACATTTTCCATGATTGGACTGTTTTTTACACAGTACAATATGATATTTGGTTTCCTTTATGCGGCTGGCTATGCCGTTGGTTCCTGTATCACGATACTGGTGCCGCCTTTGATGACACCGACCATGTGGGGAGCAAAAAACAATGCCAGAAATTATGGTCTGGTTAATTTCTGTTCAAGTATCGGAACTATTTTCGGTGCGACTGCGATTGCTCTGGTGTATGATATGACCGGGACTTATTCCAATGCATGGCTTGCACTGGCAGGAATATTTGTATTGGCGGGGATACTGTTCTACCTTTCCCTGACGATTTCTAAAAAAAGGAATTCGGTGCTGAGAGCTAAAATGAGCACCTGAACCGTATCATGGGAGAAGAGTCATGAATACACAGATTATCATATGTTTTGTATTGCTGTTTTTTGACATTGTCATGTTTATGACTGAGAAGATTAAACCTGCGACAACTGCAGTCCTGACAGCTGCGGTCCTGGCACTGACAAAAGTCCTGACACCGGAAGAAGCCTTTTCTGGTTTTGTCAATAGCAGTGTTCTGCTATTTGCTGGTATGTTTGTAATAGGCGGTGCGTTATTTAAAACAGGAATGGCACACAAGATTGCGAATTTGATTATACCACGTATTCAAGATGAACGACAAATGATATTTGCTGTATTTTTATTCAGTGGTATTTTGTCTGCATTCCTTCCAAACCTTGGAACCTGTGCGGTTATGATGCCGATCGTGATCGGGGTTGCAGAAACATCCGATTATCGGCGTTCGCGTCTTTTAATGGCAATGATTTATGGGTCTACGGTTGGGGGAACGGTGACTGTGATTGGTACGGTAGGAAACAGTACGATTGCAGAAATGATAAAAGAAATCACCGGAAAACCTATGGGATTTTTTGCATTTACCAAAATAGGAGGGCCAATGCTGGCAGCCGGGGCATTTTTATTCTATTTCCTGGGAGATAAAATCCTGCCGGATCGGGAAGCCCCGGCCAATCATCTGGCGGAACAGGCTGATTATTCCAGGATTCCAGTATGGAAACAATTATTATCATTGCTTGTATTAATTATAGTAGTGATATGTATCATTTTTAATGTTGGATATGATCTGTTTGTGATTGCGGCAGTTGGGGGTGTATTTTTGATCATTGCCGGAGTGATTACGGAAGATGAGGCAATTGCATCAATTCAATGGAAGACTATTTTTCTGGTGGCAGGGATGCTGCCCATGTCTGCGGCACTGAGTCAAACAGGGGCGGGGGCTTTGATTGCCAAAGCAATTATCAGGCTGTGCGGGAATTCAAGATCGCCGCTTCTGTTGACAGCAGCGATCTGGATCATCTGTAATCTGCTGACCCAGATCATCTCTAATACAGCAACGACGATGCTGATGGCACCTATTGGAATTGCGATTGCTGAAACACTCCATGCCAGTCCGGTTGGAGTGCTGATGGCAGTTCTGATCGGATCAAGCTGCGCATTTATGACACCTATCGGACAAGGGGGAAATACGATGATATTTGATGTTGGCGGGTATAAATTTTCGGACTATATCAAATCAGGATGGCAGATTACACTGCTTTGTTTTCTTGTCAGTATGATTACATTGTCTTTGTTTTTTCCATTTTATGAATAAGAATATGTACAGAAAATGTATATGATCTTTGGAAGCCCCTCGACAAGCGGCCGCTGGAATGTTAAAATTGCAGTATCCATGCTGTACGGAGCATGGAGAAGTCAGAAAAGCAAGCAGGAGGTTATATGAAAGCATTGATCTTAAATTCCGGCATGGGCAGCCGCATGGGTGTGCTGACGTCGGAGCATCCTAAGTGTATGACGGAGGTTTCCAGCCGGGAGACTATCCTAAGCCGTCAGCTTCGTCAGATCGCTGAGGTGGGTATCCGGGAAGTAGTTATGACTACGGGACTATTCGACAGTGTGCTGGTGAATTACTGCCGGAGTCTGGATCTGCCGGTTCATCTTACATTTGTCAACAATCCAAAGTATAGAGAAACAAATTATATTTATTCTATTTATTGTGCCGGAAAATATCTGAGGGATGATGATATTCTCCTGATGCACGGGGATCTGGTCTTTGAAAACAGTGTACTGGATGCTGTATTAAATAGCGCTGAAAGCTGTATGACCGTAAGCTCTTCGCTTCCTCTTCCAGAGAAGGACTTTAAGGCTGTCATACAGGACGGGCGTATTACAAAGGTCGGAATTGAATTTTTCAACGATGCCATGGCAGCACAGCCTTTGTATAAACTGAATAAGGAAGACTGGCTCGTCTGGCTGGATCAAATCGAAGCTTTTTGTCAGGCGCAGAAAGTGTCGTGTTATGCGGAAAATGCGTTTAATGAGGTATCTGCATCGTGTCGGATCTGTCCGCTGGATATCAGAAACGACCTGTGTGCGGAGATTGATGATCCCCAGGATCTGGCCATCGTTTCCGAAAAGGTCCGCGAGACGGAACGCCGGACGGTCTATATGTGCTTCTCTACGGACATGCTTCACAGCGGGCATATTTCCATCATAAAGAAGGCGGCAAGGTTTGGCAAACTGATCGTTGGAGTGCTCTCGGATGAGGCGGTCATCAGTTACAAGCGGTTTCCGCTGCTTCCTTTTGGGGAGAGAAAAGCGCTGTTTGAAAATATCATCGGCGTCAGCCAGGTGGTGGAGCAGCGGACGCTGAGCTACCGGGAGAACCTGCTTCGGTATCGGCCGGATTATGTGGTGCATGGGGACGACTGGGTGAGCGGTTTCCAGAAACCGGTCCGGGAGGAGGTCCTGTCGGTTCTGTCCGGTTATGGGGGACGGCTGGTGGAATTTCCTTACGCGGATGATGAGAAATACCAGAAGCTGGAGAGCCGGGCCAGGATTCATCTGTCTCTGCCGGATGTGCGGCGTGCAAGGCTTCGCCGTGCCCTGGAAATGAAGGGGCTTGTGACGGCTTTAGAGGCGCACAGCGGGATTACAGGACTGATCGTGGAGAAAACTCTGGATTATGAAAATGGAGAGGCCAGACAGTTTGATGCCATGTGGGTCAGCTCTCTTTGCGACTCCACTGCAAAGGGGAAGCCGGACATAGAGCTGGTGGATATGACGTCCCGGTTTCGGACCATTGATGACATTATGGAAGTAACCACAAAACCGATTATCTTTGACGGGGATACCGGCGGACTGACGGAACATTTTGTGTATACGGTGAAATCACTGGAGCGCATGGGGGTGTCGGCGATCATCATCGAGGATAAAACCGGACTTAAGAAAAATTCGCTGTTTGGGACGGAAGTAGCTCAGACACAGGATTCCATCGAGAATTTCTGTGCCAAGATTGCAGCAGGAAAGCGGGCGCAGAAGACAAAGGAATTTATGATTGTTGCCCGGATTGAAAGCCTGATTTTAGAGCAGGGGATGGAGGACGCACTGGCCCGTGCAGATGCCTATGTGAAGGCAGGGGCAGATGGAATTATGATCCACAGCAGAAGAAAGGAGCCGGATGAGATTTTCGCGTTTGTGGAGCAGTTCCGCAGGACGGATCCGGTGACGCCTGTAGTAGTAGTACCAACTTCTTTCAATACTGTGACGGAAGAGGAATTTAAGGCAAGAGGCGTCAATGTGGTGATCTATGCAAACCAACTGACCAGGACTGGCTTCCCTGCCATGCAAAATGCCGCCAGGACGATTCTGAAGCATCACAGGGCCAAGGAGTGTGATGATCTGTGCATGTCGATCAAAGAGATTATTAATCTGATACCGGAGGAAGAATAAGGCTGCATCTGTCGGCCGGATGTACGGGGGACAGAGGCGGAACTTGAACAGGAGTGACATATGCTTATCAAAATACAGGATATAGAAAAGATCCTGCGGGACAGGGGTACGTCTTCTGTCCTGCTGGTCTGCGGAAGTTCTTTCCGCAGACAGGAGCTTTACCAAAGACTGAAAGAGGCCGTGGAGAAGACAGGCGCCAAACTGACAGAGTTTTCGGAATTTGCGCCAAATCCAAAATATGAGTCGGTGGTGGAGGGAATCCAAAGATTTCTCGAACACCAGTGCGATTTTATTGTGGCTGCAGGCGGCGGGAGTGCCATGGATGTGGCAAAATGCATCAAGCTGTTTCAAAATATGGATTTGGACCAAAACTGTCTGGAACAGGAGATAACCAATACGGCCATACCCCTTCTGGCCATCCCGACCACGGCGGGAACAGGAAGCGAAGCGACTCGTTTTGCAGTTATTTATTACAAAGGAAATAAGCAGTCCGTAGGGCATCCCGGCTGTATTCCGGAGTATGTGCTTCTGGATGCGTCGCTTCTTGAGACGCTGCCGGATTATCAGAAGAAAGCCACCATGCTGGACGCACTCTGCCATGCGCTGGAATCCTACTGGTCTGTAAATTCGACCAAGGAGAGCAGAGAATATGCGGCAGAGGCTGTCCGGGAAGTATTTCGCCATCGAGAAGCTTATCTGGCGAACGACAGGTCCGGAAACGAAGGGATGCTTCTGGCAGCCAATACGGCAGGATGCGCGATCAACATCACTCAGACCACAGCGGGACATGCGATGTGCTATAAACTGACGACGCTTTACGGGCTGGCACACGGACATGCGGCGGCGTTCTGTGTGGCGGTGCTCTGGCCGTATATGACAGCACATACAGAGGACTGCATAGATCCCAGAGGCGAGACATATTTAAAAGAAATGTTCCAGGAGCTGGCCGAGGTGATGGGCTGCGCCGACGAAAAGGCCGCTGTTCGGAAGTATCAGGAGTTTTTAAAGGAGCTGGATCTTCCGGCACCGGTATTCAAAGAGGAACAGGAGCTTGAGATTCTGAAGCGGTCTGTCAACCCGGAACGTCTGAAGAACAATCCGGTACGGCTTACGGAAGAAACGCTGGAAGGACTGTACCGACAGATTCCAGGAGTATTGGACTGACTGTGTTTTGAGAGGAAAAACAGCATCTATGGGAAAAGCCCGGAAGAATTTGCAGACACATCCGTGTCTGCAAATTCTTCCAGATGAAGGGGCTTTTTCTCATGGATGCGGAACTCTAAACAGCATCTATGGGAAAATTCCCGGAAGAATTTGCAGACACAGGTGTGTCTGGAAATACTTCCAGATCTAGGGGAATTTTCTCATAGATGCGGAACTCTAAACAGCATCTATGGGAAAATTCCCGGAAGAATTTGCAGACACAGGTGTGTCTGGAAATACTTCCAGATCTAGGGGAATTTTCTCATAGATGCGGAACTCTAATAGGAGAACAAAAAATGAACGTTCAGACATTTACAGAAATCCTGGGCGCCGATTATTATGCGGGCGTTCCGGATTCTCAGCTAAAGGCTCTGTGTGATTATTTGATGGATACATACGGAATTGATCCCAAACATCATATGATCGGGGCAAATGAGGGGAATTGTACTGCCCTGGCGGCGGGCTATCATCTGGCCACGGGAAAGGTACCGGTGGTCTATATGCAAAATTCCGGAGAAGGAAATATCATCAACCCGGCGGCATCTTTGCTGAGCGACCAGGTTTATGGAATCCCGGTTCTTTTTGTGGTGGGATGGAGAGGCGAGCCGGGTGTGCACGACGAACCGCAGCATATATATCAGGGAGAGGTAACTGTGCGTCTTCTGGAGGATATGGATATTCATACCTTTATAGTAGGAAAAGAGACGACAGACAAAGAGCTGGAAAAAGCTATGGAGCATTTCCGGGAAATATTCGCAAAGGGAAAGAGTGCGGCATTTGTGGTCCGCAAGGGAGCCCTGACTTTTGACAGAAAAGTAGATTACAGCAACGAAAACACGATGGTTCGTGAGGACATTCTCCGGCATATCGTGCAGGCGGCAGGAGAAGATCCGGTGGTGTCCACTACCGGGAAGGCAAGCCGGGAGTTATTCGAGATTCGGGAAGAGAACGGCCAGGGCCATGGACATGATTTTCTGACCGTCGGCTCCATGGGGCACAGCTCCTCCATTGCATTGGGAATCGCGGCGCAAAAGCCCGATCGCAGGATCTGGTGTGTGGACGGAGACGGAGCTGTGCTTATGCATATGGGTTCCATGGCGGTTTTAGGGGCGGCCGGCCCGGACAATCTGGTCCATGTAGTTATCAACAACAAAGCCCATGAGACTGTGGGCGGGATGCCGACAGCGGCGGGAACTGCGGATCTGACAGAGATTGCAAGAGCATGCGGCTATCCATATGCCGTTTGTACGGACAGCTTTGAAGCATTAGACCGGGAGCTGGAGGCAGCAAAGAAACGGAACCGGCTCAGCTTCATTGAAGTAAAATGTTCCATTGGAGCCAGAGCGGATCTGGGCAGACCTACAACAACGGCCAGGGAAAACAAAGAGCGGTTTATGGAGTTTCTCGGCGCTGCAGCAGGGAAGCTGTAAGAGCTGAGTTAGATCCGTTTACAAAGAACTGCACGCAGATGGTGAAACGGCATAGCCTGCGGGCTATGCTGTTTTTCTGTAAATAAATATGCATTGTCCGGTTTTCCGTGCTGATTTTCTCATAAAATAAAAAACAAAATTAAAGATTGAAAACTTTCCTGATATTTCGTACAATGGAAGAAAATAGTTCTTTCAGGCATAAGAAAAAGCAACAGAATACAAGGGGAAGTTTCTATATGAATGCTGTACAAATATTAAAAACTTATTTTGGCTATGATTCTTTTCGAAAAGGCCAGGAGGAGATGATCGACGCTGTCTTGTCAGGAAGAGATGCGATGGCCATTATGCCGACCGGCGCCGGGAAGTCCATATGCTATCAGGTGCCGGCACTGCTCTTTCCGGGAATCACGCTGGTCATTTCTCCTCTGATTTCGCTTATGCAGGATCAGGTCAAGTCTTTAAATGAAGCGGGTATTCACGCCGCGTTCATCAATTCCACACTGACAGAGATACAGATAGAAAGAACCCTGAATTTGGCGCTTCAGGGTATTTATAAGATCCTATATGTAGCACCAGAGCGGCTGGAAAGCGCATGGTTTATGGATTTTGCACTGAAGGCGGATATTTCCATGGTTACCATTGACGAAGCACACTGTATTTCTCAGTGGGGACAGGATTTCAGGCCGAGTTATCGGAAGATCGTTGACTTTATTGACCGTCTGCCGGTACGTCCGACAGTAAGCACGTTTACAGCGACAGCGACAGCGGAGGTCAAGACGGATATTGAGTGCATTTTAAAGCTGGATCATCCGAAAGTCGTAATGACAGGCTTTGACAGGGAGAATTTGTATTACAGCGTAGAGCATCTGTCCGAAAAACAAAAAGATGCCTTCGTGATGGACTATATGCAGAAGCACCCGAACGACAGCGGGATCATTTATTGTGCTACAAGGAAAAAAGCAGACATGCTGTGTGAAACGCTGGTTGAAAAAGGTATTTTGGCTACCAGCTATCACGCCGGTCTTGCAGGCGGGGTGCGCAAAGCGCATCAGGAAGATTTTATCTATGACCGGGTGCCGGTGGTCGTGGCGACGAATGCATTTGGGATGGGGATTGACAAGTCTAATGTAAGATTTGTAATTCATTACAATATGCCTCAGAGTATGGAAAACTACTACCAGGAAGCCGGGCGTGCGGGGCGTGACGGGGAAGCGGCTCAGTGCATTCTTCTGTACTCTCCGCAGGATGTGATAATTAATAAATTCCTCCTTGGAAAAAAGGAATTTGAGGGGATAGATGAGGCGGATATTGAGCTGCTGCGGCAGCGGGATGCGGCAAGGCTCAGGACGATGACCGGATACAGTACAACGACTTCCTGCCTGAGGCGTTACATACTGGAATACTTCGGCGAGAAAGCGGATGGTTCCTGCGATAACTGCGGCAACTGCCATCAGGAGTATACAGAAGTTGACATGACGGCGGATGCAAAATGGATGATTAACTGTATTGCGGAGACAAAGGGCAGATACGGACAGCGCATTGTGACCGGCATTTTGCTTGGCTCTAACCGGGCGAGGCTCAAAGAGATCGGTGCTGCTTCTTATAAGTCTTATGGAAAGCTGTCGCACAGAAGCGAAAGTGAGCTTCGCATTCTCCTGGATCAGCTTTTGGCAGAGGGGTATGTAATTCAGACAGACAATGAATACAGTGTGCTGCGGATGGGCGATATTACAAGGCTGAAAGAGGAAAATGCCCGTGTGACAGTCCGAAAGCTGACAAAAGAAGACCATCCGGCCAAAACGAAAAAGGAACAGAAGCGAAAGACCGATGTCCTTACGAGTGCGGGCTTTGAGCTGTTTGAGAAGCTGCGCTGTCTGCGTCTGGTCATTGCAAAAGAAGAGGGAATGCCGCCCTATATTGTCTTTAATGACAGGACATTGGTGGATATGTGTGTAAAGGCGCCGAGGGACAGGCAGGGGATGCTTGCCGTATCCGGTGTGGCGGAGCATAAATATCAAAAGTACGGCCAGAGATTCGTGGATGAGATTACAGAATTTCTGGCAGACCATCCAGGCGTCGTTTTGAGTATCCAGACAAAAGAGGAAGCAAATGAGCCAGTGAGTCCGGCGAAAAAGCCGAAGAGAGGAAAAGGGCGTTTTTATTTGAATCCGGAAGACGCGGACCAGTTTGAATATGATGAGTATTATTTAATCAGTGATATTCAGAGACGCTTGAATACCGTCTGCAGTGCGGAGGATACAAAGGCAGTTACGGTCAGAGATATCTGGAATTGCCTGCTTATAGCGGGTCTGGTCATAGAGGAGGAACGGGAAAATTCGATTGTTAAGGAATTAACGAAAAAGGGACGGGAGGCAGGAATCCGGATTTTGGAAAGAGTAAGTCAGGCCGGAATGCCTTACCAAGTGCTTCAGTATCCGGAACATGTACAGAAAATGATCGTTGAGTCTTTTGTGGGCCCAAGAGAAGAACAGACTTTGGAAGACAGCGGCGGAGAATCCGGACAGATAAGGATGAATGTCGGTGCGCCCTGGACCATGGAAGAAGACGAGCAGCTTAAGGCGGAATTTCAGTCAGGCATGAAAATTCTGGACATTGCAAACAGGCATGGAAGGACAGGAGGTGCGATCAGCTCCAGGCTTCGGAAGTTTGAACTGATAAGGTGATTATTTTAAAAACAGCAGGTAAATGATGGAACATAAAAAAACGTATTATTTTGCCCCCATGGAGGGAATTACAACCTGGAACTATCGCCTGGCCCATGCAAAGGTGTATGGTCCTCTGTCTAAATACTTTATTCCTTTTCTGGAGCCTCATGAGAAGCGGGATTTTAAAACAAGGGAATTAAAGGAGATTTTGCCGGAACACAATGAAGGCATCTATGCGGTGCCTCAGATCCTGACCAATCGGGCGGATGGTTTTCTGCGCCTTGCGCGTGCGCTGAAAAGTTTTGGGTATGAGGAAATCAATCTGAATCTTGGCTGTCCTTCCAGGACCGTGGCTGCGAAAGGAAAGGGTTCCGGCTTTCTGGAAAAGCCCGGAGAGCTGGACCATTTTCTGGAGGAAATCTTTGCAGGAACGGATCTGAAAATATCAATCAAGACCCGTATTGGCAAAG
The DNA here is from genome assembly GCA_910574965.1 of Lachnospiraceae bacterium. Classification (GTDB taxonomy): domain Bacteria; phylum Bacillota; class Clostridia; order Lachnospirales; family Lachnospiraceae; genus Hominiventricola. The sequence continues at coordinate 320,781 of CAJTDB010000001.1, read as the reverse complement.
ACCGCCCGGAAGAATTTGAAAGACTTCTGGAAATCTATAACAAATATCCTCTGGAAGAGCTGATCGTTCATCCAAGACTGCAGACGGATCATTACAAAGGGGAGCCAAGGCGGCAGGTCTACCAGGAAGCCAGAGCAAAAAGTCAAAATCCCCTGTGCTACAACGGAGACCTGTTTACCAGACAGCATATCAAAGCCTTTTTCGAACAGTTCCCAAAGGAAGACTGTCTGATGATCGGGCGGGGGCTTCTGATGGATCCGGGGCTGCTCTGTGAAGACAACAGCCGGGAAAAGTTCCGGGAGTTTCACGAATGTCTGCTGGCAGCATATGTGGAGCAGGATCTGGGGGATACCAATGTGCTCTTTAAAATGAAAGAGCTGTGGGCGTATCAGATCCACCAGTTTCCAGGCAGGGAGAAAGATGCGAAAAAACTCCGAAAGGTGCAGCGCCTTTCGGAGTATATGCAGGTGGTGGAGGAACTTCTGTCGTCGGATGGATCTGCCTGACAGGAAAAGCAGAGAGTTCCATTGCCGCCGTTATTTGACGAATGCTTTTTTGACGTGGGACAAAAAGCGTTCGTCTTTTTTGTAAGGGATTTGTGCCGGATTTCCTTCTGCCCGGTAAAGTGTCCCATTGGAGACGTCGCAGAGAACAGACCAGAAAATTGCTGTAAACAGGTTTTTTTGTTTTTTTAGAAAAACGCCTTGACATATTATTAAAATGATAGTATCATAACAGATATGAAAGATATTATCGAAATGATAATAAGAGGAACGCGGGAGATACGGAACTTTAATAGGAGAAAACACCATGAAAACAACGTACACAGACATTGTAAACCAGAACTACATCGGAAGCGCAGAAAACCCGGTATCCACAAACGAGATTCTGAAAAGGGCCAACGAGGAGAGACTAACGCCCTCTGCTCAGAACCGGGAGCGGGTATTATTTCTCGGTATCGATGTACAGCAAGATTTTATGGATGAGGGTGCACTGGGTGTACCAGGGGCCAAAAAAGATGTAGAGCGGATGACACGGTTTATATATGAAAATATGAATCAGATCTCCAACATCGCTGTATCCATAGACACCCATACGCCCCACCAGATTTTCCATCCGTGCTGGTGGATTGATGAAAATGGTCAGCATCCGGCACCTTGTACGGTTATCACCCTGGCAGACCTGGATGCAGGAGCCTATCAGGCGGTCATCAATCCGCAGGCCAGCCGGGAATACGTAAAGCATCTGGAACAGGATGCGAAAAAAGCCCTCTGCATCTGGCCTTATCACTGTCTGCAGGGAACTGCGGGGGCTGCTCTTGAAAATCAGTTTGCCAATATGATCTATTTTCATTCGGTGGCAAAGAGGGCGGTTGTGCAGAGGCTGGTAAAAGGACAGGACCCTATGAGCGAGATGTACGGCATCATCCGGCCGGAATACGACACAAAAGGGTATATCAATATGGACTTTCTGAACAAACTGGAACGATTTGACAAAGTCATCATTGCAGGAGAGGCCAAATCTCACTGCGTGCTGGAAAGCATTCGCCAGATTCTGGAACACTATGCGGCCAGACCGGAAGTCACGAAGAAAGTCTATATCCTGGAAGACTGCATGTCGCCCATTCCCGGATATGAGGAAGCTACAGCCCGGACCTTTGAAGAATTTCGAAAAAATTATCATGTCAGCTTAGTCCGCAGCACCGACCGGATCTTATAGAAAGCATTTTCTCCATAGGATGCGAAACTGTATAACCGCATCGGTCCAAAATGCTTCCGGCTTTCATGGGGCCTGAAGACCGATGCAGAATTCTAATAGGAGCATAAAAAAATGAATCCATATGAAAATAATATGACCATCGACGGTCTGGAAGAAATTGAACTGGAAAACACATCCATCGACGAGATCGACAGCGAAAACATCAATCTCATTTTCCTCGGCATCGATCAGTCCGGCTCCATGGCGGCGTATGACCGGGATATGAAACAGGCACTTCAGGAGTTCAAAAATGCGCTCCTGAACTCCGGGGAAGCGGAAGAGATCCTGGCAGCAAGGGCAAATTTTGACTCCGGGCTTCAGGTGGGAGGCTATAAGCGGCTGGAAGAATTTCACACCGGTTTTACAGCAGGCGGATGTACGGCTCTCTATGATGCCGTTGCGGAAGGCACCAGGCGCCTTCGGGATTACCGGGGCTTTTTGAAAAAAGAAGGAATGCGGGTGAAAGCGGTCTTTGCCATCTTCAGCGACGGCAAAGACAACGGTTCCAAACATACGTTCTCAGACGCAAGACAGGCAGTACAGTTTCTTAATGACGAAGAGATTACGACGGCGTTTATCAGTTTCGGAGGAGCGGCAGCGAAGACGGCTCAGGATCTGGGCTTTCGGAATATTCTGGATGTGAGCAGCTCAGCATCGGAGCTTCGCAGGGCATTTGACTGTCTTTCCCGGTCGGTCATCGAGAGTTCTAAGAGCGTTCTGGCAGATGAGGACGATTTCTTTCAGATTTAATAGCAGCAAGGCAGAGAGGGAGGGGAGAGAACACATGTTTGTCTGCAAAATGGGTAAGCATCATCTGGAGTATGGGCAGAACTGCCAGGACTTCGGAATGGTGAAAGGAAACAGAAAAATGGTCTGCGACGGATGCTCACAGGGGGCTCATTCAGAGGTGGGGGCAAAGGCATTTGTGCATCTGACGAAACGGGGATACGGGCTTGAGAAGGCATTTGAGCGGCTGACGGAACTTTTTGGGCAGCAGGCAAAGGACGTGAAGGATTATCTCTGCTTTACAATCCTCAGTGTGGAGGAGCGGGAGGACGACTTCCGGCTTACCTGCTGCGGAGATGGATATGTGATTTTGGAAGATCTGAAAGGACAGATAACATTTCTGGAACTTAGTGACGGGGAATATCCGCAGTATTATGCTTATAATTATGTGGACCGGCGAAAAATGAACCGCTACAGGGACGGTGTCCCGATGAAGGAGCGCATTTTTCCCAAAGAACAGTATCAAAGAGTCGGAGTTGCCACGGACGGACTGCGCTATGTGGCGGGCACGGCCGGACTGAGCGAAGCATTTATACAGGCGCTCCAATCCGGCCGGGAGGTGCAGGTAAAGCGGTTTGTGAACAAATATCAGGATTTTCTAAAGGACGATCTAACCATTGCCTGGTAAGAAAGGGAGGGGTCATTTTGAAACTTGGGAACGTGACAAAGCTTCCGGTACTGGCAGAAGGCGGAGAGGGAATTTTATACGAATATCATGACCGGGTGCTGAAATGTTATAAGCCCTGGGTGCCTGTCGAGGCAAAGCGCAGGAAAATACAACTGCTTCTTAGCCAAAAGCTTCCGGAAGAGGCGGTAGCGCCCATGGAGGAAGTGACGGACCGGAATGGAAATTTTATGGGGTTTCTGATGAAAAAGGTTGTAGGAGCGGAATTTCGAATGCTGTCCAATAAAAAGTTTGTCAGCGCGAATCGTATAACGATCAGGGAAATCCTGCAGATGCTCCTGAAAATCCAGGAAGTACTGACACGGCTGCACTGCCGGAAAATTTATGTGGGCGATCTGAATGACCGAAACCTGCTTTTTGACAGCCAGTATAATGTTTATTTTATTGACTGTGACAGCTGGTCTGTGGGAGAGGAACGGTGTGAAGTGGCGATGGATTTGTTTCAGGATCCTGCGCTTACGGGAAATGCATTTGATGAGCGAACGGATCTGTATGCATTTTGCGTCCTTGCTTTTAAAGCGCTTACACGGCTCCATCCCTTCGGCGGGACTATGGACCCGGACTTAAATCTTCGGGAGCGGATGCAAAGAGGCATCTCCGTCATCGATCGCCCGCAGGTTAAGCTTCCAAGGTCCATACGCTCTTTTCGCTGTCTCTCTCCTAAGCTTTTAGAAGCCTTTAAACGTGTATTTGAACAGGGGGAGCGGCAGCTTGGGACAGAGCTTTTGGATCTGTTCTCGAATCTGAAATACTGCACGATACACAAGGAATACTATGACGGAAACTACAAAGCCTGCCCCTTGTGTGATGCCGGTGCAGGGAGAATTGTCCGGCCGCTTTCTCAGGGTGTCATGGACGGACGGATGCTGACGCCGCTTTGGAACCGGGAAGAGATCACTGCCGTATTAAATGAAACAACTTATATCGACAAGGCGGATCAGGTAACCGATGTACGAACTGGTCAAAAGGTGCCCTATGCACCGGGGCGGCGGTATTTCTTTACCGGGGATGGGACACTGGTTACGGAAGACAGCGGGCAGTTTCAGGTGCACAAAAAGGAGACCTATGTATTTGAGAAAAGGTTTCAGAGCGCCGTACAGGTGGAGGAGAACCGAATCTATTATTTGAACCGGCAGAACCGACTCTGTGAAGTGAGCGTCTATCCTCAGGGAAATCATGTAAAGAACATATGTTCCTGCGGAAATACGGCGTATTTTGAAGTGCATGAGGAACATTACTGTGTGCTGAGCGCATATGATGGAAAGCTGATTTTCTGCATTGACGGCATTTGCTGTGAGGTTCTTCACAAGGACAGAATCCTAAATTACGGGATGCACCATGATCCGGTAAAAGACTTGTGGCTGGTTGTTCTGGAGGGAAATTCGGGGAAACTGCGGACGCTCATCCTGTCCGGCGCATCCCTTTTGTATGATGCAGATCAGATTCGGTATCCATGTTCGCCGGAACACCTTTGCATCTATAACGGTACGATTTTCTTCTCTATGGACGGGAAGATCCGGGGGTATGCATACCAAAAGGACGCATGGAAAGATTTTTTATGCGAGATTGTAGATACGGACAGCCAGCTGCTGCGCAAAGGGAAGGGATTTTATATTATCAATCATGAAAATGTGTACCTGCTGACCTAAAAATGCTTTTGGCTTCATATCGACGACAGCTTCCTCTTGTGTTATACTGAAGAAAGTATTTCACAGGAGGAATCTTTATGGGCGAACAGGCAGGGGAAGAGAACGCATCAAAACAGATCTGTATCGGCATACTTGCCCATGTAGATGCAGGAAAGACAACTTTATCCGAGCGCATATTATTTGCCAGCGGTGCCATCCGGAAGATGGGAAGGGTAGACAAAGGCGATACCCTTCTGGACGACCACGCGCTGGAACGGGCCCGCGGAATTACGATCTTTTCAAAACAGGCAGTATTCGAACTGGGCGGGAAGCGTTTTACACTTCTGGATACGCCGGGGCATGTGGATTTCTCTGCGGAGATGGAGCGGACGTTGCAGGTGCTAGATTATGCAGTGCTGATTGTCAGCGGTGCGGACGGTGTGCAGGGGCACACGGAGACGCTCTGGAAACTTCTAAAACGGTATGGGATACCGGTATTTGTATTTGTTAATAAGATGGACCAGGAGGGAACAGACCGGGAACAGCTTTTGAAGGAGCTGAAGGACAGGCTGGACGATCGGTGCGTGGATTTTAGTGCGGACCAGGCATCCGGGGAATTTCTGGAAAATGTGGCAGTCTGCGAGGAGGAGGCTCTGGAGCGTTATCTGGAACGGGGGATGCTGGAAGAGGAGGAAATTGGCCGTCTGATTCAGGGGCGTATGGTATTTCCCTGTTATTTTGGCTCTGCACTTCATGGCGCCGGCACGGAAGAACTGATGTTCGATATGGGGCGGTATATGATCTGTCCGGTGTATGGGGAGGAGTTCGGCGCAAAAGTATTTAAGATCAGCCGGGAGGAATCGGGGCAGCGCATGACCTGGATGAAAGTGACCGGCGGGACGCTGAAGGTGAAAATGTCCCTGTCCGGGTTGGCGGATCAGGAGAACTGGGAGGAGAAAGTGCATGAGATCCGGATCTACTCCGGCGGGAAATATGAGGCGGTAAAAGAGGCAGAGGCAGGGACCGTCTGTGCGGTAACAGGGCTTACAAGGACCCGGCCGGGAGAGGGGCTTGGGGCGGAAGAAGCTTCTGTCCTTCCGGTACTGGAACCGGTGCTGACTTTCCGGATCCTGCTGCCGGACGGCACAGACAGGCGGCAGATGTTCCGGAAGTTAAAACTTCTGGAGGAGGAAGAACCAAAGCTTCATATTCGCTGCGACGAGAAACTTCAGGAAATCCAGGCCCAGCTTATGGGGGAAGTGCAGATGGAAGTGCTGAAGGCGCTGATCCGGGAACGGTTTGAGGTATCGGTGGATTTTGGAGCCGGCAGAATCATTTACAAAGAAACGATTCTTGACCGGGTGGAAGGCGTGGGACATTTTGAGCCTCTGCGCCACTATGCGGAAGTTCATCTTCTGCTGGAGCCGGGGGAACCGGGCAGCGGACTGCAGTATGCTTCGGCCTGCAGTGAGGATACTCTGGACCGAAACTGGCAGCGGCTTATTCTGACGCATCTGGAGGAGAAAGCTCATAAAGGGGTGCTTACAGGCGCGGAGATTACCGACATGAAGATAACGCTTGTCTCCGGGAAAGCTCATCTGAAGCACACGGAGGGCGGGGATTTCCGGCAGGCCGTCTATCGGGCGGTCCGTCAGGGACTTATGCAGGCTAAGAGCGTGCTGCTGGAACCCTGTTATGCATTCCGGCTTAAGGTGCCCACAGAGGCAGTGGGGCGGGCGCTGGCAGATGTGGAGCGGATGCATGGTACTTTTGAACCTCCGGAACTTTTGGGAGAACATGCGCTTATCAAGGGAACGGCCCCTGTGTCCGCTATGCAGAATTATCAGCAGGAAGTGCTGGCGTATACCAGGGGAAGAGGGCGTTTGTCCTGCAGTTTAAAGGGCTATGTTCCCTGTCACAATACAGAGGAGGTACTGGCCTTGTGCAGTTATGTACCGGAGGCGGATGTAGAAAATACTCCGGACTCTGTGTTCTGCTATCATGGTGCGGGAACCGTCATCCCGTGGCATGAGGTGCCTGCACATATGCATCTGGACAGTATTCTGGATAAAAAACAGAAGGATTCCGAAGAAAGTCCAATACCGGAAGCTTCGGACCGGGGCAAAAGGACGCCGCCTCCCGGCACGGCAGAGGAAGAGAAAGAGCTGGAGGCCATCTTTGCCCGCACCTTCGGACCGCCGAAAGAAAGGCCGGAGAACGGACAGGCCAGAAGAGAAGTATTTGGAAAGACAACGAAAGAAAAGCCGTATGTCTACCGGCCAAAGGAGCGGCTGCCGGAATATCTGCTGGTAGATGGCTATAATGTGATCTTTGCATGGGAAGAATTAAGAGAACTGGCGAAGATCAATATTGACAGCGCCAGAGACAAGCTGATGGATATTTTGTGCAATTATCAGGGATTCCATAAATGCACCGTAATCCTTGTGTTTGATGCTTACCGACTGGAAGGACATGCGGAAGAAGTCGTACAATATCACAACATTCATGTTGTCTATACAAGAGAGGCGGAGACGGCGGATCAGTATATTGAGCGGACCGTTCATGAGATGGGCCGAAAGTACCAAGTCACGGTGGCGACTTCCGATGGCTTAGAGCAGATCATCATTCGCGGGCAGGGCTGCGCAATGCTGTCGGCCAGGGAGCTTCGGGAAGAGATCCTGCATATGGAGCAGGAGATTCGGACTGCGTATGTGGAGCAGCATTCTGGGAGCCGGAATTATCTCTTTGACCAGGTGCCCGAAGAGCTGGCAAGACAACTGACAGACGTGCGTCTGGGGCGTAAGCGTATGGAAGAAGGACAGGAGTGAGTTATGGAACGAGAAATCGATATGAAAGAAGTTTCGGACGGGAGGCTTTATAAGGCGAATGATCTGGTGAAGGCGGATGCCAGAGGATGCCGCGGATGCTTTGCCTGCTGTCAGGGAATGGGGACGTCTGTGGTGCTGGATCCCTATGATGTTTTCTGCCTGTGCAGAGGACTTGGGACTTCCTTTGATGCGCTTTTGGAGGAGAAAATCGAGCTGAACATTGCAGACCGCCTGATCCTGCCGAATCTGAAAATGACAGGGGCCAAGGAAACGTGTGTATTTTTAAATGAAGAAGGCCGGTGCAGCATCCATGCTTTTCGGCCGGGTATGTGCCGGCTTTTTCCGCTGGGGCGGTTTTATGAAGATCATTCCTTTTGGTATTTTCTGCAGGTGCATGAATGTCCCAAACCGGACAGAGGAAAAGTGAAAGTATATAAATGGCTGGGCATTCCCGATCTGAAGCGGTATGAACGGTTTGTGTGGGACTGGCACGAAGATCTGAAAAAGCGAAGAGAACAGGTAAAGGCAGAACCGGAACGGATCCGGGAGATCAGTATGGATATTCTGAGAAAATTTTATATGGCGCCCTATGATCCGGGGCGGGATTTCTATGAACAATTTTATGAAAGGCGGTAAGAAAACAGTAATTGAATAATGTTTACCTTTGGGCAGCGATTATCTTGGAAGATAATCAGCTGCCTTTTTATTTTCAGAAACTGCTGATATAGCCATAGAAAGAATGAGCAGTGATAAGTCAGTCTGTGCGATTGAGTACTGTGCTGTTTAGTTTGCATTTAGAAAAACCATAATTTTTGTAACGAATTATAATTTAATGTGATATAAAGGGTAGAGGAGGTGAATTAAGGAATGGATCACTCAGATATGGAAATTGTTTATCAGAAGTATTCCAGATTAGTTTATGGATTTTTATATTCCCATACACATAATGCTGAATGGTCAGAGGAAATGACACAAGAAACTTTTTTGAAGGCAAGTATGTCTATTTCACGTTATGATGCTTCTTGTAAACTGTCTGTATGGCTTTGTCAGATTGCAAAGCATATATTATGGCAGGAACTTCGGAAGAAGAACCGTTTTAAAACAGTGGAACTTACCGATGATCTTCCAGACGTTTCAATATCGGATGGGGAAACTTTTGTGATTCATCAGGAAAATAAGATAGAGCTTTATCAAGCGATCCACCATCTGTCAGAACAGGAGAGAGAAGTTGTATTGTACCGTATAAGCGGAGAATTGTCTTTTCGTGAAATCGGGGAAATAGTGGGAAAAAGTGAAAATTGGTGCAGGACTGTTTTTTTTCGCGCCAAACAAAAAATAAGAAAGGAGATCAGTCGGAATGAATGAGAGATATAATTGTGATGTGATACGGGATCTTCTTCCCGGCTATATTGACAACGTTTTAAGTGACACAGGAAGTGAACTGGTGAAAAATCATATAGGGGAATGTGAGGAATGCCATAAAGTTTATACAGAAATGGAAGAAGGTATCGGAAAAGATGATTTATCTGCCCATGATACGATTGCAGTTGATGCACTAAAAAAGGTACGAAGACGCATAAATCGCCTAAAAATAACAATAGGAATACTGGCAGGTATTCTATTTATATTCCTGTTATTTGCTTCCCTTAAAATTTATGTAATTGGCACACCGCTTGGAACAGGATATATGTCCATATCAGACACCGCATATGACGAAGAAACGGGGCAGCTTACTGTAAACGGAAAAATAAATTTGTATTCCTTCCACGTCAGTAAAGTAGTGTGGGAAGAAGATAAGAATGATCCAAATGTTGTGAATGTGATAGTTTATTATGCGGAAACAATTCCCTTTGCAAAAGATAAGACCGATTTTTCAGTGGTAATTCCTAATATAAAAGGGAAAAAGGTTTACCTTGCCTGCCCGGAATATGACCGAAGGGAAATATATGACTGGCGGACGCATCACTATGAGGAAGTAGAAAATCTGAGAAAAGAAATATACAGCAAAATACCGGAACTTAACGAAAAAACGGACGCTTTAAACTATATGCAGGGGATAACATCCGTAGAAGGCATAGAGGGAATCAGTTTCTATGTGGATTTTATATATGGGAAAGACGCATCTTACTGGTGGTCTAATGATATGCTGACAACGGACGGAGAATTTGTACCGGCAGATTTTGAAATATGGATTTCTCTTGAAGAACCCCATAAAATTCTTATCTATGATTATCAGACAGGTGAGTATATTGATGATTTTTCTATTATATCAAACAGGAGACCGACAGAGGTGATTCATAGATCCGATAGATAAATGGTAACTTACATCAAGCAGAATGAGAAAAAGCGCAGAGCCGAGAATTACTGCAAGTACATCATGGGATGCAAAAATACTACGGGAAATTCAGTTTTCAAAAGGCATCTGTTCTGCGGGCAAGACATTGGTGGATCATTGCCTTTAACTCTATTTCAGCAATGTTCAGCCGGCGCCCATGTATGTACCGGCGTATGGCGGATTTCCAGGCGATTTGCTGAACGCTTGGCCTCAGCCGGTGAATTTGAAGTGTTCCCCCAGGCACATCTGACAGACTTTCCCTCCGGCTCTGACAGAAAGGCTTACACTTCCCATTTTCATAGATTGTATGACACAAAATCTTAATAAAATTTTAGAGGAAATATAGATTTATTGGGTGTACAATAAGACTATAAAATTTTAACGGAGTGGGAAGATGGCAGAACGGCAGAGAAGAAGGCAGTTACAGAAGAGAAGAAAGAGGATTCGGCGTATTCGGAGGCGGCTGAAAGCCTATGCGGCGCGGGGGCTTGTACTGGCGGTATGTATACTCTTATGTTCTCTCATTATAAAAAGCGGAATGTGGCTGTTAAAAAGCCATGAAAAAGTGGAGGAGGCTTTTCAAGGCGCCCGGATTCTGGAAAACAAAGAGGAGGAGCCGAAAGGCTCGCCTCTGATCGTGCTGGACGCAGGGCACGGAGGAAGAGATCAAGGAACCAGCGCAGGAAAAACACTGGAAAAAGAGATCAATCTGGAAGTAGTGAATAAACTGGCAGAAGAGCTGAGAGATGCGGGCGCAGCGGTACTCCTGACCAGGGAAGATGACACGAAGGTGGGCTTAGAGGACCGGGCAGAATACGCCAATGAAAACAATGCGGAGTTTTTTGTCAGCATCCACTGCAATTTCTGCGAAGAAGACGCAGGAGTGAAAGGGCTGGAGTGTTACTACCGGGATGGCAGCAGTGAAGGGGAAGCATTGGCCGAACGGATTATTCAGGCGGTGGAGAGCGAGGAGCAGATTAGCTGCCGGGGGACACGTATCGGGGACTTCCGCGTGCTCAACAAGACGAAAATGCCTGCCGTTCTGGTGGAGATCGGATATCTCTCCAACCAGAGCGAATGCAGAAAACTTACGGAGGAATCTTATCAGAAGCAGTTGGCGAAGAAGCTGGCAGAAGGGATTCTGTCTACGGTTCCTCCTTCTTCATAACCAGTTGAAAATCGGAATTATAGTAGAGTCCCAGATCCCGGCAGATTCGATCGTTGATCTTGGTCAGTGCCTTATGATATTCCCGGTAGGCAGGGGAGAGCTTTATCATGGCAGGGATGAAAATATCATTATAGCCGCAGTCCTGAAGCTGCTTCATGAACCGGCGCTGAGAGAGAAGCACGGGATGGTATTTCAGCAGACTGTTTCGAAGGAGGACACTCTGTTTGGTTTTTTGACAAAGAGCAGCATATTCTTCCTCTGACGGATGCAGATACATCCGCAGCGTTTCATCCATCCGGGCGGTCATCTGTTCCAGGGACGGATGCGGCAGACGGTACATAAAGTAAGCCGGTATCCGCAGAAACAGCGGGACCTTCAGATGCGTATGATCCCAGAAATGCACGATGGTCCGATAAGCTTCCCGCTGCTCGTCGGTAGTTATCTTTATCTGAAGATAAGGCTGAAAATGCCGCATAAAATAATATCCGTAAAATCCTGGAAGTGCTTCCTGTATAGCCAACCCGATGGTCTGATAGTCTACGGCCTGACAGACAGCATCTAAATCATGGTCTTCCATAAACCGCTGCAGTGCCTCTAATTCTTTTTGTTCCATATGAAGGGAGGCTTTCTTCTCCTCATATATTTTCTTTAAAAGTCCTTCCTCTGTTCCGTCCAGCAGTTTTCTGATATCCGAGATATCGATCCCCAGCTTTCGGTAGACGGATATTTCTTTTAAAAGCCGTAAGTTTTCGTCGGAATAATTTCGATAGCCATTGGCGTCCCGCACCACATGCAGCAGTCCCTTTTCTTCATAATATTTGACGGCTCGCCGGCTTAAACCGGTCTGTTCTGCGATCTCATTGATTTTCATAACCATATCCTCCTGTGAAAAATTGGCAGATACTTTTTTCGGCAGCTTTATATATCGGCTGCGTTCCTTCCGATACTCCCAATATAAAGGTATCCCCGGCGTACAGGTCAAGACCTTTTTGGAAAATGTTTTGAAAAGTGTCAACGAAAATGATACAGCACCAGCTCGTCCATTGCCAAAGCACCTAACGCACATTGAGAGCAGAGAGCGGTTCGCAATCTATCTGCGGCCCTTTTTCTTAAGAATGAGAGAAATTAAACAAAAGAATGAAAATATTTCATTTAAAAACACTGGAGACGAAAAATTTTTCAGAAATCCAGGAATCCTGCAAAAATGATTGCATAATTAAAAAAATCGTACTAAAATGTTACCGTTGAAAAGAAATGATGAGTCCACAGGATTGAGGAGAATGTTGAAAATGAGTTATGTTGATGAAGTGCTCGCAAGAGTCAAAGAGAAAAATGCATCGGAACCGGAATTTCTGCAGGCAGTGGAAGAGGTGCTGGATTCCTTAAGACCGGTCATTGAAGCAAACGAAGAGAAATACCGCAGGGAAGCTCTGCTGGAGCGGCTGACAGAGCCGGACCGCCAGATCAAATTCCGCGTTCCGTGGGTAGATGACAAAGGACAGGTGCAGGTGAACACCGGATACCGGGTACAGTTCAACAATGCCATTGGACCGTACAAGGGAGGGCTTCGGCTTCATCCGTCGGTGAATATCGGCATTATCAAATTCCTTGGTTTTGAGCAGATTTTTAAAAACTCTCTGACCAGCCTGCCCATCGGCGGCGGCAAGGGCGGTTCTGATTTTGACCCGAAGGGCAAATCCGATCGGGAGGTTATGGCATTCTGCCAGAGCTTTATTACAGAGCTGTACAAATATATTGGAGCAGATGTGGACGTACCGGCAGGAGATATCGGAACCGGCGCAAGGGAGATCGGCTATATGTACGGACAGTACAAGAGACTGACCGGACTTTATGAAGGCGTACTGACCGGCAAGGGCTTAAGCTTCGGCGGTTCTCTGGCTCGTACAGAGGCAACCGGATACGGTCTTTTGTATATCACCAGGGAGCTTATGAAGTGTCATGGAATGGATATGAAAGACAAAGTATGCTGTGTGTCCGGCTCCGGCAATGTGGCGATCTATGCTGCTCAGAAGGCGCAGCAGATGGGCGCAAAGGTCGTGACCGTGTCCGATTCCACCGGATGGATCTACGATTCGGAAGGCATCGATGTGGAGCTTTTAAAAGAGGTAAAAGAAGTAAAACGTGCGCGTCTGACCGAATATGCGGCTGCAAGACCGAGTGCACAGTATCATGAAGGACGCGGAGTATGGCAGATCAAATGTGATATCGCCCTTCCTTGTGCAACCCAGAACGAGCTTCTGTTAGAGGATGCAAAGCAGCTTGTGGCAAACGGCTGCAAGGCAGTCTGCGAAGGTGCGAACATGCCGACGACACTGGATGCGACCAAGTATCTGCAGGATAACGGCGTACTGTTTATTTGCGGCAAGGCTTCTAATGCAGGCGGCGTGGCGACTTCCGCTCTGGAGATGACTCAGAACAGTGAGCGTCTAAGCTGGACCTTTGAAGAAGTCGATGCAAAGCTGGAGCAGATTATGGTAAATATTTATCACAACATCGACGATGCGGCAAAGCGTTACGGGATGGAGGGCAATTACGTGGCTGGTGCGAATATCGCAGGCTTCGAGAAAGTGGCCAATGCTATGCTGGCGCAGGGCGTGTGCTAAAATGGAAAAGAGTCCCAGGAATGAATCGTTCCTGGGATTTTTTTTATATATTTTTCGGTTCAGATCCAGAGCAGGAGGAGATTAGAATCAATCTCCTCCTGTCCGATCATCCGCTTATTTGTGTGATCCTCCTGCAGACAAGAGCAGTGTCCCTGCTACATGACTGCATCCTGGACACGGATCACAGCTCCGAACCCAAATCCTGACCCCATATTTCTATTCGTACTGCTGTCGCAACCTGTAAGTATCATGGCACATAAACATAAAACTAAAATTCTTTTCATAAATTTAGTCCTTCCTGTGACAATGCACTGAGACGGCTCATAGAGAGCGGTTTGAACCTGCGATAGAAATATTTTGCCGGAATCCCGGCAGATGGACAGATTAGAAATCCTGCGTGCAGCCCTCCTTTCCATGAAATGGCATTATCCATACGATATAGCTGACAGAACATCATCATTTGGCTGAAGCTGGTGAGATCATCCATACAAACGAGATGAAAAACAATAAGTGATAGGAACAGTATACATGATATTTTCAGTTATGTCAGTATATTTTATGAAAATAATCAAAAAATGTTAAGGTTCTGCAAAGAATAATCCGTCAGATGTTATGATGCAGGTTTGATGCCTGAAGGAAGTATGATAGTATAAAAAAGGGGGAAGACAGGCGTGCGGAAGAAAGAGAGAAGAATACGATTTTATGTGGGCGGATTTACGGGAACGGCTTTGTGTATAATGGCAATGCTGGTACTTTCGTCTGCGGTGCTGCTGATGTATATATGGTACATTCGCGCCTATGACCCGCTGTATGAGCAGATCGAGGAAGACCCCTGTTATGAGAACGGGGTCTATGAAATCTATGACTCCGGGGACTATATCCGGTTTGTCGGTTATCTGAACCGAGCGCGCAAGGAACATCCAGGTGATAATGCGGCTACGGCGGTGGATGCGGTTTTAATGGCAGATATCGATCTGTCAGAAGCCGCCTATGGCCCCGTGAAAGAATGTCCCTTTTATCAGAAAGATGTGATTCGATACCATTCTATGAGGGAACATCCCTATATCCGTCAGGGGATCCTGAATTATGCAGGTACTTTTGATGGAAACGGGCATACGATTCACTGGTATCAAGACAGCGGAAACGGAATGTTTATCTGTATGGAGCGTGGAGCAGTCGTGAAAAATCTGACTTTCTGCGCAGACTCTCTTTACTGTGATATGGATGAATATGGTGTGGGTATGATCTGTATGGTGAATTATGGGACCATCAGAAACTGCCGGACAAAGGGCAGTATGGAAGGGACCGAGTGCTATACGGGAGGAATTGCAGGCATGAACCGCGGCACTATCAAGGACTGCGTCAACGAGGCAGATATACTGCTCACAGGAGCCGGAGAATACGGAGCCGGCGGGATTGCGGGCCTTAACAAGTGCGAAGTGCTGGAAGGTGAGAGCGAGGAAAATCCCATCGTCCCTGTCATTGACAACTGCATCAACAAAGGAATGATCCTGGCTCCCTGGGAAGCCGGCGGCATCTGTGCGAGAAATGACTGTGCGGATATTATCTCCTGCGGAAATGAAGGAGCAGTGACGGTTCAGTATCAGCGGGGATATATTTATCCGGAACATCCGGACTGGTATGAGCGTGCCCTGGCAGCAGGAATCTGCGGTTCCATGGGATGGAACTCCATCGAGAACTGTTACAACACCGGAAAGATCTCTATTCTGGAAGACGGAGAAGAAGCCACTTACGGGATTGCAGGCGGAACGCTTATGTGGTCCAACTCCGTCACCGGCTGTGTAAGTCTGGAGGGAACGGCAACGGGATATATGCGCCATGAACGGGTCATGGAGCTGGATGAGGAAACCTTCCGGCGCTGGAAGGAGGATCCGGACAGCATCCCCTACCAGGCGGCCAACTGGCAGTTCGATTTGGAGGAGGCGAAGGAGAAGCTGCCTCTCGTTCCTTTAGGCGTTGCCCAATCCCCTGCATCCCAGAACCGGGAGGATCTCTGGCTATGCAGTGAGTTCTGTCTGCAGGCGCCGGAAGGCTATTTCATCCGGGAAGTTTCTCCGTATGCGCTTTGCATGGAACCGGAGGTCAACGATTCATACAGCGGACAGATATGGATCTTACGCCTTAGAGATAATCTTGTCAGCCTCACCGATCATCTGGACGAAGAAGGAAACTTTACAAAAGACACTGCTCATGAGCTGTGGACGGGCATTCCCGGTTCTCACTGGCTCCACCCCGGCTACAGCTATAAGGACGATTGTCATGTCGAATATACGTTCTATATGACAGGAAGCCGGAAGCTGTCTCCCGGACTTTCCGTCCTCCATTACCGGGATGACTACCTGGCTGGTCTGGCAGTAGGCACAGAAGACGGCCATATGACCGACAACATCGCCGTCCTCCCGATCACCGGCACCCCGGAAGGCGATCACGCCCGGTGGCTGCTCCTCTTCACCAGAAAAGAAGACAACTATCGTCCTCCTATAGGGCTGGCTCGTTCTGTCCTGCGGGGCCTATACCTTTTCCCTGCTGCAACTACGATAGAGAAAGGCGATACCTTATCCCGCATTGCTTACCAATGCACTGGAGACGCCTCCCGCTATCCGGAACTTGCGGCCTGCAACAACCTTTCCTCCCCTGACTATATCGAAGCCGGCCAAATTCTGACGCTTCCGGCAGACTGGATCGGGATTGCTGCTTCTGATGAAATCATGCCATGACCGCTTCCGTGCTGTCCTGCTGTCAGATTTCGAACAGCAAATCTCCATAAGAAGGCATCGGCCATACCTCTTTATCCACCAGCATTTCCAGCTTATCGATGGGCCTTCTCAGCGCTTCCATAGCCGGCAGCACAAAATCATGGTAAAAATGCGCCCGTGTTTGATTGTCCGTAAGGCCGGCAGCTTCCTCCGCTACACTGCGCAGAATACGCACGGCACCATTGGCTTCTTTTAAAAGAATGCTGATTTCCTGCAGCAGATCTCTTTGAACTTCCGCATCCACTCCAATGTCATGCATGGACTGAATGATGCCCGACAACGTGCCTGTATATCCGATGACTGCGGGAATAATCTGCTTCACTGCCATATCGATCATAGTCAGTGCTTCGATGTTGAGGGCCTTATTGTAAGTCTCGTATTTGATCTCCGCGCGGGAGTGCAGCTCTGATTCACTGAACACCTTAAAACGCTCGAACATACGTATGGATTTCTCTGTTACAAGCGCCGGGATGGCATCGATCATGGAACGCAGGTTCGGAAGTCCTCTGCGTTCGGCTTCCTCCACCCATTCTTCGGAGTAGCCGTTTCCGCCGAAGATGATCTTCTGATGTTCCGCGATATATTGGATCGTCAGATCGTGGAGGGCCTGGTCGAAATCTTCTGCCCGTTCCAAAATGTCACAGGCGTCTGCTAAAGCTTCCGCCACAATCGTATTGATAACTACCGTAGAGTGGGAGATAGAGTCCCTGGATCCTACCATACGAAATTCAAACTTGTTGCTTGTAAATGCAAAAGGCGACGTGCGGTTCCGGTCTGTGGCGTCCTTGACCACATCCGGCAGAGTTCTCACGCCTGTATGCAGTGTGCCGCCTTTGAAACTGTGCGTTGCATTTCCGGTACTTAAAAGCTGCTGCAGCACATCGTCCAACTGCTCGCCCAGAAAGACCGAGATAATCGCAGGCGGAGCCTCATGGGCGCCCAGCCGGTGGTCATTGCCCACATTGGCAGCGGATTCCCGCAGAAGATCCGCATGGGTATCCACTGCTTTCAGAACACAGGCGAGAATAAGCAGAAACTGCCGGTTTTCGTGGGGGCGTTTTCCGGGATCCAACAGGTTCTGTCCCTCATCCGTCGTCAAAGACCAGTTGTTGTGTTTGCCGGAGCCGTTGACACCGGCAAAAGGCTTTTCGTGGAGCAGACAGACCATACCCTGCTGGCTGGCCACTCTCTTTAATGTCTGCATCATAATCTGATTGTGATCTGCAGCTACATTTGCCTCCGCATAAATAGGAGCCAGTTCATGCTGGGCAGGTGCTACTTCGTTGTGCTGCGTCTTGGCAGGAACGCCCATCTTCCAGAGTTCTTCGTTTACCTGGCGCATATAGGCGGCAATTCTCTGGCGGATGGTACCAAAGTAATGGTCGTCCAGCTCCTGTCCCTTGGGCGGCATAGCGCCGAACAGCGTGCGTCCGGTATAGATCAGATCTTTGCGCTGCAAATATTTCTGCCGGTCGATCAGGAAATACTCCTGCTCTGCTCCGATTGAAGGGATGACCTTTCTGGCAGTGGTGTTGCCGAACAGGCGCAGTACCCGGAGGGCCTGGGTCTGTATAGCTTCCATAGAACGAAGAAGCGGAGTTTTCTGGTCCAGAGCCTCTCCGGTGAAAGAGCAGAATGCTGTGGGGATGCAGAGAATCGCACCGGCAGCATCCTCCCGGACAAAGGCAGGAGAAGTACAGTCCCAGGTGGTATATCCCCTTGCCTCGAACGTAGCACGCAGTCCGCCGGAAGGGAAGGAGGAGGCATCCGGCTCCCCTTTAATCAGATCTTTTCCGGAAAATTCCATCAGAACGGAACCGTCCTCTTTGGGCGGCGTAATAAAAGAATCATGCTTCTCAGCCGTAAAACCGGTCAAAGGCTGAAACCAGTGGGTATAATGCGTGGCACCCTTTTCAATGGCCCATTTCTTGATGGCTGCGGCGACGACGTCTGCAATGGCCGGGTCCAGATCCTTTCTTCCTTCTATCGTCTTGCGGAGTTCATAGTAAATGCTTTTCGGGAGATACTGGCGCATGGCTTTATCGTTAAATACGTTGGTTCCAAAAATATCCATAATGGACGGACGGTACTCCGGGTAATGTTCCATAAATACTTCCTTTCTCTGAAGTGTATTGTTGATGAGTGCCTGGCGTACACTGCCGCACCCTTGGTATCCTGTTTTAAGATACAATATTTGTGTAAAAAGTACAATAGAAAATTTTCGGTTGTATTCTAAGAAGAAATTTCCTATAATGTAGGTATGAAAAATAGAGTAAAGGAGTGCTGCGGGACTCTGAAAGGAGAAAGAGATGGGACTGAATGAGACACCGGGGGCGAACCGGGTACATATCGGCTTTTTCGGAAGAAGGAACGCGGGCAAGTCCAGCGTTGTAAATGCGGTGACCGGGCAGGAACTGGCAGTTGTTTCGGATACCAGGGGAACGACTACGGATCCGGTCCTTAAATCCATGGAGCTGCTGCCTTTAGGACCGGTGGTAATCATCGATACACCGGGATACGACGATGAAGGAGACCTTGGGGAACTCCGGGTGAAGAAGACCAGACAAGTGTTAAATAAAACGGATCTGGCTGTGCTGGTGGTAGATGCCCAGGAAGGAAAGGGAGCCTGCGAAGAGGAGCTTCTTCGTATATTTCGGGAGAAAGAAATTCCTTTTCTTGTTGTATACAACAAGTGGGATCTTGCGGAAGGGCAGGAATGTCCGGCAGAACAGGAAGCTCTGTGCGTCAGTGCAAAAAGGGGGACGGGTATCGAAGCGCTGAAGGAACGGCTGGGCGCACTGGCGCCGAAGGAGAGCGCCCTTAGTCTGACGGCGGATCTGATTCGTCCGAAAGATTATGTGGTACTGGTGACGCCTATTGATTCGGCGGCGCCAAAAGGGCGTATCATCCTGCCTCAGCAGCAGGTGATCCGGGACGTCATTGATGCAGGAGCTGTGGCCGTAGTTGTAAAAGAGACAGAGTTTGCAGAGACGCTTGCCGCTTTGGGAAAGGATCCGGCCCTTGTAATCACCGACAGCCAGGTGTTCGGCAGGGTGTCCGAAGAGACGCCGAAGCATCTTCCCCTGACCTCTTTTTCCATTCTTATGGCCCGCTGTAAAGGCATTCTGGATCATACGGTGCCGGGAGCTGCCGCCATTGACCGGCTGAAGGATAAGGATACGGTCCTGGTGGCGGAAGGCTGTACACATCACCGGCAGTGCGAGGACATCGGCACGGTAAAGCTGCCCCGATGGCTTCGGGAATATACGAAAAAAGACCTTTCTTTTGCCTTTTGCTCCGGTACGGAATTTCCGGAAGATTTGTCTCCCTATGGACTGATTCTGCACTGCGGCGGCTGTATGCTGAATGAAAGAGAAGTTCGTTACCGGATGAAATGCGCGGCAGATCAGGGAGTGCCCATGACCAATTACGGAGTTGCTATTGCGCATATCCATGGCATTTTGAAGCGGAGCATCTCCATGTTTCCCCATCTGCTGGCATTATTTTCAGAAGAATGAGAGGACATCCATATGAAGATTTCCACCAGAGGGCGGTATGCCCTGCGCATTATGCTGGACCTTGCCCTGTCGGACAGCGGCAGACCCGTGCGGGTCAAAGAGATTGCCGAGCGGCAGGAGATTTCCGAGAAATATATGGAACAGATCATTTCCGTATTAAATAAAGCCGGATATGTCCGCAGCATCCGCGGTCCCCAGGGCGGATATTTCCTGACCAGAAAGCCGGAAGAGTACACCGCCGGCATGATCCTTCGCCTGACCGAAGGAAGTATGGCGCCTGTAGACTGTCTGGAATATGAAGGACAGGGCTGTCAGCGGAAAGAAGGATGTGCGACGCTGCTTTTGTGGGAGCGTCTCGATCAGGCGGTACGCGGAGTTATTGACACTGTGACCCTGAAAGATCTGGCCGAATGGAGCAGAGGACAAACGCGTCCCCTATAAAAGACGGAGCATCAGCTATGGCAAAGAAAAATCAGAAAAAAACAAAAAGCAGGATTGTATCCGCTGCCTGGAAGCTGTTCTACAAACAGGGGTATGAGGGTACGACCATCGAGGAGATTATCGAGGAATCCGGTACTTCCAAAGGTTCTTTTTATCATTATTTCGAGGGAAAAGATGCGCTTCTTGGCTCCCTGGCCTATATGATGGATGAAAAATACGAGGAGCTGGAACCGGATATTCCGGAGGACATGAACTGTTATGAAGTGCTTCTCTGGCTGAATCATGAGCTTCTGACCATGATCGAGGAATCGATCAATCTGGAGCTTCTGGCCAGACTTTATTCCACCCAGCTTACTACCAGAGGCGAAAAACCTCTCTTGGACCACGGGCGCACCTATTACAAACTTCTCCGCAGGATCATCACAAAAGGGAGAGAGCGGGGCGAACTGACGAAAACTTTGAGCGTCAGCGAGACCGTTCACTATTATGCCATGTGCGAACGCGCCCTTCTCTACGAATGGTGTCTTCGAAAAGGCGAATATTCCCTCTGCGAAGAGGCGGACAAAAAGCTTCCCCTTATGATCGGAAGCCTGAAAGGAACGTTATAGAAAGCCGGATATCAGGCACTGTCTGGAAACAGGCAGTGTCTTTTTTGACAGTTTCCGGACGGACAGGACATTCTGGAAAACCAGAATACATTCTATACTATACTCTGTATTGCATCCCATTCTTGTTTGTGTTAAAATGCAGAAATAGTGCGTAAATAACGCATTTATTCAACAGAATAATAGTAGAATGAAAGGGAGAATAAAGTATGACATCTACAAATTTACTGATGCTTCTGGCGATTATTGTCTATCTGGCTGTAGTCGTCGGAATGGGCGCTGCTCTGGCCCGCAAAAACCATACCA
Organism: Lachnospiraceae bacterium; assembly: GCA_910574965.1. Classification (GTDB taxonomy): domain Bacteria; phylum Bacillota; class Clostridia; order Lachnospirales; family Lachnospiraceae; genus Hominiventricola. Next base: position 299,322 of record CAJTDB010000001.1, on the reverse strand, counting down.
CAGAAGATTTCTATCTGGGAGGAAGAAAATTAGGCCCCTTTGTCACTGCGATGAGTGCGGAGGCATCCGATATGAGCAGTTGGCTTCTTATGGGACTTCCGGGCGTAGCCTATATGACCGGCCTTGCAGACGCCGCGTGGACGGCCATCGGTCTTGCGGCGGGAACCTATATCAACTGGCTTGTCGTAGCCAGACGGCTCCGTCATTATACCCATACATGCAGAAACTCCACGACCTTGCCTCTGTTTTTTTCCAACCGTTACCGGGATGAGAAAAAGATACTGTCGGTACTGTCGGCGGTTCTGATTATTATTTTCTTCGTGCCCTATACAGCTTCCGGCTTTGCCGCGTGCGGCAAGCTGTTTTCCAGCCTTTTCGGCTGGGATTATATGCCGGCTATGATTATCAGCGCCATTGTAATCGTTGCCTATACGACCCTGGGGGGCTTTCTGGCGGCGAGCACGTCGGACTTTCTGCAGAGCATCATTATGACCATTGCGATCATCGTCGTTTTCGGCTTTGGCATTCAAAATGTCGGAAGTCTGGATGCGGTTCTGGACAATGCAAAATCCATGGCTGGGTATTTCAGCCTGGTGCAGATCCACGATCCGGCCACGGGTACGGCTGCGCCCTATGGTGCACTGACCATTGCGTCCATGCTGGCATGGGGACTTGGATACTTTGGAATGCCTCATGTACTTCTGCGCTTTATGGCCATCGAAGACGCGAAAAAGCTGGACCTTTCCAGAAGAGTGGCAACGGTCTGGGTGGTGATTTCCATGACCGTGGCGATTTTCATCGGCGTGATCGGAAACGCGATGACAAAAGTAGGCTCCATTCCGGCACTGGAAGATTCAGAAACGATTTTGATTACCATCTCGGACCTGATTGCAAGGCATGGTGCTCTGGCAGCACTTGTGGCAGGCGTGATTCTGGCGGGGATTCTGGCAGCTACCATGTCCACGGCGGATTCTCAGCTTCTGGCCGCTTCCTCCAGTGCATCCCAGAATATTTTGAAGGAAGTTCTTATTAAAGACATGAACGAGAAGACCGGTATGCTGACTGCCCGGATAACGGTCTTAATCATCGCTGTTGTGGGTATTTTCATCGCCAGAGATTCCAACAGCTCTGTGTTCCAGATCGTATCCTTTGCCTGGGCCGGTTTTGGTGCTTCCTTTGGTCCGCTGGTCCTTCTGGCACTGTTCTGGAAGCGCTCCAACCTTCCGGGGGCGCTTGCGGGCATGGTCAGCGGAGGAATTATGGTCTTCGTGTGGAAATTCCTTGTACGGCCTTTGGGCGGCGTTCTGGGAATCTATGAGCTGCTTCCGGCCTTTCTTGTGGCGCTGATCGTAAATATTGCGGTAAGCCTTCTGACCGAAGCTCCGTCTCAGGAGATCCAGGAAGAATTTGACCGAGTAGCCCAAATGAGATAAAATCAATCCTGGACCGCCTGTTTTCCGCCTGTTTTCTCGCTGCTGTGACAGAAAAGTACTACTCAACTCCTGGGCTATGTGGTATACTGTACCACATAGCCCATATGACTGGATTATATGATATGAGAGGGGTGGACTTATTTTATGGAAAAAGAACTGATTCTCCATATACTGGAACTGGAAGAGCTGACCGATGAGCGGACGGTCAAATCTGCTTATATGACGAAATTAAAGCGGACCAATCCAGAGGATGACCCAGAAGGGTTCCGGAAGCTTCGGGAGGCATATGAGGGGGGCCTGCTGCTGCTTCGGGAGGCAGAGGAAGAGGAACAGGAAGAAGAGAAAGAGAAGACGGAGATCGACCTCTGGATCGATCAGATCGAAGAGATCTATCGGGACTTTAGAAAACGCGGCCGTACCGAGCTGTGGGAGGAACTTTTAAATTCCGAAATCTGCCAGGGGCTGGATACGTCTCTGGATGCCAGGGATGCGCTTTTTTCCTGGCTTTTGAACCATTTCTATCTGCCAAAGGAAGTCTGGCTGTGCCTGAACCAAGAGCTGCAGTTTATAGAAGACTATGAAGAGCTGAAGGAACGCTATCCGGCGGATTTCCTGGATTATGCAAAGCATTACAGCGAATATGAGTATTTTGTGAATTTTGACCGGATGAAGGCCAGAAGCGGGACGGTTCGTTTGGAGGACGAGAACGTGGACGGCTATATTCAGGCGTACATGGAAGTCAGAAATTTATGCGATCAGGGGGAGTATGAGAAGGCGGCTGTGCGGCTTTCGGAGCTTCCGGCCTACGGCGTCTGGTATCCCTGGGAAGAAGCGGAGCGGATGAAGCTTTTGCAGGCGGAGGGCCGGATGGAAGAGGCGCTTTCCATGGCGGAGCGTCTGGTTGAAGAATATCCAAAGGACGGGTATCTGGTGTCCAGAGCTGCGGACGTGAAATGGGATGCAGGGGAGAAAGAGACGGCCTTTGACTGGTGGCAGCAGTCTCCGGGGGCATTTAACTCTCGTATCGGGATTATTAAATATTATCTGGAGAGCGAGGAAACTGCAGAAAAGGCCAAGGAAATGGCACTGGATCTGTGGGAAGAAGACGGCTCCGGCCAGAGGGCGGACGAATACATAGAGAAGGCCAATAAGCTGCTTCTGGTAAAGTATGCCAGAGAGATGCAAGAGGCCCAGGACGAGAAGAAAAAGGATGCTCTGCAGGTGGAAATGGCATGGTGCGAGTATCAGAATAAAAATGCAGAAGAAGCTCTTCGGATTCTGGACCGAATCACACCCGGCAAAGACATATATTACAGCTATCACAATCTGAAGGGGAGAGTTCTGGCGGCGCTTGGACGAAACGAAGAGGCAGTTCCGGAACTTCGGTTATGGCTGTCCATGATCGAAGCTACAAAAGATGACGGAAGCGAAGAGTCGAAGAAACGGCTCCGCAGAAAAGGGACTGCCTGTCTGCTTCTTGGCATTTGCCTGTCCAAAACCAAAGAATATGGACCTGCAGTGGAGATGCTGCAGCGGGCAGAGAATGAAAATGCAGATATGTATGACCGCTTGGGGGCGATGTGCAATCTGGCAGAGACTTGGCTTGCCATGGAAGAATGTGAGAAAGCCGTGGACAAGTGCGAGCAGATCTTTTCTCTGGACGGGGAATATTATCCGGCTTATCTGATCCGCCAACAGGCGTACTTTGAGATGAGAAATGCTCAAGGGGTAGTGGATGATTATTATCGTGCGATTGATATTTATCCTGGGTATTATAAACCATATCTGTACGCTGCAAGAGTATTTCTGATTTATGACCAGTATGAGGACGCGAAAAAGGTTATGGAGCGGGCACTGGAAAACCAGGTGGAGTTCAGCGACTGGATGCGTTTTTTGCATGTGCGGACACTGCGGTATTTGTCCAACAGTGCAAAAGAGCGGGAAGAGCCGCTGCGGATGCTGAAGGAGCTGAGTGCTTCCGTTGATCCGGAGACAACGGATCTGGAAGATCTGTCGGAACTCGAATTTGAGACAGCGCTTTTTTACTGGGACGATGACCATTTTGACGAGGCTCTGTCCCATCTTTCCAACGCCATCCGCCAGAATCCGTCCCAGTGCCAGTATTTTATGGTAAAGGCGGAAATCCTGCGGACCAAGGGGGATTATGACAAGGCGCTGGATGCTTACGGGACTGCAAAGCCGGAATATGATGAGACGGCGGGCTATTATTACGGGATCGGTTTCTGTCATGAAGAGTTGGGAGACCGGGAGCTGGCACTGGAAAATTATTTAGAGTCTGTGAAGATCGACGATTCCTACCGGGATGTAAATGAGAAAATTGCGGATCTCTATATGGAACGGTATAGGAAATCCTGTGATGTAAGAGAATATAAGAAAGCAGTGCAGTATATCAACCGTCAGGTGGAGAAGAACGAAAACTGCTATATTCTGGTCCACAGGGGACTGATGCACAGGGCAGCGATGCATCTTCAGAGGGCGATAAAGGATTTTGAAAAGGCACTCACCTATCAGCCTGAGGACTGGGCGGCATTTAACAATATCGGCTACTGCTACAAACATATGGGCGAGTATGAGAAGAGCATCGAAATGTATGAGATGTCCCTGGATATGCTCCGGAGGCATGAAGACAAAAAGATCCTTCCCTACAGCAATATGGCAGACTGCTATGAGATCTTAGGAGATTACCGGCGGGCCATCACATGTTACCAGGAAGATCTGAAATGGTATCCGGACCGAACGGTATTTTATGAGGAGATCGGCGATCTGTATTTCTATCTGAAGGAATATGAGAAGGCCATAGAATCTTACGAGACGGCCGGCTCCAGATGGAATGACAAAGAATATCTGCTGAAGATCGGCGATGTCTGGTTTGCCAAAGGGCAGCCGAGAAAAGCCAAGGGCTTTTATAAAAAGGCCATTCAGACGGCCTCTATCCGGGAAGATGCCTATGAACGGCATACAGACTACGCAGAACGGCTTATGAATCAGTATTTTGATTATACGGGTGCCCTGCGGATTCTGGAGAAGGCGGAGAGAGGATATGCCAATAAAGGCTGGAGCGCTTCCAAAGTCTCGCAGGCCAACAATGAGCGGTTCCAGGCGCGGCTTCATTATCTGCTGGGGCGCCGGCGGAAGGCGGCGGAACATGCGAAAAAGGCGTATGATCTGTATCTGAAAGATGCGCTTTCCGAGGAGGCGTATCTGGCATATCCGGCCAAACGTCCGCTGCATCTGTCCCGAATTGGAGAATGTTATCTGTATATGGGAAAGATGGGCAAGGCTTATGATATGTTCCGGATGATGGATGCCGGATGCCGGTGTGAGCACTGCCGGAATAAAGAATGCTATGAAAAATACCGGAATCTGGGACTTTACCATCTGGGCTTTGGAAATGCGGGGAAAAAGGATGCATTGGAACAGTATGAGAAAGCGCTTGCGCTTTGCCCGATGGAGATAGAACTTGAGGAAATGGTGAAAAAACTTCGTAAGGAGATAAAGTAGACAGATGATAGTAGGAATTGATCTGGGGACTACGAACAGTCTCGTGGCATATTATACGGAAGAGGGTCCGAAGATTATCCCCAACCGTCTTGGAAAACCCATGACACCGTCGGTGGTGAGCATCGACGAGGAAGGACAGATCTATGTAGGGGAATCTGCGGCCGAGCGGATGCTGCTCTATCCGAACAGCGGAGCTTCTCTGTTTAAGAGAAGTATGGGGAGCAATAAAAAATTTCAGTTAGAGGACAAATCTTTTACTGCGGAGGAGCTTTCTTCCTTTGTACTCCGCTTTTTAAAAGAGGATGCGGAAGCTTACCTGGGAGAGAAAGTAACCGAGGCGGTTATCAGTGTACCGGCTTATTTTAACGATGCCAGAAGACGGGCGACTAAGCGTGCCGGAGAATTGGCAGGACTGAAAGTGGAGCGTATTATCAGCGAACCTACGGCTGCTGCTATTGCCTATGGACTCTGGCAGCAGAAGGGACAGGCCAGATTTCTCGTTTTCGACTTAGGAGGCGGTACCTTTGATGTGTCGATTCTGGAGCTGTACGACACGATTCTGGAAGTCCATGCAGTGGCAGGGGACAACTTTCTCGGCGGGGAGGACTTTACGGCTGTTCTGGAGAAACTTTTCTATGAGAAATTTCCCCAGATCAATCGTTTTACTCTGAGCGAAAAGATGAGCAAACACATCCGCAAACAGGCCGAGCAGTGCAAGATCGGTTTTGGAAATGCCCGTACATCTGTGATGAAGTGCAATGTGGACGGAGAAGAGTATACCCTTCCGGTGGAACTGTCCGACTATGAGGAAGCCTGTGAGGAGCTGCTGGAGCGGATCCGCCAGCCGGTGAAGCGGAGCTTAAAGGATGCGCATATCCGGCTGTCCGATATTGACAAGGTGGTGCTGGTAGGCGGAGCGACCAAGTCTCCGGTTATCCGGAAATTTGCAGGAAAGCTGTTCCATATGATACCGGACACCAATTTGAATCCGGACGAGACCGTGGCGCTGGGGGCGGCCATTCAGGCGGCTATGAAGGAGCGCAAGGAAGGTATCCGGGAAGTGATTCTGACGGATGTGTGTCCTTTTACCCTTGGAACGGAAGTGGTCCGGGAGTATGAGGAGCATCGTTTTGAGAACGGAGTATTTCTCCCGATCATTGAGCGGAATACGGTCATCCCGGCCAGCCGGACGGAGCGGCTGTATACGGTCCGGGATAACCAGACCAGGATCCGGATTCACATTCTCCAGGGAGAGAGCCGCTTTGCCGTAAACAATCTGTCCCTGGGCGAACTGATGATCGATGTTCCGGCGGGAAAAGCCGGAGAGGAAGCCGTGGATGTGACCTATACGTATGATATCAACTCGATTCTGGAGGTGGAAGTCAAAGTAATTTCCAGCGGAAAGAAGACCCGTCAGGTGTTCAAAGACCGGAATCTGGATATGAGCGAGGAAGAGATCGAAGAGCGTTTGGAGACGCTGTCCTATCTGAAGATCCATCCAAGGGACAAAGAGGAAAATAAAGTCCTGCTTCTTCGGGGAGAGCGAATCTACGAGGAAAGTCTGGGATACAAGCGGACACAGGTGGAACAGGTGCTTCGGAAATTTGAGTATGCCCTGAATTCCTACGACCAGGAACAGATTACGGAAGCGAAGCAGGAATTAATCGAATTTCTGGAAAAGCTGGACGAGTGGGAGTGACCCGGATATGGACGAGGAGAAAAAGAAAGCACTTCGGCTGGCAGTGGACGCGCTCTGGAGTATGCATCCGTACAAGGTGATTTTAAGCAATGCCGGGAAGTCTTCCAATGCCGGGGAGCGGCGGTATCGAAAGATTGTCATGAATCGCCTGAAAGATAACTGGCAGGCGGAAAAGTATACAGAGCAGCAGGTTTTTCATGAAAATCTGGAAGAGGATCAGGGGGCGGACTTTTTGGCAGAGGCACTAACAGGAGGATTTCGCCAGTGCAACGCCTGGGACGAACGCTGGGAACATACGATTCTCGTCTCCAAAAAAGGAAAGGTTACGGTTCAAAAGAGACAGAGCAGCCGGGCGCCTGAGGAAAAAGGCGCCCATAACCGGAAGAAAAACTACATATTAGAAGAAGGAACGGTGATTCCTCCGCTGACAGACATGGGTATCTTTACGGCGGAAGGGAAAGTTGTTCATTCTATGTATGACAAATACCGTCAGATCAACCGTTTTGTAGAACTGATTGAGGATGAGATCGAACACCTGCCCAAAGACCGGACCATCCATGTGGTGGATTTCGGCTGCGGTAAATCCTATCTGACCTTTATCTTGTATTATTATCTGTCCGAGCTTCGGGGACTGGATGTGCAGATTACGGGTCTGGATCTGAAGGCGGACGTGATTGAAAACTGCAGCCGTGCGGCCAGGAAATACGGCTATCAGGGCCTGCATTTTGAACAGGGGGATATCGGCGGCTATGACTGTCCCCATCCGGTGGACATGGTGATTTCCCTGCACGCCTGCGATACGGCTACTGATTATGCTCTGTATCATGCGGTGCGCTGGAAAGCAAAACTGATCTTCTCTGTGCCCTGCTGCCAGCATGAACTGAATGGACAGATGAAAAAAGGCGGCGGACTGTCGATTCTGACCCGCTACGGCATTGTACAGGAGCGTACGGCCGCGCTGATGACCGATGCCGTCCGCGGGAACCTTCTGACTGCCTGCGGTTATAAGACGCAGCTTCTGGAATTTGTGGATCTGTCCCATACCCCCAAAAATATTTTAATCCGTGCAGTCCGGACGGTGCTTCCGGCAGCGGTGAAACAAGAGGCACGCAGGGAAGTGGAGGAGCTGAAGGAGCAGTTTGGATTTCGGCCGACGCTGGATGAGCTGCTGCAGAAGGGATTTTGATTCAGGAGTAATAAAATATGGAAGAAAAACATATGTTCTCTAATGAAAAAGAGACGGAGAAGCTGTATTATAAAGACAGTCACAAGAAAGAATTTGAAGCGAGAGTGCTGCGCTGTGAGAAAAACGCCCAGGGGGACGGATACCGGATTGTGCTGGACCGGACGGCGTTTTTTCCGGAGGGCGGCGGACAGTTTGGGGATATTGGCTGGCTGAACGAAGTGAAAGTGACAGATACCAGGGAGAAGGGCGGTATCATCTTTCATGAGACAAAAGAGCCTCTTGAGGAAGGAAGCACGGTTAAGGGCAGACTGGATTTTGAAGTGCGTTTTGACCGGATGCAGCAGCATACAGGAGAGCATATTCTGTCAGGACTTGTGCATTATCTGTATGGGTATGACAATGTGGGATTTCACCTGGGGGAAGAGATTACCACATTGGATTTTAACGGGGAGCTGACGGGAGAACAGGTGGAGGATCTGGAACTTCGGGCCAATGGGGCAGTATTTGGAAATGTACCGGTACAGGTGCTGTATCCCTCGAAGGAGCAGCTTCAGAAGGTGGATTACCGGAGCAAGATCGAGATCGAAGGGCAAATCCGTATTGTATCGATTCCTGGGTACGATATTTGTGCCTGCTGTGCGCCTCATGTGGACCGAACCGGAGAGATTGGGCTGATTCGAATCGTCGGCTGCGAGAAGCACAGAGGGGGATGCCGGATGACCATTCTCTGCGGTTTTCGGGCCCTTCGGGATGCCCGGAGAAAGCAGCAGAGCGTGACGGAAGTGTCAGTGGCGCTTTCTGCAAAGCCGGAGCGAATCGGGGAGGCAGTTCAGCATCTAAGAGAAGAGCAGACAAAGCTTAGGGAACAGTTGAACCGGGTGCAGGAGCGGTATCTGGAACAGAAGCTTTCGGCACTTTCAAAAGAAGAAACGTGTGTGTGCATTTTTGAAGAAGAACTGGATACCGTAGCCGCGCGGAACTTTGTCAATCGTGCCATGGAGCAGTGCAGCGGTATCTGCGGGGCATTTATTGGAACCGACGAAAAGGGGTACCATTATATTCTTGGAAGCAGGAATGTAGACGTAAGGGTATGCGCTAAGATGCTGCAGGAACGGTTTCACGGAAAAGGCGGCGGAAAGCCGGAGATGGTACAGGGTTCTCTTACGACAGGTACGGCAGAGGAGATCAAAAGAACGGTTATGGAGGCATAGGGCAAAGAAATGGATGCCCGATAAGGAAAAAGGCTGCCGAAAACCCAGGGCGACGCACCGGGGTTTGGCAGTCTTTTTAGCTGTGTTCTAACCGGTATAGTTCTCGACTTCTACTTTGTCCACCTCCTGATAGGGAGCCAGGACAGATACCATCTTGACGGGACGATCATAACTGTTTTTGCAGTAATGGATCTCGCCCGGTTCGATGTGGATCAACTGTCCAGGATACAGGTGATGGGAGGTGCCGTCTACAACAATGTCGATCTCACCTTCAAGGATGAAGAAATCTTCCTCCATAATTTTGTGATAGTGCGCCTTAAAATCCTGACCAGGCATAAACTGTACAAGAGCAAAGTTCATGCGGGGGCCTTTCATAAGATATTTGGGGCCGCTGTCTCCAAAGCGGTATTCCCGTTCCTTTTCATCAATCATATACATAAATCGGATGCTCCTTATATAATTCTAATATTGTATTTGCATCTGTCTGAACAGGCAGACGCTGATTCAAAGTCCCGGTGCTGTCCACATGGGCCGGGTGACGCCTTCGTTGACCAGGGCAAGCTGTGCACCGTAGACTTTCCGCCATACTTGATAAAGTTGTTCGTAGACTTTGTGATTTTCCATATTCGGTTCAAAGACGCGGTCCCATCGAACGGTTTGGCGAACACCTTCTTCTATGCCTTTATAGATTCCCACGCCGGTGCCTGCGATGATGGCAGCACCTAAAGCGGCGGCTTCTTTTACAACAGGGACCCGCACGGGCATACCAAGTACATCCGAGAGGATCTGGGACCAGAGGGGGCTTTTGGCAGCACCGCCTGCGAAAATGATCTCTGAAGGCATATTTCCGGTGGCTTCTTTGACAAGTTCCATATGCCCTTTGACTAACAGAGCGGTATTCTCAAGAATGGCCCGGTAGAAGGTATAGCGGCTGAACTTCACAGGGTCGAGTTCAAAATTTGTGAAAGTAGGAGCGGCGTGCTTCCAGTTGATAAAATTCATTACATCGCTGAAGGTGCACATCATGCCGTAGCATCCGGCCGGAATCTTTTCGGCCTCCCGGTTCATAAGGTCATAGGGGTCTTCTCCTGTCTGCCGGCTCAGTTCCTTTTCCGGCTGGCAGAAAGCGTCCCTGAACCAGCGCATGACAAGTCCGGGCTTAAAAGCCAAAGCCTCGTACTGCCACACGCCGGGAACGGCATGACAGTTGACGCGGACCCGGCATCCTGGATCTGCGGTTCCGCTGCCGGTATTAAATTCATACTGCCAGAAGCTTCCGCCGAATACGGCTGCCTGGCCGGGGTTTACGGCTCCGACGCCGATAGAGCCGAGCTGGCAGTCTCCGCCGCCGGCGACGACAGGGGTGCCTGCTTTCAGTCCGGTATCCGCGGCGCCCTTTTCGCTCACGGGAGCAATGATACTGCCGCATTCCACCACCGGCGGAAAGATATCGTCCCGGAGTCCGCATTTTCTGGTAATGGATGCATCCCAGCTTCGGCTCTGCAGATCAAAAATGCCGGTAGTGGAACCGTTGCTTGGTTCGATGGCCTCTACTCCGGTGAGTTTTTTAATAAGCCAGTCGTTGAACATGCCGAGAGAAGCGGTCTTCTCATAGATTTCGGGCATCTTGTCTTTGACCCAGAGAAGCCTTGGGAGTGCTCCGAGGGCATAGGTCTGTCCGCTTTTCAGATAGATTTCTTTTTCCAGTTCCGGGTTCATCCGGATCAATTTTCCGACTTCATCATCACTGCGGGCGTCTACGTTGGCACAGGCCCAGATTTCGTTTCCTTCTTTGTCATAGAGAACGATGCCTTCCCGCATACAGGTGGTGGATAAAGCGGCAACCTGTTCTGGAAGGATGCCTGTCTCCTTCAGCACGCCGCGGATGCAGATGCAGGCAAGTTCCCAGTTATGAGTCCAGTCGAAATCCATGCTGCCGGGATAACGGGGGTCTTCCCGGTGTTCCCATTCCCGCTGCACGCAGCCTAACTGGGTTCCGTCCGGGTGAAATAAGACGGCCCGGACGCTTCCGGTTCCGGCATCGATGGCCATTAGATATTGTGCTGGCATAAAAAATACCTCCTGATTAAAAGTCCCGCATCAGTCCTGGGGACAGCCAAGTCACTGGAAGGATTTTCTGCCATAAAATCCTTCCGGCCGTTCCCAGGACAGATGCTGATTAAAAGTCCCGCATCAGCCTAAACGAATATGCGGTTCCTGCTCTGCCGCTATTGTGTTTTTGGCGGCGGCAGGTTCTCTGCTTATTAAAGTTTGACATGAAAAGGGCGCTTTGTCAACTGGATTGACAAAAGAGGAGCAGCAGGGTATATTTATAGATAACCAACAGGAACAGATAGGAAAGGATGGGAAGTGCATGGCAGATAAAGACGGACTGAAAGTGGCAAAGGATTATCATGTGGATACGCCGTTTGCCAATAGAGAAGGGTTTTATGTAAAAGGGGCAAATAATCTGGACTGGGGGATGCAGAAGCATCTGTCCAATATTTTCAATCCGAAAAGCGGCAATTCGGTAATGTTTGCCTTTGACCATGGGTATTTTATGGGTTCTACGGCAGGGCTTGAGAGGCTGGATCTTCTGCTTCCGAAGCTGGCGCCGTATGTGGATGTGTTTATGGGGACCAGAGGTGCTCTGCGCACCTGCGTACCGCCTCAGATTACAAAGGGAATTGCGCTTCGGGTGACTTCTGGTTCCTCTATGCTGGATGAAGATCTGTCCCACGAAGTAGTGGCTGTGGATATTGAGGATGCCATCCGGATGAATGCAGACTGTATGGCGGTACAGACTTTTATCGGCGCCGACGGACAGCTCTCCAGCATCGACAATCTGTCCAAAGTAATCAATGGCGGTATGCGCTACAGCATTCCTGCCCTTGGGGTTGTGGCGGTGGGGAAAAATATGGAGCGGACAGACCGGTTTTTCAAACTGGCCACCCGGATTGTAGCAGAGATGGGAGTGCAGTTAGTGAAAACTTACAACTGCGATAATTTTGAAGAAGTCGTGGCGGCATGTCCGGTGCCTATCGTTGTGGCAGGCGGAAAGAAGCTTCCGGAAGCAGAAGCGCTGACTATGGCTTACACGGTGATCTCTAAAGGGGCCAGAGGCGTGGACATGGGAAGAAATATTTTCCAGAGCGAACATCCGGTGGAGATGGCTCAGGCCATCGGAAAGGTCGTTCATGAAGGCTTTACGGACAAAGAAGCATATGAATTTTATGAGGATCTGATTCATTAATCTGTACAAAGATGAATTTTGGAAAGAGAACCGCATAAAATGAGGGAGCAGGCAGGAAATGCCGCTCCCTCATTTTGCGTTTGCCGCAGTTGCAGCTTTATGCTTTTGCCTTCAGGGCCGCTTCCACAAATCCTTTGAACAGCGGATGGGGCCGGTTGGGCCGGGACTTCAGTTCCGGATGCGCCTGAGTGGCGATAAAGAACGGATGTTCTTTCAGTTCGATCATTTCCACAATCCGTCCATCCGGTGACAGTCCGGACAGGGTCATTCCATGTTCCGTGAGGACAGAACGGTAATCGTTGTTGACTTCGTAACGGTGACGGTGACGTTCTTCGATCTGTTCCGTACCATATAATGCACAGGCTTTTGTATCTTTGTTCAGAACGCAGGGACAGGAACCCAGCCTGAGCGTTCCGCCGATGTCTTCTACGCCGTTCTGGTCCGGCATAAGTGCGATAACCGGATAGGGGGTGTTTGGATCCAGTTCGATGCTGTGGGCGTCTTCCAGTCCTGCGGCATGGCGGGCGTACTCGACGATGGCAAGCTGCATACCGAGGCAGAGTCCCAGGAACGGAATCCGGTGCTCTCTTGCATACCGGATAGCAGCGATTTTGCCGTCGATGCCCCGATCGCCGAAGCCGCCGGGAACGAGGATGCCGGTTACGTCTCCTAAAAGCTCAGAAACATTTTCGGCAGTCACCTGCTCGGAGTCTATCCATTTGATATTGACGACGGCATGATTGTCGATGCCGCCATGTTTTAGAGCTTCTACGACGGAAATATAGGCGTCGTGAAGCTGGATGTATTTTCCCACAAGGGCAACGTTGACTTCCGTGGTGGGATGACGGAGTTTGTTGACCATTTCCGTCCAGTCAGTAAGATCCGGTTCCGGGCAGGGAAGCTTTAGGCATTCGCAGGCTACCTGGGCCAGATGTTCCTCCTCCATAGCGAGGGGGGCTTCATACAGATACTCTACATCCAGATTCTGAAGAACATGATTTTTCGGCACATTACAGAAGAGTGCGATCTTGTCTTTGATGCCCTTTTCCAGAGGAAGTTCTGTGCGGCATACGATGATATCCGGCTGAATTCCCATACCCTGCAGCTCTTTGACGGAAGCCTGGGTAGGCTTTGTCTTCATCTCTCCGGAAGCTTTCAGATAAGGGATCAGAGTCACATGGATGATAATAGCGTTGTCGTGTCCGACCTCGTGCTGAAACTGCCGGATGGCTTCTAAGAAAGGCTGGCTTTCAATGTCACCGACGGTTCCGCCGGTCTCGATGATGGCAATATGCATGTCCTCCGAGGTGAAATTCCGATAAAAGCGGCTCTTAATCTCATTGGTAATATGGGGAATGACCTGTACGGTTCCCCCGCCGTAGTCGCCGCGGCGCTCCTTCTGAAGTACAGACCAGTAGACTTTTCCGGTCGTTACGTTGGAATTTTTGTCAAGACTTTCGTCGATAAAGCGTTCATAATGTCCAAGGTCCAAGTCGGTTTCGGCGCCGTCGTCTGTGACGAATACTTCTCCGTGCTGAACCGGATTCATGGTGCCGGGGTCAATGTTGATGTAGGGATCGAATTTCTGCATGGTGACTTTGTAGCCACGCGCTTTTAAAAGGCGTCCAAGGGAAGCGGCTGTAATGCCTTTCCCAAGACCGGATACGACTCCGCCGGTGACAAATACATATTTAACGGGCATGTTTTGGTTCTCCTATTTAAGTTCCGCATCTGGCCCCTAAAAAGCCCCCTTGTCTGGAAGGCTTTTTAGGTCCGGATACTGATTTGCAGTTCTGTATCAAAAATAAAAACTCTTCTCATTATATCTTATTCAAATAAAAAAATCCACTTGTTTTTCTGAGCAGGAGTGGAAATATTTATAGTTATTTAATAAAAAGAAGACAAAATTTCTCAGAAGGTGTATTGATTTATAAAGGAAGGTTCACTATAATAGGAAGTGCTACGCGCAAGGAGGAAAAAGATGAATGATAAAATGACTCCATCAGGAGATGGAGGAGATAACAATCATAAGAGACCAAAGAACCGGCAGAGTATTGTTATTTTTTTAACATTTATGCTGGTGAGTTTTCTGGCACTGAACTTTATTCAGAATTTTATGAAGGATGCCAGTTCCAAAGAGATTACCTATGATGCGTTTATCGACATGCTCAATGAAGACAAGGTGGCGAAGGTGGAGGATACCGGGCTGACCTGGAAGATCACGCCGAGAACCCAGCCCATGGGAAATGTGGAGATCACGTACTATACCGGCAAGATGGATGACGATGCGCTGCTGCCCATGCTGAAGGCACGGGACATCGAGATCACCCCGTACATTCAGGATACCTTTTCCACGCTGGTCTGGCAGGTCGTATGGAGCTTTCTCCCGCTGATTCTCATCTGGGTAGCAGTGGGCTATCTGATGCGCCGTATGGGCGGCGGAGGCATGATGGGAGTCGGCAAGAGCAAGGCAAAGGTCTACATTGAAAAAGAAACCGGAGTGACGTTTAAAGATGTGGCCGGACAGGAAGAGGCGAAGGAGTCTTTAGTGGAAGTGGTGGACTTCCTGCACAATCCGGAGAACTATGCGGAGATTGGCGCGAAGCTGCCAAAGGGCGCACTGCTGGTGGGTCCTCCCGGTACCGGCAAGACGCTGCTGGCGAAAGCAGTGGCAGGGGAGGCTCATGTGCCGTTTTTCTCCCTGTCCGGTTCGGATTTTGTGGAGATGTTCGTGGGCGTGGGAGCGTCCCGCGTCCGCGATCTTTTTGATGAGGCCAAGAAAAATGCTCCGTGTATCATCTTTATTGATGAGATCGACGCCATCGGCAAGAGCCGGGATTCCAGGCTTGGAGGCAATGACGAGCGGGAACAGACACTGAATCAGCTTCTGGCAGAGATGGATGGTTTTGAGAGCAATAAGGCGTGCCTTGTACTGGCGGCGACGAACCGTCCGGAGATCCTGGACCAGGCACTTTTGCGTCCGGGACGTTTTGACCGCAGAATTATCGTGGAGCGTCCGGATCTGAAAGGACGTGTGGACGTACTGAAAGTACATGCCAGAAATGTGCGTCTGGATGAGACCGTGGATCTGGAAGCCATTGCTCTGGCTACCAGCGGCGCCGTAGGTTCTGATCTGGCCAATATGATTAATGAAGCGGCCATCCTGGCAGTTAAGAACAAACGGCAGGCAGTATCTCAAAAAGATCTGTTTGAGGCTGTGGAAGTCGTTCTTATGGGCAAGGAAAAAAAGGACCGAATCTTAAGCGCCGAGGAGCGGAAGATCGTGTCCTATCACGAAGTGGGGCACGCCCTTGTGAGCGCTCTTCAAAAAGATTCGGAGCCGGTTCAGAAGATCACCATCGTTCCCCGCACCATGGGAGCACTTGGGTACGTTATGCATGTACCGGAGGAAGAGAAATATCTGAACACGAAGAAGGAACTGGAAGCGATGCTGGTCGGTTATCTGGGCGGGCGCGCAGCGGAGGAACTGGTGTTCGAAACGGTGACTACCGGTGCTTCCAATGACATTCAGCAGGCTACAAAGCTGGCCCGTGCCATGGTGACGCAGTACGGAATGTCTGATAAGTTCGGACTGATGGGACTGGAAACCAAGGAAAGCATGTACTTAAATAACGGGACCGTCATGAACTGCAGCGACGAGACAGCCGCAGAGGTGGACAGCGAGGTCATGCGGATACTGAAGGAATCCTATACAGAAGCGAAGCGTCTCCTGGCGGAGAACCGGGAATGTCTGGATAAGATTGCGGAATTTCTTATTGAGAAGGAGACGATCACCGGGAAAGAGTTTATGGAAATCTTCCGCAAAGTGAAAGAGGAAGCAGATGGATATCAGCAGGAAGAGCTGATCTTTGCGGAATAGGCAGGAAGGGGACAGCCGCCTGCTCTCATCCCATAAGCTTTGCGTTTGTATGGAATGTATCGGAAAAAGGACCGGCCCTGTCTGCCTCATTTGGACATCTGCGGTGTTCGCCTGAGACAGACAGGGCCGGTCCTTTGTCTGTTATAATTCCAAAACCGGCAGGGGGATGGGCGGCGGTTCCTGACTTTTGGCGTGTGAATAAGGACTGGTTTTTGAGAGAAAGCGTGCGATGTTTGGGAGGAGGGTGTTATGGCATTTGACATTGACGAGGAACTGAAGAAGCTTCCGGCAAAGCCGGGGGTGTATTTGATGCATGATGAGCGGGATGCGATTATTTATGTGGGGAAGGCTGTGTCCCTTAGGAACCGGGTGCGGCAGTATTTTCAGTCCAGCCGGAATAAGGGTGTAAAGATCGAGCAGATGGTAACGCATATTTGCCGGTTTGAGTACATTATTACGGATTCCGAGATGGAAGCGCTGGTGCTGGAATGCAATCTGATTAAGGAGCACCGGCCCAAATACAATACGATGCTGATGGACGACAAAGCCTATCCGTTCATTAAGGTGACGGTGCAGGAGGATTTTCCGCGGGTGATGCTGGCCAGGCAGATCGTGAAAGACCGGGCAAAATATTTTGGGCCTTATACAAGTGCGGGAGCAGTAAAAGATACCATCGATTTAATCCATAAGCTGTACGGCATACGGACCTGCAATAAGGCGCTGCCGAAGATGCTGGGGAAGGAGAGGCCCTGCCTCAACTACCATATTCACCAGTGTCCGGCTCCCTGTCAGGGCTACATTTCCAAAGAGGAATATGGGGCGGCCGTAAAGAAGGCGCTGTCGTTTCTGAACGGGAACTACCCGCTGATCCTGAAGGAACTGGAGGAGAAGATGCAGAAGGCTTCCGAAGAACTGGAGTTCGAGAAAGCCATTGAATACCGGGAACTTCTGAACAGTGTCAGCAAGATTGCCCAAAAACAGAAGATTACCAGCAGCCACATGGAGGATAAGGACGTGATCGCGATGGCATCCGATCAGGAGGATGCGGTAGTCCAGATTTTCTTCATCCGGGAAGGCAGGCTGATCGGAAGGGATCATTTCTGTCTGCACATTGCAGGGGAAGAAGAGAAAGAAGAGATACTGTCAACGTTTCTGAAGCAGTTCTATGCGGGGACGCCGTATATTCCGCGGGAACTGATGATTCAGTGGGAGATCGGGGAGAAAGAGCTGATTGAGGAGTGGCTGAGTACCAGAAAGGGGCAGAAGGTCCGCATCCGTGTTCCTCAAAAGGGCGAAAAGGAAAAGCTGGTGGAGCTGGCTGTAAAAAATGCGCAGATGGTGCTGACGCAGGACAAGGAGCGGATACGAAGAGAAGAAGGGCGCACCATCGGTGCAATGAAAGAGATCGCAAAACTTCTTGGTCTTGCGAAGCTCGATCGGGTGGAAGCTTACGATATATCCAATATCAGCGGGTTCCAGACGGTAGGTTCCATGGTCGTCTATGAGAAGGGACGCCCGAAGCGGTCGGACTACCGGAAGTTCCGAATCAAGGGCGTGCAGGGGGCAGATGATTATGCCAGCATGGAAGAGATGCTGACCAGGCGGCTGTCCCACTTTGAAAATTATCCCGATCTGATTATGATGGACGGAGGCAGAGGACAGGTCAATGTGGCGCTGAAAGTGATGGAAGCGGTGGATGTTCACATACCGGTGTGCGGTATGGTAAAGGACGACCGGCACAGGACCAGAGGCATTTATTTTCAAAATGTGGAGATCCCCATTGACAGAGACAGCGAGGGCTTTCGGCTGGTGACGCGGATTCAGGACGAGGCCCATCGGTTTGCCATCGAGTATCACAGATCTCTTCGAAGCCGGGAACAGGTCCATTCGGTGCTGGACGATATACCAGGGATCGGGCCTGCCCGCCGAAAGGCGCTTATGAAAGGCTTTCAGAAACTGGACGATATCCGAAATGCCGGGATTGAGGAGCTTGCGGCGGTGCCGGGCATGAACCAGCGGGCGGCGAGACAGGTTTTTGCATTCTTTCATGTTGATAAGCAGTAGAAAAAATGGTATGATTTATCCAATGGCTGGTATTAGAGTGTGACAAAGAAGGAGAACAATATTTATGCAGACCGTAGCACTGAATAAAATGATTGATAAACTGGGACTGGTGAATCTGGTCCCGGAAGTGGAGACAGACGGAATTGAGATCAACAGTTCGGAGATCAACCGTCCGGCCCTCCAGTTAGCGGCGGGATATTTTGAGCATTTTGCCTGTGACCGGGTGCAGATCATTGGTTATGTGGAGTACAGTTATTTAAAATGCCTGGATGCGTCGGTGAAAGCGAAGAACTATGAACAGTTTATGTCTAGCCGGATTCCCTGTATTATCTATGCGTCACGGACAGAGCCGGATGAGGAGATGATTCGTCTGGCTGTCAAATACAAGAAACCGCTTTTGACCAGCGAGCGTTCTACCTCTTCTCTGATGGCGGAGATCATCCGCTGGCTGAACGTGGAGCTGGCGCCTTGCATCTCCATTCATGGGGTGCTGGTGGACGTATACGGCGAGGGCGTTCTGATCATGGGTGAGAGCGGCATCGGCAAGAGCGAGGCGGCATTGGAGCTTCTGAAAAGAGGACATCGTCTCATTACCGATGACGTAGTGGAGATCCATAAGGTCAGCGATGATACGCTGGTGGGGACTTCACCGGAGATCACCAGACATTTTATTGAGCTTCGGGGTATCGGGATCATCGATGTGAAGACGCTGTACGGCGTGGAGAGCGTGAAGGGGACCCAGACGCTGGACATGGTTATTAAGCTGGAAGAGTGGGATAAGGACAAGGAATACGACCGTCTGGGACTGAATGAGGAATATACGGAATTTCTTGGAAATAAAGTCATCTGCCACTCCATTCCCATCCGTCCGGGCAGGAACCTGGCCATTATCGTGGAGGCGGCAGCCGTCAATCACCGGCAGAAGAAAATGGGCTATAATGCTGCACAGGAGCTGTACCGCAGAGTGCAGGAGAGCATTAATAAAAATAAACGCTGAAATGGGGGAAACCGATGATGAAAAATTATTGCTTTGGAATCGATGTGGGCGGGACAACCGTAAAAATGGGACTGTTCCATACGGACGGACAACTGGTGGAAAAATGGGAGATTCCTACCAGAACAGAGGACGGCGGAAAAGCCATCCTGCCGGACATCGCAGCTTATACGCTGGCTAAACTGGTGGAAAAAGACATTGCCAGAGAGGACGTAGCAGGTATTGGAATCGGTGTGCCGGGACCGATCAGCGCGGAAGGCATTGTGCCTCATACGGCGAATCTGGGCTGGGGCTATAAGGAAGTGACCAGAGAGCTGTCAGAGCTGACAGGGCTTCCCTGCAAGGGCGGCAACGATGCCAATGTGGCGGCCCTTGGAGAGATGTGGAAAGGCGCGGCAGCAGGACGAAAAAGCGGTGTGATGGTAACCCTTGGAACCGGCGTAGGCGGCGGCATCATTGTGGATGGAAGGATCGTAGCGGGAACGAACGGCGCAGGAGGAGAGATCGGACATATTCATGTGGACGACAGTATTCCGTGGTTCTGCGGATGCGGCAATCAGGGATGCTTAGAGCAGGTGGCTTCCGCCAACGGAATGGTAAGCCTTGCAAAATGGATGCAGGAGGGAGAACCGAAGGAGACTGCATTGGATCTGGACACCATGACGGCCAAAGACATATGGGATGCAGTGAAAGATGGGGATGCTTTTGCCTGTGAGGTTGCAGAGCGCTTTGGAAAATATCTGGGGCTTGCGCTGGCCAATATTGCCAGTACGGTGGATCCGGAAGTGTTTGTAATCGGCGGCGGCGTGTCCAAGGCGGGACCGGTCGTTGTGGATTATATTAAAAAATATTATATGAAATATACGTTTAAGACGTGCAGAGATGCGGAATTTGTTCTGGCGACGCTGGGGAATGATGCGGGGATCTTTGGGTCGGCGAAGCTGGTCATTGAGGAGTAAACGGACGGTGAGCCTGCGGAAAACGAACCGCCTTTTCTGCGGCAGCGTGCCTGTATAAAATGTATCGGACAGCCCGCGGGTTTTGTGCGCCCCGGACGGACACCTGGAGTGTCCGCCCTGGACGGATAAAATCCGCGGGCTGTCCGCGCTGCACCGCCGCAGAAGGAGCGGTCCCTTCTGCGCAGCCTTGTCTGAGAGAAAGACAAGAGAGAAAATTGGGAAGGAGGAAAGCGAATGAAGAAAACAGAGATGGTGCTTGGGTATTTTCGCGGGGCAAAAGGATATTTTGCATGTGCAGTGGCGGCTTCGTTTGTGACAACGGGATTGAATGCGGTGACGCCGCAGATCTTTCGGTTTGGAATTGACCGGGTCCTGAGCGGGGGAGGGTATCCGTATCTGAAGGAACATCTGTGGGTGCTTTCGCTGGCTGTTGTGGTGGTGGCAGTACTGTCAGGGATTTTTATGTATGTGACCCGTGTCTGTACCGCTCAGGCGGGGGAGAATTTTGCGAAAAATATGAGAGATGCGCTGTTTGCCCATGTGCAGAGGCTTCCCATGAGCTGGCATGACCAAAATCAGACCGGCGATATTATCCAACGTTGTACGTCGGATGTGGAGGTGATACGGAATTTTGTTGTGACACAGCTTCTGGAAGTGTTCCGTACAGCATTTCTGGTGGGGATTTCTTTTGCAATTATGGTATCTATGAACCGAAAGCTGGCTTTGGTGGTGCTGCTCTTTGTGCCGGTGGTAATCCTATATTCAGCAGTATTCTATCATTTAATCGCAGAGCGGTTTACGAAAGCGGATGAGGCAGAGGGAGAACTTTCCACCGTTGTACAGGAGAATGCCACTGGCGTGCGGGTGGTGCGCGCTTTTGGGAGGGAACAGTTTGAGATGGACCGGTTCCAGGAGAAAAATGAAGCCTTTGCCCGTATGTGGATTAAGCTTGGGACACTGTCCGGACTTTACTGGGGTGTGGGGGATCTCATCACAGGGCTTCAGGTAATGACCGTGATTGTCCTCGGAACGGTAGAGGCGGTTCACGGGAACATGTCCGTGGGCGATTTTGTGGCGTTTGCTTCCTACAATACCGTGCTGGTGTGGCCGGTTCGGGGTCTGGGACGGATTCTGTCGGACATGAGCAAGGCAGGAGTGTCTTTTGAACGTGTAAACTATGTGATTAATGGGCAGGAAGAATGCCGGGGGAGCATACAAAAGCTGCCGGAGCGTATGGACATCGTTTTTTCTCATGTCTCCTTTGCCTATGAGCAGGGAGAAAAAGTACTGGATGACGTGTCCTTTACGATTCCGGAGGGGACGACTTTTGGAATACTGGGCGGGACAGGAAGCGGAAAGTCCACCATTGTGCAGCTTCTGACCAGACTGTACGAGCTGCAGGAGGGGAAGATTACCATCGGCGGCGTGGATATTCGAGAACTGCCGCTTCCGTGGCTGCGCAGGCATGTGGGCATGGTACTTCAGGAACCGTTTCTCTACTCCCGGACCATTCGGGAAAATATAGCAGCAGCGGCGCCGAATGCTTCTATGGAGGAGATTCGGCAGGCGGCCCGGACCGCCTGTGTGGATGAAGCAGTGATGCGCTTTGCAGACGGATATGAGACAATCGTGGGAGAACGGGGCGTAACGCTGTCCGGCGGACAGCGGCAGCGGGTAGCTATGGCCCGGATGCTTCTGCAGAGGGCGCCGGTGATGGTTTTTGATGATTCCCTGTCGGCAGTGGACTCCCAGACGGATCATCAAATCCGGCAGGCGCTAAAGGAACAGATGCAGGGGAAAACGGTAATATTGATTGCCCACCGAATTACCACTTTAATGGGGGCGGACCAGATTCTGGTGCTGAATCAGGGCAGAGTAGAGGAGACTGGAACCCATGGGCAGTTGATCTGCAAAGACGGGATCTACCGGCAGATCTATGAGATCCAGATGAGCGGCGACGACCGCAGGCAGGTGGAAGGAGGAAACGCGCATGGCAGCATATGAAGAGCAGGAGTATGACCGGCCGTTCAGCCTTCGGGTCTGGGCGAAGATGTTTCCATTTTTCAAGCCCTATAAAAAATACTTTGCCACTACCATGGGGCTGAACATCTTTCTGGCGGGAGTGGATATTCTGGTGCCTCTGTTCCAGAGCTATGCCATCGATCATTTTATTTTAAAGAACACGCTGGAGAAACTGGTGCCTTTTGCCGTCGTCTATGTGCTGATGATCGTGCTGCAGACCGTCAGTGTTTACTGGTCGGTTCATGCGGCCACTACGATTGAAATGAATATCGGGCGGGACCTGAAATGGGCGCAGTTTCAGCATCTGCAGATCCTGTCCTTTTCTTATTATAATACAACGCCGGTAGGCTATATCCATGCCAGAGTCATGAGCGATACTCTGCGGATTGCCTCCATGGTAGCCTGGGGACTGGTAGATATGTTCTGGGCACTTATCTACGTAATGACTGTATTTGGAGTCATGTTCTTTCTGAATGCAGAACTGGCGTTCGTAATCATGCTGGTCGTACCAGGGATTGCACTGCTGACGGTGTATTTTCAGAATAAGATTCTTCGCTGGAACCGCAAAGTGCGCCGAATCAATGCCCAGATCACCAACGCATACAATGAGGGCATCACGGGCGTGAAGACGTCCAAGAGTATGGTTATCGAAGAAGACAATGACCGGGCGTTTTGGGAGAAGACTGCAAAGATGCATCAGGCAGCCAGCCGCTCGGCCAGGCTGAATGCAGTCTACATTCCGATGATTCTTTTTTGCGGTTCGGCCGTCTCTGCCATCGTACTGACCCGCGGAGGCGGTATGGTGCAGCAAGAGCTTATGGAGCTTGGGAAGCTGTCTGTATTTATTTCTTATGCTGTAGTTATCTTTGAGCCGATTCAGCAGCTCGCCAGGCTTTTGTCGGAGCTGATTTCCTGTCAGGCCAACATTGAGCGGGTGACGGACCTGCTGGAGCAGAAGCCCGGTGTGACGGACCGGGAAGACGTGACAGAGCGGTATGGAGATGCATTTTTTGCAAAACGGGAAAACTGGGAGCGGATTCGGGGAGACATCGTATTTGAAGATGTGTCTTTCCGGTACCCGGACGGCAGGGAGTATGTACTGGAACATTTTAACCTCCACATTCCGGCAGGGACCAATGTGGCCATCGTGGGGGAGACCGGAGCCGGTAAATCTACGCTTGTGAACCTGGCAGGACGATTTTTTGAACCGGTGGAGGGCCGGATACTTATCGACGGTGTGGACTACCGGGAGCGGTCGCAGCTCTGGCTGCACAGTCAGATGGGTTATGTTCTCCAAAACCCGCATTTGTTTTCCGGAACGATTCGGGAAAATATCCGCTACGGGCGCCTGGATGCCACAGACGAAGAGGTGGAGGAAGCAGCCAGGCAAGTGTCTGCGGATATGGTAGCGGCCAGACTGGAGCAGGGCTATGAGAGCAACGTAGGAGAGAGCGGCGGAAGGCTTTCAGTGGGAGAAAAGCAACTGATCTCCTTTGCCCGTGCAGTTTTAGCGGATCCGGCTATCTTTGTACTGGACGAGGCGACTTCTTCCATTGATACGAAGACAGAGCAGCTCATTCAGCAGGCGGTCCGCCGTCTGTTGAAAGGGCATACATCCTTTGTGATCGCTCACCGGCTGTCAACCGTCCGGCAGGCGGACCTGATTCTTGTTGTAAAGGATGGGAAGATCATTGAGCAGGGGAATCATCAGGAACTGCTTTGCAGGAAAGGCAGCTACTATGAGCTGTATTCCAGGCAGTTTGAGGAGGAAGCGGCTATGAAAGTTTTCGGGAACGGCACATAAAATCAGCGGTCATGAAAAGGCTGGCAGGGTCATAGACTGGATAATAACGGGAAAAGGACAGGAAGCTGCTATGAACCGTATCCTGTTTGTCAATGTATTGATCCTGCTTGTATTTGCAGGTGTTTTTTACTGGTCCGATGAGAAGCGCAAGGTGGAATCTGCTATGGCGGAGGGAGAGGTACTTCCGGAAACGGATGTGGAGACAGCAGGAAGCACCAGCGTACAGGAGGACAGGAAAGAGGAGCAGAAGGAGGATTATATCCATTGGGTGGATTTCGGCGTCTCTAAATTTGCGCTTTCAGAGGCATACGAATACGACCGGGATACTTACGGTACGAAAGAGCACATTGGATGGATTGATCTGCTGGCCTATACGGCGGCATTTACCGGAGGCTCTTTTGACGATGATAAAACCGTCTGTAAATATATGGAACAGATGAAGGAGAAGATCGGACAGGGGGAAGAACTTCAGACACTTGTGAAAGATCTGGAGTATTTTTCCTATTATCAGGAAGCTTATGGAGCTGTGCTCTCCGGCATGGTGGGGGAATATGAGATCGAGACGGTGTCTGAGGAGACCGGGCGCAAGGTATGGGAAAAGAGATATGGGCTGAAAGCATTCAGTCCCATTGCGAAAGGCTTCCCCTATTCTGACTATGACGATTTTGGTGTGTCCAGGAGCTATGGTTATAAGAGAAACCACTTAGGGCATGATATGATGGGGCAGATTGGTACACCGGTCATCGCCGTAGAATCCGGTTATGTGGAAGCTCTTGGGTGGAACCAGTACGGCGGCTGGCGGATCGGCATCCGAAGCTTTGATCAAAAGCGGTATTACTATTATGCTCATCTGCGCCAGGGCTTTCCCTATCAGCCGGAACTGAAAGAAGGGTCGGTGGTGCTGGCAGGGGATGTGATCGGTTATATGGGGCATACCGGCTACAGCACTACGGAAGACGTGAACAATATTGATCAGACCCATCTGCATTTTGGTATGCAGTTAATTTTTGATGAATCTCAGAAGGATGGAAATAACGAAATCTGGATTGACTGTTATCAGCTTGTGAACTTTCTCTATCGGAATCAGTCGGAAGCGGCCAGGAATAAAGAGACAAAGGAATGGAGAAGGATCTATCAGATGAAAGATCCCAGTGCGGAAGCGTATGAGCGGACGGCGGACTATTCCATGTATCCATAAACATATGTTCGAACTTCTTCGGTTTTACTTTTTTCGGGGAAAATGATAAACGGAAACAAAAAGATCAGACTTTAGAATACGAGGTGATAAACATGCTGGGCGAATGCCATGCACATGCCATCATGGACGGAATGAACTATAAGGCGGCGGTGGCGCTGCACAGGGACGGAGTTTGTGAAAAGATTGTACGCGGCCATCTAGAAGCGTACAGAAAGGCCGGGATCACGTTTGTGAGAGACGGAGGGGATGCCAAAGAGGTGTCGAAGCTTGCCAAGGAACTGGCACCGGAGTATGGAATCGACTATCGGACACCGGTTTTTGCGCTGCACAAAAGGGGACATTATGGAGGAATTGTCGGGCATCCCTTTGACACCTGGCAGGAATACCGGACGCTCATCAAGCGGGCGAAGGAGGAGAACGCTGATTTTATTAAGATTATGGTCAGCGGTCTTCTGGACTTTGCCCATGCGGGAACACTGACCGAAGAAGGTCTTAAAAGAGAAGAGATCCGGGCAATGATCGAGCTGGCGCACGAAGCCGGGATGGCAGTTATGGCTCACTGCAACGGAGACCGGACCTGCTATGATACACTGGAGGCGGGCGCAGACAGCCTGGAGCATGGATTTTTCATGGGGGATGAGACACTGCATCTTCTGGCCGAAAGGGGAATTCCCTGGTTTCCGACGTTTGCGCCGGTGGGAAATCTTCTGGGCTGCGGACGTTTTCCGGACGAAGAGGTGAGAAAGAACCTACGTATGCAGACAGAACGGGTGAAAAAGGCGGCAGAACTGTCGGCGGTTATCGGTCTTGGAAGCGATGCCGGGGCCTATCTGGTCCCCCACGGAACGGGGACCAGGGACGAATATCGATATCTGACATCGGCGGGCATCTCAGAAGAGATGCTTCGGCAGGCGGAAGACAGGGTTCGGATGAGATTTTGTCAGGGGGCACTTTGATACTGCTCGTCAAAAAGGGTCAGAAGTTCCGGGAAAGACTGGATCGAGAAGTCGGGATTCTGCACTGTGCCAAAGCCGTAGGCAGCGTGGCAGAAGGGGATTCCTGCTTCTTCGGAGGCTTTCTGGTCGCCCTCGATGTCTCCTACATAGACGGAATGTTTTAGATGATTGCGCTCCATGACCAAACGTATGTTCTTTCCTTTGCTGAACCCGGTGCTGCCGGGGCATTCAAAATCAGTGATGCAGGAGGCAAGGCCGGATTTCTCAAGAAAAAGTTCTATGTATCCGGACTGGCAGTTGCTGACGATGAAAAGGGGATATTTTTTTGAAAGCCGGCGGATGGTATCGGCTACGCCGGGGAAGAGCAGATCCTGGTCACTGGCGGACAGGGCTGTGTGTTCCCGCAGGCAGCAGTCGTCAATGAGGGCATAGCGTTCCTGCTCAGGCAGGGACGGAAAGGCCAGGTCTGCAATGGCAGGCAGGGGGCGCCCAAAAAGCTGCTTGAGATCCTGGGCAGTAAACTGAAGGGAAATGTGCGGGTTAGCCCTGACGACTTCGTTCCATGCGGCCGCAACGATGGGAGTGGAGTCCCAGAGGGTGCCGTCTATGTCGAGGATAATGCTGTCTGGTTTCATATGAAAGATTCCTTTCTTTTGAGGTGCTGCAGTGTCTGATTACTGTGCATCTGCACGAATCCGGCTACGGACCGTGGGAAGAATACTCTCTATTTTATTGGAAAAGATGGAAAAAAGCAAGAGGTTGTGTCAAAACGGGGAATTGTGTTATACTGTGAATATTGCGGTAGGGATTTCTGACAAGAGAGGATGTTCATGAGATACGAAAGAATGGAAGAGGCAGTCTTTCGCTCCAGACCGAATCGGTTTATTGCTCATGTGGTGACCGGACAGGGAGAAGAAATATGCCATGTGAAAAATACGGGAAGGTGCAGAGAGCTTTTAGTGCCGGGTGCCAGGATCTGGGTTCAGCGGAATGAAAAGCCCGGCCGGAAGACGGCGTTGGATCTGATTGCGGTGAAAAAAGGGGATCGGATTATTAATATGGATTCGCAGATTCCAAACCGGGTCGTGGAGGAGTGGCTTGGGGGCGGACATTTTTTCTCCCGTCAGGTGAAGATTCGCCGGGAGGTGTGTTATGAAAATTCCCGGTTTGATCTGTATGCGGAGGACAAGGAGCGAAAGGCATTTCTGGAAGTCAAGGGCGTGACGCTGGAAGAGGACGGAATCGCACGTTTTCCGGATGCACCCACGGAACGGGGTGTAAAGCACATCGAAGAACTGATGATTTGCCAGAAAGACGGATACGAAGCATGGATTTTCTTCCTGATTCAGATGAAAGGCGTCCGGTATCTAGAACCTAATGACCGGACGCATCCGGAGTTTGGACAGGCGCTTCGAAGAGCCAAAAAGGCCGGAGTGCGGGTGCAGGCGATGGATTGCCTGGTGACGCCGGATTCCATTACCGCAGATCAGGAAGTGGAGGTGCGGCTGTAAATGTTGGAGCAGATTGTAAAACCGCTGCTTTCATGGTATGATGGACATGCTCGTGTGCTTCCCTGGCGGGAGGACAAGAGTCCCTACCGGGTATGGGTGTCGGAAATCATGCTGCAGCAGACCCGTGTGGAGGCAGTGAAGCCGTTCTTTGAACGTTTTCTGAAAGCACTTCCGAACGTACGTTCTCTTGCGGAGTGTTCGGAAGATGAACTTCTGAAGCTGTGGGAAGGACTTGGCTATTATAACCGGGTGCGGAATATGCAAAAGGCAGCCAGAGTGATTGTGGAGAAATATGCAGGAGCGTTTCCGGCGGATTATGCGAAGCTTCTGGCACTTCCGGGAATCGGTCGCTATACGGCCGGGGCCATCGGCTCCATCGCCTTTGGGATTCAGAAGCCGGCGGTGGACGGAAATGTACTTCGTGTGCTGTCCAGGGTGAAGGCCAGCTATGAGGACGTCCTGAAGCAGTCGGTAAAGACGGCGCTGGAGCAGGAAGTACAGAAGATCATACCGAAAGATCGGGCCGGGGATTTTAATCAGGCGCTGATTGAGATCGGAGCGGTAGTATGTGTACCTAACGGCCGGGCAAAATGTGAAGAGTGCCCGCTGGCGTTTTGCTGCAGGGCAAAGGAAAAAGGGATAGTGGAGGAGCTGCCGAAAAAGAAAGCAAAGAAGGAGCGCCGGGTGGAGGAGCGGACCGTGCTCGTTCTGCGGGAAGGGGACCGGGTCGCCGTCAGGAAGCGTCCGTCCAAAGGGCTTCTGGCCGGTCTTTACGAGCTTCCGAACCTGGAAGGGGTTCTCGGAGAAGAAGAGGTACTTGGCCAAGTGCGCCGGTGGGGGCTGTCGCCTCTTCGGATACTGCCTTTGGCCGGTGCGAAGCATATTTTCAGCCATGTAGAATGGCAGATGACAGGCTATGCAATCAGCCTGGAAGAGACGGAAGACATGGAGCAGAACGGCCTGTTTTTTATAGAGGCAGGAGAGACTGAGGAAAAGTATCCCATCCCCGCGGCATTTGCGGCATATGCAAGATATATGGACATTGTGCTGGGACAGGAGAAATACGAGGAAAGGCAGAAATGATGTTTGACAGTGTAATCATTGGAGCTGGCATTGCCGGGAGCGTGGCAGCGAGGGAACTGGCAGAGACAGGGAAAAAGGTGCTGATACTGGAACAGAGGGACCATATCGGCGGAAACTGCTATGATGAGAAGGATGAACATGGAATTTTGGTCCATAAGTACGGCCCGCATATTTTCCATACAAAGGAGCAGAGGGCATACGATTATCTGTCCCGTTTTACAAAGTGGTATGAATTTGGGCATGAAGTGGTGGCCAATGTGCATGGGAAGCTGATTCCGGTGCCTTTTAATCTGAACACCCTTCATATGGTATATGAGAAGGAGCAGGCGGACGTGCTGGAACAGAAGCTGGTGGATGCCTTCGGCATGGATTCAAGAGTGCCGATTCTGAAGCTTCGGGAACATCAGGATCCGGAAATCCGCCAGATTGCCGATTATGTGTATGAAAATATTTTCCTGCACTATACGATGAAGCAGTGGGGACAGACGCCGGAGGAGATCGATCCGGCGGTAACTGAGCGGGTGCCGGTACTTATTTCCCATGACAATCGGTATTTTCAGGAGCCCTGGCAGGGGATGCCAAAGGACGGCTATACGGCTATGTTTCAGGCGATGCTGGACCATCCGGATATTACGGTGGAGACGGGCGTGGATGCAAGAGAGCGTCTGGAATTTACAGACAAACAGGTACTGCTTGACAAAGTGCCCTTTACCGGAGAGGTGATCTATACCGGGCCTTTGGACGAGTTGTTTGACTGCCGGTTTGGGCGGCTTGCGTACCGGTCTTTGAACTTTGACTTTGTATACATGGACCAGGAGGATTACCAGGGACACAGTGTGGTAAACTATACCGTGAGCGAGGATTTTACCCGTATTACGGAGTTTAAATATTTGACAGGTCAGAAGGCACCAGGGACAACCATTGTGCGGGAATATCCATTTGCCTATACAGGAGCGCCGGGGGAAATTCCTTATTATTCGATTGCCAGTGAGGAAAACCGAAAGCTGTACGAAAAATACAAAGAGCTGCTTTTGGGAATTCCCAATGTATATCTATTGGGACGGCTGGCAGAGTACCAGTATTATAATATCGATGCCATGGTGCTGAAGGCGCTGAAGCTGGCGGATCGAATCAAAGAGGGAACAGGCGCTGTCAGGTAATCTGAAAAATGAGACGCCGGGAAGACAGTGCCTGCATAACACGGAAGATGAATGAGATGCGTACTGACATGACGAGAGGTGTATAATGAAATTATTATCAATAGCCATACCATGCTACAATTCAGAAGACTATATGAGAAACTGCATCGAGTCTCTGCTTCCCGGAGGGGAGGAAGTGGAGATTCTGATCATAGACGACGGCTCTGCGAAAGATCGGACGGCGCAGATCGCAGATGAGTATGAGACAAATTATCCGGGGATTGTCCGGGCGATTCACCAGGAAAACGGAGGGCATGGAGAGGCGGTCAATACGGGGCTTCGGAATGCGACAGGACTTTATTTTAAAGTGGTGGACAGTGATGACTGGGTGGATGCGGAGAGCTATCAGAAGGTACTGACGAAACTGGCAGAGCTGGTTCATGAGGGCGATCCGGTGGACATGATGATCTGCAACTACGTGTATGAGAAACAGGGCGCTAAGAGGAAGAAGACGGTTCGCTATACGTCGGCATTTCCGCAGGATAAGGTTTTCACATGGAACGATGTAAAGCATTTTCGTCTGGGACAGTATATCCTCATGCATTCGGTGATCTATCGAACCCGCATACTGCAGAACTGCGGCCTGGAACTTCCCAAACATACGTTCTATGTGGACAATATATTTGTGTATTATCCGCTTCCGTATGTGAAGACACTCTATTATATGGATACGGATCTGTACCGGTACTTTATCGGAAGAGCCGATCAGTCGGTCAATGAACAGGTGATGATCGGAAGGGTAGATCAGCAGATCAAAGTCAATAAGATCATGATCGATCAGTATGATCTCCGTCTGGTTCCGAACCCGAAGCTCCGGAAATATATGATAAGCTATCTGGATATTATGATGACGGTGTCATCAATCATGCTCATTCGTTCCGGCACGGAGGAAAGTCTGCAAAAGAAAAAAGACCTGTGGCAATACCTTAAGAAAAAGGATGCAGGTCTTTTCTATCGATTATACTTCGGCATCTTTGGCCGTGCTATGAATCTTCCTGGCAAAGGCGGGCGAAAGGTATCGGTGATCGCATACAAACTTGCCAACAAAGTCATGGGCTTTAACTAAGCAGCCGGATTCGTAGACGAACTGGTTCATAGCTGCTCCAAGAGCAATTCCAAGAATCACATCTACGCAGGAATGCTGTTTTAAAAACATAGTGGACAGGATGATGGATACGCACAGGATGCTGGAACATCGGACTGTCCATTTTTTATACCGGAAATCCGGAAGGTGAACGATGGCCATATGTGCTGCAATGGAGTTAAACACATGAATGCTCGGCAGAATATTTGTAGATGTATCTGCCCAGTAGAGAAAGCACACCATTCGGATAAAAATATTGTCTCTGGTAAACCCTGCCGGACGGAGCAGATGTCCGTTGGGGTAAAAGGTGGATACGACAAGAAACAGAGTCATACCAACATAGAGGAATATTGCATACCGGTAGAAATTGTCTCTGTCCTTAAAGAACAGCCAGACAAAGACAGCCGCGATATATACAAACCACAGGAAATAGGGTATGACAAAATATTCACAAAAAGGTATCAGGTCGTCCAGCGGAAAATGGATCACATGGTAGGGCAGGTTCGCCCGGCCTTCCAGCCAGAAAAACCAGGACAGGTAGACGACAAAATACAGAATCGTCCACGCGTGGGGGTATTCTTTTAAAAAGGTCTGGTACTTTTTCATATTGATTCCTCCAGGATATCTGCCAGGGTGTCAGACACACCCTGAATCTTCGCTAATCATAGCATATGTAATTTTTGAAAACAATAGCAGAAAAAACAAAGAATTCTTAAGAATATCTGAAAATCAGGCAACATGCAACAGAAGAAGAGAACCCTCTTGTGAAATGAAATATCATATGTTAGAATGTGTAAATGCTGGTCGGAATATACAACGATCAGCCAGAATGAAATGTTGGATGCAAAGGAGCAGACTTTAATGAGTATTGTAAAAATAAATGAAAAATATACGATTGCTGTAGCAGGAACCGGTTATGTGGGCCTGTCCAATGCGGTACTTTTGTCTCAGTATCATAAGGTGTATGCGGTGGATATTCTGAAAGAAAAAGTGGACCTGATTAATTCCGGACGATCGCCCATTGCAGACCGGGAGATTGAGACGTATCTTGCAGAACACCGGCTGGAACTGACCGCAGTGACAGATGGGGAGGCGGCATATAAAGAGGCGGATTTTGTTATTATATCCACACCAACCAATTATGATCCGGTAAAAAATTATTTTGACACCAGTTCGGTAGAGCAGGTGATTGGCCAGGTGCTGGAATGCAACCCGGAAGCGGTGATGGTGGTGAAATCTACCGTGCCGGTGGGATTTACCAAAAGGATGCAGGAGCGATATCACTGCAGGCAGCTTCTGTTCTCCCCGGAATTTTTAAGAGAGGGCCGGGCACTGTACGATAATCTGTATCCGTCCAGAATCATTGTCGGGATGCCCGAAAAGGATCCGGAAATGGAAAAAGCCGCACATACGTTCGCCGGGCTTTTGCGGGAAGGCGCATTAAAAGAGGAAATCCCTACACTCTTTATGAATTATACGGAAGCGGAAGCAGTAAAGCTTTTTGCCAACACTTATCTGGCGCTCAGAGTTTCCTATTTTAATGAGCTGGATACGTATGCAGAAGTCCATGGACTGAATACAAAAGATATTATTGACGGGGTATGTCTGGACCCAAGAATCGGGACTCACTACAACAACCCGTCCTTTGGATACGGCGGGTACTGTCTGCCGAAAGATACAAAGCAGCTTCTGGCCAACTATGAGGATGTGCCGGAGAATCTGATCCAGGCGATTGTGGATGCAAACCGGACGAGAAAAGATTTTATCTCGGACAAGGTGCTGGAGAAGGCAGGGTATTTTGACGGGGCCAACGGAAGGAATGGTATGCCGGGACGGCATGTGACCATTGGAGTCTATCGTCTGACCATGAAGACAAACAGCGATAATTTCCGCCAGAGTTCCATCCAGGGAGTCATGAAGCGGATTAAGGCCAAAGGGGCGGAGGTTATCGTATATGAGCCGACATTAGAGGACGGAAGCCGGTTTTTCGGCAGTCTGGTGGTCAATGATCTAAAGGAGTTCAAGCGCCGCAGCGACGCGGTGATTGCCAACCGCTATGAGGCGGAATTAGATGATGTGGCAGAAAAAGTGTATACAAGGGACATCTTTCAGAGAGACTGATAAGACCGGGAAGGGACGCTTTTTAGCCGGATGTGCCGCCGTCTGCAGGTTCTGCCTTTGACAGCATATCTGGCTGAAAGCTGAATGCAGCGCAGAGACAGCATATTTGACTGGGAGAAGAGGAAATTTTATATTTTAGTAAATATCAGGAATGTGTGGGAAAAGCGATTGCTTAACGGTATAAAAGATGGTATACTGGACATACGTGACAGGAGGAGTATGGAGAGATGAAATGGTTTCATTTGCTTAAAAGTGTGGGCAAGATGTCGGCTATGAAGCTGACGGCTATGTCTGTAGCGGCTGCGATGGCAGCAGGCAGTATAGGCGCCGGGGGATATATCATGTATGATTACGAGAACATTCCCCAGGAGATCGAAACGGCCAGGGTGATCGAAGTGGCGCAGGCCGATCCGGAGGAGATACCGGAACCGGCGGAGGAAGAGATCGTAGAGGAAGAGCCCGAAGAGGAGCCGGAGGAGATCGAAGAAGAGAAGACCATAGAGCTGTCTGTGACAGCCACTTCTATTGAAAAGGACCTGAAGATCAAGATTCAGGACCAGCAGTCAAAGCTGGTGACCGGTGTGCAGTTTGCCGTTACTGTGACGGCGGACAAGAAGGGGGCAAAGTCTTCTACTTATGAAGACAAGGACAAAGACGGCATCATATACATAAATAAGATCGATGCGGGGAAGTATACGGTCGAGCTTCAGGAAATAGAAGGATATGTGCTGAAGACTGCGTCGATTAAAGCAGAAGTAAAGAACAAGATCGAGTATAAAAAGGTAGATGTGGCTGCAGAAATCAAGACGGAGAGTCAGGTCAATACGGCAGTGGAAGATACGGCAGTCAACAATGTACCGGAGGAGAGCACAGCAACGGATACACTTCCGCTTCTGGACAGCAAGAGCAATGGGAGCAAAGTGTCGAAAGAGGATGTGGCAAATGCGCCCAAAGCGGCGAAGGCATCTGCCAACGGCTCTCAGGAGGCCAGCTTTGCAAGGGTTGTAAAAAAAGTAGTGACGCCGCCGGCGGAGGAAAAGCCGGCCGATCCGGTTACACCGCCTGCTGCGGAAGAAAAGCCTACAGTTCCGGTCACACCGCCCGCAGGAGAAAATCCGACCGATCCGGTTACACCGGAGAAACCTGAGGAGCCTAATCCGCCTGCAGGGACTCCGGATGACAAGGATAACACAGGGAACAATGGCGGGCAGACAAATCCCGATGCATCCGGAAATGGAGAGGGTACCAGTACCGATGGGAATACACCAAACGGGGGCGAAGGTGACAGTACTCTGACGAATACGACGGCGCAGCCGGAGGGACAGCCGGCTTCCGATTCTGCAGAAGACGGAACGATGGTATCTGCAGCACGTTCCCTTTCGGCCGTTAGCAGCCGTACCGGCCTGATGTATCCGGCAGCGCCTTCTGCAGCAGAGGAGAAGACACCGGCGACGGTATCCGCCATGCCGGAAACCGTGACCCTTTATAATTCCGATGATGCGGCCTCCAACAGCTATACGGTCAATCTGGCGGTAAAAGATGACGGCGGGATCATCAAAAGCATCGACTGGAGTACCGACGAATCCATTGTGGCGCTTTCGGCAAAGACCGGGGCATCTGTGACGCTGACCAGAAAGTCCAACGGTTCTGCAGAAGTAAAAGCAGTCATTACTTATGATGCGGATGGCGCCGGAGCAACAGCGACGGCAGAACTGAAATGCAAAGTTACAGCAGCAGATCCGGGGAACAGTTCTGAGGAGCTGAAGGACAAATCCGGAAACACGCTGTATCTGGACGAGAAGGCAGAGACGGTAGCGACAACAAAGGACTATGAGTCTCATGATACGTTCTATACAACGCCGCAGTATACCGGATGGCAGACGATTAACGGAAAAGTATATTATTATAATGAAGAGCATAAGGCAGTAACCGGCAGTCAGGTGATCGGAGGAGTGAGCTATACTTTTGCTTCGGACGGAAGTCTTGCTCAAAGTGCCGGCAATAAAGGAATCGACGTATCCAAATATCAGGGAAATATTGACTGGGGCGCAGTGGCGGCTTCCGGCATCAACTTTGCAATTATCCGTGTAGGTTATAGAGGTTCTTCCACAGGAGTTCTCGTAGAAGATCCGTATTTCCGGAGAAATATTTCCGGAGCATCCAAGGCAGGAATCAAGGTGGGTGTGTATTTCTTCACCCAGGCAGTTACGGAGGCCGAAGCGGTGGAAGAGGCAAGTATGGCAATGTCTCTTGTATCTAAGACCGGCTGTCATCTGACTTATCCGATCTTCATTGATACGGAGAGTGCCTCCAACGGAAGGGCGAATGGTCTGAGCAGGAGTGCGCGGACAGCCATCGTGCAGGCATTTTGTCAGACGGTCCAAAATGGCGGTTATAAGGCAGGTGTATATGCCAGCAAAAGTTGGTTCAATAATAACCTGAAAGCATCTTCCCTGAACAGTTACTGTATCTGGGTGGCACAGTACAGTTCCAACTGTACCTATACCGGGAAGCATGATATGTGGCAGCATACATCCAGAGGAAGTGTATCAGGAATCAAAGGAAACGTGGATATGAACATCAGTTATACAGGATATTGATTACGAAATTGCAGTCGGCCGTCAGGGAAGATATTTCTTCCCTGACAAGTCAGACTGTTTCCTGTTTCTGCGGATTCCGGCATTGCAGGACAATGGTCTGTCTTTTGCCGGAGAGTTTCTGAAAAATAATGTTTGGAGTCAGTTATGTATCGTAAAAGAAATCAGTTGATGGGACTGGCAGTCTGCCTGATCGATACACTGGTGGCCTTATTCAGCCTGATGGTGGCAGGGATGATGCGCTATAATACGATCGCAAAATTACGTTCAGCAGAAGATCTGAACGCTCTTTTCTGTTTCATCATTCTTCTGCATATTATGGCGTTTTATTTTTTGAAAGTATATGATGGTTTCTTCAAAAGGGGACGCTATGCGGAGCTTCTTCTTTCTGTCAAATATAATCTGATCCTTATTATCGGGGCGTCATTTCTGGGATTTGGCCTGAAAAGCGAGATATTTACATCCAGACTTATGATGGGATACTTTTTCTTGATGAATACAGTGCTCATCTGTCTGATTCATATCTTTGTCCGCAACAGGGACAGAGTGTTTCGGTGGAGCCAGAGAAAGGCAAAAAATCTTCTGGTGGTGACGACGAAAAGCCGCCTGCAGGAGATTCTGACACGTTTTCGCAGGTCCAAGGAGACGGTATGGAATATTGCAGGGGTGGTGCTTCTGGACGGAGAGGAGATCCCGGAAGGCATCGGGGAAGAGATCGAACTGGTTTCGAAATCGGAAGAAGGCTATCTGGAATATGCGACTCAGCATGTAGTAGACGAAGTATTTATTCAGGTAGATGAGATACAGAAGAGAGAAAAATTTTTAAAAGACATGATCCTGGAATTTGAAAAAATGGGGATCGTAGTGAATCTGAACCTGGATCTTTTTGACCTTGGGATAGGCGGAGAGAAGCGGATCTATAATCTGGAACAGTACCATGTACTGGCATTTTCCAGCCGCCTGTTTGACTATCGGATGGTGCAGGTGAAGCGTATGATCGATATTGCGGGAGCGCTGGTAGGGCTGGCAGTTACGCTTCTTGTGGGGATGGTGCTGGCCCCGTTTCTGCTATTGGAATCTCCCGGTCCTCTGATCTTCTGCCAGAAACGGGTGGGAGTGAACGGAAGAGTTTTTGATTTCTATAAATTTCGTTCCATGTATGCGGACGCTGAAGCGAGAAAAAAGGAGCTGATGGAGCAGAACGAAGTAAAGGGTCTGATGTTCAAGATGAAAGATGATCCAAGAATCACAAAGGTAGGAGCATTTATCCGGAAGACCAGTATTGATGAGCTTCCCCAGTTCTGGAATGTTTTAAAAGGCGATATGAGCCTTGTGGGAACCAGACCGCCTACTCTGGACGAATATCAGCAGTACAGCTATTACCAGAAGAGAAGAATCAGCTTCCGGCCGGGAATTACCGGCTTATGGCAGATCAGCGGCCGAAGCGATATCAAGGATTTTGACGAAGTGGTGAAGCTGGATCTGGAGTATATTGATAACTGGTCACTGGTGATGGATTTTAAAATCATTTTTAAGACCATTGTTGTGGTGTTTCGGGGAATCGGAGCGAAGTAACATTGGAACGTGTTGTACGGATGCAAAATGAAAAATAGTGTCTGCTTCAGCAATGCGAAATTTTAGACAGGAGAGGAACATGAACGAGAACGGCTATAATGTATATGAAGATGAGATGGAGATCGACCTGATTGATCTGATGTTTTACCTGATGCGGCAGTGGAAGACACTGATTCTTGCGGTCCTTGTGGGAGCACTGGTAGGCGGCGGCATCTATATGATGAAAAAGGCATCCTTTGATCAGGCGGAAGCATCAAGCGAGGAAGAAGAGGATGAGGAAGAGTCCCTGGAGGATTATGTAGTCGATCCGGATGTGAAGGCTAATATGGAACTGGCATACCAATACCGCCAGCTATATTTGAAACAGTTGGAATACAATCAGAAATCCGTAGTTATGCAGTTGGATCCCAATGCAGTATACACAGGTGAACTGAGATATTACATGACTGCAGGAGACGATACGGGGCTTATCAGCATTCTTTATCAGAATATCCTAGGAGATAAAAATCTTTTGACAGAATTACAGGAGGCCTCTCAGTTAGACTGCAGCCCTTCCTATATTCAGGAGCTGATCGGATGTTCGATTAATACAGAGAGAGATTCCTTGATTAATATCAACAATGTTATGAATACTCCGGGAGAGAGTGCATCTTTTGTGGAGAAAAATTCGGTAATCACATACACAGTTGTGTCTATTAATGAAGAGTCCTGCAGAAAGATGCTGCAGATTCTTCAGGAGAAAGTGGAAGAGCTGAATAAAGAATGTGAAGAAACCTACGAAGAGTACGAGGCTATGGAAGTCAACAATGCCGTACGCCTTTTAACAAATAATGAATATCTGAACAAACAGAGGTCCCATATCGATCAGCTAAGCAGCTATCTGTCCAACGTTCGGGGACTGGAGTCCTCCTTTGCAGAAGAGGACCGGAAGTATTATAACCAGATGTATCTGGCCCGCGTAGAGGAAGACGAAGACGACGAGGAGAGCCAGGAGCTTCTGGCAGCAACAGAAGAACCTGCTGAAACGGCACCCAGTCCCGTTAAATGGGTTATTATTGGAATCTTCCTGATGGGTGTGTGCTGGGGCGGATTCTATATGTTAAAGTATCTGCTGGACAAGCATATCAAGACCAGCGACGAGATCAGAAGTTACCGTCTGCCGCTGATTGGATGCTTGGAAGGGCATGGACCGGTCTATACGGGGCTGAATAAAAAGATCGAACAACTGCGCAGAAGAACAAAGGAAAGCGCTGATACAGAGGACTATGTAGCGGCTTCCCTGGACGCCCTGGATGTGCCAGGTATCCTTCTGTGCGGCGATCAAAAGGATGAAGACGTGAACCAGGTAATGGCTTCCCTGAAGGAGAAGAGCGCGAAGGCTGAGCTGTCTGATTATCCGGGCCAGGACAGCGATGCACTGGAGAGAGCGAGAGAGAAGGGAGTTGTGTTTGTGGTGCATCTGGGACATACGACGCGGACAGAACTGAAACGGGAGATGGAAGTTTGCCGGATGCAGAAGATTGGAGTTTTGGGGGCGGTGGTGATTTAGTCTAGGAGAGATTGCCGGAGCTGCTCTATGACGGGGCAGGGATATGCTTTGAGAAGAAGAACGTGCAGGCGTCTGCGGATGAAGCGGGGCCTGCGCGTTTTTTTGTTTTTGAAAAGGTGTGTATGTTATTGTGGCAATTTTAGAGCGGCTGTCCTGTCATGACCCGCGGCTGATTTTTCTTCAATGAAAATAATACATGTAACGCTTCAAAGACAGAGGCTAATTTTAAACTTGATTTTCCGCCGGTATAGTGAATTGGGACTTCCTTTGTTCTATAATTCCTGCAATAATATCTCATCTCAGTTTGATAAATATGACCTTTAGATAGGAAATTGTCCAAATTCATGTTCTCAAGTACACTGCGCTGAAATCCTTCATATCCGCTGGTCATATCTTTTAAATGGGTGCCAAGGACAAGATTAGAGAGTAAGGTTCCTCCATTACTCAGCATTCTTCTATACAAGGGAAGTTTACTGACACTTCCGCCTTTTACAAATCTGGAACCCCATATACAATCGTATCCTTGTTCCAGCCCATCAATAAATTGCGGTAATTCGTTGGGATGATGACTGCAGCCGCCGTCCATTTCAATTATGTAATCTGCATTATCTCTTAAAGCCTGACGAAACCCTTCCAGATAACAGCTGATTACGCCGGTTGATTTAGAATAAAATATGCATTTTACTCTTTCGGTTTCTTTTTCTGTTTTTCGTATAATTTGTTCTGTTTTGTCCTTGCTGTATGCATCAATGACAGGGTATATAAACAGGTTTTCATATGGAAGCGCTAAAATATCCTTGAGCAGCTGTTCCATGGTGTCTTGTTCGTTGGCTACAGGCATAACGATTACTATTTTTTTCATTTGAATTTTCCTTTTTTGTTATAAAATAGTTATTCAAAATTTGTTCTTTTTTCTGCTCGATAAACATGGATTTTATATGTTCCCAAAATTCCTGAGTCGACAATTTGTGCGGAGCTAAAACCCTGAGCATCTAATTCATCAAAAATCATGGTCATGTCCTGATTCTCATATACAAATAAATAATATTTATTTTTCTTGTTTAGTAACGGTATTTTGTTAAAATCAATAAGCTGTATCTTTTCATCCTGGTAATACCATGGGATAATGCACCATCCCAAGTGATCGTTTTTTGATGCCAAAATAATGTCAGTATTATTTATTTCAGATGTTATCTCCAGCGTTGCCTGTAAAGAATTATTCGTTGTTTTTTCGTAAATATAGATATCCTGATATTCGGGGATAAATTTTGCAAGTAAATATATCCATAATATAATTGCCAATATTCTTTCTGATCTCAATTTAGATACAACAATGGCTAATACCATCCAGGCTACAGTGGAAGTTGCATAAATGTAACGTAATACAAAAACTGGCCTGATCAATTCTGAATAAGAAATTGCAAAAATTATTGTTCCCAATATGCAAAAAATTCCGGAAAAACCAAGTATAGCTATATTGGAAATTCGGATTTGGTTAAATGAAACAGAGATATACAATTTCTTTTCTCTGTTTATTTTTGTGTTAAGGATATTAGTTTCATAAAGAAAAAACAAAGCGATTGCGATTAACAATAGTATCCAAGCAGTTTTTGTCGAAAAGCTAAAGGAAAAAAGATAATTTAAAGAATCTATAAATGTCGGCGTACTTGATACCCAAAATGAATTAGTAGTTCTTCTTACTGTTTGCAAAAATATAAGCGTCCATGGAAGATAACATAAAAATGTACAGGCCCAAGTCATCAGCACTGCTTTTATA
The DNA here is from genome assembly GCA_910574965.1 of Lachnospiraceae bacterium. GTDB lineage: Bacteria > Bacillota > Clostridia > Lachnospirales > Lachnospiraceae > Hominiventricola. The sequence goes on along the minus strand of CAJTDB010000001.1, from coordinate 258,645 downwards.
TTTAATTTTTTTAGGAAAAAGGCTGAAACCATAATTATAAGGTAGAAAAAAGCCACTGTGACCATTGCAAAATAGTGTGTGTATGCTGCTCCGAGAGAAAACAGAATAAAGAATATATAGCTTTTTGCTTTTTGTGTCTCAAGAATTTCCCATAGTTCATAAAAGCTCATAAGAACAAACAATCCAGCCCATGAATACATTCGGACTTCCATGTTATATGATACCGCATTATATGATATGCCTATAAATGTAATCATGATAATTGATACTTTTCCGCCAAACTTATTCCAGAACAATGACAGGGAAAGTATCATAATAATTAGACAGGGAATTAGAGAAAGCCCATGATATGCCCAACCGTGATTTCCAAAAATCATATGTATAATCTTTAACATATAATAATATAATGGAGGATGGACATCGTTAGCAGCCCAAGAAGTAATGGAGGCAAATGTACTGTTCATATTACTAAGCGTACCTACTTCATCTCCCCAGAAATTATTATCAAAAATACGAATAAAATTTAAATAAAATAGAATTGCAGCATAAATACAGACGCCTAATTTAGTGTGCCTTGACTTAAATAATTCTTTAGGCATGGAAAAATGCATTTCTAATTTTTTTCTGAAACAATATTCTATACAGATGACTGTCGTGGTTAACGTCATGGAAAGCAGAATATAGTTACATGCAAAATGGCTGTAATTGTTCAATTTGAAAAACAAATTTCCAGTGCTGTCAAATATGTAGTGGAGAAGAAACAACATTGCCCAGTTTATTCCTGATACATGAAAAATATATGAAATAATATTTTTTAAAATATTTTTGTGGTTTTGATATATTTTTTTTCTGACAAGCATTAGAAACAATGGCGGAACAAGTAAACTAATCAATGCAATCACGACAACCTCCTGTAAACCCATCTGCCATTTTCATAGCTAAACCGACTGCTACATCGGAATTGTAATGTTGATGCTCACCCCAACGTCCAAGACCATATACTCCATGAGACTTACACCATGAGAGCAGCTTGGCCATAATTAAGGGCTTATTGATTGTATTAAGAGGATATGCATATTCATTAATATAAGAATATGTTCCATTTGTTCCTGTCACTCGATCACAGTTGGTCTCTGTCCAATATCCTCTGCTTCCAGGACAAAAATTATGTCTTAAAAGGATTCGATGATAAGGCAATTCCGGATCGGGATAATATATCCAATGTGCCTTGGAGTCTATATTTTCAGGAAAATATTCTACTCGAATTGAGTTGTGCTTTAATTCCTTGATTGATTCTTGTATTTCGTCCGGCATACCAATTAATTCGTCGAACTGCGTCCATGGAATTGTGTTGATAATTATATTGGCTTTGTAGTTGCCCCCCCCATTTGTGGTGACGCTCTTTGATTTGAAATTAATTGTTGTTACAGCATCTTCATATTCAATGTTACTTTTCACGGAATCTGCCATCCTGCGCCATAGTTCTCCATAACCGTACTTTTTAGGATAATAGAACTGTGCGTGTGCAGGCTGTTGACCATAAGGCTTTTTATTCAGGCAGGAGAGCAGGGTCTCATCAAAACTGACATTAGGAAGTTTTTCCAGCCAATATGTACCAAGTTGATCTAATTTTCGACCGAACATTTTCTGATTATATGGGATCATATAATCGTCTGCTATTTTGTTGCCTAATTTCCAGTATATCCAGTGTATGAACTTTTCCGGCATAGTTAGTCCAAGATTACAGCCTGCTACGGCAATTGATTTTAAATATTCCACCTGACTCTCTATTTCCAGTTGCCATATGTTGGCTTCGATGGGATGTCCGATCATATTGTCGTTGATCATAATCCGGCTGTCTCTGGTATATAGGTTCCATTCAGTTTCAGGCATAAAGGAAAAAAGAAATTGATTAACCGCTGGCTGCCGCACATCTAATACATGTCCGCCACCGATATCCAACGGTGCTTTGTCTACATTTACAGAGCGACATAATCCTCCAGCTTCTTTTTCTTTTTCAATAATTAAGAAATTTGTTTCTCCGGCCTGTTTCAGACGGCTAGCGAAGGCCAGTCCTGCTGGGCCAGCTCCTAAAATTAAATATCTCATATATGGTACCTTTTCTTTTATTCTTCTGTTGCTGTAGCGTTCTTATCCTGAAGCATTCGAAGTATCTCGCGGTTTACAAGTGTATAAAACTTTCCGTTTACTTCAAATCCAGCACCATCATAAGGGGGATACCAAAAAGCTCGAATTTTTAAATCCAAATCTTCGTTTTCCAGGTTATCCAAATCCAGCTTCATCATATCTATCATTTCCTTCTTAGAAATATATGTGCCAGTTTCCTGATCTTGATCGAAACAAGCTAACTTTCCTTGTTCCAGGACATCCAAAATAACACTTTTATACAGTTCCATTTGTATATTTTGTGTCTTTTTTTCCAAAGAGCGGGCAGTTTCCATACGGTAATCAAAATGGAATTTAAATACTTTTATAATAGCGCCGGTGTCTATTTCATTATTTACATAATGTGCAGTTGCTCCCCATTCTGGAAGCCTATGTAATATAGCTATATTGTACCCTGCAGTACCTCTCCAATCTGGCAGGATTGCAGGGTGGAAGTTGATACAGCCATATCGAGGCTTTGAGATAAGAGGTTCCCGTATTTTTCTCCAGTACAGATAAGAGACTATAAGATCTATTTCATTTGGATGTGTGCTTACATATTCTTCCGCTTCCTCCATACTGATTACCGGAATGCCAAGATCTTTTGCTTCCAACATCGTCGGCGAATTGGAAAATTGTAAGTCGGTGCAGACAAAGGCAACATCGATTCCTTGCTCAACTGTCCATTTCAGCATTTTCGCAGCATATATTTTTCTTCCCATAAATATTATTTTCATTTTAGTATATGCTCCTTTATTATCTTTCTTCATTATAAACTGCGTCCTTGAGCACCCACCGCCCTAAAGAATCTTTTTCAAAAAGTTCTCTGTTATAAAGTGTATCCACGATTGACCAAAATTCTGTTTTTGAATATCCGCAGAAATTGCAAAAATCTTCCACGCACTTTGGATCCAGTGCATGATCTTTTTCTTTTATAATTGCTATTGCCTCCTCTCTGGTCATCAAGCCATATCGGATATATCTGGATGTGTAGTCTGTGGCCGAACCATGTCCGAATTTTGGATACTTAAGCCATGAATGTACCAAATATGCTCTGGAATCTATTTGATCAAAATTTTCTGCATGATGTGTTCTGGACCATTCATGTGTCAGGTCCTGGAAGCCTCTGGATTTTGCATAATTATAATTTTTTACGCTATTCCAAGGCAGAAAGTAGCTCAGATAGATAGGATCTAACCTTTCCAGCTCCGTGGCTGCGGGAGCTTCTGTCATAGCAAGATCTGATTCTTCTATTCCGAAACTCAATAATTCTTCTTTTCCGAATTCACTGGCTACACCGTTATTGATTTGTTTTCGTGCGGAATAAGATTCTTCGTCTTCATTCCCTCCATACTCAAAACTGACATTTTCTCCATAAACCAGCAACATAGTGTTGAATTTTAGTGCCATATGGAGAGGAAATGTATAAATGAATCGGTCAATATACCATGTGGGTTTACCGTATTTTTCAAACATGGATCGCATTAAGATTTTTTGCGCTTTGATGTTTGGCTTATAGCTTATAATTGGGCATCCAAATTCCTCACTGATGTTTTTAATATTGTGCATGCCGGCATTTGTCATAGGGAAATTATCCTCAACAGAAAACAAGATCGGATTCATGTGCATGACTTCTTTCATAATGTGAACCTGAAAATGACTGTCTTTTCCTCCTGATACAGCAATGGCACAGTCATAGTTTCCCGTCCCATTGCAACCTCTGTATTTATTACAAAGTGCCTCCAGCTCTTGCCAGCGCCCCCCCCAGTCTATCTTTGTTCGGTTTTCATAATGTGTGCAGGCGCAGCAGATACCTTTCTCATTAAAGGTAATTCCAGGTCTTGTATCCGGCATGGTACATTTTTTACAATATCGCATAGATGTTTCTCCTTTTTGAAGTTTTGTATGATGAGTCAATGGACTCCTTCTTGTTAGCAGTTTTCATAAATTTCTTTAAAATTTTCTTTGCATCGAAAGAGATATTCAGCAACAACAGACATTAACTCAAAATCATTTTCGTGATCCAAATCCAATATTCCCGTGTCAAACATCTCTATAATCTCTACATATCCATCCAGCACCTGTTTCTGAAGTCCCAGATACTCAGGACGGTATGCATACAAAGAAGCATTTAAATCGTATATTTCCGGTGCCTGCTGTCTGGCAGTAAATCGGGATTCACACACTTTACAGAATCCATGTTCTGCTTTTCGGATCTGATTGAAGTAGGGATTGCGTCTTGCTGGTACTGCAGAGACGGTAACGTCGGCACCTGTATGGATGTGTGTATTTATCAGATTCTCAATATCAGTCACTGTGCGTAAAGGCGATGTAATATCCAGATCAACTACTAGATCATATTCATACCCTTTTCTGTCCTGCATAATATCCAGACAGTTATATATAACGTCAATTTTTCCCACCATGTCTCCAGTAAGTTCCGGACTACGGTGTATCAGCTCTACCGGTCGTATACTATTAGTATTCATAAGAGAAAGCAGTTCGGTACTGTCAGAATTAACAACAATATCGTATTTTTTATCACTGTGTTTTGATAAATATAAATCAATTGCGGATAATGTATAATAAGGAAGAGGTTTTCCTAGAAAATGTCTTATGTTTTTATTCTTGATTCCTTTAGAGCCCGCCCTTCCGCAAATGGTAAACAGTATCTTCATTCCAGTTCCCCCTGTGTTAGTTTTAAAATTTTAAGTGCATGATTAATGTCATTTTCAACAGTTGCCTTTCCCTCAATCATGTCAAGAAAGTGAAGCAGCTCTCTGATCTGATACACATCACGATTTTCGCTGAAAGCTATAGTTTTTCCTGTTTTCATAAATTCGATCTGTTGATTAATGAGATCTCCTCGTATCGTATCATTTTCTGTAATAAGCATAATTTCACGTATGGTTTTTCTGCCAAAATAATCTAAATGAAGTTCAATGATCTTATTAGAGTATTCAGCTATATATATGGCATAATCTTCACTGTTTATCTCAAGATTTGATTTTCTGCCAGACATGCAGGAAATTTTTTGCGGCATACCGGCCAGAAATACCAGATAGTCCCATTCATGAATCAGATCAATAGCAACACCACCGCCCAGCTTTTTATCTGCACTGTATGTCTTTCGATAATCTGTATCAGGACGCCAGTCAGGAAGATAACTGGAGGAAATACTTCTGACAGAAAGCACTTTGCTAAAATCAATGTTATTTTTTATGTATTGAATGACAGCATGGTATCTTAAAGGACAGGCCACATAATAAACAGCACTGTCGTTTAACTGCAAAGATTCCATGTCCTCTATCTGGTGAATCGATACTACAGGTTTCTCAATAAAAAAGTGCCTGCCCCACGGCATCATTTTTTTCAGACTTCCAAGATGATATTCTGTTGGATTTGTAATGAATACCACATCATATTCTGTGTCTATTGCACTATAATCTGTGTAAATCTTTCGAAATTCAGGCACTTCATCGGTTCTTTCCAGGTTAGAAGACTGCCTGACGGCGTCAATGTGCAAAGATATATTGCGACGGTTACAGACTGCATGCAGGTTTTTGATATGCCTTTTGGCAATTGAACCTATGCCTATAAAGCAGACATTTAATAAAGTCACTGCTGCGCCTCCAGTTTATCAATCAGTTTTAAGATTTCCAAATCTTGCTGGAACCCATACTGCGGTTCTTTATCGTTTATGACGGTATTCATGAAGTCACAGATTTCATTTTGATATGCATTTTCCACCACAAATGCTCTGTATTCTTCCCTGTGCTCCGCTTCACTTGACAATTTCACCTGTACTAATCCATCCGCATCTTTGTCATATTCATAGAGGGAATCTGGAGTGCCGTCCCATATTATATATCTGTTTTCACTGTAAATTTCGAGTTTTCTGACAGCCGCCGGAGAGACAACGTCTACTACAAGAATTCCCTTGCTACCATTAGCATGTTTCAGTTGGATCATATAATTATCATTATAATCAATGTTTAATCTGGTTATTTTGTCAGCAATTACATGGGTTTCTGTAATATCACCAAAAGTCTTTATAATCCATGGCAGTTCTATGGCCATGATTTCTCTGCACCCGTTTGTTTTTCTGTTGCCAATGAAGAAGTCTTTATAATTTTCCCATGGATGCCAATCAGGCAGATATTGTCCAATATGGTAAATGTAATTCCATTTTTGATTGTAATCCACTTTGCTGCGGATATAACAAATTTCCTCTCGATATAGAAAAGTAGACGACAGAAAAAGTTTACATTTGTTTTTACTTGCAAGCTCCATATTTCTTTCGTAACCATCTGCCACAAGATTTAGCTCCGTGAATACGTTCCATCTGTTTCGAAGACATTCTGTAATAATTTGACTGTGAGAGAGGGGCGCAGTACATACAAATGCAATATCTACTTTGTAAATCTTGCGGACATTATCTATAGAGTCCATACAAGTGATATTTAATTGCCTGACAGTTTCTTTCCGTCGGTCCTCTCTGGAATCAACACCGATTATGAGAAAATCAGGATATAATTTCTGTATCAATCGAATTCGTCTTTTACCCATTGAGCCCAAACCAATAACTAAAATATTCATAGTATCCATCCCTTAAAGTCATAAAATTTCTTTTTCAGGTCTATTTTATTTTCCAGTATAACTTGGATTACTTTTGCAGCAATACGTTCTGCTGCATGTCCGTCTCCGTATGGACTCATCACCTTTTTGCAGCTTTCTTTGAAGTCACTGCTTATTGCCTTGTCAATGGCGGCAATTATACTTTGTGCATCCGGTTTACAATTAATTATGCTTTCGGACTGAATCCGTCCCCGCTGTCTGTCCCCAATATTTATAGTAGGTACTTTGAATGCAGGAGCCTCGATAATTCCGCTGGAAGAATTGCCTAATACAAAATCTGCATATTTCATCAAAGAAAGATATTTGGTCAGTCCCAGAGAGGAATAAACATGTAAATTTTTTATTTCTTTGTCTGCTGTGTCTAACAATCTGTTAATATGGGCTCCGCCTTGATCTGCATTGGATTTCGTTACAATAAATTGAATTTCGGGCAGAGATTTTATTGCAGAAAGAAAATGTTGTATCAGGTATTCCACATTATTGCCCTCCATGGTTACAGGATGATAAGTGCAGAGTGCATATTTACAATCCTTAAGTCCAAGGCTTTTCAATGCATCAGATTTTGGAATGACCGCGTTGCCCAAAATATTGTCTATGCTGGTGGAACCATAGTTGAAGACCCGGTCAGGGCTTTCTCCAAGCTGCATGACTCTGTCACGACTTTTCGTATTAGTCACAAAGTGTAGATAACTCATCTTGGTAATGGAATGACGAATCCATTCATCAATCGCTCCTTCTGTTGTGTCTCCTCCACACAAATGGAAAATGGGAGTGTGTGTGTTGCCGGAGGCAATAGCAATCGCCAACATTTCATATCGATCACCTAAAAGAATAACGGCATTATATTTTTGCTGTGCAAATAACTTAGTGAAGCAGATGAGTGTTTCGGCCTGATTGTATGAAATATCGTCTGCGGATTCGGAACTTACAGGTATCTTTATGCAGTGGTCAATTCGGAGACGCGATTTTTCGATTTCTTTCATTGTGTATCCGTATTCATTGTAGAGGTGAGTTCCTGTAACAATCAGTTCGACCTTGAGATGCTTGTTTTCTGACTGTCTTAATTCCTTAATTACTGGCATTAACAGTCCAAATTCTGCTCTGGTGGATGTCACCACACCGATTTTCTTTACCATTCTATCAATTCATCCTCCTGAAAATCCCGAACAGCCAATGTTCCCAATATCTTATACCAGTTCATGGGAGAAATCCCATTTCCTGGACGTTTGATGGAAATGTTTTCTTCTGTGAACATCTCACCCTTTTTTATGTTACATGTGGCAATGATGCTTTTTCGTGCCACCATCTTATTGGATATTTCTGACGGAGTCGGTTTCTTCTCATAGGATCCCATTGCCTTTTCAATATTACGAACGGAATGTATCATAGCCTGAAGTTCTTTCGGTTCCAGACTAGCCCTATGGTCAGGTCCTTCCATATTCCTGTCAAGCGTAAAATGTTTTTCAATGACAACAGCACCAAGAGCTGCTGCTGCAACTGGGACTTCAATTCCTTTTGTATGATCAGAATATCCAACGGGAACATTAAATTCAGAGCACAGGGTGAGCATTGCCCTTAAATTTACTTCTTCAAATGGCGTAGGATACTGTGTTGTGCAGTGTAGAAGTGTGACATTACCTGCTCCATTCTGTTTCAAAACCTCCATTGCCGTTCTTATCTCATCCAAAGTGCTCATACCTGTGGAGAGTAATATCTTCTGATGTGTCAAAGCTATTTTTTCCAAATAAGGGAGATTTGTAATCTCTCCAGAAGGAATCTTCCACATATCGCATCCTAACTGCTGTAAGAATTCTATACTTTCCAAATCAAATGGTGTAGATAAAAAGCAGATTCCGATTTCCTTACAATAAGTGGCAAGCTCAATAAATTCATCATATGTTAAGAAAAGGTTTTTCAACATGTCGAGCTGACTCATTTCTTTGCCTATGTTTTGCTTCTGATAATCCGCCAATCTGGCATATTGGGAGACTAATGCCTCCGGTCGGGCAGTTTGAAATTTAACAATATCCGCTCCGCTTTTTTTTGCTGTTAATGCCAACTGTTTTGCTGTTTCCAGATTTCCATTATGGTTGACTCCGGCCTCTGCAATAATAAGAATATGCATAATTAGGTACTCCCATCTTATATTTTCGGGTTGGTGCATCTAAGCAGTATTATTCAACTAGACTAATAGGATACGTTTTGTCCTCTAATTGGAAATAATATTTAGCTTTTCCTCCATTCGTTTCATTTCATCCATCTCTCCCATATCAAGAAAAGAATCTTCGCTGATTGGATACATTCCCACCTTTTCTCCATCTTCCATTACAGCCGACACTAAGTCTGTCATATGGAATAATTTGTTTGGTGGGATTTTATTAATAGTATCTGGATGGAGTACATACATGCCAGTATTTATAAAATAGGACAATCGGGGTTTTTCTTCTATGTAAAGTATTTCACCATTTTCTCCTGAATGGATTACTCCATATGGAACAGAAATATTTTTTAAAGCTGAAACTATAGTAATAGAGTTTTCAGATTCCATATGGTATTTATAAATATCTTCGTAATCTGCTCTGATCAATGCATCACAGTTTGTTACAAACAGCGGTTTTTCAAAAATTTCTTTTATTAGACGTATGCTGCCACAGGTTCCCAGTGGTGCGGGTTCTTCCACATAGTTAATTTCATAGGCAGGGTTAATTTCAGAAAAGTACGATTTTATTAATTCTTTTTTGTAATTAACCGTCATATAATATTTCCATATACCATGCTCGGTAAAGCAATTAATAATTCGTTCCACAATAGGTGTTTCTCCGATTGGAATCAAAGGCTTCGGCAATATTCTGGTATAAGGGTAAAGTCTTGTTCCCTTGCCACCAGCCATGATTACTACGGGAATTTCTGAAAGATTCATCTTACTTTTTTCCGGTAGAGAATTTAATGCCTCATCTGCAAGAATGATATCTATAATATGTTTATTCTTGTCCAGAATGGGGAGAGCGGTAATATGCTTGTTGTTTATTATGTTTTTTGCTTTTGTTCGCTCTTTTTCACATAAATACTTTGGCGAAAGATTCATAGCTTTACAAACGCAGGCATTAATATCGCCTGCTTCTAAAATCCATCTGCGGGTGTCACCGTCTGTGATACTTCCGATCAGTGCTCCGTTGCTGTCTTCAATAAAAAGAATTCCTCTGGAATTTGCATCAATCTTGGCCATTGCATCCACAACTGTCATGGATGAGTTACCAATAAATTTTGGTATCTGGTTCTTATTCATTTGAAAACCTCTCAAGTGTTTCCTTGATCTGTTCGGCAACATATATTATCTCTTTGTCAGTAATTTGTGTACTGGACGGAAAATTTAATATTCGATCAGCATAATACGAAACTTTTTTCAGCTTATATGTGTATTCATTCCGGTATGGGAGCTGCTCATTTATAAGGCCCCAGACTGCACGTGTCTGAACTCCGCGCTTTTCCAGTTCTGTAATAATATCTCTGAGTGTAACAGTGACTTTATCTCTGTTAATTTCCAGGGAATAAAACCATTTGTTAGAGGCAGTTTCCTCTCGGAAGGGAATCATTCTGCCAAGTTCAAAACCATCAAACATCTGTTTGTATTTTTCGTAATTTATTTGTTTTCGCCGGATAAATTCCGGGAGTTTTTCCATCTGGGCAACTCCTAATGCGGCCTGTAGATTTGTCATCCGGTAATTATATCCTACTTCATTATGAATGTAATAATGCGGATCATCCTTGGCTTGAGTAGAGAGGTATCGCAAATGCTTCACTGCTATAGGATTCCGAGCAGTGACGGCACCACCTCCTCCAGTAGTAATAATTTTATTTCCGTTGAAGGAGAATACGCCGAAATCTCCTATTGTGCCGGCATATCTGTCACAATACAGTCCTTTTGTGTATTTTGTACCGAGAGCTTCTGTAGCATCTTCAATTATTTTAAGATGGTACATATGTGCCGTATTTATTATAGAAACCATATCAGCTATGTTTCCAAATACATGAACAACAATGACGGCTTTTACTATTCGGCTGTTATGAAAGAGTACTCCATTCCGAAATACACATTCGTGCTTGCAAAAATTTTGCAATTTAATTGGATCCATACATAAGCTGTCATCACAGTCCATAAAGATGGGAGTTGCAAACTGGTATTTTACCGGATTGACTGTTGCGATAAATGTAAGAGCAGGGACGATAACTTCATCTCCAGGATTTACGCCTGCCTCTATCAGCGCAAGGTGCAATGCGGCTGTTCCGCTTTGACAGACCGCCACATCATCTGTATGAAGAAATTTTGCCATCTGCTGCTCCAGTCTGGTAATATAAACTCCCCCTGTGGATACCCATCCCTGTTCCAGAGCGTCATTCACATATTTCTCTTCATTTCCTTCAAAGTTTGGAACTGATAAAGGGATCAATCTGTTCATTTTTATGCCTCACTGTTTTTATTACATTTTGCTGTCTAGAGATTTGCCCGTTTCGATGTGTTCAAAATTAGGAAGAAATCTTTTTATAATAGAAATTACTTCTTCTTTTGTAGTTTCAGTCTTGTTAAATACTGCATTTAAATCTCTGATAATAGCTTGTATTTTTTCTTTACTGGGCTTTGTTTTATCTATTACAATACCTAAGGATTTCATTCGTTTCAGGTCAATGCTTTCCCCATCCGTATAGAATTCCTCATAAGCCTTTTCACCAGAAGTGTCTGATTTGGAATAATGTACTGGATAAAATATATCGCCTTTTTTCAATGCCGCTGCTTTTTTTATAGCCTCTTCATCACTTTCACAACGGAGAGCCTGATAGCCATGCTCTCGAAGCAAGTCGGTAGCAATTTTATCAAAGGTAGTCATCTGTGTTTCTTCCAGTCGTGGAAAGAAAATTTCTCTGTTTTTTCCCAGTAGGCATGCTAACATACAGATCTGGCCACTTTCCTCTGGAGAGACAAAATACCGTTTTACATCGGAGGGTGCGCTGATTGGCTGTCTTTTCCTGATCCGCTCTAAAAAACCGGCAGGAAGTGATCCATTAGAAAATGCTACATTTGCAAAGCGCGCTGTCTTCACTGGAAACTTGTCTGAATAGGAAAATATGACATCTTCCATGATTCGTTTACTTGCTCCCATGATATTTACAGGATTGGCGGCTTTGTCTGTTGATACACAAAAATACTCTTCCGGAGGAAATTCTGCCAGAAGATCAAGTAGCAGTCCGGCATTTAATACATTATTCCGAAGCAGTGCTTCTATAGAATAGATATCTTTTTCCGAACGAACGTGCTTATGAGCCGAAAAATTAGCCACTATATCAAAACCACCACATTTACGGAACATTTTGCAAAATACAGGCGAAGCGAAATCCATAGGGTATGGCATATAATGATCTGGAACCCATACATCTCCGGCAGATCTGAGATCTCTGGTAAGTTCTGCAAGGCTATTTTCGTTTATATCTACCACAGTCAAAACAGAAGGCTTGAATTGTAAAACAGCTTTAATAAAAGATGAGCCAATAGAACCAGCCCCACCAATCACAAGGACAGATTTTTCCTGTATTTTTTCAGTGAGCTTGTCTCTGTTCTTCTCAATATCCTGCAAAAACATACTTTGCGACCGTCCAGTCACATAAGTTCCAATAAACTGATTTAGATCAAACATTTTTTGTTCCCTGCTTCCTGTCAAAAAAAATATAAATAGTAAAGTTAACAATAAAATCTATAACATTTGCGGACCAGTTGCTCAGCTTCTCCATATGCAACAATTGGAACAGTTTTTGACGTGCAAATTCTGCTAATCCACACAAAACATATATTGCGATTACAACTGCTGTTAAAAGAATAAAGGATACTATAAATGATTCATGGGACAATATAGTCTTAAACGTATTAAAGACAATGATATGATCCAATATAAATGGATGTGCATGAATGATATATACACCAGATGAAACAGCAGACAGTCTAAAAATCCATTTTACCGTCCTGGAATTTCTGATTCTGACCAATTCTACAAATATATAGAAAAGTAGCAGAGAATTAATGACGATAAAAGGTGATGAGTATCTGTATAATATGAGGATTTTATCCGGATCGACGGTTTTAAATAGAAGCTCGAACAGGTAACTTGATGTAACAAGCATAAATGCATTGAGACATAATATAATAGAAATCATATACAAGCCTGTCCCTTTTATACCATATTTTTTTAAATACCCCCCCCCAAATAAACATATAGCAGATCCATAATCCGCTGTATCCGTTACTGACAATATGAAAACGATCTGCAATAGTAAATGTGGTTATCAATGACATAAGAATAAACAGTATGATAAGCAAACGCTGTAATTCTTCTTTTTTAAAAAGAGAAAGACACTTGTTTAAAAATGGTATTAAAAAGAAACAAAATGTATAACATGTGATATACCAGAGCCTGTCTGCACTGTAAGGCAACAGATAAGAAATTATCTGCTTTATTCCGATCCCCGGAATATATATAACAGAGATTATTGTCAACACCGCACACCAGAATAATGTTGATATCCAGATTTTTGTTATAGAAGATGTTTTCACATTTTTGTCCAGATATAGATATCCCGACAAAAGAGCAAAAAGGTTTACTGAACAATATAATAAAGTATAGGCAATTCTGATAAGTAAGGACAGGCGTGCATCAATATTGGCATTGAATATGGAGCCAAATACGTGCAGTCCGATGACTCCTGCCATTGATACTGTCCTTAATAAATCCAGTGAAACAGATCTCTGTATTGTTTTTTCCATATTTATCTACTCTCTCATATTAATTTTTTTAACTTTCACAGTTTAGTCTGCCTTATATTTGGTTCTTTTAAAATGATGTTAAAAAGCCTTTTTTTCACAAGGAGTATGCTTTTCCTATTGTTCAAAAGAAGAAGTATCAACAGGATAAATTCCAGAAAATATACAATAGCTGTTTCTGGAAAATAGATTAATAGAAAGCTTTGCAATAAAAGTATACTGTAAGAAATTACATCTGTTCTGAAATTTATCTGGAATTGGATATATCTGCATACATGAAAACAGCGTATTTCCCAAACAAGGATATAGGATATCATAGTGGCAAGTGCTGCTCCTATGGCTCCTGCTCCATATATCAGAATAAAGTTTAATATAATGTTGACTATAGCTCCAATCACTGTGGAACGGGCAAATAATTTCGATTCTTTTTCTGCGGAAAAAATTCCTCCCAGATATCCGGACAGGGCGCCAAACATGCTTGCAATCAACAACAGAGGAACGTAAATCCATGCATTGTAAAATTCGTGTGCAAATAAGAAGCGAGCTATCAGTCTGGTACATAGAATCAGTCCAGAGCAAGCAAGAACCATGATGGCATTATATAATGTGTATGTTTTTGAAATAAAATTGTCTTTATCCTCAGAATCGTAATTCTTAACAACAGATACTGCCCATGCCTGTCCAAATACTCCGCTAAGGATGTTTATTATGGAAGGAATTTTATAAGCAACAGAATATATTCCGTTAACGGCGACCCCGCAGAACCAGGTTATAATATATCTGTCTGCAGTGTTATTGATCCACCAGCTTGTGGCATTTGCAATCTGAGGAGTACAGAATGCCAGCATTTCTCTTTCTGTTTTCCGATTACTGTTACGTTTTCCCGCTAATTTGTTCCAGACCTTTAAAACACAAAATAGATAGCATGCCTGGAAAACAGGTCCTGAAATATTTGCTATAAAGTATCCATTAAGTCTCAGCTTAAATACTATGAGCATGATGACATTCATAACCAGAGTTATGACGGTTGAGACTACTCCGGAAACAGCAATGTCTTTAATGCGTTCTAATCCAACTGCATAATCTACGAGAAGACAACTAAATTCAATTGCAAAAAAAAGTAGCAAGAACTGAATACCATAACGAGAGAGAGATTGACTTACTTTGAAAAACTGATTGATTACAATTATAACAAGAGGTATTATAAGCCCTATACACGCGTATTTTGCACTTATCCTGGTTATTGTTTCAATATCTGCGTTTTTATCCATTAAAAATCTTTGTGCAGACACAGAAATATTTAATGTAACAATTGGATACAAAAAGCTGACTGTGGTATATAATAAATCATAAATACCATACTCTTCGGTTGTTAATATACTTGTATAAAGTGGAATAAGTATAAGTACCAGAAGCTTGGAACTGAACTGCCCAAGTGTCAGGACTCCTGTGTTCTTGAGCAATTTTTTATATTTGTCAATCATATGTTTTTATATTCTCTTGTGAAAGAATGTCATTGATTGTTGTAATAATCCGGCTCTTTCCTGCATCGTTCGCAGGAAAAAGATATTTGGAACAGGCGTTTACAATGTTTTCGTAATTTGGTTTATATCCGGCAATAATCTTTTGAAAAGCATTTTGTATGTCTGCAGTTGAATCTATGTGAAAAATATTTTCGTCGTAATAATAAACATGGCGTCTTCCGGCAAAACAAAGAATAGCTTTTTCGTATAGAACAGCTTCGGACATAACTGTTCCGGCGATCGTAGAAACGGCCTGTGCTTTTTTTATCATACTGGAAGCAGATATTTTGTAGTGTACCAGTTTTACATTTTTAAAAGAACAAAGTTTATCATAAAAAAACTTTGTATAAAATGTGGGTAATATTGGTATCTGATATTCCAATTCCCAACTATTAAACTTTTCATATAGATCAGGATGTTCTTTTACATATAGAATCCATCCTTTGGGAAGCGCATCTGACAGCATTTTGATATGGATTAATTGGCTGTCTATAATGGGAGAATTTCCGGTTATAACTGCTTCAGGTTCATAATGGAGAAAATATACAACATATTTTTTGTGTGTATCAAATTCACTATATTTGGAAAGTACATATTTTTGCATCCGTTTAATTTTATAGTACGCCTTTAAATATTCTGCCAGCGTACATTCTCTGTAATGAATAGGCTGTTTTCCCCTGACAAGAAAAGATACAATTCGAATGCCTTTTGCTCCAAATATTTTATAGACGAGTTTTGCTATTTGAGGATAGGGTACATCCTTCAATTTATCATAATTAAACTCATTTCTGTATCCAACAATTTTATCCAGGTGAATACTTTCACGTTTATCGACGGATATGGAACATAATTTTTCAGTGTTGATATTATAAATACCGAATTGGTCTATAAAATGATAAAATACATTATAACAAGGGATTCCTTTGTCTCTGGAAATGGTCTCAAGAATATAATCGTTGATAAATCCATGGAGTGTATTAGTTATGATACATGCATCTACAGTATTATTCCTGAAAAACATTTCCCAATAGCTGATTCCAAGATAAAACTGATAATGTGAAAAATGAAAATCGTCACAAAGTCTTCGTGATCCATAATCTCCAATATTAAATAAATACAAATATTTTCCGACTATAGCGCTGTCTATGTTACAGAGTCCATTCCAGAAAATCAAATCCGACATCCTTAATATTTTTTTTACTCTGGGATTTTTCTCGTAGTGTTCTTTATGATGTCCAAAATCATCTACTATAAGCAGCGATATTTCCCAGTCAGTTTCTGATAATATGGTGTCTATAAGTAAAGCGCCTCTATCCGATAACACTATTTTTTTCAATATCATGTATCCTCCTATGCTGGCTTAGAAAGTCATTATATATAAAAAAGGACATATTAAGAAAACAAACAATAACAAAAGATTCTGTAAATCCGTAAAAAAAGTATCCTATAATAATGGCTACTTCTGCATATCTTTTTTCTTGCAATAAATATTTAAGAGTCATTACGTTCAGCCATAGCCAGAGCAGAAGTAGAATTATGCCATAGTTGATCATTAGACTTAAATATGTATTGTCAAGCACCTGGTAGGTTTCTTCTACATAAGATACAGCTATTCTTTGTCCCCAAAGAGATATACCATACATATCTAAATACTGTTTTCCATAATACAGTCTGTTTTGCAGCATTGAGTTGACAGAGTATAATACAGGTATTGATCCGTACATGCAGTTCATCCAATAACTGATCAGAGTAAATACAATAGGAGTTATTGTCGTTATGTGTATTATGGTTTTTGACCTTTGGATAATTCTGCATTTAAAAAAAACCAGAATAATGCCTTCCAATAGCAAACAATAAAACCCCGTGCGGGTTCCAGTGTACAAGAACAGCAGAAATCCTGCCACTTCCATCAAAATAATTGCAAATAATTTAAAACATTCCTTTTTCTTTAAAATCAGAAGATTTGCTAATGCAAAATAAACAACATAAATTATATTGTTTCTCTTTACAATATGTTGCCATGTGCCGCTGATGTATCTTGCCTCTGTCGAACCGGATGAGTAGTTTTCGACTATTAAATAGAAAAAAATCAGTGATCCTACTATAAACAATGCATTTCTAAGTTTTTTACTATCAATATTCTTCATTAGAAACAAGGTATATATTGAAAAAAATACACTAAATTTGCCTGAAATAAAGATATTTACAAATCCCAGCAACAGTATACAGCCCCAAATATAACTTTCTTTGCCTGTAATGTGTTTTTCCAGAAAGACTAATATGCTGAATACTATAGAAACAACAGTAATAAAAAGAGCTGCTTTGCTGGATGCACCCAATCCCAAAGCTTTGACACAAAATATAGGGACAAAAACGAGAGAAATAATAAAAGATTCACGTTTTATTACTCGCTTTTTTCCTGTCATAATTAACCCCATACCTTGTGCTTTAATTTTGTAAGTTTATTGTAATTTTTTTTCCCAATCAGTTTTCTGACTGCTAACCCAATTTTATAAATTTTGCGATCAAATTTATTTTTCCATGACCCCGAATAGTAATGAATTGCATAGGTATTATCGCTAATCGTCATTTTGTCATGTTCGTAATCGTATGGGTCAAAATAAATTGCAGGGTATATAACGATACCTTCTCGTTCAATTTTTAATCCATTTAATTCAAACCCGTTTTTTGCTAAGATATTTGATACGATTGTAACAACAGTTGTAGTATTTTCTCTCTTGTTTTTCATGATAAAGGGAGTGTTAGCATAGTAATTCAATATTGTAGAAAGAATATGATGTCCTTTTATACTTCCGAATATCAAACCGGATGCTATGAAACCTCTCTGATCATATGCCATAAACATTTTATGGTTTAAAAAACCATCTAAAGGCTTGATTAACTCAACATCTGTATCCAAATAAATCCCGCCGTAGTGATATAATAAATCAAACCGTGCGACATCTGATACAAAAGCATATTTTTTGCGTTCAAATGCCTCTTTAGCGTACTTATAATTCTCTATTATAAAATTGTCTTCATTCCATTCGATAATCTTGTAATCCGGAGCAAATTTTCTCCAACTGGCCAAACATTTTAATACCAGTTCGGGTTTTGGATTTTTTCCAAACCAGCAGTAGTGTATTGTTTTTGGAATCATTGTTGTCTGTTATATCCTATTATATTGTTTTTTCGTTTGCCGCTTTGCTGATTATTTTTGCAGGTACCCCAGCTACAATGCAATTATTAGGAATATCCGTTAAAACAACAGAATTAGCTCCTATTTTAACATTGGATCCGATTTGTACTCTGCCAAGGATGACCGTGCCTGCGCCTATCATTACATGATCTCCAATCACTGGTGCTGCATAAACTTTTCCGTTGTCTTTCGATCCCAACGTAGAATTCTGATAAATGGTTACGTTACTGCCGATTACTACATCTGGTCCGATAACAACACCAAGTCCCTGATGCGGCATTTTTAGATTTTTTCCTATTTGAATTTGGTATGATATATCACAGGCATAAATAATGCGGCATATATTTTTTATGATTTGTGCAATCCATTTTGCTTTAAACAAGTGGTACGCTTTATTTGCCGTATAAACAAGCCGGGCTGCCCCCCCCATTGTACGATTCCTCCAGGTAATATTTTGAAATATGATTGATAATAAAATTCATTTTCTGTTTTTATTTTGCATTTGAATTTCTTGCAGCGTCAGCCCAAAAATCTTAACATCATCAATAAAATACCTCCGAAACAACCGCTTCGGCTCCTGCAGAAACCGATAAAACCACTCCAATCCGCATTTCTGCATCCATATTGGAGCCCGCTTCACATTTCCTGCAATAAAATCCACGCACCCGCCCATTGGGATTGAAAGCGGAACCTGATAAAATTCCCTGTTATGGTAAATAAATTTTTCCTGTTTGGGACATCCGAGGAAAATCAGCAGAATGTCCGGACGTGCGGTACGGATTCTTTCGTTTATCCCGTTCAGCAGATTCTCGTTGTTCTCAAAACCGGGAGGAGGAGAGTGATATCCGGCTAACTGCAGCGTCGGGTATTGGCGCCGTATGTTCTTCACGGCCTGTTTCAGAGAAGCTTCCGTTCCGCCCAGGAGAAATATCCGATAGCCTTTTTCCACTGCTAGGTCCAGCACATCCCACACGAAATCCGTCATGCATACCCGCTCTTTGATTGGCTTTCCCAGAAAGCGGGAGAGTGTGACCAGCATCTGGCCGTCTGTAAGGATCAGGTCCGCAGAGTCACAGATATTTTTTAATTCCGGATCTTTCTGCATTTTCACAATAATATCGGAATTCGGTGTGACCACATAACGGCTTCCTCTTTCCTGAATGTACTGGTCAACCACAAGTTTGGCCTCGGCGGCAGTCAGACTGTCAATATAAGTATTCAGAAAACGAATGCGGTTTGTAATTCTTTTCTTTGAAGACACTGGTTTCTTTCTCCATTATCTATTGCTGACTTAATACGCTCATCATCATATGATCCAGAATCATGTGGAGGTCCTCCGCGATCTGCATATGATCAATCTGGACATGGATGCAGTGATCCGCGATTTCCCGCAGTCTGCCGCCGGAATAACCAACAATCGCAATCGTTGTTCCGCCAATACTTTTTGCATATTCCATCGCATTGACCACATTTCTGGAATTGCCGGATCCGGAGATCCCGATCAGAATATCTGACGGCGTCATTTTGTTTCTCAGGGGAAAGCGAAAAATCTCATCATAAGAAATATCGTTTGCCACCGCCATCATGGTTGGAATATTGTCATTCAGACATTCAAAATGATATTTCTGTTCCTGCGTTTCGCTGACGCCTTTATTAAAATCGCAGCAGTAGTGACTGGCGGTTGCCGCGCTGCCTCCGTTGCCGCAGATAAAAATGTGCCGGTTGGAGAGCCGTGCTTCTTCTAATACATTCATGACAGAGTTGACGGCGTCGAGATCAAGAGACTGAATAACCCTGATCTCCTGGTCAAGATAGGCCTGTAGCTTTTGTCTGTAATCCATCGTTTGGTTCCTTTTCGTTTTCTGCTGCGGTACATTAGTAAGGATTGCTTTTAAGAACGATTGATACCGCTTCTAACAGGTTTTCTGCTGTATAGTCCGCGCGGACGTCATATTTTCTGTCCAGACCCGCTTCTCCGGTCTTCACAAGAATGGTCCGCATAGAAGCGCGGATGCCTGTCAGAAGATCGGTTGTCGTATCTCCGATATACCAGGAATCTGCCAGATCAATATGATATTTCTCCGCCGCCTGCTGGAGCATGCCGGTTTTGGGCTTTCTGCATGAACAGTCAAATTTCAATTCCGGGATTTCTCCATCATATCCTTTATGCGGATGATGAGGGCAGAAGAACAGATCGTCAATGCAGGCGCCCTGTTTTCCAAGCTCGGTTTCCATTTTCATATGAATTTGTTCTAATTCATCAAAAGTACATTCCCCTCTGGCTACGACGGGCTGATTCGTTGCTACAATTGTTAGATATCTGGAAGCATTCAACATTCGAAGAGCCTCAGCCGTTCCTGGCAGAAGTTCAAAATCCGATGTGTTATTTAGAAATCCTCTCAGAACATTGATCGTGCCGTCCCGATCTAAGAAGACCGCTTTCTGCCGGTTTTTCAAATTCCGGCTGGACACAATTTTATTTTTCACATCTGCCGTTACAGAATGCAGGCGGTCGGGGGTACCCATATCTTTGATATATTCGGTGGTTCGATAAGCATAAACGGTTCCCTTTCCGATTTGACCGGCGATCATCTGCTTTTCTAAATCGATTTTCTCCGCAGATTCCATGGAAGAAAGCAGCCTGGGGCTGACGCAGTAAACGCCGGCATTTACAAAATTGTGATAAAAGAAGCTGCGTTCAGTGTTTTTAGGAAGGATCTCTGTGACCATTCCTTCGGGATTTGCCACGATTACATCGCTGTCGTAAGGGTGAGAATTGGGATGACCGCAGAGCGTGACAACGGCGCGGCGTTCTTTATGAAAAGACATAAACCGCGTCCAGTCCATATCTAACAGCAGATCTCCAAACAGCAGGAGAAAATCGTCGGATATCTTGTCTTTAAGGTAATAAAGCGCCCCTGCTGTTCCCAGAGGCTTCTCTTCTGTAAAATATTGAAGCTGTACGCCGAAGCGGGTTCCGTCTCCAAAATAGGATTGAATGACGGCGCCCAGATGCCCAATGATCAGAGTAATATCTGTGATTCCGCTTTTTTTTAAGCTGTCGATCTGATACTCCAGGACCGGTTTGTTGAAGACCGGAAACATCGGCTTGGGAATGTCTTTGGAAACTGTCTGCAGTCTCGTGCCTTTTCCGCCTGCCATAATTACTGCTTTCATACTGTTCGCCTCGAATTATGATTACATTCCTGCTTCCAGAGCATCCTCTACCGTTTTGCGCACGGCTTCGTCCGAAGTATAGCGCGGTTCCCAGCCGGCAGACAGGACCTTGGAAATATCATAGGAAAATCTGGGGACATCGCCCTTCCACCCCCGGTCACCGCCCGTATATCGAAAGGCTGTCTGTTTCAGTCCTAACAGCTCGACAACGATTTCAGCAATATGTGTAACAGTAGTTCCGCCGCCCTTGACACTGATATTGTAGACTTCTTCACCGGGTCCAAAATCTTTGGTCAGCTTTACAATCGCATGAATCAGATCAAACACATAAATATATGGTTTACACTGGGTGCCGTCTCCGAGAATCTCCAGCTCGTGAGGATTCTGACGGAGCTTTCTGATAAAATCAAAGACTGCTCCGTGCGTCAGCCGCGGCCCGATGACATTTGGAAAACGAAAAATAACAGCGTTCAGGCCGCACATGGACACGTAGGATGAGATCAAAGCTTCCGAAGCGAGTTTTGCTCCTCCGTAGTAGGAGACCGGCTGAAGCCCTCCGGTCGTCTCGGTTAATGCAACATCCGGCATTTCTCCGTAGACAGCAGAAGTGGACGCAAAAAATATATTTTTTACGTCTGCTTTGCGCATTCCTTCCAGGATTGTCCGGGTGGTGAGAAAGGTATCGTTAAAATCAATGTCCGGTTCCTTTCCGCCTTTTTGAATGTCGGAATTTGCAGCCAGATGATATACGGCATCAATTTCATATTCTGCGAACAGGTTGTCCACCTGTTTCTGATCCGCCAGTTCTATTTCGTGAAATTTGAATTTTCCGGTTTCTTCCAGCTTCTGGTCATTCAGCAGATGCTGAATATTGTCAGAGCCAAAGATCAGCTTGTCTGCGCATACAATCGTATGCCCTTCTTGCAACAGACGGTCGATCAGATGGCTTCCTATAAAACCGGCACCGCCTGCGACGAGTATCTTCATGATATTGCCTCCCTGATTTTGTTTTTATAAGTCAGAGTATTATATAAAATCTTTGTCAGTCATCACAATCGAGGAACCGGAGTTATCCATTTCGAAATCCATCTCCCGCAAATGGGACAATGCGTTCCTGACAGAAGCCTGTCTGTTCTCCGGAACATAAAGAAGTAAAAATCCGGCACCGCCTGCACCTAATAATTTTCCGCCGGATGCGCCGGCCTTTCGCGCAGTATCGTATGTTTCATCAATGTAAGAACTGGAAATGCCGGATGCCATGGAGCGTTTGAGCATCCAGTTTTCATGGAGAAGCTCTCCCATAAGATCTACATTATTTTTCTGAAGCTCTTCTTTTAATATCCTTGTGATACAGCACATTTGCTTTTGTTCAGCGGCTTTTTCTGGATATGCAGTATTTTGAGACTGTTCTCTTAAGATTTCGGATGCAGAATGGGTGCCTCCCAAGTAAAACATCAGTAAGTTCTGCTCCAGCTTCCGGTAACTGCCTGGTGCCATAATGATAGGTTCCACATTGACAAAACCATCTGGCATAAACTCATAAAATTTCAGACCGCCGAACGCCGCTGCAAACTGATCCTGTTTGCCGATAGGTTCTCCGAGCTTCTCAATTTCTACCTGACAGGCATCCTTCGCCAGCTTGTATTTCGAAACGTATTCTCCCTGATAGGTATGAAGCAGGTGAAGCAGGGCAACGGTAAAGGTGCTTGACGATCCCAGTCCGGTACCGGCAGGAATGTCCGCCATACTGGAGATTTCCACACCTTTCAGATGGAAATCAGTCAGGCACTGCCGGAAGATTCGATGCTGAATCTCTGAAAAATCATGTACGATTTCTGTCTGCGAGTATTTCAGGACGATCTGGTCTTTCTCGAAATAATTATGGATTGTCAGGTACATATATTTTTTGATCGTTGTACTCAACACACATCCGCCATGTTTTTCGTAGAAACCAGGAAGGTCGCTGCCGCCGCCGCAGAAGCTGACCCGGAAGGGTGCTCTGGTAATGATCATAAATAAGCATCTGCCTTTCTGCTGGTCGTTGATTCTTTACTGCTTTATGGAAAAGAGCCTATCTAAATCTTTTAATTTAAACAGGCTCTTATTTGTTTGCTGGGGATATCATTGTTTAAAACGTAGAGTGGATTTTGGGCGTTAAATCCGCCCTTTAGCGGCTCGCTCTCCAGAAGTCCTGAAAACAAGACATTTTCTTTCCATTTGACCCCGATTCTGACACCGCCCCTATATGTGTGTTCTCAGTGAATCCCTCTGCCTTTTCAGCAAAATATCCAATTTTACAAGAAAGAAAAATGTGTGATGCATACTATGAGTTATATGCAAATGAATTCAGAGAAATCGGCCAGGTATATGCAGGAAAAAGTCAAGTCGAAGTATTGAACAAAGTATTTAAAGAACAGGAAAATGCTTAAAGAACAAAGTATAGAATTTAAAATATTCAAAACAGAATCATTCTGAACCAATACAGACATGAGAAGTATGGTAAAATCTATGCCTAGAATAAGCTTTCACAATGTCCGATGCCAGAGTACATACTGTGGCATCAGACATCTGGTATCTCTTTCATAGGTGCTATTTTAGCAGCTCCATACATTGCCGTTTCCGCTCCATGTTACTGTGCACGTAAACATTCAAAGTCGTATTGACCGAAGCGTGCCCCAAAATTTCCGACAATGTTTTATAGTCAAATCCCCGTTGAATTCCAATTGTGGCAAAACTGTGCCTGAGAGAGTGAAAATTAAGATATCTTAATCCGCACCTGCGTAGCAGGGTCTTGTATCTTTTCTGAATA
The DNA here is from genome assembly GCA_910574965.1 of Lachnospiraceae bacterium. Lineage (GTDB taxonomy): Bacteria > Bacillota > Clostridia > Lachnospirales > Lachnospiraceae > Hominiventricola. The sequence goes on along the minus strand of CAJTDB010000001.1, from coordinate 234,328 downwards.
TTGCGAGGTTCCATGCATTTTGTAGTACCGGTTAAAATGAACACATCATCTCCCTGGCGGTAATCCTGAATATCTTCTAACAAGAAATAAGGCAGTGGAATGTCTCGAACGGAAGTCTGCGTTTTTGGAGGGCCGATGCGCAAAACAGTTCTAGCAGTATCGTGAAGTGCATCATAATTTATATTTTTCATTCGGTAAACTGTTCGCTTTACGGATAAGTGACCATTTGAGGCATTAATATCTCCCCATGTCAGACCGCTCAGTTCTCCGATTCGAAGTCCGGTGTACATGCACAGCCGGATGCCTAATGAGAACTCATCTATCTGCAGTTTTAAATATTTCTCCAGAACCCGCCATTCCTGATCAGTAAAGATTTCCAGATTCTTTTTCCGTACCTTGGGAATTTGGAAATACAGAGGTGAAATTTCAATCATGCCCTTTTTCTGAGCTGATTTTAGAACGTTTTGGAAAATGAGCATAATCGAATGAATATAGGAGGCTGAAAGATTTTCTTCTATTTTATGTTGTACAAAATTCTGCGTCAGGTCATTTGTCAGTTGCATAATCAGCAGATCACCAAAATATGGTTTTAGGTGATGTTCCGCTACAATCTCGTAGAAACCATAGCTGCTGTCTTTTACATTATGGAAGACTTCTGCCTTCCACTCATCCAGAAGATCATTAAAAGTAAATGCCGACCCGGTTCGCTTCCGTCTTCCAATTTCTCGTTCCAAATTCTGAAGCGCCAGATTTCGTTTTGATTTGGCTTCGGAGTACTTTTTAGCATAGACATAGCCATATTGAATGCTGCCGTCCGCATTTCTTCCTTTTATATAGCGTGCTTCCCATCGTCCATCCTTGCGTTTTCTGATGTTTTCTCCTTTTCTGGCCATAAATTTCTCCTTTCATTACGACCATGCATTTAACTGCGTAAAATAGTTCCAGGTTAAATTTACCATACAAACTGGACCAGAAAAAGCACACATTGTATTGATAAATATGCATAAATTGAGTTTATAAGAAGCTTATCTAGCGCTACTTTGAGCATATTTGGTAAAATACTGCAAATAAAACGATTAAATATAAATAAGAAAAAACGTCAGAAACATGCGACTGTCCATATTCACAATCTGTCAGGAACCGTCGGAACGTGGATCAATGCAACGTAGTTGGCGGAATAAAATAGAATATAATACAATATATAATAGTTAATATAACTATATATAATAAATATAATATACAAAATTGATATTATAAAAATATATTACAAAGTTAAATAAACTATATAAAGAGTAATGCAAGAGCAGACGGAAGAACAGACTTTCAGTTTTTTACCATCGCAATGGTGAAAAATTTTCTTTCATTTCGACCATGCATTTGACTGCGTAAAAATAGTTCCGGACTAAAATTGCCCTATAGATTAAGTTGGAAAAAACATGTCAAATTTAGCAAAATGGATATTTTGCACAAATATTCCATAAAAATCATGCATTTTTTTTACGAATATAATTTGACTTCTGTGCGAAAAAATGCTAGAATGTACCCGTCATCAAGTTTAGATGACAGGAAATAAGGCAATTATTATTGTAAAACGAGTTCGCTAAAGGGCGGATTTAACGCCCCCATTAACTGATTGATTTCTTTATATTATCTATTGTTAAAATAATCATCTGTTAATATACCATATATTTCATTTTAAAAAAGGAAAATAAAAAATAATGAATACTTTATATTTACATTTCGATCAAATAGAACCTTTTTATGAGCCGAGAACAAAGATATTGTCTCAGCTTCCTCATATAGCATAAGAGCCAGAAATGACAGAATTTGTACTGGCTTTTCTTTGCAGACTTCTGAAAAAGTACAAAATACACAAATTTGTCAAGATTGAAATCGCGGGAGGTGGAACTGCCGCGATTATCTTACAGTGCGTGGATTTGCTGGGTATAGTAGACTTCAAAATGAACTCTGCTGACTACTCAGAGCTTTTCCTGTTTTTATTTATAACATGGTCCTATATGCCAGATGAAAAACAGTTAGACGGATGCAAATCTGTTATAAAAATCTATTATTCTGAAAAATTAACTGAACTTTTGATTTATCTGTATGGCAAACAAAGAATGAATTAATAAAACAAAATTAGGAGATTGCATAAGACAAGCAGCTCGTATGATATAAAACGTCAAAATTCCTGTTTGATTTTATACATATACTCTCATATATGTCTTCTGAAATCTTACAAATAAGAAAAAGGCCGATCCACATTCATGATTTTTCGATAAGCAATAACTTAAAGTTACAAATTTTACGATAATGCAGGTGCATGATGTCTGGTGGGTTGCATAGCAGAGAAATAATTGCTTTTACATATGAGAAAATACTCGTTCAACTTTAATATAGATAAAACAACACCTGAATTTTTATTCAAATTATTATTACATTTTTTCAAATACTAATAAATTTCTGGTTTGTAAAAATAGAAAATCATCGGAATTATGTCTATATTATTCTATAAAATATATATGCTTTTTTATGAATTATCAAAGGAGAATAAGAGTGAAGAAAAGTGTTCTTATATTTGGAATTTCTGGATTTGTAGGAAAATATCTCACAAAAGAATTTGAAAATGCAGGATATTTAGTATTTGGTGCAGATACGAATTCTTCAGGTGAATTACATAACATTCCTTTTTATAAGACAGATTTATTAGATGTAAAGTCAGTCGAAAATCTTTTGGAAAAATTTACCCCTGATATAATAGTAAACCTTGCAGCAATAAGCAGCGTGGGGTTATCCTGGAGAATTCCTGCAGATACAATTATGGTAAATGTCGTTGGAAGTCTTAATATCCTTGAAGCTGCAAAAAAGAAATCAAAGAATTCCAAAATCCTCTTTGTTGGATCAAGTGAAGAATACGACAGGACAGAAAAGAGGATATCAGAGACGTCAAAACTGGATGCAGGTAATCCATATGGAATATCAAAAATAATGCAGGAACAGTTTGCAAAAATTTATAGAGATCAATATGGATTAAATATATATTGTGTACGTTCGTTTAACCATACAGGAGTAGGACAGAAAGAAACTTTTGTGCTCTCTGACTTTTGTAGGCAGGCTGCCCAAATTTCGAAATCTGGAAAGCCAGGAAAAATAAAAGTGGGAAATATTTCTGTCAAACGAGATTTCGGGCATGTGAAAGATATGGTTAGAGCTTACAGAATGATTTTGGAATCGGGAGACAGTAAAAAAATATACAATGTAGGATATGGAAAAGCTTATGGATTAGATGAATTGCTAAATTATATTATATCTTTAAGTAAGCAAAAAATCAAAATAGAAGTTGATGAGTCACGTATAAGACCTGTGGATAATCCAGTTATATGTTGTGACAACAGTCTTCTGAAAAAAGAACTAGGATGGAAATCTTACTATACTGTTTTTGATGCCCTGAACGAAATGTTTGAAGATTATAAGAATAAAGTGTAATTGCTGGAAATTCTATGAAACGAATAAATTTTTTAAATATCATGATTGATAATGTGACTATGGGAGAAGCATTGGAATATATAAATTTTCTGATATCTCAAAACAAATGTTCATATGTTGTTACTCCAAATTTAGATCACATTGTTACTGTGGAAAAAGATCAAGAATTTGCCGAAATATACAGAAATGCAGATTTAGTTCTTGCAGACGGACAGCCATTACTATGGATTTCCAGACTTAAAAGGAGACCCATAATCGAAAAAGTATCTGGTTCCGATCTGTTTCCTTTATTATGCGATATGGCAGCAAAATTTAATTATAGATTGTATATTCTTGGATCGACCGAAGAGGTGTCTCAAAAAGCGGTAAAAAAGTTAAAGCAAAATCATAGCGGACTGCAAATAGCAGGAATTTATTCTCCGCCAATAGGGTTTGAAAAAGATCCCCAGGAACTGGAACGGATTATTGATAAAATAAATCATGCCAAGCCTCATATTCTGGCTGTTGCACTGGGATCTCCTAAAGGCGAAAAATTTATTTATAATTACTTGGAAAAATTAAATGTCCCTCTCAGTATTTCTATTGGTGCCACAATAGATTTTATTTCAGGTAATAAAATGCGAGCGCCTAAATGGATGAGTAAATGCGGTTTTGAATGGTTATTTAGATTTTTTTGTGAACCTAAAAGATTAGGAAAAAGATATTTAAGAGATGCTATAGACATTATACCAATTATACAGAAATATTAGAAATCATGATCAAACAAAATATATTATTATTTTCCAGATCTACAGTTCATGGAAGTACGGAAAATAAAATTGTTCTATGTTGAGAGCTTTTCAAAATCAATGTCTAAGTAAATCATGAGGCTGTAATTTTTCAAAAATTCGACATCATACCTTATAAGAAGCTTTTGTGCACAAAACAGGAATGAAAATATGGAAAACAAAAAAACAGTAATTGCGATTGTTGTAACCTACAATAGAAAAAAATTATTAATGGAATGTATAGAAAGTTTGATTCATCAAACGGACAGTGAGAAATTATCAGTTTTAGTAATTGATAACAATAGTACAGATGGAACATATGATTATATTAGAAAATATATTGTTAATAAAAAAGTTATATATAAAAATACAGGAATAAATTTGGGAGGTGCAGGGGGATTCGAGTTTGGAATACGTAGTGCCTTAAAAATGAAATGTGATTATGTCTGGATAATGGATGATGATTGTGTTCCAAGTAAGGATGCTTTAAAACAATTCTTACTATTTGACGAAGAATGCAAACTATATGGTTTCTTGTCAAGTTTTGTGCTATGGAAAAATAAAGAGATCTGTACAATGAATATACAAAGAAAGAATATTGCTCATAAACTTACGAAAAATGATTTTAAGCAAAGGGCGATACCTATTCAGTTTGCAACTTTTGTATCTATTTTTATTCCAACAGACATAGTTTTAGAAGTAGGTGTACCAATTGGAGATTTTTTTGTTTGGGGAGATGACTGGGAATATACACGAAGAATATCTAAAAAGTATCCATGTTATGCATTGACTACAAGTATTGTTTTTCATAAAACCAGTCATAATAAGGGATGTGATATCTCCAATGATTCGGCACAAAGAATATCAAGATATAAGTATATGTTTCGTAATAACATGTTTATATGCAAAAGTGAAGGTATCAATGGAAGAATTTATTATTGGTTGAAAATTGCAAAAGATATTATGAAAGTTTTGTTAAAAGCTAAAAACAGAAAAAAAGAACGAATTAATATTATTATAGAGGGAATAAAAGAAGGTTTGTCTTTTAATCCGGTATCTGTTCCAATTACAAATGAAACAAGGGGATAAAAATGAAGTATGCTTTTGTTTGTGACACTCCTTATCAATTATTATCAGCAATTTCAATAGTTCTTGATAAAAAATGTTGTAAAAATGCAGTTATAAAGGATTTATATATTGACATAAAGCGTTGTCGAAATGTTGATATGAGAGGTTTATCTAAAAATATTAAACGAAAAGGATTATTTGACAATGTATATGAATTAAATAGTTTATCGTCTTTCTCATTTGATATATTCAATATTGCAAATAAAATAGAATGGATGTTTCCCCGCTTATCAATTCAATTCGGATTAAAAAATAGAGAAACTTTTTATAATAAAGATTATGATGTGATATTTGTTTCTGGCCCTTTTATGCTACAAAGGAATTTTATATACTGTTTTCCCAGAGCTCATGTTTATTTTTTGGAAGATGGATCGGGAAGTTACAATGGACGGATTGGAGTGGATCTGCTCAGCAAAACAGGCAATTGGATGCAAAAAGTTACAAAAAGAGGTCCTGCTTATATTATTCCGGAGCGATTCTATTTGTACTTCCCTCAGTTTTACGAAGGTGAATATAAAAATACTGTTTTTAAGCAAAATTTCCCCCCATTAGAGATTGCAAAAGAAATATTCCCTGTAAATAGTCAAGACTATCGGCCTTTCAAGGGGATTTATTTTGGTCAATCTGTATCAGTTGATAGAAATACAAAAATTATGGATCGCCAAATAATAAAGATTATGGATCGTTATTTCCATTCTAATATAATAGTACGTCCCCATCCGCAAGAAACCAATAAGTACTATGGATCACTAAAAACAGATAAAAAACTGATGCAATGGGAAATTATCTGTGGCGAGTGTATAAATAATAATAGTGTTTTGATCGGGAAATTTTCTACTGCTCAAATGACACCTAAATTAATTTACGACAAAGAACCTATAGTTGTATTTACATATAAATTATATGGTATTAAAAATGAGAATATTGTGAACGTAGTAAAAAGATTGAAAAACTTTTATCGTGACAAATCAAGAATCATATGTGTAAATGATACAAATGAGTTTGAGAAATGTCTAAAAAAATATCTACAAAAACCTGATGAATAAATTTGACATTTAAGAGTATATTTCCATGAATCAACTGATCAAAAAAACCTTTCGTTTTAATATTAACTCTTATATTTGCGGATTGATTTTACTGACATGTGTTATTTGGAGTGAATATAGTATTTTATCTTATATTTCAGCTATTACATTTATTTACTATATTTTTGACACTATTATAGTAAAAAGGGACAGGCTATTTTTAAAATATATCAATATTGTAATGTTCCCTGTTACTTTTCTAATCGGAACATTTATTTGTGATAACTTTTCTCTGTGGCTTGGAGAGGTTAAAGAAAATACCTTTTATTCTGGAGCATTTTGTGCACTGTCATTATATTATTGGATTTACTTAACATTTATTAAAATATTCGATTCTTTTTCTAAAGAGAAATACAAAAAAAATGTTGTAATACACTTAAATAATATTAACATCGAGAAATTTGCGTATAAAAATGGAAAAATAATAATTTTTTTATTTGGAATAGCATTATTCCTTGTGGTAATCCGCCATCCATTTTTTTTAAGTGGGTTAGAACATAGATTTCTTTATTCGCAAATATATATATCGCGGTTTTTAAACATTATAAGAACGTTTCCAATATTATTATCTCCGTTATTAACAATACCATTCTTACAAAAAAACAACATTGAAATCAAAAAAATTGTTAATACATTTATTTTCCCTTATATTCCATATATGATATTTCTTTTTTGGACTGGCAATAAATTTGGTGAATTTTGGGACTTGTTTTGCAGCATAGCAATACCAATATTAGCAAACATGAATTTAAGTAAGAAAACAATACGGTATTTTATTAAATATGCTATTATATTTTTTTGTTTTTTTTCAACAATTCTTATCACATACTATATGGCAAAAGGAAATAACATTGTTTCGTCATTTTTATTGCTGGGAGACAGAATTGCAATACAAGGAGAGTTATGGTGGAAGGTTTTTGCTTTTAAAGATGATAGCTTTAAGTTTCAGCAGGCGTTAATGGAAGTTAAATATATATGGGAATCAATCATTACGGATGGTATCTCAAAAAAATATGGCATTTATCATCTTATGGATTTATTAGGAAATCCGGCTGTAGTTGAATTATACCGAGCGCAGAACACTAGATTTTCTGCGTCAGGCATTGAATTGCCTTTTTACTTTTTTGGATACTTTTCTTTTATAATAGTCCCACTTATAACTACTCCTATGGTTGTAGGAATTACTAATATATATGTTAAGGCTATCAAGAATGGGTATTTTTTCCTTGCGATATCTTCGCTGAAAATATTATATGTATTAATATCCTCTATATCTCAAGGAGATTGGTATGCATTTACATCAACGTCTACAGTTTTTTTCATTATTATTTTTATATTTTCTATCATTATATATAAACGAGGTAATTAATTCATACATTATTATATACTGATTGTTTAAAGAAAATAATTATACGTATTATTTTATAATCATATCATAAATCATCTATATTTAACAATCTTAAAATTCAAAGGAAGAATGTATGAGTACCAAATCAGTTCCTTCAAATAGTATAAAAGCTGTAAAATCAGGTTCCTGGTATACAGTATCATCATTCTTGATAAAAAGCATTGGGTTTATAACAACACCATTTTTTACTCGTTTGTTAACAAAAGAAGAGTTTGGATTGTATAATAATTATACTTCATGGCTTGGTATATTAACTGTTTTTGTTGCATTGGATATTAGTTCCAGTATGATCAGCGCCAGATATGATTATGAAAAAGCATTTGATAGTTTTATTTTATCAATTCTAGCACTAAGTACTTTTTCAGCATTAATATGGATTATTATACTTAATATATTTCATAACTTCTTTACAACCTTCTTTGGAGTGGATCGTATTTATATAAATATTATGATTATTTATATAATATTTTCTACTTCTATTGAAATTTATCAGAATCGGGAAAGACTTTTTTTTGAATATAAAAAATCTGTCTTTGTTAGTGTATTTATATCTATTACTACAGCAACGCTGTCAATGATACTTGTGCTTACATACAACAGTAAATTAACAGGGCGCATTTTAGGAGCGGCTGTGCCAAGCATTGTTACCGGAGCAGTTATTTATTTTTTGCTTATATTAAAAGGGAAAAGGATAAAATGTATTTATTGGAAATATGCTCTGATAATTTGTCTTCCATATATTCCACATATTCTTTCATTAACTTTATTAAATTCTATGGATCGAATAATGATAACAAATTATTGTGGTGCTGAAGGCGCAGCAATGTACAGTTTATCTTATAACTGCGGTGCAGTTGTTACGATGTTGTTTGCTTCAATTAACAATGCATATAGCCCTTGGCTGGCAGAGCAGATTTACGAAAAAAATTATCAGAAAATTTATCAATTTTCAAAAATATATATTGTTTTTGCTGTTTGCTTTACCCTTGGGGTCATGATTATTGCACCTGAAATTTTATTAATTTTGGGAGGTCGATCATATTTAGATGCACAATTTATTATGCCACCTGTGGCCATGGGATGTTCATGTCAGTTTTTGTATACAATGTTTGTTAATGTTGAGCAAATTAGGAAAAAAACTATTGGAATGGCTTTTGGGAGTGCTTCGGCTGCACTACTAAATTATATTTTAAATTGGATCTTCATCCCGAAATTTGGATATTTTGCAGCAGCATATACAACGCTTGTATGTTATCTTTGGCTTTTAATTATACATATGGTTCTTGTATATCATTTAGGATTGAGAAATATATATAGTTACAAATATGTATTTTTTATTGTAGGTATACTAAGTATATGTATGGTTGGCGTTAATTTTATATATATACATACAGCAATTAGATACTTTATATTAGTTATATATATCGTTTCATTGCTTGTAGTAGGATATAAGAAAAAAAATATACTATTAAAATTTCTAATTAAATGAACATATCAGAAAGAAATTACAGACTTTATACTAGTTAAAGGAGAATAACAAAATGCTTAATAACAAAAATATCCTAATCACCGGCGGCACCGGCTCATTCGGCCACCATTTCGTAGATTATGTCCTGAAACATTACAAACCAAAAAAAATTATCATCTATTCCCGCGACGAATACAAACAGTTCCTCATGGACAACGACTATAAAGAATACCGGGACATCCTTCGTTTCTTTATCGGTGACGTCCGGGATGAAGCCAGGATCCGCATGGCCATGCAGGGAGTAGACTACGTAATCCATGCCGCCGCACTGAAACAGGTTCCGGCCTGCGAATATAACCCCAACGAAGCAATTAAAACAAATGTAACCGGAGCCATGAACGTAATTAACGCGTCTCTTGGCACCGGCGTCAGAAAAGTCGTCGCCCTTTCCACAGACAAAGCCGTCAATCCCATCAACCTGTACGGCGGAACCAAACTGGTGTCGGACAAGCTGTTCACCGCAGCGAATGCTTATTCCGGAAAAGACGGCACACGTTTTTCTGTTGTCCGCTACGGCAACGTGGCCGGAAGCCGCGGCTCGGTCATCCCGTTCTTTCAGAACATCATAGATAACGGCGGAACCGAACTCCCCATCACCGATTACCGCATGACCCGATTCTGGATCAGTCTGGAGGAGGGCGTCCGTCTGGTAATCAAGGCGTTGGAAGAGGCAAAAGGCGGCGAAACATTTATCTCCAAAATCCCGTCATTTAAGATCACCGATCTGGCACAGGCTATGCTCCCCGGCTGCTCCATGCCGGAAGTTGGAATCCGGGAAGGGGAGAAACTCCACGAGATCATGGTGACCAGGGAAGACTCGCTCCATACATATGAATACGAAAAACACTTCATCGTATACCCGCATTACAACTGGTGGGGGCCTCAGGACGTTCTTCCCGGCGGGAAACCGGTGGAACCGGAGTTTGAATACAGTTCCGGAACCAACACCCAGTGGCTGAGCGTGGAAGAGATTCAAGCGCTTTTACAGACAGATTTGGACAAGCACTGAACATTTCCCTTCAAGAATATTTCATAAAACAAGCAGGAGAATTTTTATATTATGGAAGAAACACTGGCACTTTTCGGCGGAATTCCGGTATTTGATCAAAAAATCGGCTACGGGCGCCAATCCATCAACGATGCGGATATTCAGGCGGTTATAGATGTTTTACAAAGCGACTTTCTGACATGCGGTCCCAAGCTGGAGGAAGTCGAAAGAAAACTATGCAGGATTACCGGCGCCAAATACGCCGTGCTGATCAGCAACGGTACCGCCGCACTTCATGCAGCCTGCTATGCGGCAAGCATCCAGAGCGGCGACGAAGTAATTACAACCCCGATCACCTTCGCGGCATCTGCAAACTGTGCCCTTTACTGCGGCGCAAAGCCGGTTTTTGCAGATATTGATCCGGAAACCTACAACATCAGCCCGGAAAAAATCGAAGAGAAGATCACGGATCGGACCAGAGCGGTGGTTGCAGTGGATTTTACCGGTCAGGCGGTGGAGCTTGACCAAATCCGGGAAATCTGTCAGAAGCATCATTTGATCCTGATTGAGGACGGCGCGCATTCCATCGGAACAAAATACAATGGAACTCCGGTCGGTTCCATCGCCGATCTGACCACCTTCAGTTTTCATCCGGTTAAGACAGTCACTGCCGGGGAAGGCGGTGCAGTTCTGACGAACGATGAGGCATTTTATAAGAAGCTGCTCCTCTTCCGCTCCCACGGCATCACCCGCAATGAGAACTGGATGTCCGGGAAATCGGAAGGCGGCTGGTATTATGAGCAGATGGAACTGGGGATGAATTATCGTATGACCGATATCCAGGCAGCTCTGCTTGGAAGCCAGCTTGACAGGCTGGAGACGTTTGCGAAACGGCGCAGGGAAATTGTAAGGATGTATGACGAAGCATTTCAGGAAATGCCGGAGATTATCGTCCAGAAAGAAATCCCCCAGTCGGATACGGTCCGGCATCTGTATCTGCTCCGGCTGAATCCGGAACGTCTGAAAGCCGGACGGAAAGAGATCTTTGATGCGCTGACGGCGGAGAACATAGGCTGTAACGTGCACTACATTCCGGTGTATTATTTCCCGTATTATCAGAAGCTGGGGTATCAGAAAGGACTCTGCCCGAATGCGGAAGCTCTCTATGAACGCCTGATCACGATTCCGTTGTATTTTGGCATGTCTGATGAAGATGTTCAGAACGTGATCCAGGCAGTAAAAAAAGTATTGAACTATTATCGAAAGTGAAGTGCATGTTATGGCAGAACTATGTCTTGGAACCGTTCAGTTCGGCATGAACTACGGCATCAACAATTCCTCCGGGCAGCCTGCGGAGGAAAACGTCTTTGAAATGCTGGATACTGCAATCGAACATGGAATCCGCGTGTTTGATACTGCGCCGGCCTATGGAACCTCGGAAATCCTGCTGGGAAAGTATTTAAAAGCAAGAAAGACGAAAGATCCTGTCCGCATTGTCTCAAAACTCCGTCCAAACCTGTTGAAAGACCATGAAAAAGATACTGCAGGCGCTATCCGAAGGGAATTGGAAAATACGCTGGAGCGCCTGCAGACGGACCGTCTGGACGGATATCTATTGCATGATGCACAGGATTTCTATTTTCCGGGAGTCCCGGATGCACTGCGGCGCCTGAAAGAAGAAAAACTGGCAGAGCATGTGGGACTTTCCATTTATGAACTCCGGGACGGATATGCCGCTCTGGATACGGATGGAATGGATTATGTCCAGCTTCCATACAGCGTGTTGGACCAGCGCGGAATGCAGGAAGGCTTCATTCCGGATGCAGTGTCCGCGGGAATGACTGTATTTACCCGAAGCGCGTTTCTGCAGGGATTATTGATGATGGAGACAGAACGCATACCGGAACCTCTGTGTTCTGCCTTACCTTATCTGCAAAAGCTGGATGAATTATGTGAAAAGTATCAGGTTCGCAGGATTGATGCACTGATTCATTTTATTACCGATGAAAAGCAGATCCAGTATCTTGTTTTTGGTGTAGATACGAAAGAGCAGCTTTTGCAGTATATCCATATTTATCAGAACAGCAAAATTCCCCTGGAACTGGCAGAAGAATTCAAGAACACTTTTACAAACATAGAAAAAGAGATCATCTTTCCAAATCTCTGGTCAAAAAATGGGAAAAGAGGATAAAGCAGTATGAAGTATATCGTTATGATCCAGGCCCGGTGCGGGTCTTCCCGCCTTCCAAGCAAAGTTCTGAAAGACCTTTCCGGAAAGCCGGAGCTTCAGTGGGTGGTGGAAAGAGTTCAGAGAAGCAAACGGATCGATGAAGTTATGGTTCTTACCTCCATCAAGAAAAATAACCTGCCTCTGATCAGGCTCTGTACGGAAATGGGAATACGTACGTTCATTGGTTCCGAGGAAGACGTGCTGGACCGGTACTATCAGGCGGCCAAGCTGCTTCAGCCGGAGTATGTCATCCGGGTCACGGCGGACTGCCCGCTCTTTGACTGGCGGTATCTGGATCTGGCCGTCGAGCAGATGAATCCGGATACCGATTATATGGCGGAGCTGACGGAGAGTTTTCCGGATGGTCTGGATATTGAAATTCTGAAATTTTCGGCGCTGAAAAAAGCCTGGAAGGAAGCACGGTTAAGCTCAGAGAGAGAACATGTAACCCTTTATATCCGTAATCATCCGGAGCTGTTTGTCATTCAGAATCTGGAATGCCCCATCGCCGGAATCGGGGAAAAAAGATGGACCCTGGATGAAGCGGAAGACTATGAACTGATCAGCCGAATTTATCATCATTTCCTGTCAAAAGGGAAAGAAGACTTTATAACGGAAGATATCCTGGCATATCTGAACACACATCCGGAACTAGAAACAATCAATCAAAAATATGCGAGAAATGAAGGTCTGGCAAGATCAATCGCAAATGACAAAACCTTGGAAACAGAAGACTGAAGGTGGACAAATATGGGAAAAGGACAGGAACTTTATCAGAGAGCAAAACAAATCATTCCGGGAGGAACGCAGCTACTAAGCAAAAGGCCGGAAATGTGGCTTCCAAAGCAGTGGCCTTCCTATTACAGCCGGGCAAAAGGATGCGAGGTCTGGGATCTGGATGGCACGCATTACTATGATATGAGCATTATGGGAGTCGGGGCCAATGTCTTGGGATATGCATTTGAGGAAGTCGATCAGGCTGCTAAAGATGCCGTCGACCGGGGCGGAATGTGCACATTAAATGCACCGGAAGAAGTCACCCTAGCAGAAACGCTTCTCAAGCTGCATCCCTGGGCGGATATGGTCCGGTATGCAAAAGCAGGAGGAGAAGCGATGGCTCTGGCGGCGCGTGTCGCAAGAGCATATACGCGGAAAGACATTGTGCTGGTATGCGGATACCACGGCTGGCATGACTGGTACCTGTCGGCCAATCTGATTAAAGGAGATCCTCTGGCGGATGTACATCTAAAAGGACTGGCTCCGCTGGGAGTTCCCAGAGGCCTAGCCGGCACGAATCTAATCTTCCATTATAATCAGCCGGAGGAATTTGACGCTCTGATAGAAAAATATCCGGGACAGATCGCGGCAGTAATCATGGAGCCTATTCGGAATGATTATCCTATTCCCGGCTATCTGGAGAAAATACGGGAAACGACGCAGAGAGAGGGCATTGTACTGATCTTTGATGAAATCACATCCGGTTTCCGCTTATGCGCCGGCGGAAGTCATTTGAAACTGGGCGTAAATCCGGATCTTGCGGTTTTTGCCAAAGCGATGACTAACGGATATCCAGTGTCAGCGGTCATCGGAAGAAAGGATGTCATGGAAGCGGCGCAGGAAACCTTTATCAGCAGCACCTTCTGGACAGAGCGGATTGCGCTTGCGGCGACGGTAAAATCCATCGAATGTTATCAGAAGTATCACGTGGACGAACATCAGAGCCGGATCGGAAAATGTGTGAAAGAAGGATGGACAAAAGCTGCAGAAAAAACAGGCATGCAGATTCATACGTCCGGAATCCTGCCCTTGATCCATTTTGAATTTGAGTATGATAATGTACTGGCTCATAAGACCTATTTCACGCAGCAGATGCTGAAGAAGGGTTATCTGGCCGCCACGGCGCTGTATGTCTCACTGGCACATACAGAAGAGATTGTGGAAAGATATCTGGATGCGTGCGGGTGTGTGTTTCGGGAGATCGCGCAGATTCACGCGGCGGGGAAACCGATCGAAGAATGTCTGGACGGGCCGGTTTGTCATGCCGGGTTTGAGCGACTGAATTAAAAAATCAGGAAGGACTGCGAAATGAATATACATGAAAACGCAAAAGATGAAGTGCTTCATCAGGAGGGAAATTCATATTTTGAAAGAAATCTGAAAAACGGAAAAATAGATGTCTCAATAGGATGTCAATTATTTGGAGATTTTCTGAATGATACTGCAGAATCCATAACAGATAAAAAGGTCTTAGAGGTCGGATGCTGCTATGGATATAATTTGATGTGGCTGTGTGAGAAATACGATTGGGGGGGGGTACGGAATCGAACCATCCAAAGAAGCAGTTTCATATGGAAAAAAGATTCTGGCGGACGAAAACAATACCAGAATTACTTTGAAGCAGGGAACTGCTGACACGCTTCCATTTTCCGATGAATATTTCGATATTGTCTTAATGGGTTTTTGTGTATTTTGGGTGGACAGAAAATATTTGCTGCGGGCAGTTGCTGAGGCAGACCGTGTTCTCAAAACAGGCGGTCTGTTAGTCACATGGGATTTCGATACAAAGATTCCCTATAAACGAAGGAATATACATAATGATCATGTACCAACCTATAAATATGATCTGGCAAAACTGTACTGCGAAAATCCACAATACAGCCTGATAGAAAAACGGTCCTTTTCTCATAATGGAAAAGGATTTCATAAGGATATCCAGGAACGATGCGCTTTAAATATTCTTTACAAAGAAGAGGTAGAGAAAGCATATATCTTTCAGGACTGAATACTCCTTATAAAAACCTAACGAATAGAGGATTTCCATGATTCGATTATATGAAAAAATAAGCAAAGGTGAAGTGTATATCATCGCGGAAATGTCTGCGAATCACGGCGGAAACATTGAGAGTGCATTGAAAATCGTACAAAAAGCAGCAGAAGCTGGTGCGGATTGTGTAAAAACTCAAACATATAGAGCAGATACCATTACGATTAATTGTGACAATGAATATTTTCGTATCCGGGAAGGCTTATGGGCTGGTTATAAATTATATGATTTATATACAGATGCCTGTACACCATGGGAATGGCAGGAACGTATTAAACAAGAATGTAAAAACTGCGGCGTAGATTTTTTGTCAACTCCTTTTGATCATACGGCGGTAGATTTTTTGGAAAGCATTCAGGCAGAAGCATATAAAATATCCAGCTTTGAACTTGTGGACATTCCATTAATTGAGTATGCGGCATCAAAAGGAAAACCTATGATCATCTCCTGCGGCATGGGAACCATTGAGGAAATTCAGGATGCCGTTGACGCATGTCACAGAATGAAAAATGATCAAATTATTTTATTAAAATGCTGCAGCGACTATCCTGCCAACTGGGAGGATATGCATTTGGCAAATATTTTGGACATGAAACAAAAATTCCAGGTACCCATAGGATTGTCCGATCATAGTAAAGGGAGCTTAGGCGCAATTGTCGGAACTGCGCTCGGAGCCAGTGTAATTGAAAAGCATATATGCCTTCCAGACATAAAAAGTGCAGATAGTGATTTTAGCATGTCCATAGAAGAGTTTTCCCAGATGATAAAGGATGTGCAAAATACAAAAAAAATAGTTGGCACCATATCCTATGGTCCTAATAAAAGTGAGGAAAAAAATATTGCGTTTCGTCGAAGTCTATTTGCAGCAAAAGATATATATCAAGGGGAAGTGTTTTCAACTGAGAATATCCGCAGCATACGGCCTGGTCAGGGAATGAAACCAAAATGTTATGGTGAGTTATTGGGTAAACATGCATTACGGGATATAAAGTTTGGAGAACCTATTTCGGAGGAAATGATAAAAAGATAATTTACTTTCAAAATGGAGATGTAATGAAAAAAATAATTGCTATTATGCAGCCTACATATATGCCCTGGATAGGCTATTTTTCTATGATTGAACAGGTCGATGAATTTGTGTTTCTTGACAGTGTTCAATTAGTAGGACGGAGCTGGCAGGTACGTAATAAGATCAAAGAGAATAATCAGGAGCGAGTATTGACAATTCCTATTGATAAGTCGCATGCAAGAAGCGAACGCATGATAAATAATACTCCTTATGCAAACGAAACATGGAAGAATAATCATTTAGAGAACATAAGACAGGCATACAGAAAAAGTTCTTTTTTTAAAGAGGTTATTGATTTTTTAGAACCTTTGTACTTCAAAGCATATACTTCCATTGGAAGTCTGAATATGACATTGATTTCTGAAATATGCAGAAAAATTGGAATTAATACCAAATTTTATCAATCAAGCAAATTCCATATGAACGGTCATAAGGATGATTTGCTTGTTGAAATATGCCGGTATTTAGGTGCTGACACTTATCTTTCGGCACAAGGGTCAGCAGTATATATTGAAAAGGACAATGCAGGCGGTGCGTTTTCCAGGCAAGGAATTTCTTTGTTATATTTAAATTATGAACACCCAACATATCCTCAGCAGGGTCAAACATTTATCCCGTATATCGGTATTTATGATCTGTTATTTAATGTCGGTTTTCATGATGCATTAAAAATCATTTGCAGTGGAAAACATCAGAATTACACTTGTAAAGAATACCGAAAAGAATTTTTTGCAGACAGAGACTAATCGGAGAACGCGAATGAGAGATTTTATTATCTTTGGAAAAGGTGACTTTGCAGATATTATAAGATATATTATCGAAGAGGAAATGCAGAGAAATGTCGAGGCATATATGGTAAATAAAAAATATCTTGATATGGAGGTATATTGCGGCCGACCAGTTATCCCTTATGAAGAAGCTGAGCGCTATTATAAGCCATCTGACTATGCAGTATCTCTGGGATATGAAGCACATGATATGTATCAGACACGGGAGCGTTTACAATATGAATTATCGAAAAAGGGATTCTTTTTTGATAACGTTATTAGCAATACAGCTAATTTGACAAATGCAAGCCTTGGTCACGGGAACATTATCATGCAAAATTGTGTTCTTGCTCCATTTTCTAAAATAGGGAATGGAAATGTATTCTGGGCAACGGCACAGGTACAACATCATAACATATTAGGGAATTTTAACTGCATTGCTCCTGGAGCATCCTCCAGCGGATATGTAAAAATCGGAAATCATTGTTTTATTGGAACGAATGCAACATTAAAAAACAATATATCAATGGCTGATTACAGCTTAATTGGAGCAGGGGCATATGTGTCAGAGAATACATCTGAATATGAAGTTGTTGTACCAGTAAAAAGTATAAAATTACGTGAAAAAAATTGTTTTGATTTTATGCGTTGATAAAACATTTAAGGATGATTGATCGGAGAATGCGGATGAAAATAGGGATCAGAGTAGATGCTAACGAAATAATAGCTACCGGGCATATCATGAGGTGCCTGGCAATAGCGGAAATGTTGAAGGCGACAGGGGTGGATTCTCTTTTTATCTCAGCGGATAATTTTGCAAAATCATTCATTAATCAAAAGGGATATGAGCTTTATTCTTTAAATTCCAGTTGGATGTATATGGAAGATGAAATAGAACTACTTCAACAGGCGATTGAAAAATATGAAATAGAAATATTACTTGTTGATTCTTATTATGTAACAAAAAAATATTTTCATAAGATACATAAGTCGACGAAAATAATATACATTGATGATTATGGAAAAGATGTTTTTGAAATAGATATGCTCATCTGCTATGCAAATTATTATCAGAAATTTGAACTGGAAAATAGATACTCATCTAATGTAAAACTCCTGCTGGGTCCTAAATATTCACCTTTACGGACTGTTTTTTCCAAACTCCCGGCTAAAAATATAGCCCCCCAGATAAAAGAATTACTTATTTTATCTGGCGGAACAGACCATCATGGTTTTCTGCGGGATTTTTCAAAACAACTATGGAACAGTGCCATATTTGAGGAATTAGAAAAAATTCACGTTATATGCGGAAGATATTATAATGAATATGATAAATTAATCAGTGAGTTTTCTGGAATATCCAAGTTCTATTTCTATAATGCAGTAGAGAATATTGAAGATTATATGCTTGCGTCAGACGTCGCAATATCATCAGCAGGAGTAGTTTCATATGAATTATGCGCAGCAGGAACCCCAACCATTCTTTATGTTATTGCAGATAACCAAATGGAAAATGCGAGATCATTTTATGAAGAAGGGCTGATGGAGTACGCAGGCGATTTGCGATTTGATCTGGTTTCTGAGAAAATAATCGAAATTTTAAAAGAAGAAAGATTGAAAATTGAGTATCGAGAACGTACATCTTCGATTATGAGGAGAAAAATAGACGGAAAAGGTGCACAACGTATAGCTCATGAAATATGCCATATGTTATATAAATGATATATTACAATAATACCATTTTACATTTTATTTATGAGCTTTATAATATTTATATATTTTTCGTGTTAAGTGATCCTGGAGTATTGAAATGGCTACCGGGAATTATATTAAGCATATATGAAGTGAACGAATTGACTAAACAAATAGTATTTTTTTTAATGAAAACGGAGTATTATCTGTTTTCCCCGTTTAGTTATTGATGGGAAAATTTCTTTAAAAAGTATAATATAACCGGCAAATACCTATTACTTACATATTATTGGACAGAAACAAATGACAAAATCAGAAGAAAATATAATATTGAAAAACAGAAAATACTATCTGGATTTAATCCGAATAACTGCAACGTATGCAATTATCATCCTGCATGTGACATCGAAATTTATCGGGGGGGGGGTATAAACCAGTTTTAATCATCTGGGATGGATGTGTCAGATGGGCTGTTCCCTCTTTCGTAATGATTTCAGGAGCACTTTTTTTGAACCCCGATAAACAAGTCACAATCGGAAAACTATGGAAAAAAAATATCCTTCGAATGTTTTCTTCTTTCATTTTCTGGACTGCAGTATATGTACTTTTTGAGTGGTTTGTGTTTGGCCTGGATTTGCATTCCTGTAAAATGTATTTAATCACCGGATATTGGCACATGTGGTTTTTATGGATGATAATGGGACAATATATGATTACACCATTTATCAGACAAATCATTAAAGTGCCGGAACTGATTCGATACTATCTTGTTATATTCCTGTTTGTAGCTGTCCTTATTCCAACTTTAAGATATATGATTATTCCATATACAAGTATAGCAGGAAGGGCAGGAGTATCAAAAATATTTGGCAACATAGATACAATGAGCTTGGAATTCTTTCTTGGATTCACCGGATATTTTATACTTGGTTACTATTTTGATACGATAACATTAAGTAAGACAAAGCAAAGAATGATTCTTTTTCTCGGCGTCTTTTCTTTTGCTGTTGGGATATGTGCGAATGAATATTTGACGTTATTTCGTGGTGCAAAAACACCCTTTGACAGTGCATTCTCTATCACTTCATTGTTACAGGCAGTTTTTATATTTAACATATTCAAATATCACAATGAATGGGCAAATAAAAAAATACTTCGTAAAATAATCACATCTCTTTCTGCCTGCAGTTTCGGAATATACATGGTTCATATTTTGATTCGTGAGCTGCTGGAAGAATATCTGAGTCTAAATGCGGTATCCTTTCATATGCCTGTTATAATTGTCCCGCTGTTAAGTCTCTTAATATTCTTAACAGGATATATAGTATCATTTACAATTCACAAGATTCCTATATTGAAAGAATATGCTGTATAGATGCCAAAAGCGTGTGCCGGCCGAGGCGATTTGATGTTCTAGTGTGCCTGCTTCCCTCCCCCACACAAAAAAGGTTGCACATTCCTCTCGTTTTACTTATAATCAATACAGAACATCATTCTCCAACAGATGTCCATCGTATTTGATAAGAAAGGTATACGTGCATGGGATTTTATCTAAATAGCAAAAAACCGTATCTGTTATTTCAGGAAGAGCGATTTTCCACATATTATATAGATAAGAGCAGTATTTTAAAAGAACTGGTTTCTTTGCTGGGATCAGGAGAAGTCTCTTCATATGATTCGGCTGTATTTGGGAAAAAGAGTCAGAAATATATATGTATCACAAGGCCCCGGCGCTTCGGGAAAACGGTAGCAGCCAATATGATTGCTTCTTATTTTGAAAAGAATATTGACAGCCACGAACTCTTTGATGGCCTGTATGCATCCGGATGCCGCTGGTTTGAAGAACACTTGAACCAGCACCATGTAATACACATTATGTTCAATGAAATGCCCGATGAGTGTACTACTTATGCACAGTATATTTCCCGGATCAAAAGACGGCTTTTGGAAGATTTGAGCCGGGAATTCCCGGAACTGCATTTGGACAGAGAGGATGCGTTATGGGATGCATTGAACAGTATTATCGAATTTGGCAGCGGAGAAAAATTTATTTTCGTGCTGGATGAATGGGATTTTATTTTTCATCGGAATTTTATCACAGATGCAGACAAAGCTGCTTACATTGATTTTCTGAGTAATCTTCTAAAAGATCAGCCCTATGTGGAGCTGGCTTATATGACTGGAATACTTCCGATTGCCAAATATTCCAGCGGTTCGGAGCTGAATATGTTTTCCGAATATACGATGGCTTCAGAGGAACGCTTTTCTGCTCAGTTCGGCTTCACGGATGCGGAAGTTGATCTTCTTTTTGAGCGGTATCAGAACCTGGATTTCCCGGAAGAACACGTTACAAGAGATGGGCTTCGGATCTGGTATGACGGGTATAAGACCAAAAGAGGCGGACGGGTCTACAATCCTCGATCAGTGGTGCTCTCGCTGACCAACAACAATCTTGGAAACTACTGGACCAGTTCCGGCCCGTATGACGAATTGTTTTATTACATTAAAGGAAATGCAGATGCCGTTCGGGACGATCTCGCGCTGATGGTGTCCGGAGTGTCTGTTCCGTCCAAGGTCCGGGAGTACGCTGCTACTTCCATGAACCTTCAGACAAAGGATGAGATCTTCTCTGCAATGGTTGTCTATGGTTTTTTAAACTTTGAAAACGGTTTCGTGTCAATCCCAAATCGAGAACTGATGGAGAAGTTTGCCTATATGCTGCAAAAAGAGCCCTCTCTTGGATATGTCCATCGCCTTGCCAGAGAGTCGGAAAAAATGCTGCAGGCTACGCTGGCAATGGATACCAGAACTATGTGCAGGATTCTGGAATATGCCCATAATTCAGAAACACCGCTGCTGCATTATAATAATGAAGCGGAACTGACAGCCATTGTCAATCTATGCTATTTATCCGCACGGGATCATTACCGGATGGAACGTGAAGACAAAGCCGGGACAGGATATGTGGATTTTATCTTTTATCCGGAGTATGATTTGTCTGCAGACGGCATTATTTTGGAACTGAAAGTAGATCATACGGCGCAGGAAGCCCTCCGGCAGATTAAAGAAAAACAGTATGTACTCCGGTTTGCTCCGCGGATGGGGGAAGTGCAGAAATTTACCGGACGAATACTAGCAGTCGGAATTGCATATGACCGGCAGACGAAGCATCATGTGTGTGAGATGGAAGTGCTGAAGGAGGCTGCTTCTCCATATCGGATATTTCATGGGCAATCAGTCCCTTACGAATGTACAGGAAAGGATTGAATATCTGCTTTCATTAAATAAATATGGAAAAGCATGACGGTATCGGCGGTCAGGATAATCGCTCCCGGAAGAAACTATTTCAAAAGCCAGTTGTCAAGCTTTTCTGACAAACGCATATTCATGATCTTATCAAATATATGTTTTTCTTTTTGAACAATCCATTTGTTTAGTCCCTGTTCCACGACCCAAAACAAGCAACCTGTAGACAAGCATATGGTAAGTGCAATTATGAGGTGTAAAAATCTATTATCATATAGACTATAAAAATATTCTGCAAAAAAGACATAGAATATTATCTGAACAAGACATATATGAAAGGATGCCTTTCCAAATAACTCCACCAACACACATTTTAAATTGGCCTTTTTAATGATAATACTCAGAATCGGGATTATGAATAAAGAAGCAAATAATGATGTACCTTTCCAATAAATAATGATAAGAGGTTCATATCCTTTGTATTGAGTTGCCAGAATAAATAGTGTCCCCGTCACGACTGAGATGATTCCCCACCGTAATTTTATCTCCCGTTCCTTGTTTTTATATAGAAAAGCCCCAAAGAAAATCAGGAACAAATACCGAAATATAAGCAGACGATAACACTCCTCATTAAGACCATATGCATGTTGTAATAGTTCAAATGATATATTAATTACCCCCCCCCAAATAAGTCCCAATGAATTATACTTTTCGATCAAAATAAATATCAGAGGAAAAATGAGTACAAACTGCATCATAATGGGGTAATAATAACTGCCAGGTCCCGTTCCTCCTGTAAGAAATGCCCGAAATCCAAAGCCAGATAATGAAAAAGTATTAAAATGCCGAGCCAAAAGTAATTCGGCAATATAGAATATAATGTAAGGAATTGTGAACCGGGTAAGGCTTTTGATAATGCGGAAATGATAGGCATCCTGCAGGCAGGAAATATTCTGTCTGCTAAAAGCGGCCATATTCACATAGCCTGAAAGAATCATAAATGCTGGTACTGCCATGTCAATCCAGAATGGAAATAGATATTGGAGTCTGCTTTTCTCTGAAAAATTGCAATGAGTGATTATGACAAACAGGATACAGATTCCCTTCATAAAATCTATCGTTCGATTTCGGCTGTTTTTTTCAGGCCGGATATGGTTTTTAGCTGTTTTTGTTAAAGACAACATAGCCTATATACTCCTTTAGCGCACGATTAAGAACTGTTCAAAAATAATATGTGGCATAATGGTGTAGTTCCATTCACCACTAACAGGCTCCTGTCTGCCAGCAATCAATGTATTTTGATGGATGCCGAGAAGCTCGCTTATCTCTTTGCCCCTCCCCAAGTCATCTGCTTCTGAAGCAGGATAAATCCGCTTAAGGCGTTCATCAAAATGCGGCAATATTAAATTGATTTTATCGATTTGCGTGCACTATCTTCATGAAAACAGTATAGTATTTATTGAATAAAATCACAAGTTTTTTTGAACAATTCCTTACAGCGAAAACCCCAAAACGCCTTGTGAAGCTGAATATCTCATGATACAATAAATATAGCTATAAAAATACTCAATGTTCTGCCAGCGGAATTACTTTATCATGAGAAAAGGAGCGCTGTATGCCCTGATAGGCAAAAAGACCTTGGGAACATTTATCTCAGCGAGGAGCACAAGTCTATGAATTACTACCTAAATCCCAGAAACACGTTGTTCGAAATGGCACGTTTTTCTGATATCTATGTGGATAAAAGTATGTTGATAGCAGAGCTGAATAAAGCTTATCGGACAGAGAAACGCTATATCTGTGTTAGCCGGCCAAGACGTTTTGGAAAATCCATGGGTGCAAATATGCTGTCTGCATACTACAGCCGGGGATGTGATTCTGCGGCGCTCTTTTCTGGTCTTAAAATCGAAGAACATGCTTCTTATAAAAAACATTTAAACAAACACAATGTAATTCGGCTGGATATACAGCGTTTTTTATTTTCCAAATCTCATTTGGATATTTTTATAGATAAAATGCAGGAAATGGTAATTCAGGAACTGCGGGAAGAATATGGCGGCTGCTTTCAGGAGGGATTCTATGGACTTCCTGGGGTCCTGGAACAGATTTACGCAAAAACAGGAGAAGGTTTTATTTTTATCATTGACGAATGGGATTGTGTATTTCGCCTGGCCAAAGACAGACAGGATATTCAGAAAAGCTATCTGGACTTCCTCAGGGGACTTTTTAAAGGATGTGAATATGTAGATCTGGCCTATATGACTGGAATCCTTCCTATTAAAAAGTATGGTGAGCATTCCGCAATTAATATTTTCAGAGAGTTTTCCATGCTGAAGCCAGGAAAGATTGCTGACTGTTTTGGTTTTACTGAATCTGAAGTGCAGGAACTCTGTGAAAATTATCATGTAGATTATGAAAAAACCCGGAAATGGTATGATGGCTATCTTCTTGGCGAACAGCATATTTATAATCCCCAGGCTGTGACCGAGCTGATGGAAAACAGGGATTTCCAAAGCTACTGGTCCGGTACGGAAACGTATGAAGCTTTGAAAGTCTATATTGACATGAACTTTGATGGTCTTAGGGAATCGGTCATTTGTATGCTTGGGAATGGGCGCTGCAGAATCAATCCCCGTGGCTTTCAAAATGATATGACAACTTTTCACACCAGAGACGAGGTACTTACGCTTCTGGTCCATTTGGGCTATCTGACCTATGACAGTCATGCTCAGGATGTGTTTATCCCTAATCAAGAGATCGCACAGGAATTTTTGACTGCAGTAGATGGTCCAGGATGGAGCGGTCTGGCACAGGCATTGAGCCGGTCAGAAGAACTTCTGAAAAATACATGGGCATTGAATGGAAAAGCTGTAGCAGAAGGTGTAGCGGCTATTCATCAAGAGACAGCTTCTATGCTTCAGTATCATAATGAAAATTCGCTTACCTGTACGATTTTAATGGCTTATTATAGTGCCAAAGCCTATTATATGAATCCCATTATGGAACTGCCTTCCGGCAGGGGATTTGCAGATGTGGCCTATCTTCCCAGACGGGATGTAGACTGTCCTGCACTGGTAGTTGAACTAAAATGGAAAAAATCTGCCAAAGGCGCTCTTCGGCAGATAAAAGAACAGGAATATGCATCCTGGATTGAAGGATATACGGGGGAAATCCTTCTTGTAGGAATCAATTATGATGAGAAAAAAGGGCATGAATGCATAATTGAAAAGTATGAGAAAAACTAGGAGGGATTGATGGGGACTGAAAAATTCATTCGGTTGTATAGGCTTTCAGTCCCTCCCAATAGGTGAATTTTAAACGGTATGCAATCTCTTTATACCAGCCAATATCCGCCAATGTATCCGGTTCCTCTGTACGGCCAGGCGTATTTCCATACATTAGTTTCCCGCTTGACTGAAGGTTACATTTCATAAAACTCATAATCTCCCGAATAGAATGATTTTCTCCGCTTCCGACTGGAAGCAGCCGGTATCCTTGTACATAGTCTTGGCGTATCAGTTCCAAAATAATAGAAACTACATCTTCTACTCGAATGATGTCTCTTTTCTGGTATCCTTCAGTCAAAGAAATGTCCCTGTTTTCACGCAAGTTATGTTTGCAACTGTTTAGAAAACGGTTTTCTGGCTCAAATATGCCTCCATAAAACATTTCGAGCTGCAAATCTGCAAAATTAATGCCCTCTGTTCTGCTCAGATATTTTCCAAAATCAGAAAAACGATGTTTTGTAAAGCTATATGGAGTAAATTGGTCCGGCAAGCCCGTTCCCATTGTCATATAGTTTTTTACACCATACTTTACCGCCAGATTAAGCACAGATAATGGAAACATAACATTGGATTCCAACATATCTCCATAGAATGTGGCATTTTTTTTATAAGTACATGCTCCATTAATGATCCAGTCAAATGGCCTGGATTTCAGTGTGAGTTCAAGCATGTCTGGCTCACTGGAGATCAATTCCGCTTTCATCTGTTTTAGACGGCTGATATCCGATGTTCCCCGGACAGCGCAAACAATATGATATTTTTCATTAGAAAGGCAATAAGCGATGTTGCTTCCAAGATAACCCGATGCGCCGAGCAGTAAGATATTCATGCTATCCGCACCTCCTTAAATAGGAGATCGGACAGACTATCTGTCTTTTTCTTTTTCTGCTGTTCCCCCCCCCGCATGAGGAGCGTTCTATTTTCTTTGGTCCATTGAATTGTACGCAGGATGCCCTGTCTGAAAGAAATCTGCGGCTCAAAGGACGTGTCTTTTACTAATTCATAAATATCTACGCATGAACTGACCGAACGTCCGGACATCTGCGGAATCAATCCAATTCCCAGTTTCAGTTTTGGGTCAATCATGTCACGGATCTCTTCCATGTACCGCCGGACAGGCCAGTATTGGCCGGATCCTATCCCGTATACTTTCCCAGGAATCCCGCATTCCCCGATCATCCGAATTGCTCTTACTGCATCTGATATATAAAGGAAATCCCACATCTGACTCAGATCCCCATATCGGGGAATATTTCCTTCAAGCAGTGTGCAAATGGTATAGGTAATAATATTATTATCCGTTCGTTTTTCACCATATATACTTGGAAGGATCATCCAAATCAGCGACTGGTCTAATTGTCTTGCCCTTACCTCAAGAAAATGACGGGCAGATGTTTTGGCTGCACCATACATATCGTTAGGTTTTTGCAGTGTCCCGGCATTGATAGTGCCTGCATGCAGGGAATACTCAGCAACCGTTCCGGCTGCAAGAAATTTTCCGCATTTCAGACAGTTACTCAGCTCCAGCATTCTCAGCGACATATTTATGTTTTTTATCTGCAAACGGATATCGTTTTTCTGTCCCGGAGACACTCCATCCCAGCCGAGATGAAAAAACACATCAAATCCATAATCTTTCTCAAAATCGTCAATCTCAAGATATTCCATTGGTTTTTCTATGATTTGGCACTGATTTCTGACGTTTTCCGGCAGGCGTTCTTTTTTTCTTGTAATAACAGTCACGTCTATATTTTCTTTTAACAGTTCCTGTATCAGCCAGCTTCCGATAAAACCGGTTCTCCCTGTAATGATTGTCTTTCTCATAAGAAACTCCTACTGTTCAAGTGCCTCTATGATAGTCTGAGCCATATAGTCAATCATCCGATCGCTCATCCCTGGATATACGCCTACCCAGAATGTATGCTTCATAATAAATTCGGTACACTCCAGACTGCCCGCAACGCGGTATGCATCCGTGTGTCGGATGGGGTCAAAGCATGGATGTTTGATCAGATTCCCGCTGAACAGCAGACGGGTCTGTATATTGTGTGCTTCCAGATACCTTGTGACCCGTTCCCGGTGAATGCCGGTCTTAGGACGTATCGAAATCAGAAATCCAAACCAGGAAGGCACGCTGTTTTCTTCCGGAGCTGGAAGAAGGATCTTATCCTGTACCGGTTCCAACGCCTTATGAAGTCTGTCCCAGTGCTCCCTTCTCTTTGCAATAAAATCCGGAAACTTCTTTAGCTGCTCGACACCGACTGCCGCCTGCAGATCCGTCACTTTTAAATTGTATCCGAAATGACTGTATACATATTTATGGTCATAGCCTTCCGGAAGCTGTCCAAACTGCCGGTCATAGCGATGTCCGCAGAAATTATCCTGTCCGGAAGGACAGACGCAGTCCCTTCCCCAGTCCCGGTAGGACAAAATCAGGCGGTGCAGCAGAGGATCGTCCGTGTATACACATCCGCCTTCGCCCATCGTCATATGATGGGGCGGATAGAAGCTGGAAGTTCCGATATCTCCCCAGGTTCCTGTAAATTTCGTGATGCCGTCAAGGGTATATGCAGATCCCAAGGCATCACAGTTGTCCTCAATAAGCCAAAGGTGGTGCCGGCTGCAAAATTCTTTTACAGCCTTTAGGTCAAATGGATTTCCCAGAGTATGTGCAATCATGACCGCCTTTGTTTTCTCACTGTATGCCTCTTCCAGTTTTGTGATATCGATGTTGTACTGCGGTATGGTTACATCCACAAATACAGGGACTGCTCCGTACTGGATCATCGGAGCTACAGTTGTCGGGAATCCGCAGGCCACGGTAATCACTTCATCCCCCCGTCTGATTTGCCGGTCTCCCAGCTCCTGTGCCGTAAGGACCATAAATGCAATCAGATTTGCAGAGGAACCGCTGTTTACCAGATGTGCATGTTTTACTCCCATCCATTTTGCAAATTCCCGTTCAAACTGTTCCGAGAATCTGCCGGTGGTAAGCCAGAAATCCAGCACGGCATCCGTCAGACTCTGCATCTCCTTTTCATCGTATACCCGCGCCGCATAGCTGATCCGGTCCCCAGGTTTAAAATGCTCCTTTGACATTTCCGGTTTTTTAAAATCATGATAGTATTCTGCGATCAGCGCTTTTATCTGTTCACGTGCTTCTTCTTCATTTTTCCATATTTTCATGCAGCATCCCCTCCATTTTGCGGATTCTTGTTCTATTTTTCAAAAAAAATTTTCATCTCCCGGTCCATTTCCGCAGCCATGTCTCCGGCAGCAAGCCATACTTTGCTGAACCTGCAGACCTGTTCCATGCATTCTTCTATATGCCAGCGCGGCGCCCATCCAAATACAGACTTTATCCGACTGCAGTCCAGTTTTAAGAAATCCGCTTCGTGGGGCGCATTGGTCTCTGCATGGTTTTCCCAGGCGGCACCGGTTCCCCAATGCTTGCAGAACAGGCTCACAAGCGCTCCGGTTGTAATGCAGTCACAATCGTCCGGCCCTACATTATAACTGCCTGCGTATCGGATGTCTTCATACTGTCTGGCCGCAATCATGAGATAAACGGCCAGTGGTTCTAATACATGCTGGTAGGGCCGAATGGAGTAAGGATTTCGCACGTTAATTGTTTTTCCTGCCTGTACGGCTCTGATACAGTCCGGGATAATCCGGTCGTTTGCAAAATCACCGCCCCCAAGCACATTTCCCGCTCTTGCCGTGGACACTGCCACAGAGCAGTCTGTAAAAAAACTGTTTTTATAACTGTGCGTCACCAGTTCCGAACAGCTTTTACTGTTGCTGTATGGGTCGAAACCATTCAGAGGCTCTTCTTCCCGGTAGCCCCAGCACCATTCGTTATTATGATAGACTTTATCCGTTGTCACATTGACAACACTTCGGACACTCGCAGAAGTCCGTATGCATTCCATAAGATTAACTGTTCCCATGACATTGGTTTCATAGGTATATCTTGGCTCCTTGTAGCTGTCTCTTACGATAGGCTGCGCAGCCAGATGAAAGACGATCTCCGGCTGAGTTTCTGTAAATACAGACTGCAGACGTTCAAAATCCCGGATATCGCCCCGGATATCTGCGATCTGCCGGTCCAGTCCGGAATTCTCATACAGGTTGGGAACCGTCGGAGGCTCCAGTGCATACCCGGTTACAGCAGCCCCTGCATTCATCAGTATCCGGCAAAGCCAGGTTCCTTTGAAGCCGGTGTGCCCGGTTACGAGAACTTTTCTTCCTTTGTAAAAGCTCAGCTCTTTCAAATCTTTTCCTCCATTACTTCCATTTTTTCCATGGGGCAATGCCGCGTTCCAGCATTTTTTCCAGCAGTTCCCTTTCCTGCATATTATCCATGCACTGCCAGAACCCATTGTGCCGGTAGGACATGAGCTGTCCCTGCCCGGCCAGTCTTTCCAGCGGCTCTCTTTCCAGGACTGTCTGATCACCTTCTATATAGTCGAAAATCTCCGGCTCAAATACCATGTATCCGGCATTGATGGAAGCTCCGTCGGAAAGATTTTTCTCCCGGAAAGACCGTACGGCATTGTCTCCGCTGATATCCAGGATGCCTTTCTGCTGTTCCAGAATGACAGAGGTAAGCGTGGCCGTTTTCCCATGCGCCGCATGAAACTCCAGCAGTTTCTGAATGTTCACATCGCAGACTCCGTCACCATATGTCATCATAAAACGTTCCCGTCCTACATAGGGTTGGATGCGTTTGATCCGTCCTCCGGTCATGGTGTTTTTTCCTGTATCTGCAATGGTAACTTTCCAGGATTCCACGCTGGTCTTGTGGATCCGCATCTCGTTTCCTCCGGATGTATAGTCGAAGGTTACATCACTGTTATGAAGGAAATAGTTATAAAACCATTCTTTAATGATGTGCTGTTTGTATCCTGCACAGACGATAAAGTCATGAAACCCATAATAAGAGTATTCTTTCATAATGTGCCAGAGGATCGGCTGTCCTCCGATTTCAATCATTGGTTTAGGACGAAACTGGGATTCTTCTGAAATCCGAGTGCCCAGTCCGCCGGCGAGAATAACAACTTTCATTTCTTTTCACCATTTGTAATTTGTTTTTGGGCAACGTGGTATCCGGACAGAAATGCCTGATCGGACCAGAGATATTTCCATTCTCCAAATCTTCCCATAGGAGTGATCCCATTTGTCCGGAGCCAGTCTGTCAAACGCTTGGACGTTTTAATGGTATCTTTTTTAAAAATGATATTTCCATACGGAAGTATCCGATAGTCCGTAAACAAAATATCTTCTTTATCTGCAATCTTCATTTTTTCTAAAGCATAGATACAGTTTTCTATGCAGATATCCCGTTCCGGAGCTCCGTTTCGGGGATGAAAATAAATCTCAAATTGAATAGAGGATTTTCCGGTTGGTGCATTTTGCGGAGATTTTACAGAAGGCATATATGCACGCGCGGCCATAATATCGCGGTCATAAATATAGAACCACATCTTGTCCAAATGAATGTTTTTACGAAATCCGACAGAAACAAGGGAAAGAGAAGTGTATTCCAACTTTGCGGCTTCCTCTTTTACCGTTTCCGGACATACAGTGAGCATTTGAAAGATGTCTGTCAATGGAATAGAGGAAAATAGTTGCTCGTAGCTGACAGTCTCCCCATCCGCAAACTTTATCTCTTTTCTGCCAATATCGATCCATACTGCTTTTTTGTTATACTGAATATGATGATTCCTTTCTGCCTGCTGAATGACAGGTGTAAGGAATGCCTCATACCCCCCTGTATGCGGATATCGCATCTCTTTTGCATAATAGGTATTGGGAGTCTCAAAGGTATAACTGCCATAGAGAACTTCATCAACAGATGGTCTGTAGATTCGATTCTGTATCCAGTCAATGCCCATTTTTTTAAGATCTGTACACCAGTACTTTTCGTTGTATGGCTTGAATAAATTTTCATAAAGCCATTCGCCATATTGACTTCTTGTCCAGTCTTCGAAATTGGAAGGATTGTTTTTTGCTTCCCGTTCCATAAATCCTTTTACCGCCGCTACTTTTTCTTCTGCGGAAATAGGGTATAGATTGTTCTGAGCCGGATGCTGAAGCCATTGTTCATGGTACCAACTGTAGGGAATGGGATGATGGGAATAATGTTTTACTCTGTCAAAATATGATCTTACGAAAGCATCGTTGGTAAATGACAAATGAACGGCTTTGTCAAACAGGAAGCCATTGATTGCAAAGTTGGCACACAGGCCTCCCGCTTTGGGAGCCTGTTCGAATATGTAACTGGAATTGTCAGCGCAGTATGCGCCGAGGCCGGCTATGCCAGCACCCAGGATTATGTTCATGGGATACCTCTGTCTTGAAATTTATTAATAACGTTTTATTTGATAAAATATTTTTTTGAAATGTGTAATTATTTTTTTATAATAACTTTACATAAAATCTGTTTGATTAACTTTTCAAAAAAACAAAAATCTTGTGATTTTTTTAAAATTAAGATAACCATTAGAAAATATATAATGGTTATGAATGTTATCATTAAAAGAATTTGTAAAATCAAACTATCAGGCAAATAATTTTTTAACAAGCATAATAAAGCAAAGCTTATTAATGCTGGTAAAAAATTTATAAGAGATTTCTTATAATATTCACTTTGCTTCGATTTAAACATTTTCTTATACAAAATAGATACAACTGTCGAGATCATAAAACAATATGTAATAGTTGTCCCTAAAAATACACCAGAAATTCCCATAAAATATGCAAAAACTATGGATGCTGCAATATTAATGATAACTGCAACAATAGAATATGGTTTATAATACACAAAATTACCAGAATAATTCTGATACTCTGCCAATGGACGAAAGTTCAAGGTGAGAAACAGACTGACTGCAATTAGAAAAACAGGAAATTGGCTAAATACCAGACGTTTTCCTACCCAAATGGTAATTAATGGTGCTGACACAAAATAAACTCCCAGAGCAGCATACGAAGATACAATGCAATATATAAAACAGTATCTGTCAAAATACTTTTTGATTTTAACCGTGTCTCCTTCAACGATTAAATCACCAATGGATGCAGAAACTCCTCCTAGTACAGTAGCCACAATATTATTAATACTCATGGTTATGATACTATAATTTGCATTTTTGGCAAGAT
This sequence comes from Lachnospiraceae bacterium, assembly GCA_910574965.1. Lineage (GTDB taxonomy): Bacteria > Bacillota > Clostridia > Lachnospirales > Lachnospiraceae > Hominiventricola. The sequence goes on along the minus strand of CAJTDB010000001.1, from coordinate 201,659 downwards.
CAATAACACCAATCATAGAAGATATAATGATATTGTCTGTAGAAGATACTCCCTGCCAGGAAATATTTGTAACAGCAAGTGCCTTGACATGTTTTTTTAATTTGTTTTTGAACGATTCAGATAAAGGCTGAATATTTTTAGTATCGTATTGATTTTCTTTATTCAAAAATAATGATATAGCAACATTTCCCAAAAAATTAACAACAATAGCTGCTATCAAATAAAAAATGTAATTGCTGAACCTTACTAAAAGAATAATTTGCACTACAGACAATACGATTTTTGTAACAGAATCAATATTCATTACAATATAATTTTTCTGCAGAGCAAATATCAGTGTTCGTTTGTAGGAAAAGAAATAGGTTATGGATACACTCATTGCATATACCAGAAAATACAAACGGATTGTGTTTTCAGGCAAAGTATAGTCTTTTATAAAAAACAGAATAAACGGTGAAAAACACAGCGCCAATACAAAAATAATAATCCCAACAGCAAGGTACAATTTTTTGTAGACTGCCATAATAGAACTTATAAGTGTCCGATCCTGATTATGCAAAGGTTCATATAAGTTAAAAGATATTGCGTTTCCAAGCCCAAGGTCAACCAGTGAAAATAAACCTAAAATATTGGAAAACAGTCCTTCAAATCCCAAATATTCTACATCTAAATATTTTGTAAAATAATGACGTACGCAAAAAAGGAATATCATGGAAACGACTCTGTTAATCAGCCCAGATAATCCGTTGAACAAGGTTAAAGTTTTTCTCATATCAAGATTAATAAATAATTCCTTTCTCCTGCTTTTTGCTTATTGCGGTACAAGTATTATTTACCAGTGCTTCATTTCTGTTCACCTTTTGTAATCTGTTTTTTGACAGCGAGGTAATTTCAGTATCATACAATATCAACTAGTACATGTATAAATGCAGATGTCATTATATATGAGTAAATATAAAGCAAACATTAATTTGTGAAGTAAAAAAATATTGAGTCACTTCTTTGAAATAAAGAAAATTCATTTCCTCTAATATCATTCTGGAAATATAAAAAGCCTATTACAAAAACAAATAATTCGTTTACTATATTGAAAAATAGCTTTTATAATACAAAGAAGCATATTGTCTATGAGCTGTTCACTTGGGAAAGAATACTTCGTCTGTAAATAGAAACTTTCTAATAAAAACTCCTTAATTTCATTAATTGTTCATATATCTTTTTAAATATTTTATAAGCATAAATTTCTATTTTGCAAAGAAATTTTCTGTTCAATTTTTCTAAAACATCAACTTCTCTGATATTTTCTATTTCTTTTTCTCTTATGAGAATTTTGGCATGAGAATATATCCAATTTTTATACCACAGATTATAGATAAAATTATTGGATTTATATAATTCTCCAAAATATGACATCAAAAATGAATCCATAATGCAAAATTTTCTTGCAATATCTCCTCTTAAAGACTCATTTACAGAAATTCTGTAAAATCCCAATATATCGTTTGTCTCATATATTTTAAAATTATTTCTGAACATTTGGAATCCAAGCAAAAAATCACTGGATGGAAATGCACATTCAGTAAATCCTCCGCATTTTATTAATGCCTCTTTATTTATAATCATGCCGCATGTTGGTGGATTAGATACAGGGTATCCAATAAGGAACAAATCCTTATGTGATAATTCTATCATTTTACTATTATGTTTTTTGCTCTTTATTGTTATTGAATCAAACTCTTTCTTTGTGGAAAATTTTTTGTATTTTACTTTAATAATACCGAATTTAATATCTCTTTTTATCAATTTTGTCAAACATTCATTAATTTCTGTTATATAGTTATAATCTACCAGATCATCATCGTGAACAAATGATACAAATGGTGTTCTTGATAATTCAACGCATCTGTTCCAGTTTCCAATCATACCTATATTAATTTCGTTTATGTAATACTTGATGCATATGTTCGTATAAGCAGAAAGCTGTTTGACAAAATTTATATATTCTTTATTTTGTTTTCCGCAATTATCAACAATAATAATTTGATATCGTATATTCCCATTTTGGCCATCTAAAACATCTAAAAGCTCCGTAAGAATATCATATCTTGATAATGTTGGTATAGCGATTGTTACTTTTGGATCAACTGCATAATTGGATGCTTCATATATTAAAATAGATTTTATTTCTTTATATTTGTTGTACTCGTTCTCAAAGGTATGTATCTTAGGTATAACGTCCTCAACATTTATATATTTCTTAAAATAGTCTATATTTTTTTGAAAAATCTTTGTCAAAAGAATAATCTCCCACTATATAAGTTTTATTTTATAATTTAGAATTCAAATAATTTAGAAAATTGCTCCAGTATATTTCCAATGAGTTATTTTCATTTAAATATATTTGTCCATTTCTAACAATTTCATTGTATTTGTCTGGCGGAAGTGTTTGCAATTTATCAAGAGCCTCAGTTATTTCGGATTTAAGTAATGGATCAAATAGAATCCCTCTATTATCTGAAAGCAACTCGATGATTCCTCCCCGTTTACTTCCTATAACAATCAGATCATTTGAGAAGGCTTCTAAAACTACAGTTGGATAATTTTCCATCCATAAAGACGGAACTACCAGAGCATACACTTTTCGCATTAAATTAGCAACTTCCTTGTGAGCAATTTGGCCAATATAATTAATGTTTTCATTATGAATTATTTTTCTAAATTCTGCTGAAGAATTCTTATCTATTTTTCCAGCCATAATAAGGGAAAATTTTTTTTGGTGATCTTTATTGTATCTTATTAAACAGTTCGCAAATTCCAATATGCCTTTGTTATGGTTTATTTCCCCGACATATAGAATTTTTTTGTTCTCATCTGGAATACTGTTTGATGTTTTCTCAAGCATTGGATTATGAATACAAATACATCTATATCCATATGTTATACATTTTTGTGCCAAAGTTTTGCTTGGTGCTATATTAACATCAACCCATTTTTGATTAAATATTTCAATTCTTTTAGAATTAATTCTTTTCAAAAAAATGTGAATATAAGAATATTTTCCATGACATAATTTATAGCAATTTTCATCTTTATAGCCACTACATATTGTATCATCGGAATGCAAGCAATTAGCATTTGGACAAATTGGCCTATAATCATGAATAATATTAACTAAATGATATTTTTTTACAACATGAATAATAGAAAAATAATAATGGTAAGCTGAATTTAGTATAATGGTTTCCGGATTATATGTATTTATTATTTCAGACAGCCTCTTTTCTATTCTATTTACGCGTATAAATTTCCCAACTATTTTTTCAATATTATTTGTTTTAATATGTACGTATGTATCAGAAGCATATGTTTTATTGGAACCTGGAATAAAATATATACATTTGACATTTTGACCATTCTTTTTTAATATTTTTATCAATGTGTGCATGTAAACTTCTGCACCACCATATTCTATATAGTCACATATTAACAATATTCGCATTGAAACTCCTTTGATTTATTTATGAATTATATTTTTTTATACCTGCAAATACAAAATAGATCTCACTTCCTAATATATAGATAGATGAGACAGAAACAAAACTCTCAATGCTAACAGATGTTAGTAGTACCAAAGAAATATAAGTATACCTGCTTTCTTTATGCCTTTTTAAATTATTTTGTATAAGGCTTATTATAAAAAGATAAATAGGAATAATATCAATACAACCTAACTGGGAAGATATTGTTGCATAAATTATGAATAATCGAAGAGCTTTCCCGCCATTCATTTGTATCAATATATGTATCATTCGTAATAATCTTTAAAAAACTAACCCCTATATCTTTCTGCTTTTTTAGCAGTAAGGTAGAATTCAAAAGAGGATATATAGTAACAGTATTTTTGCAAGGACAACACAGGAAAAAATTCTAAATATATCGTAACCGGTTATTTTGTTTTGCTACCCTTCCTCATCCATGAACTTTTATCCTTTTAGATTTGTTAGAAATTTACCAAATAATTATGTTCCAAATTATTTTTATACGAAGCAGATGAATTTATCATAATACCAAAGATAATAAATGCAATTCCGCTTCCAATGTAGTTTATAGCAGATTCTGATAAAAATGCTTCGATTAAAACGGAAATAACATAGACAAGAATAGCATATGATAAAGTACTTTTTCCTTCCTTCAATATAATTTTTGCATTCTTAATAAATGCATATACGAAAACAACAAATCCGATCAGTCCTGTCTGTCCTATAATTAATCCCATATAACTTTCTCCAGCTTCGCCTGTTCCTTCATAGAGTCTAGCATAATTGCCCCAACTCCCTAAGCCTTTTCCAAAGAGAGAATGTATAGAAAAGCTAGTCGTTAAGCCTGAAGCATGTATTGCTACAGTATCTAAAAAATTTGTACTTATTATTAGAACAAGACATATTCCCATAATCATAAACGTAACTATACCATGAACCTTGTTATGCTTCCATATTTTACACAAATAGGCTAATGCAATAATAAGTATTCCTCCTTTGGAAAGTGTAAAGCAAATAGTTCCTATCATGATTATAAGAATAATATTTTGTTTTATTTTAGACTTATAAACTTTATTAAAAAGCAACAACACAACACAAAAAGATAAGAAATGGGCCGTAAGCAGCGGATCTGTACTTATGCCTACTAATCTACGAAAAGAGCTGCCAACAAGAGAATATAAGTCAAAAGAATAGTAATTTCCAGGGAGTCCTATATCAGATGTCCACTCACTGAATCCTTTACTATCCATAAATTTTTCAATATGAAGAATTAGCCAGAAATTATCTCCAAGAAGAAACCGCTCAATTAAACCAAATATGGATTGAAAGAGACCAATATTAACTATAAATTTTATAAATGATTCTAATTCTTTTCTATTTAATTTTATACAAGAACCATATAAAACAAGTATAATAGGGGTCATAATTTGCCTAAGACAAATCAATCTTGTGAATATACTTGCGGAACCAATTAAAAAAAATAAGAATAGTAAAATAAATTCTAATAAAAACGGAGCATATTTTTTATTTAGTGTTACTTTTTTAGTTATTACTAAATATGTACATATACTTCCATATAAAATAAATTCTTTATATATGATACATAACTGCCCTACTGTCTTTCCCAATGTATCATTTGCCAGTACACATACAATGTTTTGAAACACTAAAATAAGTGTCAAGTATTTTAAATTCGATAAATTCCGATTTAATATAATATTAGGTAATTGAACAATAGAAATTATAATGAGTATTATTAATAAGATGGTTTCAAGGATTTTCATATTCTACAATTCCTTGTCATTAAAGCAACGGGCTTATACATTAATTTCTCAAAGCATCAACAGCAGAACATATTTTATCTGATACAGCATTTACTGAATAATTTTTTTGATATATCTTTTTCCCATTAACAGATAGTTTTTTCCGGAGATTCACATCGTTTAATTCTATTATTTTATTTGCAAATGATGCTGAATCGTCTGCAATAAGAATACTTTCTCCATCTACATATTCAAGGCCTTCTGCGCCAATAGAAGTAGATACAACTGGCATTCCTCTTGAGAAGGATTCAATAATCTTTACTCGTTGTCCACTTCCTATGAATAATGGAACCACCATAAGATCACATTTTTCAAAATATGGTTCTACAGAATCTACATATCCTGTTAATTCAATATGTTTGTTATTTAATGTCAAACTGCATAATTTCTTTCCAGGATTCTTCCCAACAATATAAAGTTTAAAATCATTAATATTCTGTTCTAACTTAGGTATGACATTTTCTAGAAACCAGATAATACCTTCATTATTAGGAGCCCATGTCAGAGTTCCTAGAAACAGAATGCACAGCTTTCCCTTTTCATTAAAGCTTTCAGCACTTTTTACTTTTTCAGGAGGATTAATACCAATTGGAATAATATCACATTGTATTTTTTTATTACTCATTTTTTCGAGTTTTTTCTTATCCTCATTAGAAAGTAAAATTAATTTATCCACATCATTAATAGAGCTGCACTCAAATATTTTTAGTTTGAAAGCTTCTATATATAAATATATTTTTTTTACCAGATTTTTTGTTTCTCTATAATATCTTTTCAATATTAGAGTTTCACAATTCTGAGCATCAAGTATAAATTTCATATTCTTATCATGGGATTTTATTAATTTTTTGTAACTATACACTTGTAAGATGTTAAAATATGCTGCATAGTATGTATTTTTTTTCATAAGATCATAAATAGATTCTTCCATTATTTTTTTATGATACTTATATACAGTTAATGGAATAGGCGATAATAATGTTTTTAATGCTTGAAAAATTATATACTTTAAATGTTCTTTTGTGGTTACACGAATAGGAAACATTTTAATAGTACGACAATACGGCTGCAATGCTTTTTTTGCCTCATTCTCATTTTCACTTTCATAAAAGCATAACAAATCAATTGTATATTTTTTGCTTAGTGCCTGTATACTTGTAAATGTTTTTATTTTTCCGCCACTATCCAATGGATATGGAACTAAATTAGCTATAAATAAAATATCTGGCATTCTTAAACTCTCCGAACACTTTACAAAATTTCATATTGTATGATCTAAAAAGGCATAAATTAATTATTTTTCTTGTATTCATACTTATAAATAATAGGTATAATAGTAATAGCATCTCTCCAATATCTCTTAATCAAACGACGTGGATCTTGTACAATTCTGTGAAGCCATTCTAATCCTATATCAGACATCCATTTCGGAGCTCTCTTCACATTTCCAGCCTCAAAATCAATGGACGCTCCAATAGAAATACTTAAAGGCACTTTAAACTCATTTAGATTCTGATAAATAAATTTTTCACCTTTAGGTGAACCTAACGATACTGCTAAAATATCCGGTTTTGCATTTAGAATAAGCTGTTTTATTAATTCCATTTCAGCCGGTATTTTTTCAAATCCAAATACAGGAGAATAAGTACCACAAAATTTTAGTCCAGGGTATTTTTGAGACAGGTTTTTTGCAGCTTTATCAGCTACTCCTATTCCTGCTCCCATAATAAATATTTTGTACCCTTTTTTTGCTGAAAGCTCACAAATCCGGGGAAAAAGGTCAGAACCCGAAATTTTTTCTTTAATAGGTCGTTTTAACAATTTAGAAATCCAAATTAGCGGCTTGCCATCTGCAACAATCAGATTGGCATTTTTATATGCTGAAATAAATTCATTATCTTTTTCAAGCATTACAATATGGTCCAGATTAGGTGTTACTATATAATTATACGAACAATTCTGAATAAGCTTATTAATTTCAGCAATTGCTTCATCCATGGTTATGTTATCAATTTGAGTATTTAAGAAATTTATTCTTGACATAATTTGTAATCTTCTTAGTTTTTGATATATGCGTTGAACATTTCCTGCAATGCATCAAACACAGTATATTGAGGTTTCCATCCAAGCTGATTTTTTATTAAGTTATAATCACAGCATATAATTGGCTGGTCTGTTGGACGGAAACGTGAAGTATCTACTTCAATAGATATTTTCTGCGTACTCAAACTAATAACATACTCCAACATTGTTTTTAAGCTGTATGTTTTTCCACTTCCTACATTATAGATCACATGACAGTTTTCACTTTCCACAATCATCCGATATGCTTTGACAATGTCCTTTACATGACTAAAATCTCTTTTTACAGACAAATTCCCAACTTTAATAGTTCCAGGAGAACCGCTTTTATCAATCTCTGCTACTTGCTTACAAAAGCTTGGCAAAACAAAGGAATCTTTTTGCCCAATTCCAGTATGATTAAACGATCTCACGCAATAAATTTTCAGACCATATTGTTCCCTGTATAATTTTGCAAATTGTTCTTGTGTAACTTTAGAAATTCCGTAAGGATTGTTCGCATTTAATGGTCTGTCTTCATTCATTGGAAAATCAGAAATAACGTATTCTTCGCTGGAACCCACAAGTAAAATCTTTGTGCTTCTATGTACTCTCCTTACAGCCTCCATGATATTTAAAGCTCCAATTACATTTACAGATAGTGTAATTTGCGGAATATTCCAAGAGGCGCCTACACTACTGACAGCAGCAAGGTTTACAACTATATCTGGTTTGATTTTAGTTATCAGCATTTCTACCTGATCTGCTTCTAACAGATCAGCTTCAAAAAAGGATATTCTATTTGAAAGCACAGGATTATAGGTTTTGTCACTTCCATAGACATCATAATTATTCTTTATGAATTCTCGTGACAAATAATTACCTACAAATCCACTTACTCCAAATATGAGAACTTTCTTCATCTACACTTCCATCCATTCGCAGTAAAATATGAAATTAAGATATAAATAAATTCATTTTTATAATTATTTTAATGTTATATATTACTTAATATTTATTCGTTTAAATAATTTAAATTGTATGCTTAATCAAAATCATTTATAGATTACCTTGAAATATATCCAAAGTTTCTTTTAACCATTAGAACAGGAAACTTCCTATTATTATTTATAATTAACATCATTTTTTGAACATTATCCAGTTTACGCTAAAATAAAATTATATAATTATGCACTATATAGCCGATACACCCAGAGATTATCATTGAAAACAACAAAGAGAATGGTTTCTAAACGCAATATGGAATACGAATTATATTGCAGCTTTATATATTGAGATTAAAAGAAATGCTATAAGATGTCAGTGATAACACAATTCCAGACAGAACCACTTTAAGCCAAGAATATATTCTTTGTAAATAGAAAATTGTGCAAAAATTGTTTGTATGGTTTCAAGGATTCACATTAAATTATACCTTAATATTTATAATCTGTTATATTAGTGTTACCTGTATCTTCTACAAAAAAGTACGTTCATAAAAAATAATTAGGATACCAATAACATTATCCTTTTAGACATATCTGGAGGCGTTAAATCCGCCCTTTAGCGGCAGAAGGGTGAAATTGGCGCTGAGATCAAGAGATTTTTGCTGTTTTTGACCATGTATTTGACTCCTATAAACTACCTTTTCACCTCCGATTTAAGCAGTATTTTTCTATTCTGTTCTGTAGTAAATGCAGACAAAAAAGAAGCTTCAAAGTCTTTCAGCCTGTCTATTTTCTTTTCCCTAATAGAAAAAAAGAATTGTACATTCCGTCGAATGCACGTATAATAAATGTAATTAGTGAGGAGCAGAAAGGAGACTGTCCTTTGGACCAATACAGAAGAATACGTGATTTGAGATATGACAATGATATTACCCAGAAGCAGATGGGCGATTATCTAAACTGCAGCCAGCGCAGCTACAGTGATTATGAGCGCGGAACCACGCGGTTTCCAATCAGTGCACTGATTCAGCTGGCGTTATTTTATGACACAAGCGTTGATTATCTTTTGAACCTGACCGATGATAAACGTCCGCATCCCCGCCGGAAAGTCTGGAGGAATATGCAGTCTGTTAGAGAAGATAAAAAGCATAGGGCTGTTCCGGTTCTGCATCAGGAAGCCAAAGCAGACCAATTGATGCAGAAACATTGATTGATCTATCGTATTTCCAGAGAGTTTATGAAAAATGCTCAGGCAGGATACTGTTCTAATTAGCAAGAGGCTGTCGCACTAACGATTGAAAAATCGTGAAGCGACAGTTTCACTTTTGCTGTTTTTATATGTGATTTTTAGAAAAAGCTCCGTATTATTTTGTTATTCTATAAAAAGGGCATACTTTAATAAGCCATCCTGCATGGCCTAAAACTTGATTTTGAAATCTCAAAAATCAGGCACTTTTCAGCGGAAACAAATGCGCTCCAGTCCTGCCTTTTTGAATCTTATTATGGAGCTTATTGATATTTCGTGCCATAGCAAGCAGTGTGCTTTCTGCCAGAACATTTGACGTTCCTTTGCCTAGGTATCTCCTGAACTGCATATCCTGTTTGATATCCCCAAAAGAGCCTTCTGCCTGAATGCTCCGGTTTGCCCTCAAAAGGATGCCTTTATCTGAGAGGATTCGTTCCAGATTTTCCTGTCTGTATTTCAGGAATGTTTTGGCAGCCTGAAGTATCTTTGTTCTTTCTTCTAAAGGCGTCTTAGAATGATTCCCTTTGATACAGTCATTTTTATAGGGACAGTCGCCGCAGTCCTCACATTTATAGATTGTTTTTTTGCTTACATAGCCCGTTTTACTTTTCGAGTGCCTTACATGGTCTGCTTTCAGTTTTTTACCATTTCGGCATGTATAGCTGTCAGATTCTGCATGATATTCCATGTTTTCAATTCTTCCGATGTCATTTCTGTACTTTCGGGTTTTTGAAATTTCATAGTTGGCTGGCTTTATGTAAGATATTTGTCCGTTAGCTTCAAGAAACACATAGTTTTCTTCGCTTTCATATCCGGCATCCGCAGTTATATTTTTGTACTTAAATTTAAGATGCTCCTGTGCATCTTTTAAAAATGGAATCAGGGTTGTAGTATCTGTGGGCTGTGGCCCGATTGTAAGCCATGTGATGTATTCCGAGTCTACGCCATGCTGNNGATTGTAAGCGGGTTTTAACTGCCCGTTGCCCATGGCATCCTCCTTCATCCGCATAAACGTGGCGTCATGGTCTGTTTTGGAATAGCTGTTCCGTTCTCCGCAGATATGTATTTCCTGATTGTATTTTTTGAGTCTGGATAAATAATCTTCGAGTGTTTCGATACTCTTTTGAAGCGGGGGCTTTCTTTTCCCAGTGCCGTGCACAAAAACTACATTCTCACTTTGTCTTAAGGCATACAGCTTTTTGCGCAGTTTCTTTACATGGCTGATTTTTATTGTATTGCCATAGACGATCCTTAAACCGTAAAGCCGCTCACATTCTGCCACAAAATCTGCAAGTTTTATAAGAAGCTTTGCCTGGTTTTTTGTTACGGCTTTTTTCCAGACAAAGGTATATTTGTTCGCGGCTGCTTCAATTTTCGTACCGTCTATGAAAATGGTTTCGCCTGAAATTTCCCCCATATCAAAAAGTGCATTGGACATTTCAGCAAGGATCCGCTTGGAGCAGGGCGCAAAATGAATGCTTCGGAAGCGTGCAAATGTTGCATGGTCGGGAGCCGGCGATCCTTCCAAAAGGAACATAAAGTTAATATTCCTTTTGCAGTTAAGTTCCATGGAGCGGGAAGAATAGTCCCCGTTCATGTAAGAGTAAAGCACAATCTTCAGGAGGGTCCTTGGCGCTACGGAATTTATTCTCTCATAGGTAGAATACAGGTCAGTCAAATCCATTGCCTCCACAAACTGACTTAGTAAGCGCACGGAATCATCTTCTGGAATGATCGTTTCAACATTTAACGGAAGTTTTAATTGATATCCGCTTTGGTTTAAGCTATAATTTTTGTGTAAGTTAATGTGTTTGGTCATACATTAATTTTACACCAACTGCCGGATTCTTTCGAGGTCCGGCAGTTATTTTTTTCATAGAAAAGGAGCTGCGCACTAATCACTTAGTGCGACAGCCCCATCTCTGACTGACTGCCTTTATTTAACCAAATATCCTCCGTCCACCGGAATAATCGCTCCGCCCAGGTAATCGCTTGCGCGGGAGGCCAGGAAGATACATGCGCCTTTCATATCTTCTCCGGTTCCCCACCGGTTAGCCGGAATCCGCTCTGTGATCTGCTGATATCTCGGATTATCCGGGTCAAGCAGCGCACGGTTCATCTCCGTTGCCATATACCCAGGAGCGATGGCATTGACATTAATGCCCCTTGCAATCCAGTCGTTGCTCATTTCCTTTGTCAACTGCGTCACGCCGCCCTTGGCCGCCGTATAGGCCGGAACGGTCTGTCCGCCGAACCAGGATACCATGGAAGCGATATTGATAATCTTTCCATATCCTTTTTTCAGCATGATCTTTGCCGCTTCCTGGCAGAGAATAAATACCGAATTCAGATTCACATTCAGTACCTCGTCCCATTCCTCAATGGGAAATACTTCTGCACTGTGGCGTCGCTGGATTCCGTGCGCGTTGACCAGGATATCCAGATCATTGCCCAGCTTTTTCACACACTCTTCAAAGCCGCGGTATACATCCTCCCGCCTGCTGAAATCTGCCTTCACTCCGTAGCAGGTGAACCCTCTGCCGCGGAATCCTTCCGCCACTTCCAGCACTTTATCCGAAGTTCCCACGATCACGACTTCACAGCCGGCTTCCATCAGTCCTTCTGCCATCCCATAGCCAAGACCTCTGGTTCCGCCGGTAACGATGGCTTTTTTCCCTTCAATGTTAAATAATTCCACTGTTTACACCCTGTCCTTTCTCTTCTGCCTCTGGTCTATGCTTCCTCGTCAAACAGAATTACCATTTTCTTCGCTGACTCATCCGGATGGTCCATCAGGTAAAATACTTTCTCAATCTCGCTAAAACGGATAAAGGTTGTAGCAATCCCTTCGGTGTTGTACGCTCCTTTCTCCATGCGCCGAATGGTCGGCTCAAAAGCATTCTGAGACATCCGGGAACCAATGATATCCAGTTCTCTTTGATTTATCATCGCCTGCGTGATCTTCTCTTCTACCGTGGAAAATCCCATGGGCACCATACGCGCCGCATTGCAGAGGATGCCCGGCTGCATACATAAGGTAAGAGATCCCGGAAAACATGCAGAGTCAAATGCAAGAGTACATCCATGTCCATCTGTAATTTCCTGAACTCTCGCCACTACATCTTCCTTTTTGGAGTTGATAATATAATCCGCACCATATCCTTTTGCCCGCTCCAGGGAAGAATCACTGACATCACAGCAGATGATGGTTTTGCAGCCCTTTGCCCGGCAGGTCTGAAGGATAATGGAACCAATCGTACCTGCTCCTAAGATAAATACTACATCATCTTCAGCAACTCTGCCCCGGTCTGTACAATGAGAACCAATGGCAAAAGGCTCCACCAGTGCCGCATCCTCCCAGCTTACCTGGTCCGAGATCTTATATACTTCCTTTGCAGGAGCAGTAAAATACTCTCTCCAGCCGCCGTCTGCACCAGAACCCCGCACTTTCACCTGTTCACAGACATTTTTTCTTCCGTGAGTACACTGATAGCAGGTCCCGCAGGTGGAGATCAGATCCACAATCACATGGTCCCCCACCTTCACATTGGTCACATTTGCCCCTGCTTTTACAACAATGCCTGCATTCTCATGTCCCGGAATGCGGGGATAGGTAGAACAGGGATTCAGTCCATGGTAAATGTGGTGATCGCTTCCGCACACGCCTGCAGATTTCATCTGAATCAGCACTTCATCCTCATTGGCAAGCTCCGGAACCGGTACTTCCCGCACTTCTGCTTTATGAGGCTCTACAACGACAACTTCTTTCATCATTTCTTTCATCATTCATTCTCCGATCATAATTTTTATTGACAGGTTCCCGGCCGCCTGTCTGCAGACGGCCCCTTTGTTATCCGATGATGGACGGCAGCCAGACGGACAGTGCGGGAATCAATGCAAACAGAATGCCGCAGAAAATCTCCACTGCCACAAATGGAATCAGTTCTTTTGACACCTGCCCTACAGACTGTTTACTGATGCCGCAGGCCACAAACATACAGGTTCCAAAGGGCGGAGTCGCCTGTCCCATAGCCAGCAGGAATACAAATACCAGACCGAACTGGACCGGATCGATTCCAAATGCAGCGGCGATGGGCGCCAGAATCGGTCCAAGAATCAGATTCGTCGCTCCTACCTCCAGGAACATGCCGCAGATGGCCAAAAGGATAATAATAATGGCCCAGAACATATATTTGTTGGATACAAATGCCAGCATGAAGTTCGTGACTGCCTGGGGAATCTGATAATAAGAGATCAGCCATCCGAACATCTGAGCCGTTACCACCAGGATCATCAGGTTTGCTGTTCCCGTAGCGGTCGTCTCGATGATCTCCCATACGCTCTTCATCGTAATCTCCCGATAAACAGCCAGGCAGACGATCATTCCATATACCACTGCCACTACTGCAGATTCCGTCGGTGTAAAGATTCCTGCATAGATGCCGCCCAGAATGATAATGGGCATAACCAGTGCCCAGACCGCATCCTTAAAGGAGACGAGAAACCGTTTAAAAGAAAACTTATCGGACTTTGGAAAATGATTTTTCTTCGCCTTATAATACGCATAGATACATAAAAAGATACAACATACAATTCCCGGAATTACGCCTGCCATCAGAAGGGCACCCACATCTGTTCCCGTAATATTTCCATAGATAACCAGTACGATACTGGGCGGAATTACGATGCCCAGCGTTCCGCCGATGGCCTGAACGGCTGCCGCATACGCCTCCGGATATTTCCGTTCCACCATCTCCGGATACATCAGACCGCCGATCGCAGCCGTTGTTGCCACGGAGGAACCGGAGATTGCTGCAAAAAAGGTACAGGCAACGATGGAAACAAGAGAAATACCCCCGGATATCCATCCTACCAGAGAATCCGCAAAGGCCACAAGCCTTTTGGAAAGACCGCCCTTGGACATGACATCTCCTGCCAGCATAAAAGCCGGAATGGCCAGCATGGAAAAGCTGTTGGAGTTGGCAAAAATCCTCTGTGCGACGATTACGAACGTAAGTTTGGGATCCAGGAGTACTGCCACGATGCAGGCCAGACCCAGGGACCAGGTAATCTCCAGACCGCAGGCCATGGCTGCCAGCAGAACAACGATCAAAGCGATTGCTGCAACATCCATTTTATAAATCCTCCTTTGCATTTGTAAATTCTTCGTAAATGTCCACCATAATCGCCAGAGCGTTCATGACAAACCCCAAAAATATAATCCCATACAGCAGGCTCATGGGGATTCTCATGGCCGGGCTGACCTGATAGCCTCCGATCTGGATCAGCCGATAGCCGCTGTATACAAACACAATACTTACATACATGGCAATGGCTCTGCGAATCACGTTCAGAATCAGAAGTCCTTTTCCTTTCAGATATCCGTCAATGATTTCAATCCGTACGAACAGATGTTTTGTGCTGGCCAGATTGATGCCAAGGGCGATGATTGCCACAAACAGATAACGGGACAGCTCCTCCGACCAGGTAAGGCTCCGGAAGATGACAAACCGGCAAAAGGTCTGTAAAAATACGACTGCAATCATGGTCAGCAGCGCAATTCCAATAAGAATGCTGTTTGCTTTTTGTAACTTCTTAAAAACGGCTGTTATCTTTTCCATTTTTTCCTCCCCTTTTACTCAGATGCCGACAAATTCCGTATCCGGGTGATGACATCTCCGTATTCCGATTCCCACTTTGTATAAAGATCTGCTGCCTTGTCAACGAACTTCTGTTTGTCCGGATACGTTACGCTCATTCCCTGTTCCATTAGCTGACCGATAGCCTCGGCGTCCATCTCGCGGCTTAATTCTCTCTCGCTTACGCTGCATTCTTTCATAATATCTGTAAAAATCTGCTGGTACTCGCTTCCAAGAGAAGCCCATGTGGTGGGACTCATAACCAGAAAGACCGTGGAATATGCATGTTCTGTTACTGCCAGCCGGTCGTTGACCTGAGCCACATTGTTGGTCAGAATGACTGTGGAGGGATTTTCCTGCCCGTCCAGGGCTCCCTGCTGAAGTGCCGTATATGCCTCACTCCAGGACATAGGCGTAGCATCCGCACCCATCTCTTTCCAGAACGCGATATGGATCTGGTTTTCCATGGTACGTACTTTCAGACCGGCTACGTCTTCTACGGAATTTACATCCGTCTTGCTGTTGCTTAAGTTCCGGAAGCCGGACTCCCAGATTCCCAGTCCGTAAAGCTGAACGCCGGACAGTTTGTCCAGAAATTCATCTCCGATCTCACCAAGAAATACCGCATCCGCCTGCTCCGTCGATGTGATCAGATACGGAATGTCCAGCGCCTGAAAATCCCGGATAAAATTGCCGATGGTGGACTGATTGACCACTGCAATGTCAATGGTTCCCATCTGGCAGCCTTCAATCGTATCGATCTCTGCGCCAAGCTGTCCGTTGTGATAAGTCTCAATCTTGTATTTTCCTCCGGTTGCTTCGTAGATCCGGTCCGCGAAGATTTCCATGGACTGGCCAATGGCCCCCGTCTCTGATGAGGTTTGCGCCATACGCAGGGTGATGGTCCCGTCCTGTCCTGTCTCCGTCTGATTGTCTTTCCAGATACTGAATCCCGCCAGCACAAAGGAAACCAGGATCATGCATACAGTCAGAACTGTTGTCTGCTTTTTCATATCCTTTTTACCTCCTATGAAAGTTCCGCATCCTCCCACTCAACCCCCTTCTATAAATCGATTTTCTGTCACAAAAAAATGTGCCAGATAATCGATTTGGGGTTGAATGGGATGATGCTGTCTGAAAGTTCCGCATCCTCCCTTTCAAACACCTTTCCATAAATCGATTTTTTGTTTCAAGAATGATGTGCCAATAAATCGATTGGGCTTTGATCGGGATGATGCTGTTATCCCCATATTTTACGGCGTCACCAGCGCGCCGTCTCTTGCCCGTGTCTGTGTCCATGTGGTCACGGTCTTTTCACATGGATATTTTGCTGCCTCTTCTTCATTTAGATCTACTCCAAGTCCCGGCCGGTCATTGGCATATACATAACCGTTTCTATATTCCGGAAGTCCCGGAAATACTTCCAGAAGGGCCCCATGAGGTCCTTTCAGCTCCTGGATGACAAAGTTCGGCGGCTCAATGCCCGACCATTCCTGTACGCCGAAATTCGACGCCGCAAGGTCAATATGGATATTGGCTGCATGGGCCAGCGGCGACATGTCCCCAGGCCCGTGCCATGCCGTGCGCACTCCAAACTGTTCCGCAAAAATCTGGAGCTTTCTGGCCGGAGTGATTCCTCCGATCTGGCTGATATGTACCCGAATAAAATCAATCAGACGCTCTGCAATCAGTGTCTTCCATTCTGCCGGATTATTGAAAAGCTCTCCCTGCGCAATCGGAATGCTTGTCTGCTGACGCAGATTTTTAAGCCATCCGGCCTGCTCCAAAGGCACCGGATCTTCCAGGAAGAACAGATCAAAAGGCTCTAACTCTTTCGCAAGTTTTATGGCCTCCACAGGAGCGATCCGCTCATGCACGTCATGCACCAACTGCATTTCATATCCAATTCTCTCCCGAATCTGTTCAAACAACTGTACCGTATCCCGAATATATTTTTTTGCGTCCAGATACATGCCGTCATGCGCTCCTTCCGGCGCCGTTGCCGGCGTATCCCCATAAGCTGCCCCGCCGTATCCTCCGCACTGACAGCGCAGATGCGTAATTCCCATCTCCTGAAATCTCAGAATATTTTCACAGATTTCCTGTATGTCCTTGCCGTCCACATGCCGGTACACCGGAATCCCTTCCCGCACCTTACCGCCAAAGAGCTGATACACCGGCATACCGGCCATCTTCCCTTTGATATCCCAGAGTGCCATATCGATACCGGATATGGCATTGTTTTCAATCGGTCCGTTTCTCCAGTATCCATTCTGATGCATCAACTGCCAGAGTTCTTCAATGTTCTGCGCATCTCTTCCCACAAGAAGCGGTTTCAGATACTCTTCCACCAGATGTTTCACGGTCAGATGGCGATACGCAAACGTTGCGCATCCCAGTCCGTACAGTCCGGGCTGGTTCGTGTCCACCTTCACGACCACCAGATTGATCCCCTCGGGAGCTGTGCATATGACTCGGATGTCCTTGATCAATACTGCCATTTGCTTTTCCTCCTTTTCTTGTTACTCATCATATAAGTTATAATATAGTTTGACGGTGTTGGAACGCTGAATATATCTTGTGTATCTCATAATCGTTTTCAGAAAGGTACGTCTATCTTGTTAGTTATCATACAAGTTTTTATACAGAAAACAAATTTCCGCATAAACTCCATTTTACATTTTTTCCAGTGCTGCTTCCAGATGCCGATGCATCACATCGTGTGCCTTCTGCGCATCTCTTTCCCGAAAGGCCTGCAGTATGGATGTATGATAATAGATTCCCGATTCGTACCCGAAAAGCTCATTCATCTGTTCATGGTTCCTTCTGGTTTCCGCGAATACTTTGTGCAGACTTTTCTCCAGCAGTGTATTCCCGGAAGTTCTGCAGATTACCTCATGGAACTTCAGATCCGCCCGCACAAACTTCGGCCGGTCCCCCTGAAACATCTCCATCTGCTCCAGATATGCCTCTAATGATGCAATCGTCTCCGGCACGCAGTTTTTGACTGCCAGCCTGCAGGCATCCGGCTCCAGAATCTGGCGGAACTCCAGCACCTTCCGGATGTCCTTGCAGTCTTCGGAAGTGATCCGGTTCTCTGCTTCTTCCTGACTCTCCACATGGTTGTTAATCAGATAGGTTCCTTTTCCCTGATAGCTTTTCAGGACACCAAGCCCGATCAGATGCTGCAGTGCCGTCCTTATACTGGACCGGCTCACTCCAAGCTCTTCCACCATCTGATTTTCGGAAGGAATCTTCTCTCCGACCGCCCAGTCTCCGGATTCGATGTTCTCTCTCAGATAATCGACAACCTGACTGGTTACGCTCACATTTCTGATTCTCATGGTCTCCTTCTTTCCGTCAATATAACTTGTCGGACAAGTTATGGGTTTATTATAACTCGAATTTGCCATTTGTCAATATTGTTTATCAATTTCAGTATAATTACCAAATTTCACAATATTTTTTTGGTAGTTATCACGAAAAACAAGATCTCAGAAAAACTTAGCAAAAGCTTAACCCTCTGTTTTATTGACAAATTCCGTTTGCCAACGGCGCCTGCGAAGCCGTTGGCGGCAATATTTTAACCGATGCCTTCGGCATGGCGGCTATGGGTGCTATGACCCCTCTTGTCACCATCCGGACTCTTGGACTCATAAGCGAACTTTGCAGAGATGCAGTCAATCAAAAACATGGCCCGAAGACCGAAGCCCAGGCCATTGTATGCAGCATGAATGTGGATCATTTTGCACCGATCTGATGTGATTTAAGAAATGCTGCCCTCCTTTTCCAGCGCTTTCCGCCGTCTGCTGATCATGCCTCCGATTCGGCCGGTTTCTCTAGAGGAGAGCGCTTTCCAGCCGCCTTCCCGTACTTTATCCAGAAGGCCCAGCTCTTCTGCGATCTCATATTTTAACCGGTCATGGGGTTCTAGTTTTTCAAAATCTACATTTTTATTTTCTTCCATTTTCTTACACTCCTTTTCTTTTATCTGGAGTATAACCACATTTGATACGCCTTATACCTTTCCTTTTTCTTGACTTTCAAATATAAAACCGCTACACTTTTTATAAATACGGAAAAAAGGAGTGCTATGCCATATGTATCATACCATTGTAACGCTGAAAAAGGGAGAAGGACGTACCATCAAAGCAGGCGGTATGTGGATCTATGACAATGAGATTGACCGTATTCTTGGCGATTTTGAAAATGGGGATCTGGTGACGGTTCACGACTTTGACGGCTATTTCATGGGATATGGTTTCCTCAACATGCATTCCAGGATTCGGGTACGCCTCATGTCCCGCAAAAAAGAACATACGATCGATACGGCATTTCTGGAACGCAGAGTCAGAGATGCCTGGGAATACCGAAAAGCGGTCTGCGACACCGGCTGCTGCCGTCTGATCTTCGGGGAGGCAGACTTTCTTCCGGGATTGGTAGTGGATAAATTTTCGGATGTTCTGGTGGTGGAATCGCTGGCCCTTGGGATCGACCGGTTAAAGCCTGACATCCTGAAGTGTCTGAAACAAGTCCTTGCAGAAGACGGCATTTCCATCCGGGGAATCTATGAACGAAGCGACGCCAAAGTCCGGGAACGGGAAGGAATGGAACGCACCAAAGGCTTTATTGGAGAACCATTTGACACAAAAGTAGAGATTGAGGAGAATGGTGTCCGCTATCTGGTAGATATCAAAGACGGCCAGAAAACTGGATTTTTTCTGGACCAGAAATACAATCGCCTGTCCATTCAGCGGCTTTGCAAAGGCAAGAAGGTGCTGGACTGCTTTACACATACGGGTTCTTTTGCCCTGAATGCTGCCGCTGCAGGTGCCGAAAGTGTTCTGGGTGTAGATGCATCCGAACCAGGCTGCCGCCAGGCCGAGGAAAATGCCAGGCTGAACCAGATGGAAGACCGGGTGTCCTTCCAGTGTGCCGATGTCTTTGAACTGCTGCCGCAGTTGGAACAAAAAGGTGAGTCCTATGATGTGGTAATCCTGGATCCGCCCGCTTTCACCAAGTCCAAAAATTCGATCAGACAAGCCGTCAAAGGCTATCGGGAAATCAATCTGCGGGGGATGAAACTTGTAAGAAACGGAGGCTTTCTGGCCACCTGCTCCTGCTCCCACTTCATGGACCCGGAACTTTTCAAGAAGACCCTTGCAGAAGCCGCCAGAGGAGCACGCAAACGCCTTCGGCAGGTAGAATTCCGCACACAGGCATGCGACCATCCGATTCTCTGGGCAGCAGAGCAGTCGTATTATCTGAAATTTTATATCTTTCAGGTGTGCGAGGATTTGTAGGCAGGTGCCGGGACTCCAGAAACCGCATAAATAAAGGCTTTCCAGTGCTTCGTGTAAAGTATCCGGGAAGCCTTTTTTAATGGTTTGACACCACTTTGACACCATTTGTCAGATGATCCCCTGTAATTTCTTCATTTCCTCCGCCTTTGTATCCGGAAGAACATGACTGTATAAATCTGCCGTCATGGAAAGACTGCTGTGTCCAAGAATCGTCTGCATGACTTTCAACGGAATCCCGGCTTCCAGTCCTCTTGTGGCGAATGTGTGGCGGAACGTGTGCGGGGTAATATGCGAAAACTTTATACCGTCCTGATTGATCTGCTCGACGACCCGGTTAATATCCTTGCGCACATTCGTATCGCAAATACTGCTGCCGAAGGCATTGAACAGAACCAGATCTTCAAGCCCTTCTCTCTCTTTCCAGTTCGTCCCAAGTAATATCCGCGTTTTCGCTCTTTTCTTCCGCAGCGTCCTCAGAAGCGTTTCTGATACGTCAATCATGGGAATTTCACGGAATCCGGCGGCGGTCTTTGTACTGTCTTTTCTCACGCCCTGTCCAGACTCATATACCAGCGTCCCTTTAATACAGATCATCTTTCTTTTCCAGTCGATATCATCCCATTGAAGAGCAAAAGCCTCATTGATTCGCAACCCCGTACAAAGTGCCAGTCGGTAATAATCATAATAGGCGGAGTCTTCTGCATATTGCAGGAATATGTCCATTTCCTCTTTGCTCATGACCCGGCGTTCCGACTTCGCTTTCTGTCTGAATTTAGGCAGCGTCAGATTTTTTGCAGGATCGTTGATTATAATACTATCCCGCAGCGCCTGCAGAAACATGCCTTTTATAATTGTCTGAACAGATGTTATGATTGCTCTGGAATATCCTGCTTTGTGCAGGCTGTTTATAATCTTCTGAAGAACAGCCGGTTTAACGTCCGTCACTTTCTTTTTCCCTATCGGCCCCTGAATATATCTCTTGTAATTATTCCGATACAGCCTTACGGTCTGTGATTTGCATTGAAGCGATTTATATTCATCCATCCATGTATTAAACCATTCATTCACCCGGATTTCCTTTGGTCTGCAATAGAATCCGTGCTTCATCTGGTATTTGGTATCCTCCATCTGGTTTATCAGGTCGGAAAGATTACTGCTGTAAAGCGTCACCCGCTCACCGTCGATCTGAAGGCGCCCCATATACCGCCCATCCTTTCGCAATGTTACGCCCTTCGGCAATTTCTTTTCTGCCATATAATACCGCCTTTCTATAATGCCAGGACGGGCAGCAGGCGTTACTGTATCCTGCTGCCGTCCCCGTTTTCTGCAATCCCTTTGATGTTTCAATCGTCACAATGAGAGCAATTTTCACAATCTCCGCTGCATTCAGTTATATCACCCTAATCATCAACATCCATTTGCGTAATCTCGTCGCAATAATCTTCAAAAAGATCACACCATGTTCTATCAGTTTCCATTTACTTTTCTCCGCATCCGGCCCTTCCTCACGACCATTTTAAGCGGCTCCGGCTCCTGCCCTGAATATTCCCCCACCGCCTCTACAGTGACTCTCCTGAAGCCTCTGGCGGTCTTTACCGTGACCTTATCGCCCGGATGTACCTTTCCCACCAGAAGCCCCGGAAGCTCCCAGCGGTAGAGCGTCCCGCCCGGCCTGTGCGCCGCTGTTATGGTCTGCCGCCTGCCGTACCTGACAGGGACATGACTCACACCATACCGGACCGCCAGCAGATAGCCTGTGTATCCGTCTATCAGGTTCCCGGCGCCGTCAAGGATGATCCCCGACTCAAAGGAGCCGTGCGCCTGATAATACAGGTCCTTGTTCTCCATCTTCTCCGGCTTCGGGGGATGGTCTGCGAAACATGGGAAGATTCTGATTTCATCTATTTTCATTCCTGACTGCCTCCTTTATACCTTTCCGTCCAGTGCTTCAGTAATCTCTTTTGCCCTGTGAGCATAATCAAAGACAACATTAGAGAGAATCCGCCCCCGGTTATAATTTGCTTTTAACATACTGCTTTCCGGCTTTGCCTCACCAAAATATTCCTGCTGCAGTTCGTCCGCTATTGCTTCCACCCTTTCTATGGTTATACTCAACTCATATATGTCGTCCGCCAGCTCCAAAATGTCCGGCCCCGTCCGGCGGTTCCATGCTTCAGCCGCTTTTCCCGCTGCCTCTTCCTCTGTGGTAACTTCCGCCGGCCTGTCCCCGATCTGCATTGTTGGGCCGTCCATGAATACTTTCCCTGCCGCCTGACATTCCGGGCATATTACCTGATAACGATTGTACGTCTCATTCAAAGGATGCGGGCTTTTCCTGAGTTCCACCTTACTGCCACAAAACGGACAGCGTTTTAAACTGTTCATATTTTCCATCACGCCCGCCCTCCAATCATTTCACTGTCAGAAGTCTCCATTTCCAGTCGCTTACAGTGAATATACAGGTGCAAAAGTCGCATCATGGCAGCTCTTAACTCTTTGGCAGTAAGCACCGGCTCCAGCATGTGTCTCCAGAAATCCACCCGTTCCACATATTCGCCCGCTTTTGGAGTAAAGCACATTCTGCGCTTTTCTTCATAAGGCAGTGCTGCGAACGCCTCCCGCGCTGCCTTGTCTATCCTGCGCCCGCAATGGTTGAGATTACATCCTTCCGGAGTGTCATAAAAGCCGGGGCCGGACTTGACAAAGGGGAGTTCTCTGCATTGTTTTATCACTACCCCCGTCCCTTCCCTTCTTGCTTTCCGCATGTCCTTAAACAGATTAACAGCGGCTTTCATATCGGTCACAATATTATTCATCATAAAACAGTTAAAATCCTCTCTTTACATGGGGCCGCAGGCGTGTTACAATTCCTGCAAGCCCCGATTTGCTAAGTTTACGGGTTGCCTGCCTTTGTCAGAGGTCCAGTCTGGCAGAGGCATTTTTTATTCTCCCGGCGCATCCTGTCCGCCGTCTCCATGATTTCCCGGTGTCTCTGCAGGAACTCCGGGTCGTGGAGCTTCAGCCGCTTTTCCTCGGCTTCTATCATGTCTACAAGTTCTTTCTCTGTCATATAATACCCACTTTCTCTATATGGCAATGTTTAGTAGTGCTCCATAGGTTTCCTTCTGCCCGTATCCGCCTATAATCTGCATATCTGCTTTAAGCTTCATACCAGCATCAAGGACTACCGCCACACTTTGGGATAAGCCCCGCGGCAGGTATCCTATATGAGCATATCCAACGCCCTGTATACCGATCACTACCGCCACCGCGTACTTGTCAAATGTGTTCGCTCTGTCGCGCCTAAGATATGTGGTGAGGTCAGAAGGCTTTCTCTGTGCTATGAACTGTAAAAGCTTCTGCCTGTTGTCAAAGGTCACGCCCTGGACTCTCACGGTCATGCCTTCCTTAATTCTCCGCCATGCTGTCTTGAATGCATTTGAAAGTGAGTAACCCAGCTTGCGGAGCTGGTTCGCCATTGTTGCCACCGCCTTTCTCGTTCTTGTGATCTGTTCCATATCTGCATCCCCTTTCTCTTAAGATAAGTCTATTATAATACATACTCCTATGTATGTATATTGACAAAATAGCCAATTTTACACACTCCCATGTACTCCATTTTTGTCCAATTTGTACATGGTCTTATGTATTGATTTATGATATAATATTATCGTAAAATGGAGTAGGACTATCTATATCTAGCCGCCCCATTCATTATCCAAAGAAAGAAGGTGCAATATGGAAGAAACTAAGAAAAGTTCATATAATGGTTATACTAATGCACGAAAAGAAGCAAACAAGCGTTACATGGAAAACTTTGTTGAAATCAAAGTAAGGACCACTCCCCAACATAGGGAAACTATAAAAGCCCATGCAGAAGCCCACGGAGAGAGCGTCAACGGCTTTATAGGACGTGCGATCAACGAGACTATGGAGCGCGACAACGGGCAACAGGCTCCCACCTCTGAACCTGATAAGGAATAACCTCCGGCGATATGTGGGCAGGTGTCCCACCGTCCCCCGGCTTTTTAAGGACTCAGAAAATGAAGGATAGGCAGCAGGCTCCCCGATCTGCCCGGCAGTGTCTTTTTTGCGTGCATTTTTACACGATTTAGGGGGGCGTTTTGGCGCTCCCTTTTTTTGTGTAACATTTTGTCACAATGTAACATCCGATCTGCCCGGATGCCGTTCCGATCTGGAACCACGGGTCTTTTTTTACTGCACACTTTTGCACGATTTAAGGAGCCTGCCACCGGGCGGTCCCTTGGGCGCTCCCCGGTTCGCAGGCATCCTCTTTTTTTAGCGCCACTTTTTGCAACAATTCAACATCAGGCACGCCCGATCTGCCCGGATGACTCCCTGATCTGGGAGGCGCATCTCCTTTTAGGGCCTCTAAAATCTCTAAACAGGCAGCAGGCTCTTTTTTTCGTGCGCACTTTCGCGCATTTTGCGCAATCCGGCAGCGGGAAAACTCTTTTTTTAGTTCGGATTTTCTCGGATTTTCTGGAATTATCCGCAATCCGGGAAGTCTGTTTTTTTGTTCGGCTTTTCTCTGCGTTTCTGCATCCGGGCAGCAGTCCTTTTTTTGTGCGACTTTTCGCGACTTTTCCAGATAACAGGACCGCTCCTGCATTTCCCTGCTTGTTGGGAAACGTGTCTGATCTGCCCCGCCTGCGTCCCGGCTGTATATGCGGAAATCTTAGGGTTTTTTAGGGTTTTACCTGCTGCCCGCCCGGTACATATCTACGGATAACAGGTTTGCCCCTGCTGCCGATCTGCCTTATCTGGTTGTGTAAGTTTGTGGGAATGAACAGCAGTTCGCTCTTGCGTCCTGCCGTGGGATATGATAAGATTAAGAAAAGGAAAGCCAGAGACGCACGGCTTACCCGAATATCAAAGCATTAACCTTTTACAAGGTCAGCCGTCATTATTCGCAGTAATGGCGGCTATTTTCTGCCCTTGAAGATCGTGTAACAAAGACCAACAAGGGCGACAATGAAAATTCCTGTCTGTATCAGATCGGAATATGTAATCATTGGCAGCCCTCCTTTCTTTCGTCTGGAGGGTAAGCCCCTCCGAAGTAAAAGAGGGTAAGCCGCCCGGCTCTCTGGTTTTCCTGTCTCACATTCTACCATACAGCCGCTTTTTCTTCAATCCTGTATCTTAAATTCCCGTTTTTATGTCCGCAGGCAGACAATTCCACCCTTAAAGCATTTCAATCCCCGTTTTGTGGTTCCCGTCCTTCATTTCTCGCGGCAGAACTGATTTTACGCTGTTCTCTCATTCTCTGTGCAAGCTCCGCCCGCTGCCCGTCGGTCAGTTCCCTTTTAGTATCCTTTGACCTGACAGTGATAAACCTTTTCGGGAACCGGTACGCTTTCGAGATCACCCGGCCGTCCATTTTCTCCTGCCTGTACATCTCAAACTGCTCCGGGTTCTGTTCCACCAGCCTGTCAAGCTTCCGTATCCATTGAGGATTTGCCGTGTACAGTGTTGCTGTATCTTCCTCCGCATTGAAATTGATGATTACCTCCTGCTCATATCGTGACAGTGAATAAGCCATATTATCTTTTCTCCTTTCCGTTTATCGCCCAGAACTCCAAAACCCGTCTACAGGCTGTACAGCGCGTCAGAAGGGCACTCCCGACAGCGGCCCCGGCTCTTTTAGGGTGTCGGAAATGTCCGAATCTCCCGCGCGTTATCGTGTTAATAAATTCTCTGCACCGGGCAGCAGGCAGCTCCTGATCTGCCGCAATACACCCTTTTTAAGGCGCCCGAAATGTCCGGTATATTTTTTGTCATGTCCTTGTAATGGCTGGCAGGCTCATGATTAACTCCTGCGCGTTATCGTGTTCACTAATTAACCGTCCATCTGCAAAGGCTCCTTTTTTTATGTGCATTTTTGTGCATTTTCCCGCCGCTTCCCCGCCGCTTCGCCCTCTCGCGCGTATCGTGTCAATAAATTGTCTGCTGCCGGATGCTCTGTATCCAGATCACACGGTTTTTCACGGCTTCCCCACGGCTTCAGGACCAGATAAGAAGATCACAGGCCCCGGCTCCACTGTCCACCGCGTCCGGCTCCATATCCCCGGCATATCAACACCGCACCCCGCCAGAAGGGGATAGCGCCCCGACGCTGGCCAATGCCCTATACTGCCGAATGTTCAGGTTTTATGAGGTTTTCCCGCCGTATCCGGCAGCATCCGGGAGAAGTGCAGGCTCTCATCCTCAAATTCCGGCAGAGGGACGGACAGAGCCTTTGAGGGCGCATATAAAAGAGCAAGGTCCTGTATCATCCGCGTCAGCGTCTCCGCATTACGGGCGTACAGCTTATGCCCCAGCGGGGCGCAATCCCATACATCCCGCGTCAGTTCAAAGGTCACAACGGCCAGATATGCCCGCGCCTGTTGGTCCCATGTCGTTATGACGCTCTGAATCCGCATATATTGCGCCCGCCGGTATTTCCTCGGAAACAGTATAAATTCCATTGTATCCCGCCGTCCTTTCTTGCTATAATCAGGAACAACAACGGGACCGCCTGCTGCCCGCCCTCACTTTCTGGCATCCGGCAGCGGGTGACTACCGCAACGCCTCCCGGACAAAATATTGCAGCGTCGACGCTATGTAATATCCCGAATATACAGGGTCTATAAACTGTATATTTGCATCGAATCTATGTTCCCATGTCTTAAGACTTGCCATAAATGCCGCCGGCTTCATCTGCGTTTTATAGCCATGTGTAATAATACCTGTATAGCCAAGCGGAGATTCAACAAGCAGATAGATTTTTGCCCCGGCGTTCCTGGCTTTTAAAAATTCCATCTCGAATCTTTCCCGGCCTTTTGAGAAATTCCCGCTTATCTCTTCCAGACTGTTTTTTCTCTCGATCACGATTGAATCATGAAAATAAATGTCCCGTCCTGCTGCCGTTTCTGGAATCTTACAGGAATAATCTCCATAGTCCAGCTTTGTAACCTCATAAGGAATATCCTGCCGGTTGAAGTAGTCCAGAATATGCCCGTTCTTCTGCTCCCGGCTGTCTACAAGTACAACCATCTCTTTAAGCATCCCTTTGATCTGCTCAACGCTGAATTTAAACTCTTTCACCTGCTGCCGCTCCTTTTCGCTGTAATTCTTTTGAAATTGCGATCAATAAATCTCTGCACAGTGCGTTATTATATCGCTCATTGATCTCCGTCGCCTCTCTGACTGCCGCCTCCCAGTATTCGTCAGTATCTTTCACTTCATGGAATTTTCCGAAGTAATTCCAGCAGTCCGCGAAAAATTGAAACTCTGTCGGCATCTGCTGCCGGTATCCTGCTGCCACCTGCTCCGCCTCCTGTCATAGATGTATCAACCCATATCACCGCGCCGGATTTCTTTTATGTACTCTTTCGCCAGTTCCTGATCCAGATAGAGAAGCCGCCTTTCACAATTTATAAGTTCGATGGAACTTGCCAGTTTTTCCAGTTCCGACAATTCGCAGTCAATCATCACCTCATGAACACTGCATAATCTACTGCCAGCAGGCAGAGCTGCCCGGACGCGCTCCACAATATCAGAATCCGAACACTTAACACCATTGGCAACTGCCTGATATGCCTGATGGGCGCTTCTCCCTTCCGGGGTTCTGAAATCGACTATTATATTGTGTATTTCCAGATTTATTCCAATAGCTGCAAACAATTCTTTTAACTCTGTCATATCGTACCTTTCCCAAATCTTTTACTTGTTCATCTTCAAATTTCTTCATAGAGGGGTGGACAAGTGAGCAAGTAAAGGAGAAAAGCCTTATTTTATGCGGTTTTTCTTTACTTGTTCACATGAGCAAGTAAAAGGCCCGCTTTCTTGCTTACTTGTTCAAGGTGAGCAAGTAAATAAAACCATTGATTTTAGCTGGTTTTCTCTTTACTTGTTCATTTAAAATCCCCCTCTAAGAAGATGGAACAAGTAAGAAGCTGTAAAACACTTTATTTTTTCCGTATCCTTCCGGTTTCAATCCAAGCAATTTTCTGTCCCTTAGTTCTTCCTTTGCCCTTCGTAACGTTGCCGGAGTAATTCCTGCTGCCTTTGCAGCCTCGTCCAGTTCGGCAGTTGGCTTTTTCCCATTTTTGAGAAAATCCATAATAAAGGCTTCTGCATTTTGTCTCTGTGGAGCCTGATAAGCTGACAGGTCCCGCTCTTTCACAAAATCTGCATCGTGCTTATCACAGCAGTCTTTGAAAACAGCAACACCATCTTCTATTGTGTACAGAACTGTCCGCCCCGGTTCCCCATAGTTACTCTTTTCGTGTGACAAATACCTCATATTATCCTTTGCCGCTCCGGTGATGAGAACGCTTCTGGCAATATCCCACACGTCCGCACTATCCGCGATCCGGTTCCTGCCATATACCCCCTGCCGCTTGTTGGTATGTACGACAATCAAAAAAGTTGCTCCGTATTCCTCACCCAAACCGATTAAGGGATTCAGGCAGTTCCGCATAGCGTTGCGCTGTCCCATCTGAATGTCGGACGGTATGAACGCCTGAAGCGGGTCAAATATCACAAGAGCCGGTTTCACTTCTTTTACCAAGTCTTTTAACAGCGAACTGTTGAATTTGATCTTTGAAAACCGTTCGTCTCTTAAGCTGACAGAAAAAATATTGTCCAGGTTCGCCCCGGCTTTCCGCAGTCTTGCTTTCAGCGTGTATTCCAGAGAATCCTCCGAACTGAAAAACATTACTTTTTGCGGCTCTTTCGGTACAAAAGGATTTTTATTTGCTACCGCCACATCAAAAAATGCCATTGTTCCGTTGCTTATCGCCGCCGCCAGTCCGCACCATGATGTTGTTTTTCCCGAACCGCCATCCCCGGCAAGGATATTGATCTGCCCCTTTGGCATATACTGCTCCACAAGCCATTCCGCCTCTTTTTCCTCCACATCCGACAGGGAGATGAGAAGAGGCTTCTTTTTCTGTGCTTTCCTGTCCGTTGCAGTTTCCCGTCCCCCGCTTGCCTGAATCTGTACCTGTCCCGGCAACTTCCACTCACAGCGGGCGACATCAAACTGCTCCCAAAGCTTGTCCTTTATCAGCGTATTGCGGATAGTATTCAGATGCTCCATAAAGACCGGTTCCGTCTCTGCAAAAAATTCGGCTGTCCAATTCGCAGGATCGCGGGCCTTCTGGATGTATTCGCTTAATGTCATTACATAACGCCTTTCGTTCAATTTACAACATCATTCCCCAGACAATGAGTCAAGATATTTCTCCACAATAGAGACTTTGTACAGGGTACGCCGCCCAATCTGTATTTTTGCCCCTGCATCTGTCCCTATTTTTACAGCTGTAGCCCTCCCACAGTTCAGCATCCCGGCCAGAGTTTCCGCGCTTACGGTCAGAAATTTCTCGTCATTATTTCTTTTCAATGTCTTGTTCATGTTTTTTCCTTTCATCTTCATTCATGTATTGACTTGTTTCTTAACTGATGATATGATTGTAACATAAATAGCATGATATGTCGTTCTCATGTTATTTTTTGAAAATGTTACTATTTACCGAATTTACTGAAAATAAAGGGAAAAATATGACATATATGAAAAAAGAAATGTTACACCAAAAAATGGGGAGCAGATTGAAGCGACTTGCAAAAGAACATAGACTTACTCGTGGAGATATGGCTGAAATTATCAGTTATTCCTGCGGGCATATTTCCAGATTTTACAAAGGCACAATGGAAATACCGGATAGTGCAGCACAGATATTGTCTGATCTTTGGGGTATCCGAAAAGAATATATACTATGTGAGGATGATTTTAAAACAGATGATGAAATGTACTCTTACATGAATGAAAGCGCAATCAAAGATATGCAGACAGCGATAGATTATCTTAAGACTTTAGGAATAGTTTTCAGACCTTGCACGGCGTTTGTATGTCCTCTAACAGCATTATATCAACACTGGATGCAGATGCAGGAATATATAAAAGACTCTGAAATAGAACGCTTAAAAAAAGAATACGATTTCGACCTACCATCAAATGAATTTCATAGAACTTATTTTACTGAACAATGTTATGTTGAGTTATCCTCTCCCCTTCCTGAAATCCCATTTTTGCATTTGGAAGATGTATCAAAATCTTCCAGTCAAGAAAGCATGGTTTTTCTTAAAAGCTCAGATGAAAAAAATCCTTTAGGCGTAAATTGCGGAGTGAGCCTCTTTTTTAAAGTGTATCAAAATAGTCAGTTCATTCGTAATGCTAATATATATGACTTACAAGATTTTATGAAAAAACTGGATGCGTATTCAAAATGTACTGTTGAAACTATATTATTTGATTCTTAATTTTGGAGATCATTTTTCTCCTTTATATTTCTCTACAGCAAAAACACCCGGCACCGCTTAAGGTACCAGGCGAAATTTGACACCACTTTGACACCATTTTATATAAAACCAGATAAAACACGATAAAAGAAAAACCTTGAAAATCCAGCAAATACGGCATACTATAAAACCAGATAAACAACCATTGTTAAATTTTATATCTTTCAGGTGTGTGAGGATCTATAGAAGTAAGAAAAGCCAAAAATGTGGCATAACTGATATGCTCCCAGCTTCGCAGGCATCTTTTTGTGTGGCATCCCTCCACAATTCAGCATTCAAACCGCTTCATCCGCCGAGGTGCCTTATTCGGTTGTGTAGGTTTATGAGATCGAACGTCAGTTCGTACTCGCGTCCTTCCGTGGGCTATGGTAAGATTGAGAAAAGGAAAGCCAGAGACGCACGGCTTACCCAAATAATAAATGCTTAATGCTTTACAGCATCAGCCGTCATGCAGTAATGGCGGCTATTTTCGTCCCTTGAAGATCGTGTAACAAAGACCAACAAGGGCAACCATGAAAATTCCTGTCATAGAGCCGCTTTTTCCCCAATCCCGTTTCCTCACGCGTTTTAAAGCTTGATTACTTTCCCTAACCGAAAGGAGTAGATCAGCCTCTCTTTCACGGTTTTCCCCGTCAGCATCTGAAGCGCCCTGGCATAATAGGCAAGCTGGGAACGATATTTCTCCGCTAATTCCTCTGGCCGGGTCACATAGTCTGTCTTATAGTCCACGACCACAATCTCCCCATCCTCATAGAAAAAAGCATCAATAATTCCCTGAACCAGCACCGTTTCCTCTGGATCCGCATCCGGAAATTCACTTCCGGGCAGCCCGATAACAAAGGGCTGTTCCCGATATAAGCTGCCCTGCTCTCTCGCCTTCTGCATCCGCCTGGCAAGGCCAGTCCTGGCAAAGGTCAGAAAATCTTCCCGCCGCACTGCCTGTTTGTCTCCTTCCGTAATCCGCCCCGCTTTCACAAGCCGGTCCAGTTCCTGGTCCACATGCACCGGCTCGGTCATCTGTCCAAAGTCCATTCCCTCCATGACCATATGATAGATCGTTCCCCTGGCTGCGCCGCCCGCCTCTGCAGGTTTCTCGATAAACTGCGGAATCAGAGGAACGATGTCTGGTTCCTCATACAGCTCTTCGCTGCTGTCCGATTCCTCCGGCACCCTCCTTCGCTTCAGCTCAGTGACGCTGTATTTCTGCTTCGTCTGTTTCTGTCCTGCCCATGGATAGGACCAGGACAGACGCTCATCCACCTGCTCATACAGCTTTTCGTCCCTCGCCCGAAAGAGAATCAGCTTCTCCATTTCGTCTCTGGTCAATGCCCGTTTCACCTGCTGCCGGACTGCCTGTTCTGCCAGATCCGCCAGCGGGATTCTCTCCTTTTGAATGCTGCTGTCCTCTGCATTCATTCCGGAAAGTATCCATGTAAGACAGCCTTCCGCATTACTGAGTTTTAAGAACAGCAGCTTTTCCTCTCCCGACGCTCCTTCTTCCCCTAGAAGCTTTTCTCTTGCCATACCGGTCAGAATCAGCTTTTCCTTTGCACGAGTCATAGCCACATACAGGATCCGCAGCTCTTCTCCCAGACTGTCCAGAAGATTCCGCCTGCGTATAAAACGTTTCAAAATGGTAGGACAGCGCATCCGCTCTTTCAGATCCACATAGTCCAGGCCGACGCCGTACCGGCTGCTCATCACCGCTTTCTCCCGGCCTTCCTGTCTGTTAAAGCTTTTGCCCATACCGGCAGCAAAAACTACTGGAAATTCCAGTCCTTTGCTGTGGTGCGTACTCATAATACGAACCGCCTCACTGCCTTTTCCCGAAATATCCGCTTCCCCAAAATCCACCTGATATCTCTGAAGCCGCTCGATATACCGGATAAAATGAAACAGTCCGTGATAACTGATCTTCTCATAATCCTGCGCCTTCTTAAGCAGCATTTCCATATTGGCCAGCCTCTGCCCGCCGGAAGGAAGTGCCTGCACCTGATCTAAATACCCGGTTTCCGTTAAGATCTGCCACAAAAGCTCATGCATAGAGGTGCAGGCGGCCAGTTCCCGATATCGATCTGCCTGTCTGTAAAAATCATCCAGGCGCAGCCGAAGTTCCTCTTCCGGTCCTTCCTCCCGATAACGTCTGCAGGCTTCCGTAAAATCCTTTTCCGGACAGAGTGTCCGGATCTTTGCCAGTTCTTCAGAAGAAAAGCCGCCCAGCATCCCATGCAGAGCCGCTGCCAGCGGAATCTCCTGAACAGGATTGTCGAGCACTTTCAGATAAGAAAGAATCGTCTCTACTTCCAGCGTCTCAAAATATCCGGTTCGGGACTGGGCACTGGCCGGAATCCCCTCATCCTGCAATACCCGTACAAATGTCTCGCTCCATCCGGACATGGTCCGAAGAAGGATCACGATGTCCCCCGGACGGACCGGACGAAGCTCCCCGGCTTCCGTCACCTGTTCCCCAGCCAGCATCCGTTTGATTCTCCAGGCGATTAAGTGCGCCTCTGCCTCCTGTTTGGTCCAGCCGCACTCCCCGCGCAGGTCTTCCCACTCCTCCTGAGACAAAAGCAGAAGTTCTGCCTGAGAAGCTTCCAGTTCCGGATAGACAGCCCCTGGTTTCAATGCCGCCGACTCATCGTACTCGATGCCTCCCAGCTCCCGGCACATGATCCGGCCAAACAACTCATTGACCGGCGTAAGGACTGTATCCCGGCTGCGGAAATTCTGGTGCAGATCAATGCGCACGCCTCCGTCTCCGTCTTCATACCGTCCATATTTTTCCAGAAAAAGTCCTGGTTCTGCCTGACGAAACCGATAGATGCTCTGCTTCACATCCCCGACCATGAACCGGTCATCCCGTCCTTTCCGGCTGCTGCAGATACTGTTTAAAATAGCCTCCTGCACCAGGTTGCTGTCCTGATATTCATCCACCATAATCTCCGCAAAATAATCCGCGAAAATATCCGCCGTCTCGGAAGGTACCAGCACCCCGTTCTCCTCGCGGGTCAGGATTTGAAGTGCAAGATGCTCCTGATCGGAAAAATCCAGAATATTTTTCTTTCTCTTTTTCTCTTCTAAGCGCTCCATAAACTGTATGGTCAGCTCCGTATAAACCTGAATATTTTCCGCTGTAAGACGCATCTGTTCTGCCGCCAGCTCACCGGGAAGCTGAAAATACTGCCGGACAAGCCCTTTCAGCACTTCTTTTACTTCGCCCCGGAGTTCCATAATCTGTTCGCATAAAAAGTCATCTGCCCCTGCCATCGCTTTGGAACGGCGGCTTGGAAGCCTTCCAAACGTCAGTTCTGTTATGAGAAGTTCAAAATCTTCCAGACTGTCACATTCCAAAAGCTCCTGGAGAAGCCCTTCGTCTGCACGCAACACTTCCACATAAGCCTGCGGTCCGCAGGGTAACTGAGCCAGGGCGACAGTCTTTTCCAGCACCTTAAAACAATCCGAAACCGTCTGTTTTAGTTCATCCAAAATGTCTCCCGCAAAGGAAAGGCTGCTGTAAGAGGCACCTTCAGGAATCTTATACGCCGCCGCACAGGACTGAAGCCATCGAACTGGCTGAGGACTTGCCACTGCATATTCATACAACTGCAGAATCATCTCACCAATCCCGCTTCCCCTGTTACCGCTGCCGTAGCTTTCTGCAAACCGAAGGAAGGCCTCCTGCTTCTCCTTATGGGCATCTTCCAAAAGCTCATCCACCGTATCCTGTTTTAACAGGCGCATCTCTCCCTCGTCCGCAATCCGGAAGTTCGGATTCAAGTCAATGACATGAAAATAATTACGAATCACATACAAACAAAATCCATGAATCGTCGTAATCTGCGCCCTTTGCACCAGCGCTTCCTGTCTCTGCAGCCACTCGTTTCCCGGATCTTCCTCCAGACGCTTAAGAAGTGCCTTTCCAATCCGCTCCTTCATCTCTCCCGCCGCCGCTTTGGTAAAAGTCGTAATCAGCAGCCGGTCCGCATCAACGGGATGTTTCGCGTCCGTAATTCTAGAAAGAATCCGTTCTACCAGCACCGCCGTCTTGCCGGAACCGGCTGCTGCTGAAACAAGCAGATTTCTATCTCTGGTCTCTATGACTTTTCTCTGGTCTTCGGTCCATGTGATACTCATTTTTCAGCTCCTCCCAAATCTTTGTCCGCTCCATGGGTCTAAGCCTTCGCTTCTCACAGCCTTCTACCCTTCGGTCAAAACCGCACACACTGTGGTACCTGCAGAATCGGCAGGCATCTTCGTCTCCCAGCTCATAAGGCTCCATCCGAATGTCTCCATTTAAGATGCGTTCCCCATATTCGATCAGCTTTTTCTGTACATGTCTGGTCAGACGTTCAAATTGCTCCTCATCTGCCACAGAAGAACCTGCCGCATAACTGCCGTCTTTTTTCAGCCGCAGAGGCAGGATTTCTGATACCGTCCCAATCTCCCGGTCCATAAGCGCCACGATTTCCCGATCCCCGCTGGACAGTCCGGTCCATGCCAGTTCCTTTAAAAGTCTCTGCTCTGGTATCCCCTCCTCGGCAAAATCCAGAAGCGGATCTTCAATATGGTAATAAAACATCCCGGCCGGATGCACCTTTTCGCCCTTTTCTCCCGCCAGCTTCTCCATCGCTGCATTCAGATATACGACCAACTGCAACTGCAGGCCATAATAAATACTGGTCAGATCAAACTTTGTATTGCCGCTTTTATAATCAATAATTCGAACATATGTTTTTCCGTCTTGCCGGCATATATCGATCCGGTCAATACGCCCCCTGAGGCGCATCCGCTCCTCTTCGGACAAAATCATGGACACACTCGGAAGCTGCTCCAGATTCCGGAAGGACACTTCTGTTTCCTCCGGAACAAAGGCTCCCTTCTGAAGCTGCTTCAGGATTGCCCAGGCTGTTCGCCTGCCGATTCTGCGCACCCGCTCCAGCACATAAGCATCTTGCGCCCGGTCTGAGAGCACCCGCTCCCCGTAGTCCTCCAGTGCCCGCTCCAGTGCCTCCTCCATCCACTCGTCCCGTTTTTCCTCCGGCACATGGAACCAGTCATATGCACTTTCCTCTACCCGGTCTGAGAAATATTTCAGCGCTCCGTGAAACACATTTCCCATATCCACGGCTTCCAGCCCGCAGGTTTCCCGCTCTCTAAGCCCCAGCCCATACTGGAGAAAATGTGAATAGGCACAGGCCGCAAACTGCTCCAACCTGGTCACACTTCCTTCCAGAAGCGTCCCGTAAAGGGTTCTGGCAACTGCCTTTTTAATCTCTTTCTCCTGGCTGGAAAAACATGCCGCATCCAAAAGTCTGGAGAGCTGTCCCTGCCATTCCTTCTGCTCTCCATACCACTGCACCAGTGTCTCCTGCCATCGATCCGCCTTCTGAGCGCGCAGAGCGTCCAGCGCCTCTGTCAGCTCTTGTATACTCCCCTTAGGAGTTACAAGCCGTTCCGCATAGCTTAGATCCTGTTCCGTACGCACCGGAACATTCGGAAAGATCTGACCGATCTTTGTGATCAGCCAGGAAGGGCGAAGACTGTTCCCGTCTGCATCTGTCTGGCTCCAGCTTAGATACAGCCTGCGGGATGGCTTTGTTAGTGTCAGATACATATAGAATTTCTGAATATATGTCTCCTGTCTGGATGTAGGCGCCAGCTCCACTTCCTGCTCTGCCAGGATTTCCCGGTCTATCTCCGAGAGGATGCCGCCCCTTCCCTTGTCTCTGGGGACACTTCCTTCATTGACCCCGGCAAAAAACAGCACCTTAATATCCTTCAGACGGCTTCTCTCCATATCCCCTACTACCACCTGATCGGTACCTGCAGGAATCAGACCAACTTTCATCTCGGACAGCCCCGCATCCAGAAGTTCCACATATTCCGCAAAAGACATCCAGCAGTCTCCCAGCAGCAGGACCATTTTATCAAACAATTCTATAACCATCCCATAGATCTGGGCATACTCCTTGGACCTGGAATGATCTCCCTCCTGTTCAAAACGTTCCTCGTATCCTTTCAGTTTCTGCTGAATTTTCTGCAGTACCAGGTACTCATAGACCCCTTTTGTCATCCGCTCTGCATCGGCACCCTTGGCTTTCAGTTCCCTGCGCAGTTCCTTCATCCCCTGGATCGCCTTTTTCCGGAGTATGTTCAGTTCTTCTAAAGTTTCCTCATCCATGCCCTTCATGGGCCGCTTCCATTCCCTATTCCAGCCGGAAAAACCGCGGATTCCTTTTGCAATCACATAATTTTCCAGACGGTCGGTTTCCTCTCTTGTCACGTCTGTCATGCCGCTTCGAAGCATCCGGAACACAGGTTCGTAAGCAAAATCCTCCTGAATCACCAGTAACAGTGCCCGCAGGAACTCTACAAAAGGATTTTTCAGTACATCCTTTTTCTGATCCATAAAACCTGGTATCTCAAGCCTGGAGAACACCTGTTCCATCAGGATTCCATAGACAGAAAGGTCACCCGTCACCACCGCCATATCCCGATAGCGGTATCCTTCATCCCGCACCAGTCTTTGGATCTCTCTTCCCACTGCCTCGGCTTCTGCTCTTGGCGTATGCGCCGCATACAGCCGAAGTTCTTCCGTCTCTTCCTCCCATATTTTCTTCCCAGGACGGAAGATCCCGGCCTCCAGAAAACCAAGTGCCCGCGCCTGCCGGAAGCGGCAGCGCCCCGCCTCTTTCTTTATGACTGGCTTTTCTACGGTCACCTTTACTTCCTCCGCTGCCCGCAGAAGGCTCTGGATCGTTTTCCTTGTCATATAAAACAACTGATATGGTGCCCCTTTTGCATACGGGTCTTCTCTTCCGTCCAGCGTCAGCGTCACATACACCTGAGAAGCCAGTACCAGCAGCTTTTTCAAAAGACCAAGCTGTACCGGCGTAAAGCCGGTAAACCCGTCCAGCACCAATACACTCCCTTTGACGGTATTCGAACGCTCCACCGTTTGTTCCAGAGCACCAAGAAGCTCTTCCGCCGTCAGAAACGTTCCTTTTAAATACTCCTGAAAACTGTCGTAGAGAATTTTCATATCCTTCAGTTTAAAATAAAGCTGCGGATTGCTCTGATTCTGCTCCATCATTTTTAAAAGCTGCTCAGAAGTCACCTGATATTGTGTAAATTCCGAGATCAGAGACTTTACCTCCGAGATATAGCCCAGCTTTTTCATATTTCCGCCCAGCAGCGTCAGCTCGTCTTTTCGCTCCTCAGCCAGACGCCGCAGAACCAGATTCTTGCCCGTATCTTCCAGAATCTTTCTGTGCTCCTGCCCCACTTCGTCAAAAACCCTGTGAGCCAGACGCTCAAAGCTCAGCACATCAATATTCATGATACCCCGCCCCGGATGCATCATGACAAGATCTTTCTGCGTCTGCATCGTAAACTGCTCCGGCACAATAATAAGAAACTGCTTCTTTGGATTCTGGCTCGATTCCTCTATGATCTTTTTAAAAATATCATGGGATTTTCCAGCCCCGGAATTTCCTAGGATCAACTGCAATGCCATCTATATTCTCCTGTATTTTTCTGTTATGCTTCACTTTTTCCAAAAGGCTGCACCCTCTCCAACAAGTCTTTTACCACCTGAGAAGCCAGCAAAAGCCCTGCTGCTCCCGGAACGAATGCCATGCTTCCGGGCGTGACCTTCCCGCTGCCCTCTGGCCGGAGCTGTACTTTCGGCGTCTGCGCCTCCTCGGTGGAATAAACTACTTTCAGACTTTGGATGCCTCGCTTTCTCAGTTCCCGCCGCATGACCCTTGCCAGCGGACATACGTTCGTTCTGTAAATATCCGTCACCTCAAATCCTGACGGATCCAGCTTATTGCCTGCCCCCATGGCACTAATCAGCGGCGTCCCGGCCCTTTGGCAGCACTCTGCCAGCGCCAGCTTTCCGGAAACCGTATCGATGGCATCCACTACATAATCATACTCTTCAAAAGAAAAGGTGTCTTGGTTTTCCGGAAGGAAAAAACATTCTCTCGTCTCCACCTCTGCCTCCGGACAAATATCTGCCATCCGTGCTTTCATTGCTTTTGTCTTATATTGTCCGATGGTACTGTAAAGGGCAATGATTTGCCGGTTCAGATTGCTTTTGCTAATTACATCGTTGTCCACCAGAAGAAAATGTCCGATCCCGCTCCGGACAAGGGCCTCTGCCGCATAACCGCCCACGCCTCCAAGTCCAAATACCGCCACCTTTGCCTGCCATAGACAGGACAGTCCGTCTTCTCCGATCAGAAGCTCCGTCCTAGAAAATGCCTCTTTTCTCATTCTGTATCCAGTCCTTTATTCATACTTCCACTTTCAAATCCGTTCAGATCCAGCGTCACATAGGAAAAGCCCAACTCCAGAAAACGATCACACACTTTCCTGTAGATTCCTTCCTTCATTATGTGAGGAAGCTCCTCTGGAAGCAGCTCGATTCTGGCCAGCATGCCATGCATTCGTACTCTCCGCTGTATAAAACCCATATCTGTCAAATATTCCTCTGCAAGTTCTACCATCTTCATTCGTTCCGGCGTAATTCGTTCTCCATAGACAAACCGGGACGCCAGACAGGCCATAGACGGCTTCTCCCAGGAGGGAAGTGAAAGTCTTCTGGACATTTCGCGAATCTCCGCCTTTGAAAATCCTGCATCCTTCAAAGGACTTTGAATCCGAAGCTCTCGAAGTGCCCGAAGACCCGGACGGTAATCCCCCTGGTCATCCATATTAGACCCCTCCATCAAAATCAGAAATCCTTCCTCTCCCGCTGCCAGAAGCATTCTCTGAAACAACGCCTTCTTACACAAATAACACCGGTCCGGCGGATTCTGAGCAAATCCTTCAATGGAAAATTCATCCACGGTCTCAACCCGATGGCGAATCTGATGCTGTTTGCAGAACTCCTCCGCTTCCCTAAGCTCCTTTTCGGGCATCGCATGAAGCGAAACGGTCAACGCCAGTACCTGATCTCCCAGTGCCTCTTTTGCCACATATAACAAAAAGACCGAATCCACTCCCCCGGAGAAGGCGATTGCCGCCTTTCCCTCGGAAGCGATCCGGTCTTTTAACTGATCGTATTTCATTTCCAGTCTGTCTCTATCTGCCATATTTTCTCCTTCCGGCACATCTTTGCAAACAGCCTGCTGCATCCTGTGCTTTCAGACTCGTTTTAAGCCGCATACGCTGCTGCAGGACGGTTGACCAGATATACCATTGCCGTTAGAACCTGCAGACATACTCTGGTAATATATTCACAATCTTCTTCCACACTCCGGGACGCTTTCATATACTCCATATGGTTTCTGCGGATGTAATTCAGAATCTCTTCAACCGAATGCAGCCCCAAACGTTCCCCCGTGCCAAGCGCATGTCCCTTCTCCTGAATATACGTGCGGAGACGGAATTTCAGATATTTTTCATAAATACAGTGATCTTTCAGGCTGCCTGGATAATTTCTGTTGTGAGGAAACGTAAAATAATCCGCAATATAATGGAAGATTTGTCCTAAATCTATCATATACCGCATAGAATCTTCCGGCCGGCGTCCCTGCCCTTCCATCAAAGACCGGATCTTATGTTCCACCATGTCAAACGTTTCATCATATTCATGACGAATGGTCAGAAATGAAGGTCTGCAGTCCGGCAGCAGACTTCCCACATAAAACGCTTTCCATCTCTTCCGCAATACATCATCTCCCGCCTCTCTTACCAGAAAACGCGCCAGTGAAATATGCGATTTTTTTCTCATTTGAAATCCCATCCTCTCATGCTTTGAAACACTCAATCAGATATATTGTAGCATACTTCTTGTGTGGATGCACGTACTTTTTTATGAACTTTTTATGGGGTTTTTTGGCAAAATTTCACTCCTTTTTGTACTCATTTAGGAACAGTTATCAGGCAGTTGGGGAGAAGGGATGAAATTGGA
Organism: Lachnospiraceae bacterium; assembly: GCA_910574965.1. Lineage (GTDB taxonomy): Bacteria > Bacillota > Clostridia > Lachnospirales > Lachnospiraceae > Hominiventricola. Next base: position 160,811 of record CAJTDB010000001.1, on the reverse strand, counting down.
AATATAGCGGGATTATTTTAACTTTAAGGCACACCAATGTGCGGGTGGTGACATGCAGGTCTTTTGTATGGTTCCTGGCCTTTTGGCGATTTCAATCCACACCACCGCACGGGTGGTGACACCGCACGGCTGATTTTGGTCTCCTCGATACCAAATTTCAATCCACACCACCGCACGGGTGGTGACTCTTATAAGGCCATTTAAAGAAGCGTGGGATTCGATTTCAATCCACACCACCGCACGGGTGGTGACAATTTTCAGATCATTTTTCGAGAAATATTCATATAATATTTCAATCCACACCACCGCACGGGTGGTGACTCGAATTTCATTATGATATAATGGAAGATAATGAAAATTTCAATCCACACCACCGCACGGGTGGTGACGACATAATTGCCCTTGACTTTTCGATTGTAAACGGCATTTCAATCCACACCACCGCACGGGTGGTGACAATTATCCGGATAAATCGATCAGGTTGTAAATCCGATTTCAATCCACACCACCGCACGGGTGGTGACATGCTGGCCGAGTAGTGCCGGAGATCATGAAAACGATTTCAATCCACACCACCGCACGGGTGGTGACGCGTAACCTCCACATTTGTAAAACCGTTTTTCTTTAATTTCAATCCACACCACCGCACGGGTGGTGACCCATAAAAAACCTCACTTTCCAAAAACAAAACTTATTTCAATCCACACCACCGCACGGGTGGTGACCTTCGGCGCATGGGTCCAAACGCGGCCAACAGTACCGATTTCAATCCACACCACCGCACGGGTGGTGACTTGTATCCGTCCGCGGTATTTTCGCCGATACCACCAATTTCAATCCACACCACCGCACGGGTGGTGACGCCAATCATAGCAAAGACAAATACTTTAAGGTAAATTTCAATCCACACCACCGCACGGGTGGTGACCACAGCCTTCCAATCAGCGGCAGTCACAGCAGCAATTTCAATCCACACCACCGCACGGGTGGTGACATGATGTGCAGGTTCCTATGGATGATGTGGTGGAAATTTCAATCCACACCACCGCACGGGTGGTGACGGACAATCCGGCGTATGACATTATAAACGCATTATTTCAATCCACACCACCGCACGGGTGGTGACTACCGGAGATCACAGCACCGACAACAGCAATGCCAAATTTCAATCCACACCACCGCACGGGTGGTGACCTGATGTATCGCATCCACAACACCAGTACCAAGAATTTCAATCCACACCACCGCACGGGTGGTGACTTTGCACTTGGTCAGCTAATTGTCAACAGTTTTATATTTCAATCCACACCACCGCACGGGTGGTGACCTGAGGAGGTGCCGGCGGAAGTTCCGCCGGAGACAATTTCAATCCACACCACCGCACGGGTGGTGACATGATGTGGAGACAGACACTGACGTATCGACTGTGATTTCAATCCACACCACCGCACGGGTGGTGACGCTCGATCACGATTGTGCATCCATCTGGTGAGGGTATTTCAATCCACACCACCGCACGGGTGGTGACCCTGTCAAAATCATAAAAAACCTCACTTTCCAAAACTATTTCAATCCACACCACCGCACGGGTGGTGACCTAAACAAATAAACTGTATGCTTATAATGACGCTATTTCAATCCACACCACCGCACGGGTGGTGACCATGGACTCGCTATTTTGATAGTTTTGAGGTTCCGATTTCAATCCACACCACCGCACGGGTGGTGACCTTTACAGGTTACACCATATACACTTGCTGGTTACATTTCAATCCACACCACCGCACGGGTGGTGACGTGCCCCTCCTGACTAGTCTTTGAGCTAGTGTATTATTTCAATCCACACCACCGCACGGGTGGTGACATTATTGCTCTGTTAAATATTATTTTTGGCTGGGTAAAATTTCAATCCACACCACCGCACGGGTGGTGACAGGATCGGTATTGCCAAGGTAAGAAATAGTGTACTATTTCAATCCACACCACCGCACGGGTGGTGACACCTTCCGGCCTAAAATAATGCGGATGCAATCTCATATTTCAATCCACACCACCGCACGGGTGGTGACATAAAAAAACCTCACTTTCCAAAAACAAAACTAATTTCAATCCACACCACCGCACGGGTGGTGACTACAAAAAGACCAATAACCGCATTTATTAAATTCTATTTCAATCCACACCACCGCACGGGTGGTGACTAACATCACCATAAGTAGCATTGTTATAACCAAGCATTTCAATCCACACCACCGCACGGGTGGTGACAGAACCATAGGTAATAGACATATTACTACTACTAATTTCAATCCACACCACCGCACGGGTGGTGACAGCAAAAGCAACCAAAAGAATGCCTACCACCCCGCCTTCTATCAGTACTTCTGCACAAATAATTACAACAAAAACTTCTTAATATACTATATAAACCCCACACATCCTACCAAAATCAAGTGCGAGCCTCCCAGGCTTTTCATGTTTACATCCCATTCGCACTTTTTTGTGGACTCCTGTCTTTTATCCGTTTTTCACATAATCAAAGGTTCCCGCATATCCATACTTTCCTTCACCCCAATATGCTCCACTTTATTTTTATAATGATTTCCCAAGTAGTAAAACCTCAGACTGTCTGTTTTTACATCAATGATATTTTCCAGAATTGCTTTCACCTCCCTGCATTTTGCAGCATCCATCTCACACTCAAACACGGAGTTCTGAACTCGTTTCCCGTAATTGACACATTGTTTTGCTACTTGACGCAGGCGCTTTTTTCCGGCAGCAGTCTCTGTATTTACATCATATGTGATCAATACCAGCATTTTTATCGTCCTCCTCCTGATGTGTCCAGTGTAATTGAAAATTATTTCCACATAAATGGTGGGTATGCATCCATATCTCCTCGAATATAGCGGGCCAGAAGCAGTGCCTGCGTATACAAAATCATCCCCCATTCCACTTTTTCTTCTAAAAACGGATGTCGGATCATCTCCTGTTTTCGCGTCTGCCAGGCAGAAAGAACAATTTTTCTTGTATCGTCATCCATAAGTACCGCTCCGTCCTCTTTCCGTTCAAATCCAGACGGCGACACCAGCCTTTTATTAATCAGCGACAGCACAAAGCGGTCTGCCAGTACAGGTCGCAGCTCCTCCATAAGGTCCAGTGCCAGAGATACCCGGCCCGGCCGGTCTGTATGCATAAATCCCACATACGGATCCAGTCCCACCGTTTCCAACGCTGCTGCACTCATACTGGTCAGCAGGGTGTATACAAAAGAGAGCAATGCATTGACAGCATCCAGGGGCGGCCGTCTGCTCCTTCCTGCAAAAACAAACGTCTCCTTCTGCTGCAGAATCAATTCATTAAATACAGAAAAATACTGTTTCGCTGCTTCTCCTTCTATTCCCCTCAGTCTGTCCAGAGAATCACATTCCTGCACTTCTGACAGAAGATGTTTCATCTTATGAGAAACTTTCTTCAGTTTCTCAACATCCACCCGCATACTATGATCTCTCGTAGCACGCTCTAGAACCCACCTTGTATTGTATATTTTTCCAGTGATAAAGCTTCTTGCAATGTCCAGACAGCGTTCTTTTTCCTCAGACCAGAAATACTGTTTTTTTCTTAGCAGCACATTGCCGCAGACCTCACCGGAAACCCTGGCCAGAAATCGTCCGGAAGAAGAGAGAAAAGAAAGCGCAATATTTCTTTTGGCACATGCCCCCATAAGAGCCGGACTTGCACCTGTAAAGCCATAAGTAACCACTGCTTCCAGATTATGCAGCGGAACCCGTCCGATCTCTTTTTTCTCAGACAGAACAACTATATTTTCTCCGTCCAGGGACAAATATCTGTCTGGTGAAGTAATGTAAAGTGTATTCAGCAGCCTTTTCATTCCTCCTCCTTCTCCAGTCTGGCCGATATATATTGTTTCACAGATCTGTTTTTCATCAACTGCGGCACACACACATGTTTCAGTGAACAGGCATTACATGCTTTTGTCCTCTTTACTTTCGGTGTGTGTTTTCGCCTGAAATATTGATGCATTTCCTCAAAAGAATCCCGCACCTGCTGCCGTAATTTCTCATCCAGAACAACCTCAATTCGGCGCCGAATCTCTCCATAATACAGATATCCTTTGTCAATACTGCAGGACAGCATCTCTTCCAAACACATAGCCTGCGCCGTCAGTTGAAGTGCGTCTGCATCATTTTCCTTCGGCTCACCCTTTTTATATTCCACCGGACAGACCAGATAATTTCCTGCTAAGCCCTGCAATGCGATTCCCCGCATATCATCTCGATGAAACTCTACAATATCACATATTCCGCTCACCCCCATTTCTCGTGAGAATACAGGCATTCCACGAGAAATGATGATGTTTTTGCGCTTTTCAGAAGAATGACCATCGTGGGCCTTTTTATGAAAAAGATTCCCTTCCACAGTCCTCAGGTTCTCGTCCCATTGCTGCTCCATATGAATCAAAGCCCACTGTCTTCTGCAGAATGCAAAATGCTGAATACCGGAAAGCATCAAATAATCTTCTTCCTTATAGTCCATCTATGATCTCCACATCAAGACCAGGCAACTCTTTGATTGTGATCTCATAGTCATTATAGGAAGCCGGTTCCTCTATATTATCTTTCAGCTTAATTTCTACACTGTCATGTACCTTTGCCGCTGAATATTGCCCGATGGCGCAATTATGTTTCCACCAATACAATGTATGTACCTGCATACTGCCCTCTGGCCTTGCAGACGAACTGTCGTTTACAAATAATGTCCGAAGTGCTTCCTTTAAATTTTCCGCATCCTCCTCTGTAAATCCCGTCTTGCCTGCCAGTTGTACATTCACACTTCCTTTTACAATATAAAGTCCAAAGTCTACTCGATGTTTCATTCCCATTGTGTCTGAACTTTTTTTATCTGGATTCTTTTCATCCGTCTCACTGTTCACACTTTTTGTGATCTGAATACTTGAGGACGTAACTGGGTGTACGCTGAACGCCGGATGTATGGAAACCGGCCCTCTCACTCCTACAGATATGCCTCCCGCATCCTTCTCTTCTTCCTTTTTCTTTCCCGAAAAAGCAAAAACCTGTCCAAAGCTGCGCACATCCAGCCATTTTTCACAAGCCATTTTAGCAAACTCGTCTTTTTTCCCTTCTTTCTGGACTTTCAGCATTTCTTTCTCTGCGCTCAGCCGATCCCGCAGACTCTTATATTCATCTGTTTTCTTGTCATCTGACTGAATAAAGATATTTTCTCCCATGTCCATCCATCGATTTCTGATCTTTCGTTTCAGACACACATCTGATATCTCCCCCAGACCTTCATAAGTCACTCTTGGCATATTCCCGCTCAGCGGATCTCCGTTTGGATTTGCATGTTTTACACTGACTACTGCCAGAAAATCAATTTTGTTCGCCAGAATACTCATTTGTTTTCCTCCTCTTTTTTACCAAATTCGTTCATCTGTGTTTCAAAGCCCAGGATCATCCGTCCATCCAGATCCCTTGTTCCCATTAATTCTTCCAGTGGATTTTGGGTTAGATTTGCAGAAATCTCTCTCTTCACCTTTCGAAGCCAGTTTGCCTTATCTCCAAGTTTTTCTTCATAAATCTGGATTTTTTTCTGAATGACCATCATATATTTGTTTGGATGTTCAGCAAACTTTGTAAACAGCCGCAAGGCATTGGTTTCTCTTTCTCCGCCGGACTTCCAAAGTGCTCTTCTTTCAATCTCATGAGCCGCCGCCAGCCAGCGCCCATAATTATAATGAATATCTTTTGAATCTTTGTTTACGTCCATAGTGCCTACCTCTCTATATTGTTCTCTAAGTATGGAACAGGTGATTTTTATCAGTTTCCTCCAATTCTGTTCTTTGTAATTTAACGGATAATGCGCTTTTATCAAAAGCTTTCTGCGGATATCACTTGGTATTGCTTTTCCCTCCAGTACACAGGGCAGAAGCCTGGTCATAGTATTTCCCAATATTTTTTGATCTGCGTCCATCTTGTCGCTTCGATCCACTCCTTCTGCAAATAAAGCTATGGAGTAAAGCGAAGGACACATAATCTTCCTTACCCTGGTCTTCTTTCCCGAATCAAAACTGTCATAGTACCACGCATGCTCCTCATGCCATGCCTTTAATGCCTGGACCAGTGACAAATACTGAACTGATGTAAATTCCTGGTAATAAGAAATGGAAAGTCGTCCCGGTGTTGCCGCCTCAAGGACCAGAAAACCTACTTTCTCATTATGTTTCAGATCCTGTTCCTGCCGGAAAATTGCCTTTTCCAGGCGGTATGCAAATTCTGCCTGCGTATCAACCGTCATTACTGCATCTTCTTCCTCCTCGTCAAAAAAGAAGTCCGTACCTTCGATCACATTTTTAAAGTCTCCTCCATCCATCCCCCAGGCTACCAGCAGCTTATCACCGATCATCTTTCCTTGTTTTTGAATTAGCCATTTCAAGGCATTATGAACCTTCTGAGAAGTTTCGTAGCTAACCTGTACTGCCTGATTTGCTGTCTCAAAACGACCGGAATATACAAGCCCGCGGTTTGCCTTCTCATTCGCAGAGATCAGCTTTGCATTCGCCTTCAGGTTCCAGATGGATTTCGGATGATTCTCAGAGATCGTCCCCTCTTTCCCGCTGATATAGCAAAAGCTTCGGTTCTCCTGACCGTTACCCAGATATCTGCAGAAGTCTTCCCGGATCTCGTTTTCTCTCCAAAGCTCCAGATCCGTCTGAAAATCCCTTCGGATTCCAATTCGCACAACTTCATTCAGCCTTTTTTTCAGTTCCTTTTCCTCTGTAAAGTCCAGGATGCCCGCTCCTTCAAGATCCCAAAGCAGTGTATTTTTTTCCAGATATGCATAAATTGTTTTTACATATCGATTTCCATATGAGGATTCACACCAGTCCTTCAGATTGTGCATATACGTCTCATGGGCTTTCTGGTTATTAATACCGCGGGCATCTGCGTTTCCTGCCAGATAAAGCAGCTTGTCAAACAGCGGATGCGGAACCGGATTGGTTCCAGATCTTCCGGCAGACTTTTCTGTACATGGAATGCTGATCTTCTGCTTCTCCTTATCTGTTAGATACGCTGCGTTTGCAAACTCCCCTTTTTCGGTAATCCAAAGTACAATCGGTGCAGACGCCATCGTCTGAGACATCAGATAATTTTCCATTAGACTGCGGTCTTCTTTTCGATACGCATACTCATATGTCTGGTACAAAAGCTCCATCATGCTCACGGATTATACCACCTCCTGTGCAAAGGAAAAATTCACTTCCGGCGAAAATGTCTTTCTGTATGCTTTTCTGATCCTATGTTCTTTCGGACATTCCTCCGGTCTGCAGCATCGAATCTTTCCGTCCTGCATCCTCGGATACCAGAATCGAACGGTCATCTGGTCCTCGCCAATCTCATCCGGATATCCAATAGAATGGTACTGAAGCCCAAAATCCATATCCATTTTGTCATAAGCTCCTGGTCCGCTTCCAAACTCCACCGGTTCCACGTACGCCTGACATTCTCTTGTCCCTAAAAAGATGTCTCTTCTGCCTCCTGCCTTCAAACTGCGCAGAGCAATGAAATAATGCTTGTTCTCATTCCAGTCCTGCTGCAGTTCCGGACGATTCCGATTAAACTCAAAATGAACCCTCACCTGATATTCCACATCTCTCAGATACGTATATCTGGCCAGATCATTTCCGCTGTAGCCCACCGGACGGATTCCTTTTCCCTCCATTCGGATCGGTTTCATAATGCGGATCTCATCCACAATCCAGACGATCGATGGTTTCCAGTAGATGCTTTCGGTGATTCCTTTGATGCTCTGGGGAGTCGGAATCTGCAGACTGCTTTTTTCTCCGCCGATTTTCGTAACCGGATCCGTAAAAAGCGCATTTCTGCCCCATACACGATATGTTATTTCATTTTTCATGTCTCACCTCCAATAATTGATAAACATTTTAAAAAGATAAGAACTCCAGTTCTTTTTCTTCCCTAATCCCTGTTTCCTCTCCATAATAACCTTCCTTTAAAATCAGAACCCCAGGCATCGGCGAAGCCAGTACCGCATCCCGATAACGCTGAAGATTTGATGTATACAAGTTTACGAAATAAGGCTTTGCTTTCTGCAGCTCCTGCCGCAGCTTCCTTATATCATAATGCCCCTTCGTACCAATCATACGTTCGATGCATTCCGCTCCCATTTTATAAGGAACCAGAATACTCACTGTATTTGTCTCAATTACCTGAAATAAATTTGCTGCAGTCTCAAAGGGAAATGTCAGTTCATACTTATATGGGAAATGCCGATTCTGGTATCTGCGCCGCAGAATCTTATCTCCCGGACCTGTAAACAAACGATACAGCTCTTTCAGCTCCGAATCTCCATTTATGGGATATCCCATCAGCTTTTCAATATGTTCTGCATGAAAATATTTTTGGAAATAATCGGCCATAGCTTTTGGCGACAACAGGCTGCCGCCATAGGCATCTGGTTCCCGCCGAAAGGTATCCAGTACCGCTTTTGCTTTCTCCTCGCCAATACGGATCTCGGTCAAAGAGCCCAGATGCTCTTCCTTTACATTGATAATATGAAGGATGCCTTGCTCTGCACGTTCTCCATGACGGTTTCCGCGTCCGGCGGACTGCGCAATGGAGTCCAGTCCTGCCACATTCCGCACAACGCTTTCCGCACTGATATCTACCCCTGCTTCCAGGAGATTTGTACTGACACAAACTACAGATTTTTTCTGATCCAGCAGCTCTTTCAGCCTTCGGATGACATCTGTTCTGTGACTGGGGCAAAGATCGGTCGTAATATACAAAAGTTCCGTCTGCTCATGAAGCTGTTTTTTCAAAGCTTCATAAATTGCTCTTGTAACTGCCTTCGTATTCATAATTACCAAAAGACTCTTTACATCGTTTTTCACCTCCCGAATATACTGCACAGCCTCTTCGACTGTATATCCGCCCTTTTTTAAAGCATCTTTTATTTTCATCCTCTGAAACCGGACAAATTTTTCTGCAACATCCGGAATGATCTCTCTTACTTCGTCTGTTTTCATTCCCAGCGGAAGCTGCTCCAGGTTCGGCTGCGTCGCAGTGCTGAGTATGATCGTTGTGTCACAGGCATAACGCAGAAATTTCACCAAACTTCCGAACAGTTTCAACGTCTTCAGCGGCAATGCCTGCACTTCGTCCATGACAATAACCGCATGGGCAAGGTTATGCATCCTTCGTATACTTTGAGTGCCGGATGCGTATACCGTATTCAGAAATTGAACGATGGTTGTAAACACAAATGGCACATCCCAGCGTCCGGTCAGCAGTTGATACCGTTCTTTTGACAGATTGTTCTCTGTCTCCCCATCCGGCTCCACGATCACATTGGAATGATGTTCTAAAAGCTCGTCTTTGCATCCTAATGCATCCCTTACTGCTGCCGCATTCTGTTCTATAATCGATACCATAGGAAGCACTTGTATAATATGCCCTGTCTGCGCAGCATCCTCCTTTTGTCTGATATGACGAAGGGCCATACGCATACTTGCCAGAGTCTTTCCTCCTCCTGTCGGCACCGTCAGCTTATACACCCCCGACGGCCAGTCTCCTGCATGGCAGCAGGCTTCTGAGATCTCCTCCCGCAGCCGCCGGATATGCTCCTCTGATTCTGTCCGGGCAGATGTTTTCCGAAACGTCTGCAGATGCTTTTCCAGCCGCTCCTCATAATGTACCCAGTCTGTATTCCGTTTTGCCTCCCTGCATCCTTCCATAAAGCAGCGTGTATCTTCTCTGTCCCCATCGATCAGACAACTATAGAGAAATTTGATCGTCAAATGCATTTGAAACCGGTCAAACCCAGGTACTGCTGTACGCAGTGCACCAAGTTCGCCAACTGCACATGCAAACAGTTCCTCTGTCTTTTCCGGAAGAAAATCCTTTTCAAATTCCTTTTTTACCGCCTCATACTCTTCTTCCCTGTCTTCTCTGTAGTTGCGAATCCGATCCCAGAGCGGAGTGGAAGTATCCGGTCCTAAATAGTCCTTCAGACCTCCATGGTGATATGCAAGTACCATAGCAAACATCTCCGCCGTCATCTTTCGGATACGGTCCGCTGTTGTATGGAATTTTTCCATCACATATGCCGCTCCAAAGACACCATGATCCACACTGCCCTTTGCCGGAGGCTGATCGGTCTCTCCAAGTTCGTACTGTCTGCAGGCAAAGAGATAGTCCCTGTATCGGTCGCTTAACTTCCCGGCATCATGAAGAAGCCCCAGCAGTCTGCCCGTCTTTGGCATATGAATCTTGGATGCATACTCTTCGGACAGACGCGCCGTCTCATCTAAGTGTGTTTTTATACTCTGCTCCTTGACCGTGCCGTCTGGTTCGATCTTAAAATGCGCAGCTCTCATTTTTATTCCTTTCAATTATTTTATGTGTAGTTTATATAAGCATATCATGAAAAAACGATTTAATCAACAAAAAGTTACAAATTTTTCCATTTCTGCTTCCTTTTCTTTTCCATTATGTTGTGTTATGATACCATTGTGTTGTTATGTCATATGAATTTCATAATATCTGCAATCATTATTATGAAATAATATGTGGATTGAAATAATTATTTTATCTGTAGAGACAGAGTGTCATCATGATCTGCCATTTTGATCACACTCTTCTCTTTTTTCATAGTTACCCTTTCTGTACCATGCACAAAAACCCCTTATGAGTCTTTACAAGATCATTTTCAGTCCCACCGGAGGAACGCAAAAAGCTGCTGACGCTGTTGCACACATATGGGAAACCCCGACAAGGTTCATCGATCTGACCAGAGAACCGGAAGACAAGATCACTTTTACAGAAGAAGACATCGTACTGCTCGCCGCACCTTCTCATGGCGGACGCGTACCACTTCCTGCTGCCAGACGCCCGGCCTCTTAGTCTGTGTCTATGGAAACTGCGCTTATGAAGACACTCTTACAGAACTGCAGGACCTTGCCGCCAGGCAGGGATTATATGTCATCGCCGCTGTCGCTGCCGTCGCCGAACACTCGATCCTCCATCAATACGCCGCAGGAAGACCGGACACGGAAGATATACGCATACTCCGGAACTTTGGAGAAAAGATATTCCAACAGATCAAAAGCGGCCCCGTTCAGGAAACCGTTCTCTCTCTGCCCGGCAGCCGCCCTTACAAGGCATATGGAGGCGTTGGAATGATACCCAAAGCCAATAAAAATTGTACAAAATGCGGATTATACAGCAAAAACTATCCCACCCAGCCCCCGCTGCATCGTTTAAGAGCGCAGACCCGAAGAAATGCATCTCCTGTATGCGCTGCGTCGCCGGATGCCCGTTTCGGCCCGGAAAGTCAGTAGCATCATGCTGTCCGCTGTCGCCCTGGCATTGAAAAAGCATGTTCTGATCAAAAAGAAAACGAACTTTTCCTTCCGTCATAACATGCTTTCCCAGGCATTAAAATCTTTTTCCTGCTGCCCGCTTTTTATACAGTTCTTCAAATTGGTCCAGCATCTTTTCTTCCGAGAAGAGACGCTCCACCTTTTCTCTGCTCCTTTGTCCTTTCCTTTTCAGTTCCTTCGGATCCGCAAAAGCCTGTTCTATGGCATCCTTCAGAGCCTCTGCCCCCACTTGGGACGCCAAAAAACCGCAGGTGTCATCCACCATTTCCGGCATAGCACATACCGGAAATACTGCTGCCGGCGTTCCGCATGCCATAGCTTCAATAGTCGTAAGGCCAAAGGTATCATAGACCGAAGGATTGACCAGAAGATCCGCCATAGCATAAAATTCATTCAGCTCTCTTCTGGTATGCAGATATCCCAGACGCCGGACTCGGAATGTTTTCTCAAGGTTTTGCAGCGCAGGGCTTTCCTTTCCTGCAAGGAGTAGAAGATATTCCTTTGGATTCGGAAGTTTTGCCAGTGCTCCCAGAAGATGATCCATTCCCTTCAGTTTTTTCTCCGGGTCCGCTGCGATAAAGCCAATGACTTTCTCCTCCCGGCAAATCCCGTATTTTTCCCGCACCTTCTCTTTTTCCAGCACGTTCCAGTTGCCTGTGTCCAGGCTGTTGTAAATGCAGAAGCAGTCCAGTCCTTTCAGGTGCGAACTTTCGAACTGATGTTTGAGCCATCCGGACGGAACGGTATACGTAATCTTATGGGACCGGAATGCAGTCTGTTTCTCCCGAAAGAGCGCTCCGGCCACATCCTTTCGAAGTGCCGGATAATTTCCGAGACAGCCGCAGACCGTACATCCCTCTTTCCAGAGGTCCCTGCATCCATATGGAGACGCGCAGTGCCCGGTCAGCGCCCAGAAATCATGCAGCGTCCAGACAAGCGGACACAGTTCTGCCAGCTCTTTGATATCCCGGATTCCAAGAAAATTGTCATGGGGGTTATTTAAATGCACCACATCAATCTGATGCTTTTTAATAAACGCTCGAATGTATCGCAGGCTGTACCATATATGAAGGCTTCGGTTCCCATGATTGTCGGTGATTAGACGGTTAAACAGCCGCATGGGCAGAGTCGGATACAATACATGGATTCCCTCCGGAAGCTTCGCATTGCTCAGATCATAACTGACAATCTGGTACACCTGATGCCCCCTTTTTTTCATTCCCTGAAACAACTGCGACGTGACCTTCTCTGCACCTCCGCACTGATAAGTGGTATTTAAATATAGAATATTCATGCCATGTTCCCTGTACCTTTCTGATAAATACGCAAAAAATTTTTCATTTTCTGTCAAATCTCCTTTTCTGGATCGTTATATTAAAAGAGAACACAGAAAAAGGAGGGAATTTTCATGAACGAGCTTTGCATCACCATTCATAATGTTACTGACACCGACCACGAAGCTCTGATCCGGCATATCAAACGTACACTCTACGATTATGATCCAGAACTTCAGGTCACCATACCGGAATCCTCTTTTTGGCTTTCCTCCCGGAAAGGACATTCCCGGCTCTATTACTCTGAATGTCACTTTATTGAAACAGCGAGCCGGCATCTGCTCTTCCACTGTACAGACAAGGTCATCCGAAAAAAGGGCAGGATCTGCGAACTGCTGAAAAGACTTCCCGAAGATACCTTTTTTCGGTGCAACAACAGTTATATTGTCAATCTTCATCATGTCCGCGAAGTTCTGCCGGAAGGCGACCGCTACAGTCTCCGGCTTCGCTCCGGAGCCGTCGTTCCTCTGAGCAGAAGCCATTATCACGAATGCCGGATAAAACTTGGAATTTTAAACGTCTCCGATTCATAGAGACAGAGAACACCCGCAGCCTGCGTCCCTGTTTCGGAAACACCATACAGACGAAAAGGAACTTATGGAACAGGGCCGCACTTTGCGGATATCCCTTGCATACTATTTCAAAATTACTTTTTTAAAACTTTTCTTGCCCCGCTTGACAATCAGCCCTGCCTTCACCTGTTCCGGTGTATAAGATACACTGATATCAGACACCTTTTCTCCGTCCACGGTCACGCCGCCCTGCTGTACATTCCGTCTGGCTTCCGACCGGGATGCGCAGAGTCCGGACTTATGGACAATCGTCAAAATATCCGCTTTTCCGTCACGGAAGTCCTCCATCGTCAGCTCTGCTGTCGGCATTTCCTCCGCATTGCCGCTGCCGAATAAAGCTCTGGCACTGTCCTGCGCCTTCCTTGCCTCCTCCTCACTGTGCACCAGCTTTGTCAGCTCATAGGCAAGAATCTCCTTGGCTTCATTTAACTGACTTCCCTCCCACTGATCCATGGCATCAATCTGCTCCAGAGGCAGGAAGGTCAGCATCCGCAGACATTTCAGTACATCCGCATCCGCCACATTTCTCCAATATTGATAAAATTCATAGGGCGTTGTCTTCTCCGGATCCAGCCAGACCGCTCCTTTTGCAGTCTTGCCCATTTTGGTCCCCTCCGAATTTAACAGCAGAGTGATGGTCATAGCATGTGCGTCTTTCCCCAGTTTTTTGCGGATCAATTCCGTTCCGCCCAGCATGTTGGACCACTGATCGTCTCCGCCGAACTGCATATTGCAGCCATATTTCTCATAAAGCTGCAGGAAATCATAACTCTGCATAATCATATAGTTAAACTCTAAAAAGCTTAACCCCTTTTCCATGCGCTTCTTGTAGCACTCCGCCCGCAGCATGGTATTGACGCTGAAATATCCCCCCACGTCCCGGATCATCTCAATATAATTCAACGGCAGCAGCCAGTCTGCATTGTTGACCATCAGCGCCTTCCCGTCAGAAAAGTCGATAAATTTGCTCATCTGCTTCTTAAAGCATTCACAGTTATGCCGGATCACTTCCGGAGTCATCATCTGACGCATGTCGGTTCTTCCGGACGGATCTCCGATCATAGCCGTTCCTCCCCCGATTAAGGCGATGGGTTTATTGCCCCCTTCCTGAAGACGCTTCATTAGGCAAAGCGCCATAAAATGTCCCACATGGAGGCTGTCCGCCGTAGGATCAAAGCCAATGTAAAAGACTGCCTTTCCATTGTTTACCATCTCCCGGATCTCTTCTTCATTTGTCACCTGGGCAATCAGTCCCCTGGCAATCAGTTCGTCATAAAGCTGCATGTTTCATTCTCCTTTACTTATAAAAATATGTTTTCCGCCGGGAATTTCAGGCAAAAAAAGAACCCTCATCCCCTTTTCAAAGGACGAGAGTCATCATTTCCCGTGTTACCACCTTTTTTCACAGTACACTCACATGCACTGCCTCAGCAGGTACTTCTTATCATACCTTTGCACGATAACGGGTGCACCCGTCGCCTCCTACCCACAGCCCTTTTCACCTGCTGCTTCAGAGGGAAGCTCCAAGACGTATTCGTGCGTGCCTTCCTCCGCGCCTCTCATCCTCCGGCAGCTTTCTGTGGCTTCCATACACGCACTACTTTTTCTCTTCCTCGCTGTTCCATACAGGTATTTTATGCAGGAAATGTCCGGTTGTCAAGCAGAAAAAGAGGATTTCGGCAAAACCTTCCGAAAATATGCCGCCCAGTTCTCTCCGATCACCTTTTTCACATCTTCCTCGGACATCCCTCTCTGCAGCAGTGCAGCCGTAAGCTCCGGCACATGACTGTGGTCTATAAGGCAGTCGTGCTTTCTGACGATACCGGGATATTTCGGCTCTGCCTCTGTATAAGAATCGCAGAAATCCAGTCCCAGCCCCACCCGGTCGATACCCATCACCGACGCCTCGTGCTCCACATGCCGGCAGAGCATCCAAAGCGGATCCTCTCCCCCCGTGCAGCCAACAATACAATCGCAGCCATTAAGCCCCATCATGCCCCCCTGAGCCGCCAGATTCTGCATTTGCCGGTCGCTTAGATTCCGGTAATGAAAATGTACCTGCCGGCTGTTCGAATGAGTAGCAATCAACGGTTTTTTTGCAATTTTTAAAACCTCTTCCAGACCATCGTCGTTCAGGTGGCTGACATCCAGAAACATTCCCAGCCGTTCCATCTCTTTTACTGCTTCTATCCCCTCCTGGGACAATCCCCCCGAAATCCGGGCCTGCAGGTCCGCCCTGCAGCATCCACTGGCCAGATCGTTTCTGCGGCTCCAGGTCAAAGACGCACCGCGAACCCCCAGCTCCCACAAGATGCGCAGAAGCCTTATATCTTTTCCGATGCAGTCCAGTCCTTCCATATAGAGCAGTATCCCAATCCGGCCTTCCGAAAATGCCCGCTCCATGCCTTCCGCATCTCGGATGAGGCAGAATTCCTCATCATTCTGTTCAATGGCTTCCAAGAGCACACTGATCTGATCCAGCGCCGCCCGAAGCCCTCCTTCCGGAAGCTGGTCATCCCGTAAATAGACCGAAGAAACTACCAGGTTCAGCCCTCCTGCCCGCAGATTCTTCAGATAGTGCTCCCGCAGAGGATTCACTTCCTTATTCTGCCTGCGAAAATAAAGCTCTCCTGCCAGATCCAGATGGGCATCTATTACCAATGAATTTTGATGCAGTTCCTCTGCCCTCTCCATAATGTCATTTCTGATCTCCATGACCATCCGTCCTTTCTCTTCCACACCTTTTCTCCCGCGCTGCATAGTCTATAACAAATGCCAGCCTGCCGGATATAAGATTGTATGAAAGTTTTAATCGCCGGTATTCCTGAAAATACCAGAAATTACGAAAGAGCCCTCTCTTTTTGCCGTGTTTCCTCGGAAACCGATCTGTATCCGGCAGAGCTGTCTTCCTATGACAAACTTCTGCTCCCCGGCGGCGGTGATCTTCATCCGTCCTGGTTCGGCCAGAAAGACCAGGCTTCTGTTTCTGCGGACAAGGCGCTGGACCGGGCCCAGTTTGCTCTCCTGCATGCCTTTTTCCTGGCCGGGAAACCAATCCTTGGCATCTGCCGGGGAATGCAGCTTATCAATGTCTATTTCGGCGGCGATCTGATCCAGGACCTTCCTTCTGCCGACTGGCACAGATTTCTTAAGGAAGACCAGATCCATCCTGCAGACTGTCTGGCCGGTTCTCTGCTGCATCGGCTCTGCGGCAGCTCCTGCCTGGTCAACAGCGCCCATCATCAGGGCTGCGGACGCATCGGCAGCGGACTTGTGGTCACGCAGACTGCCCCGGACCAGGTTCCGGAAGCGCTGGAGCACAGCGAAAGACCTCTTCTATGTGTTCAATGGCACCCGGAACGCACTGCCCTCTCTCCCCGCCGCTTAGAACTAACGGATGGTATGCAGCTTATTCATTATTTTGCAGAGCAGATGTGACCGCCCCTACGACAGCCCGAATATCCATCTGTTCCTCATCGATCACAAAATGAGCGTATTTCTCATAGAGCGGTGTCCGGATTTCCATAAGCTCCTTCAGCGTCTGCCCCGGCTTTAACACGACACCACGCTCATGAAGGTCCCCCAGACGCTCTGTAAGGCTCTCACAGGACAGCCGGAGATATACGACCGTAGAAATATCCCTCAGATGTTCCATGGCCTCTCTGCCGTAAACAACGCTCCCGCCGGTAGCGATTACAGACCGCTCTGCCTCAATCCCCGCATTGACTTTGTTCTCCAGTTCCAGAAATCCCTCGTCACCAAGCTCCGTGATCAGCTCATGGAGCAGCCTGCCTGTCTGCTCCTGAATCACCAGATCCGAATCCACAAAGCGATACCCTAACACCTTGGCCAAAACTACGCCCACCGTGCTTTTGCCTGCTCCCGGCATTCCGATCAGGGTGACATTGTTCTTATTCATTGGAGACTGCTGCCTCTAAAGCTACTTTCATCATATTCGTAAATGCTGTCTGGCGCTCCTCTGAAGTGGTCACCTCATGGGTCACAAGAGAATCTGAGATGGTCAAAAGGCAGGCCGCTTTCTTCCGCAGCACCTTGGCATTATGGAACAGGGCAAAGCTCTCCATCTCTACACAAAGGCATCCTTTCTCATCCCGATAATAATCAAGCCCCGGCTGTCCCTCTTCATAATAGAACACATCTCCTGAATGGATTCTTCCCACTTTTACGGGAATTTCCTGTTCTTTTCCCGCCCGCAGTATTCTTGCATTCAGACTCGTATTCGGATACTGTATTTCCGAAGTATCTCCGCTCTGGCAGCGCGCATATGAGGACTGACTGAATGCACTGTCCGCCAGCACCAGGTCAAAGAGCTTTAAGTCCTTGTCATAAGCGCCTGCAGAACCGATCCGAATAATGCATTCCACATCATAGAACTTATACAGCTCATAGGAATAAATGCCAATGGAAGGCATACCCATTCCGCTGGCCATAACGCTTACCGGTCTCCCTTTGTATGTACCTGTGTAAGCCAGTACATTCCGGACCTTGTTCACCAAGCGGGCATCTTCCAGAAAATGTTCCGCTACATACTTGGCGCGAAGCGGATCTCCCGGCATCAGCACACATTTTGCAATCTGACCTTTTTCTGCTTCATTATGGGGTGTCGACATTGTTTTGTACCTCCTATTATAGTTCCGCAACTAATCTATTCATGCCCCTTACCTGGAAGAATGTTACGACAAAAAACATGTCGTTACATCCTTCCGGGCATGAACAGCTTAGTTGCTGTTTTCGTTCCGCATCTAATCTATTCATGCTCCTTACCTGGAAGAATGTTACGGCAAAAAACATGCCGCTGCATCCTTCCGGGCATGAACAGCTTAGTTGCTGTTTTCGTTCCGCATCTAATCTGTTTCTAACTTCTATATTTTCTCCCAATACCGCGCCTCTGTCAATAAATTTTACAGTTTACCGGCAGTATTTTCGAAAAAATCCCCCTTTTTCAAGCGCAGGCAAACCTACCTCCAAATCCGAAACACCCTGACCAGCCAGGCCAACCATTTATATCGTAGATCCTCCAGCTCCCCTGCCGCCTGTTTCAGCTCTTTTCGAATCTCGATCTGCTGCGGGCAAAGCCTTTCGCACCTTCCGCACTGAATGCATCCGGAAGCCGGATTCTGGCTCTTTCGAAAGGCCGTAGTCATCAGATACTCCTTTCGCCCTACCTTCGGATGTTCCGTATACATCTCATTATAACAGCGAAAGGTCCCCGGAATATCGATCCCCTGAGGACAGGGCATACAATATCCGCAGGCCGTACAATTCACCTTTACACTCCGTTCGATCTCCTGCTTCACTCTTCGATACAGCTCCCGCTCCTCCTTTGTCAGTTCTCCCGCCTTTGCCGAAGAAGCAGTCGCAGCATTCTCCCGGACCATCTGAAGAGAATTCATACCGGACAATACAACAGTAACTTCCTTTTGATCCCAGAGCCATCGAAATGCCCAGTCCGCAGGCGTCCTTCCCTGCCCTTTTTCTGCAAAAACCGCTTTCGCCCCGCCCGGCAGAAGCTCCACTAACTTTCCCCCGCGCAGAGGTTCCATAATAATAACCGGAATTCCTTTCTGCCCGGCGTACAAAAGCCCCTCTCTTCCCGCCTGTGTATGCTCGTCCATATAATTGTACTGAATCTGACAGAAATCCCAATCGTAAGCATCCAGAAGTTTTTTAAAATGTATCGTATTCCCATGATAGGAAAAGCCAATGTTTCGAATCTGCCCCAGACGCAATTTCTCCTCCACCCAGTCCTGTACCCCTTTTTCCTTCAGCACCTCCCAGGTTTTTGCATCATTTAGCATATGCATCAAATAATAATCCACATAATCCGTCTGCAGACGCCGTAGCTGCTCCTGAAAGCACCGCTCCAGCCCAGAGCGGGATTTTATCAGGTAATGGGGCAGTTTCGTAGCAATGTACACCTGATCCCTGCAGTGGTTGCGTTTCAGAATCTCCCCAAGGGCTGCTTCACTCCCATGGTAGACATATGCTGTATCGAAATAATTCACGCCCTTTCGGACAGCTTCCATAATCTCCTCCTCTGCCTTATTCAGATCAATCCTGCCGTTTTTTTTCGTAAAACGAAGGCATCCGTATCCGAGGATAGAAAGCGGCGTTCCTTTTCGGTCTAAACGATACTGCATACAATCCCTCCTTGATATCCTTTTTACAGCCCAAAGACTGCCAGACAACAGTACCAGTCTATCAAACCCCATGAAAAGAGTCAATATTCCGAGTGTTCTTATTTCAGAATATTTATTATCAGAAAATTTAAATTTTTTCAAAAAATAGGTTGACAAATATTTTTTATATGCTATAATAAACTCATAAAATATCTGAACGAGATAGAAAAAAAATAATCCAGAAAGAAGGAGCAGGAAAAGGAGGAGATTCCAATCAAAACTTAACGTTATACCCCATAATATAACAGAAAGGAAGGTACGGACCACCAAACACATAAGCTTTTTAAAAAATTGAATACATTTTCTTTTTAATAATGATTACCAAGATGGTAATAAAGCAATGCTTTGATTTGAAGGTAAAGGAACATACCTTGTTAATAAAAAACCCGCGTGAAAGTCCGTAAAGATTCCAAGAGGAATTGCATACGGCAGACAGGTCGAAGGCGACCAAAGATCAGGGTCCTAAGAGACCATAAAAATATAGATTAAAAAGAAAGAGAGGTCAGGTCCATTGGAAATGACAGTTTAAAAGGCGATATAAGAATGGTAAGAACAAATTCTTATATCGCCTCTTTCGTTTCTCCCTTTATCAGCACCAGGTCCCAAGTTCCCGGAGTTTCTTTTGGACACTCGGATATCGTTCCAGATCCGTATGGGGAAGCGCCCTTGCTCCATCCATCAGATGAATAAACTGCTCCACTTCTCCAAACTGCACATACTCCATCTTCTCGATGATCTTTTCCGCTTTTTCAAGATTTTCCCGATGCAGCAGCATTTCATAAGCACCCTTCAAAGATGTATTTCCCGGAAGTACCAGGCGTTCCCGCTCCAGATCCGGATACATGCCAATGGTCACTGCGGACTCCTTGCAAATATGCGTACCAAAAGCACCGGCAATCAGAAATTGTCCGATGGCATCCATGGGTAATCCGATCAGGTTCATCATATATTCCACCATAGTAAATGCCGCTGCTTTGGTATTTAGAAATTCATCCAGATCGCTTTGATAAAAATATAACGATGGTGCATATTCCACCGCATACTCTTCTTCCAGAAAACGGATTTTCTCAGAAGCTTCCGGCACCAGTTGTCCGCGAATATCCACCCAGCCTCGCAGAAAAAGCTCCGCGATCAGATCCACAATGCCCGATCCGCAGATTCCTTTAGGCGTTCCGCCGCCAATTACATCCAGCGTAAACTCCTTCCCGTCCAGCTTCACATACTGCACAGCCCCTTCTCCTGCAGTCATACCGGTTTTCACGCTTCCGCCTTCTAGCGCCGGTCCCGCTGCGCCTGCCCCGCACAGCAGAAAGTCCCGGCTGCCGATCACCAGTTCACCGTTCGTCCCCACATCCAGGAAAACACTGACTTCCTCCCGGTCAGCTATGCCGGACGCAATGATGCCGCTGATAATATCTCCGCCCATATAGTTTGCCTTCGCCGGATAGCAGTATACATACCCCGGAAAAGAAAATCCAAGCTCTGATGCCCGAAGAAAGTCCGGACGATCCGCCCAGACTGCATAGGGTGACGAAAATACACAGAATGCATCCATGCCAATAAGAAAATGAACCATCGTCATATTCCCAGCCACCACCATGGAGGCATACGATTCCGGAGATATGCCGGTCTTTTCTTCCAGCTTCCGAAAAGCTTTCCAAAACGTCTCCACAGCGGCAAGCCGAAGCTCCTCCAGATGGTCCGGCTGATCTTTGGCATAGAAGATCCGATTCAGTATATCCCTTCCAAAACGGATCTGTTCATTGTAAATGCTTTCCTGGGCGAGTATTTCCCCTGTATGACAGTTTACCAACTGAACAATCACCGTTGTGCTTCCCAGATCCGCGCAGATTCCATAGTGCCGTTCGACTGTGCTGCCCTGCTCCAGGCAGAGCATCTCCCATTCCTGTCCATTCCATCCAAGGGTCACTGTCAATTTCCATTCTGCCTGCTCACAAAGCGGATGCAGCATCCGTAAGATGGTGCAGGGCATTCGAACCTTTCCGAACTCCTGCTTCAGTTCCCGCAGGATCCGCTCTTTGGCAGAAACCGCATCGTCTTTGTCCGGAGCCTTCAGCTCCAGATATTTCTTTTTACTCAGTCCGTCTATCATTCCGGCATGACCTCCTTTGTTTTGCATCCTGTCCGGTCATCGATAGCGCCGTTTCCAGCTTTCAAAATTCCAGGTGCGCAGAAACCAGTCCGCTGCACTCCATCCATTTTCAAATAAGGCCCTGCTTTCCTCTTTGCAGATATCAAAATCTACGGCACTGATCTTATGCCGTTCCCCGCCCTCGCCTGTCACTGCCGGAATCCGGATCGTCCGCTCATAATCCCCGGCTGAAAGATGACTGTGATCGATGGCATCCAGACTTGTGGATACAATGGATTTCAGATAATCAATAAAGTTGGGTCCGGCCTGGCAGGACGGACTTTTACAATACTCTTCTTCGTCCACAAATTTAAATCCGAATACCGGAATCTCCGGTACGCTTTTCCCTTTATCCAGAAGCCATATGGGATAGTTGCTTAAAAGACCGCCGTCCACCACCAGATGTTCTTTTCCGGCCCGGTCTTTCCAGCGGACCGGTTCAAAAAAGATCGGAATACTTACGCTCATGCGGACCGCCGGAGCGATGCAAAATTCCCCCGGATCCACGGTAAATTCCGCCAGGTCATCCGGAAGGATCAAAAGCCTCTTTTCCGTCAGGTCACTGGCCGTAATTTTCAGTTTTCTTCCGCTCTGCTCTACATCTTTAAATCTGCGAATGCCCTTGCGGTTTAGAAGTTCATCCACCCAGTCCTCCAGATCATCTGTATTATAGATACCAAGGCTTAAGAGCAGAGAAATACTTTTGCCCAGGATTCCGAAGTGATCCGGAAGATCCTTCCCTTTAAACCGCAGATAGTCCAGTGTCTCCAGTTCTTTTTTCAGTTCTTTTCCGGTATAGCCGGCCGCCAGCAGTGCCGCTACAATAGCACCTGCCGAAGAACCCGCCGTATCCGCAAACTGCCATCCAGCCTGTTCCATCCTGCACACCGCACCCACATGGCCGATCCCCCGAACTCCTCCGCCTTCAAATACTGCATGACACTTTTTTAACATGGTATTCCCTTTTTGTGGGATTTTTATTAGTGTATGCGGCGGACAGGGGATCGGGAAGAGAAATCAGGCTTTGGCGCTCTCCATCAGTCCTTCCCAGCTCTCCACCACGTCATAGATTACACTGCTGCCGCTGATGGCTTTAAAGTGTTCCCTTGCACAGTGGATCTTGGCTTCCTCTATCTGCCGTAGCTGCATGGAGCTTACGGAGCCTTTTGTCTCTGCCACGAAATAGACATGTTTCATGGTCCCTTCGGAAAAGGCAATGGCCCAGTCCGGGCAGTAATTTCCTGCAGGTGTAGAAATATAGAATCCTTTTGGCAGTTTTACATACACTGCAACTTCATCGGCCGTATCCAGCTTTTCTGCAAATGCCCGTTCATTTTCGGAATCATACACCACATAATCGTATAGATGCTTGTTCGCTTTCATGGCATTTACCCCAAGTTTTCCTTTGGCCGAAGCAAAAACAAGTACCTCTGTGCCATACCGCTCATCCAGTACTTTGTAGGAAATATGATCGATGATTACAGCCGCTTTCTGTTCATTGATAAGCGCCGCCGCTTTTATAATAAATTCTTCCGGATTGTCTTTAAATTTGCAGAACGTATGTTCTTGTATGCCGGTCAGAATCTGAATCACTGCCTTTCTGGTCAGCCTTGTTTCCTCAACCAGTTTCCCGACGAGATCATATTTCACATTCTGGTTCCCTGCAGACACTGTCTCATATCCATGTTCCGAGGATGCTCCTCTTCTCATGGACTCACCGGACACAAGAGATTTTTTGGAAATGACCTCTTCTAATTGTCCGCTCTCCACCCGAAAATAGATCTTCGGCACCTGAAGCTTCTGATCCAGCGCTTTTACAGCCCTTTTCACCAGTTCATTTGTATCAAAATCTACTACATAAGCTGTCTTTTGGCTGATCCTAGACCAAAGTTCCCGGAATGCCTGGCTGTTCAGCTTTTCCGGGTCTGCCCGAAGTTCCACACGGCTGCTGCGGGCATTTTCCGGCAGCATACGCTTTTGGTCATAGATACCGTCCAGCAGCCGCATAACTGACTCTGTACTGTCACCCGCTTCCTCTGCAAATCGAAGTTGATGGTTTTTCCGGTCCTCATAATATTTCTCTGTCAGCATACCTTTTTTGTCAATATACCGGCAAATGGTAAGGTCATAGAAAAGTGCCGTAGCCGTATCCTGGTCAACGGTCCATTCTTCTCCCTTTTCATTTGTGAGTACTTTTCCAAGAAACAGTTCCATGGTGACCGCCTGCGGCCGGTCCGCCACTGCCTCTGCCATCTCTTCCTGCAGGCCCTTGGCAAAGCTGTCATAGCTCTCACTGGCGATTACGGTCAGTATATTGATACTGTAAGCCTGCTCCCCCAGCGTATGGACATCCATACGTCTGCCCTCCTGGTCCACGCACAGGCGCAGCCCCCGCCCTACTTCCTGGCGTTTACGCACATCACTTCCGCTCTGCTTTAGGGTACAAATCTGGAATACATTCGGATTATCCCAGCCTTCCCGCAGTGCCGAGTGCGAGAATAGAAACCGGACCGGAGAGCGCTTGGGATCCAGGTTCAGCAGCCGTTCCTTATCCCTCATAATCAGATCATAGGCGCTGATATCGTCCGACAGCCGTTCCTTCTTATCTGTGATTTTACTGTTGACAAAGCGCTCTCTCCCGCCTTTTCTGTCAATGGAGAAATACCCTGCATGAGCGGCAGAAGCAGGAATTGCCTCCAGGTAACGCTGATACGCCCGATCTTCCTTGATCCATTCCGTCATGCGAACCACGTCCTCGTACTCTTCCTCGAACATCTGGGCATAGAGACCATTCCCTGCCTGTCCTGCTTCATTATAAACCTTGTAATGTGCTACTTCGTCCAGGAAAAACAAAGACAAAACCTTGATTCCTTTGTGAAAGAGTTGACGTTCCCGCTCCAGGTGGGAGAGAATCGTCTCCCGAATCTGAATTCTGCGCAGTTGTTCCTCGCTCACTTCCCCCATCACATCTCCGGCATGAAGTTTGATCCCATTTAGAAATTCCACGGAGTCATCCCGGCCGTCAATGGACCGAATGACAAAACCATCTCTGTATTCCTCCAGTTTTGCGTCCCTGCCGGAATGCTCATACAGATTAAAGCCAATGCCTACTGTCCGGGTTCTTCTCTGTATTCCCGAAGCGCTGCGGCAGTCGAACTGAATGGTGGCAGTCGGCGCCTCTTTCGATAAATTGATGCTCTGGATATATACATAACTATCCAGGGCAGTGCTTCCGGTCTTTGTAATTCCTTTCACAGCGATCTTTTTCACTAAATGCCGGTTATAGGCATCCATGGCATCCAGCCGGTAGATCATATTATAAATACTGTCCGCCTTATGTGTAGCAGAATACCGCAGCGTCATCAACGGATGAAACTGCTTCAGATTTTCCTTTGTCTGCTTTCCTTCTACTGACTGAGGTTCATCAATGATTACAATGGGATGGGTCTTTGCAATCAAATCAATCGGCCTGCGGCTCTGAAATTCGTCCAGCTTCATATAAATTCTGCGGGAATCTTTCCCTCTTGCATTAAACGCCTGGGCATTGATAATCATCACATGAATCGAACTGTCTGACGCAAACTGCTCGATCTCAGTAAGTCTTGAAGAATGATAGATAAAAAATCGTATTTTCTTTCCGTACTCTTCTGCGAAATGTTCCTGGGTAATCTGAAACGATTTGTAGACGCCTTCCCGAACAGCAATGCTAGGAACCACAACAATAAATTTTGTCCACCCATACTGCCGGTTCAGTTCATACATAGTCTTTATATAGGTATAAGTCTTCCCCACACCGGTTTCCATTTCGATAGTCAGGTTGTACCTGCCCTCCAGTTTTTCAGACAGTTCGATCTGTCCAGATCTCTGTACTTTCTGGATGTGCTCTAAGATCACCTGATCGGATAATTCCGGAACGATCCCCGCATTGGCCCAGCCTGTGCCGTCTGTTTCCTCCATCAATGTTGTCTGATAGTATCCCTGTCCGATATCTATCTGATAAGAAGAAGTCAGATAGGGCTGTCCGGCAAAGACATCCACCACTGCTTTTGCTGCATCTGCCTGAAACTTTTGATGTCTAAACTGCAATTTCACTATCCGTTCCTCCTAGATCACTTTGATGCGCGTATCCGGAGACACTCTCCGAAAAAGCTCTTCTGCATTCATCTTAGCTGCGCTGCCGTCAAAACCATGGTCGCAGAACACAGCCCGCCTGGGTTTTCTCCCCGCCATCTCCAAAAGCACCTGGTCCGAAAGCTGTTCCGCAAAGCAGGCCGCCAGATCGTTATTGTTGTAATCATAAACTATACATCCGTCTATCTGCATTGAAGTACAAGACCCCGTCAAAGGAAGGCCCCATTCGATCAGGCAGCCGAACAGAAGATCCAGATCACTTCGGTCCGGCTTAATATTGGATTCCAGCAGAGCAAGCATAGACTGTTCATAAGCGGATGCACTATAATATACCTCTTTCATATTGCTCTCATCCACTTTCAGTACCCGGAAACCGGTATCAATCCTGACACCTGTCTCCTGCTGAATCTTTTCTCCCGCACATCGTATCCGTGCCATTCCCAACTGGCAGAGGTCCTGGTATCCTGCCTGATACGTTTCTGTATGTTCTGCAATCGGCTCCGGAAGCTGAATCATAATATATTTTCGGTGCTGACCGTCCCTTGCATTTGCCCGCATAACCGCATGAGCCGTTGTTCCGGAACCGGAGAAAAAATCCAGAATCACGTCATTTCCTCCTGTCAGAGACAGGATGTGCTCCTCACAGATACTCACGACTTTCGGCGTATCAAAAGGAATATGCATCTGTGACAGCATCTCTGTATCACTTCCTCCATAATAGATAAGAGAAGGTATATTTTCATACAAGTTGTCTTTTAGAAGATATTTGCTGTTCGGTATGGTCGTCTCATCCTTTCCAAACAGGATCTTTCCTTCCTGAAGCAATTTCTGCATGGTCGCCGGCGGATTTCTCCAGCCACGCTCCGGAACCGGACAGGGCTTATGCGTCACCGGATGAATAAGGGGAACAAAATATTCCTTTGGTGCTTTCTTCTTATTCGGCCAGGCCATAGACACCGGACGATAAACATGACCGTTTTCATCCATCCAGTGATAGGCCCGCTCCCCGCCGCTTAGTTCTTTTTGGCCCTTCATCCATTCCGCCAGCTCCCGGTTGGCATCTTCTAAGGTATATTCCGGCGAAATTTTATCGAACAAATGTTTTGCTTTAAAAAGAATCGCCTGGGCATTCTTCTTCGGCCGTTTTATACTGCATGTCTCTAGAAAAGCTGCTTTATTTCTGGCATAAGCCACAATGTATTCATGCTGACAGGAGATCCCTCTCGCATCTCCTTTCGGATTCCGCTTGTCCCACACCATGGTCCCCAGATCATTGATCTCGCCAAATACCTCTGCACAAAGTTTTTGCAGATTGGCGATCTCATGTTCGTCCATGTTAATCAGAATAACCCCATCCTCCGTCAGAAGGTTCCGCGATAACAGCAGCCGCGCGTACATCATAGAACACCAGTTTGAATGATATTTCCCCTCTTTTTCTCCGTTCTCTCTTCGGTAGTTGATGTTGCCGTCTTCGTCAAAATATCCGGTCCCTTTTGCATATTCTTCATGCTCCATCAGAAAGGAATCCGGATAAATAAAGTCATGGCCGGTATTATAAGGCGGATCTATATAAATCAGCCTCACTGCATTTAGGCAGCTCTCCTGCAATAATTTTAACGCTTCCAGATTGTCACCTTTAATATACAGATTTCCCGTCTGTTCCCAGTCTCTGCTCTCCTCAAGAATCGGCCGGAGGGTTTTGCGGGTGGAACGGTTCGCCTCTGCGACAGCCGCCTTTTTGCCTACCCAGGTAAACGCATACTGCTCTTCCCCCGGCAAAATGTCTTCCGAAAGCATCTGACTAAGCAGCTTTAGATCGACCACCTGCTTGGGTCTTCCCTGTTCGTCTTTTGTTTCCGTGATACAGTTTGGAAAGAGTCTGCCAAGTTTTGCTACATTGGACGAAACCAGCCCCGGCATCTCCATTTTCATTTTTTCCACGACAGAACCTCCTTCTACCGGTCCGTTTTGCCGGCCGTAAACTCTTCTATAGTTTTATAGCTTAGAAATCTACACGGTATCGTCCTGCTATGATCAAAAGCGAAAAGCTTCAGCCTGGAAATATCGTCTTTGTAGGGATCTTTTATTCTGCGATTATAGACTATGTAAAATTTCAGTCCGCTCCTTTTGGCCAGGCTGGACAGCAAATAAAAGTTCTCGTAGTCTTCCTTATAGGGGGTCCAGTTTGTAAGGTGGATATAGGACCGTTTCAGTTCCAGAATCTCTGTTGGCCACCCTCTCTGCAGCCGGATCAGATCCATATCTGCCGCCACTACGGAACTGCCCATGTGTGTTCTCTGCCATTCATGATAGGGACTGGAACTTCTATCATTAATAGCCTTCTGTACTCTGCATAAATTCATCGTTAAGCCACAACTCTCAAATCTTTCTTTCAGATTTTCCGAGGAGATTCGGAAGATATCCGCCATCCCATCCTCCCAGTATTCCACTTCTTGGATTCTTTTCTCTGGTTCAAACCGAATAAAATTTACCGGAATCTCCGCTGCATCTGCAATGCGTTGCGCCGTCTGCATTGCCTGCTGCTCATTTTTGGAAAGTTTTCGGCCATACTGAAAAGATCGTTGGGAAGCAACGGTGACGACTTTCGGATTATGTTTCTTGTCCCCATAGACGAGAAGCCACATGTTCCCGCTGGTCCAGTAAAAGTTTTCTTTTTCTCTGCATCCTGCCAAGTATTCGTAAATTCCATTGCCTGTATAATATTCGCTCATCTGATCCCCTGCCTTTTTTGCCTTTTCAAAAACCGTCTGTTTGGCTTTTTGTTTTCTAAATCTGCAATCTCTCCCAGATCCGGCAGCCATACAGAAGACGCATCCACAAAATGTCCCGTATTTTCCATTTGCCCTCTGATGGTAGACGGAATCGTCCCGTCTAACTGCCCCCGGACGCTCTCCGCCCGAAGCATACAGAAATCGGTAATCGTTTCCACACCCAGCAAAAAGTCCTCATAAGAGCAAAACGCGGTTGGATCTTTCTTCACATAGGGTGCGATCATTTCCCTGGTCCCGGCAATAAACTCTGTAAAATAACCGCTTTCAAAATACTCCGCAATCAGACAGTCAAAATAACTGTGATATTGCGCATAATATTCTTTTTGTTTCATAACATTGTGATACAAAGGCCGGTTCCGCATGATATAGCCTTCAGCCGGTGTATTAATGGGATAGTTTACATACAGTCCTGTATCATTTACCGGATTTGGCATACCAAGAGAATAAGTTGCAAATGCCAGATTATAATCCCATGGAAGGATACTTAAAATACCGTCTTCCTCATACAGAAAATAATTATGTCCGGTTCTTCCCAGGTAACTGTCCATATTTACTACAAATACCTGTACGGTAAAATAGCGCAGCACTTCATCGATCTGAATGGCTGATTCTAGATTTTCTCCCGAAGCCAGAATTTTCAGCGCCTTGATTACCCGCATTTTATCCGCATCCGCAACAGGAAATTTGGCATTTCGAAAAATATTGTCATAGCAGTCCGGATCGTCACCCATATAGCGAAGATGGACATCTGCATTTTCCGCCTGAAGAGAACGGTAATCCGGTTTGTAAAGCCGGCCGTAATCCTCGCCGAAATTCCGCCTGGCAAATGCCTCTTCCGGTTCTTCAACAGCCAGAAAAAGCCCCCAGTCCTCACCGTTTACCTGTACAAAGGCATAGCTGCATAGGGGCGTGGGAACACTCATATGTTCCATCATATCAAATGTGATCCAGGATTTCATATAACTGTTATCCTGAAAACAGGCATCCAGCGAAAATTTGTCCAGGCCATAATAACTGCCCAAAGTATAATGGTCAAATTCGATCTTCAGGCTGTACCGGTCCAGACCGTAACGGTCTGTCAGACGAAGAGAATTGTTTCCCTTCGCCCGGAGACCCACACGGAAAAAAGCTTCACCGTCAATGATAATGGTACAAGGACTGTATTTCTCCTCCGTCGCGGTATCCAGAAAAGTTTCCCAGTCATCGATCACCAGTTCGATCTGATGAACTTTGGTGTTATCAAAAAGTCTGGACACATAGCCCATTTCCGAGGCAAACGGCATCACACCGGAAGTTTTATAATCCAGAAAAAGGATCACGCCCACAAGTACCAATGACATGAGCACAATACAGATCCGGTTCCATTGTCTATGAATCATAATCGGAATCATCATAATCCGAGTTATGATAGTCTGTATGATGATAATTGGAACTATTATAATCGGTCACGCCATCACTGTTGGGGCCGTAGTCCGTGTCATTGTAATCCGTCACGCCGTCACTGTTGGGGCCGTAGTCCGTGTCATTGTAATCCGTCACACCATCGCTGTTGGGGCCGTAGTCCGTGTCATTGTAATCCGTCACACCATCGCTGTTGGGGCCGTAGTCCGTGTCATTGTAATCCGTCACACCATCGCTATTAGGGCCGTAGTCCGTGTCATTGTAATCCGTCACACCATCGCTGTTGGGGCCGTAGTCCGTGTCATTGTAATCCGTCACACCATCGCTATTAGGGCCATAATCCGTATTATCGTAGTCCGTTACACCGTCACTGCCTGGACCGTAGTCTGTATTATTGTAATCGGATACTCCTCTGTACTCCAAAGCTGGATCCGCGACTCTATCGTCTGCCGCTCCATTGCTGTCCGGGATGGACTCTTTGATTCCGTAATCGCTCCCGCCTTCCACGTCCACATAACCATCCCAGTCATGTTCATTGACACACGCACGAACCTCCGAAACCATTTCCTCCAAAAATGTATCATTGGGCAGAACCGAGCCTGTTTCAATCTCGATGGTGATCTTCCGGCTCTCCCCCTCGATTTCCTCCACCAGATACCCTGCTTCACCGATAGCCGCTACCAGTTCCGTAACCACCTGACCTGCTGCTTTTCCTTCGTAACCGGTATAATCTTCCAGGATCGCACTGCCGTCATCATTGCAGCCTTCCACTTTGATTACATTGCCCTCTATGTCGTAGAAGACCGCAATCTCAGGATTCACGCTCAGATACAGTACACCGCCGGTCTTCGGCCCGCTCTCCTGAGCCGCAGTCCCCTCGTCTACACTTTCCCTCTGGCTGCAGGCTGTACAAAGCAGCCCCAGAAGCAGCACCAAAACAACAGCCAGCACAGTTTTCTTCTTCACAAAAAATTCCCCCTTTGTTTCAAAAACAGAACATCAGTTCCTTCTTCTTTTTCTATTATTATATCATATGGAGAACACAGTTGAAAAGCAGAAAAATTTTCAGTCCCCCTTTCCTCCGCCTGTTTTCTTCTTTGGCTTCTTTTTCTTCGGCGGCGGCAATTCCTCATAAATCGCCTCGAAAAGCCCTTTTAAATATTCTGGATTGTCCACATTTTCAACCAGAAGCATATCCTTGGCGCCTTCATAGGGCGGCTCAAATACTCCATCCGGAATATAAGCCTTTGCCGCCTCCACCGGCTTGACCAGCAGTCTTTCATCACATACGTAAGCAGCAATCCGTTCTTTGTAATAAATAATATACTCCCCCATCATGGACCGGCTGCTAATGCCTTCCAGACCGGATAATTGGTCCAGCAAATACTGTATATATTCTTTACTCGTTGCCATATTCGTTTCTCCTTTTTATTAGATGTTCTCTGCAGTGAATTTTTCCTTGGAAAGCAGAAGGATTTTCTCAACGTGTTTGTCATCTTCCAAACCTATACTTAAATCATTTTCAATAATCGGCAGCTTAAACCAAATTGATTTAAGCCGCTGACCGCCCCTCATGGCTGTTATCCCATTTGTGCAACGGTCGTTGCACTTTTGCTGTTAATTTTGTTATTATTCTAACTCTTTTTCTATTTCTTCAATAGAAGGCAAACTGCTCTGGAACTCCTCTGGCAAAGACTGTGTGAGCTGATTCTGCCAATCTGCAACACCAATCGGGTTCTGATAACCAGATAAAGAATATTCCACTATAGTTTTATTCTTGCCCTTAACCAACAAAAGCCCGATTGTAGGTTTATCATCAGGATGGCACAAAATATCATTTACTATATTCTGATACATATTTAACTGACTGATAAATCCCGGCTCAAAATCACAGGCTTTTAATTCTATCACGACATAGCAACGTAATTTCAAGTGATAAAACAAAAGATCTAAATAAAAATCCTGTCCTCCAACCTCTAAATGAACCTGCCGCCCAACAAATGCAAATCCCTGTCCTAATTCTAATAGAAAACTTTGAATATGTTCTGTTAGTTTCTGTTCTATTTCCACCTCACGTCTTGGCATATCGGTTCCCAAAAAGTCAAACAAATAAGGATCTTTAAATATCTGATTCGCCATATCAGAATCAATCGATGGCAGTGCCACAGGGAAATTGTTGACTGTTTTTCCAGTACGTTCCATTAATTTACTTTGTATCTGTAACTCAAGTATCGTTTTACTCCAACCATTTTCTATTATTTTACCAGCATACCATATGCGTTCTTCCTGTGTTTTTAATTTATCCATCAAAGTAATATTTGTCCGCCATGGTATTTGTGCAACGACCCGTTGCACAATTTCATAATCCCCCCAACACTGGGCAAATTTTCGCATATACTTAATATTACGTGGAGAAAAGCCGGACATTTCTGGAAAAGCAATTTTCAGATCCTTTGACATACGGTCAATAACCTTTGCTCCCCATCCCTCTTCCTCTTGTTTTTTCAAAATAGCCTTGCCAATATTCCAGTAAAGGCAAATCATGCCTGCATTGGCATTCATTACAACGGAAACTCTCTGCTTCTGAATCTCTTTCTTGATTTCTTCTATAAATTGCAAATAACTATCACTCATCTCAAAAAGATTTGGAGCAACAGGAAAAATCACTCCCTCTTTATCTTTTCCCATGTGCTTTCGTTTATCCATAAGCGCTCTCCTTTACCTATTCTTTAATCATGGATGACAGTATTAAGCTTCTCTTCAAGTTGCTTACACTTTGTTGAATTTTTAAAAATATTGGCAGGGTAGGACTCTGGAAAAAGTTCATCCATAAATTGTGTTGTTTGATCTACAAGTACATCAGCCAAAGAGATTACGCTATTTCGGATACTATCTTTATCTATAACAGACATATTGAAATTCTCATTTTGTCCTTTATCCTTCAAAATAAAATGTAAAATAAACCTATTAGCATGAATGCAGACCAGACGTTCCCTATTGTTATTTACATGCTCTTTCTTATCTTGCAAACATTGCTCAGCTTCTCTCATATATAAAACAGAGTTTAAAAGTTCATATGAATTTGTCGATCGATTTATTAATGCCTTATATGGTGTTTTAGTAATGTCCTCAGATAACGCCCCAACATTGCCTTTAGCAATTACAGTATACGATATATCTGCATTTAAACATGCTAACGCCACAATTGCTTCATCAAAAGAAATTTGCTTCTCTAAATTTGTAATTTTATCACCACTCTTATAGAGATACGAGTAATGAGCAAACGTCAACTCTGTCCGTAATCTATCCTGTTCAGGATCAAGTGCTGCAAAATCTTTATTCTCAATTCTATTTTGTGTATTAGATAATCTTGTAATTTTTGTAGTTGTTTCTGTATCAACACTACTCAGATCAATTATTTGAATCATGACTATCGCTTTTGAAACTTGTTCTGGATTATCCAAAAACAAGGATCCTATCGTACCTGTTGTCTGCGCTCCATTAACAAGAGATACGCCCTCCAAAGCAAATAATCCCGTTGCATTAGTTGTACTATCCTTTGCTTTTCGCTTAATAGATTTACATAACAATTTAATCCCATTATTGTAATAGTAAAATTTTTCTGGTTCTTGCAAAAGAACTTTTTTCATACCTTCATTTACATCTGTATTTCCCTTATAAAATCGAATGTTTTTTGCGAACAAAGCATTTCCAAAATTTTTATACCATTCACCTACTGTTGCTGCTGAAATAGTTCCGTAATAAGAAACAAAAGGAACATCCACTTTTCCCCAATTGGATAAAATAACATCATCAATATTAATTCCCAGTTGCTCTTGCCCATTCGCCAAAAAAGTATATATATCCTTAAAATTAATCTCGTTAAACAATAAAATCGTACTTATCTCATCATTTGTTTTTCCCATTAGCTGCGAAATAGGGCGCAATATATAATCATTTGCATTTTGATTTCCTGTATGTATAAATATAGCATGTATTTGATACCCCATTTGCGTTAAGGCCACATCTATATCAATACTCTTTGCCATTATTTTTGCATTTGAACCTGCCAAATCCTCTTCCAATACTCTCTGAATTCCTTGAACAAAATTAGACATTTCGTCTTGAGTAATGGAACCACCTCCGTCTGATCGCCATTTACTTTGAATAATAAATAATTTTTTCTGAGTTTCATCCAAATATATCGCATCAATTCCCATATCATGGTAACCATCTGTAACATGAACACTCGCCTGCGACACTTCAAGGCCAGATGTCATAATTAATGCAAATGCCGCTAAGGCTCTCGTTTCAAAATGTCCATTTGTATCATTAGGAATATCTGCCATATCGATTTTACCTTGAAACATTTCCCGAATTCGTACCTGCACTCGACGCATATTAATATTATTTGCCATCTTTCGTTTACACCTTCCTTACTGTATCATCTTAAAATGTTCCAACGCTTCCCTTATAGCAGCTTCTTTCTCTGGCGGACATTTCGGCTGTATGGAGTTTTCCGATTTCGGCAGGTTATAATTCACCCTCTCAATAATACCGCATTTCTATTTTACCTGTGCAATATACAAATTGCTGACTTTCAATCCGCTTTGCTTCAAAACATAATCCTTGATTTCCTCATAGGTTGCTTTACTCTCCGCCGCCGTCAAATCAAGTTCATCCATCTCTAATTCCACATTAATATGCTTCATCTTATTTGATTTAAGTTTTGAAAGCAACACGATACTTTCCACATTCCCGCTCCAAGGAAACATATCCACACAGCACCCCCGCTCCACCTGGTATCCGCAGGCCTGCAGAAGCTCCAAATCCCTTGCAAGACTGGTCGGTTTACAGGAAATATACACGATCCGATCCACTCCAAAATCTATAATTTTTTTCAGTGCCTTCGGATGCACGCCGTCCCTAGGCGGATCTAGGACAATTACATCCGGCTTTTCTTGAATATCATCCAGCATTTTCAGCACATCCCCGGCCAGAAATTCGCAGTTTGAAAGTTGGTTTTCTTTTGCATTTTCCCGCGCTGCTTCCACCGCCTCCGAAACGATCTCCACTCCGATTACCCGCCCGGCCACCGGAGAAAGAATTTGTGCAATCGTTCCTGTTCCGCTGTACAGATCGTAGACTGTCTGATCTTTCGTATCTCCTATATAGGCCCGGACCGTTTCATAAAGCACTTCTGCCCCTGGAGAATTGGTCTGGAAGAAAGAAAAAGGAGTGATCCGGAAGCGGAGTCCCAAAAGCTCTTCATAAAAATAATTTCTGCCAAAAAGGACCTCTGTCCCATCATTTTGCACCACATCCGCCAGGCTGTTATTTTTTATATGAAGAAGTCCCGTCAGCGTTCCGTCCAGAGTAAGATCCTGTATCCTCTTCTTCCACCCCTCTAAAAGTACCTGCTCCCCTTCTTCTGCCTGAGTTGTTGTTACCAAAGCTGCAAGGATCTCTCCTGTCTTTGCTGCTTTCCTCACAAGCAGATGTCTGAGATATCCTGTATGCTGCATCTTGTGGTAAAATGATGTTTTCTGTTCTTGAAAATACGAAAGCGTTTCCTTTAAGATACGCCCAAAGTCCTCATCCGCAATCCGGCAGTCCTCTACCGTCACAATATCATAGAAGCTGCCTCTTTTGTGCATACCCAGTTCTAAGGGTCCGTCTTTCCTACCGTCCCCAAAAGAAAATTCCATCTTGTTCCGATATCCATATCGATTCGGACTCTCTTTGATGCCCTCAAAAATATAGGTATATCCTGACACCGCCTGATCTAAAAGTGCTTTCACCTGCTGTTCTTTCAGTCGAAGCTGTTCTTCATAAGGCAGATTCTGCCATGTACATCCGCCGCAGTCTGCAAAATGCCGGCAGGCCGGTTCACATTCTAACGGCGCACGTTTCACCACTTCCACAATCCTGCCTTCTGCTTTTCCCTTCCGTACTTTTGTCACCTGATACCGCACAGTCTGCCCTGGCAGTCCGTTCTTCACCGTTACCGTCCTGCCCTCTGCCTCTATCTGGCCTTTATTGGGAAACAGCACCTTTTCAATGGTTCCTTCGTAAATCTGTCCCTTTTTCATCTTTTCCTCCCGCATCCTGTTTTTCCATATGATAAGTACAGCCCCCTGTTCCATGCGGATCATGCCGTTTGGAACAGGAGGCTGTCTCCTGTATCAACCCACTATATCTTATTCTTCGGTCTGCTCTGTCTTCTCTTCTGCGGATACATCCTCATCATCAAAGAAATCATCATCGAAATCGTCATCAAAATCTTCATCAAAGTCTTCTAAATAATCCGGAGTGAAGAAACGGTAAACGGCATATGCAATACCCGCTACCGCGATCACAGCACCAATGATGATCAAAATCCACATCACTGCATTCTGCTTTTTCTCTTCCTCTTTTTTAATGTGCAGCAGTTCCCCAAGCATTTCATTGGTTTTCGCTGAATTGATAAAATCTTCTACACGGCTCATGGCGGATACCTCTTTTCTTGTATATTATTTTTCAGCAGCGCAGTTCGAACTATGGCTCTTTGTTTCAGGAAGCGCTCCTGTTCTGAAGCCTGTCCGTCTTTCGCCATCTGCACGCTCTGCATAAGCGTAGTATACCATACTTTCCTGAAAAATACTATAGACTTTCTATTTTTTTCAATTTGGCAAAGGAAGCAAACATCTTTTTCACGCCTGCACGGTCAAATTCCACCTTCACTTCATAGTCCTTGCCGCCGTCCGTAATTCCAAGCACAGTTCCCTCTCCGAATTTCACATGGGAAACCCTGTCGCCCACACCGTAATCTAAGCGCTCTGCTTTTACTACTTTAAATTGCTGCGGATCAAAGGTTTTCGTGCGAAAAGCCTCTCTGGCTCTGGCGTAAGTCTGATTCTGCGGCAGCTCCTGCACATTCTTTTTAAATGTTTCCGTTACCTCCTGCCCCAACAGTTCCTTTGGAATCTCCCGCACAAACCGGGAAATCTGATTGTAATGATTTTCTCCCCGAACCATGCGGACTCTCACTGCTGTTATGGTCAGTTCCTCCATAGCTCTTGTAATCCCCACATAGCAAAGGCGCCGTTCCTCCTCAATCTCCTCTACGGGATCATCTGCCGCTATGGACATATAGCTTGGAAATACACCTTCCTCCATGCCTGTCAAAAATACATACGGAAATTCCAGTCCTTTTGCACTGTGCAGCGTCATCAGCAGCACCCGGTCGTCACTGTCTTCCACACTGTCGATATCTGCCACCAGAGCGACCTCTTCCAGAAATCCGCTCAAATCAGGAATTTCTGCTTCCTTTTCATAGAGAACGGCCTTGTTAATCAATTCGCCGATATTGTCCAACCTTGCCTGCGCTTCGTCTGTACCCTCGTCTTTTAGCTCTTTCGCATAACCGGTCCGCTCCAGAACATCGTTAATTAGTTCCTCCAGCGTCAGATCCGCCAGGTGCATTCTCCATTCATGAATCAGATTAACAAACGGCTGTATTTTCAAAAAAGCTTTCCCGATGCCCGGTATTTTGTCCACTTCCTCCAGCGCCTGGAAAAAGCTGATGCCCAGAGCATTTGCATATTCCTGTACTTTATTGATGGTTACCGCACCAATTCCCCGCTTGGGAACGTTAATGATCCGATGCACTGCCAGATCATCTTTTCCATTGTCAATGGTTTTCAGATAGGCAAGAATATCTTTGATCTCTTTTCTGGAATAAAAGTTCACTCCGCCTACGATCTTATACGGAATATTGGCCATCAAAAACTTTTCCTCAAAAGAACGAGACTGATAATTGGTTCGATAAAGAACGGCAAAGTCCCGATATGCTGCCTTTTTTGTACGCTGCTTTTTCAATATATCCCTGACAACATATTCCGCCTCTTCATAAGCACTTTGCAGATGCCGGAAGACAACTGCCTCTCCCTGCTCCCGTTTCGTCCAGAGCGCCTTTTCTTTCCTGCCATAATTATTCCGGATAACCCCATTGGCTACATCCAAAATATTCTGAGTCGAACGGTAGTTCTGCTCCAGACGGATCACTTTGGTATTGGGAAATACTTTCTCAAAATTCAGGATATTTTCGATATTGGCTCCGCGAAATTTATAGATAGACTGATCGTCATCCCCGACCACGCAGAGGTTCTGGTATCTATTTGCAAGAATGCTTACCAATTTAAACTGAGCCGTATTGGTGTCCTGGTATTCATCCACCAGAATATAGCGGAAAAGCTCCTGGTACTTGTCTAAGATTTCCGGGCAGCTCTGGAACAGTTCTACCGTTTTCATAATCAGATCATCAAAATCAAGCGCGTTATTTTTCTTCAGTTCTTTCTGGTATTCTTCATAGACTTCTGCAATCTTCTCCTGGCGGAAATCCCCTTTAGCCGCCAGGGAGAATTCCGCCGGTGTTATGTATTCGTCTTTCGCATGGGAAACAGCATTTAAAAGAACACGTTCTTTATACAGCTTTGTATCTATCTGGAGACGGCCGCACACACCTTTTAAAATCGTCTTCTGGTCCTCTGCGTCATAGATGGTAAATGTTCTGTCATATCCCAGCCGGTCAATATGGCTGCGCAAAATACGCACACAAGCCGAATGAAAGGTACTGACATGGATTCTCTTAGCACCGACGCCCACAAGCTTGTCCACACGCTCCCGCATCTCCTGCGCCGCTTTATTGGTAAAGGTGATAGCCAGAATATTCCATGGCTTTACCTCACATTCCTCAATCAGATGGGCGATCCGAAAGGTCAGCACCCTCGTCTTCCCCGATCCTGCACCGGCCAGAATCAAAAGCGGACCTTCCGTGTGCAGCACCGCTTCCCTTTGTTCATGATTTAAAAGTTCCAGATCGTTCATCCCGTCTCTCCTTATCGTCTCTTAAAAGTACATCTGTCCTACAAATACGGACAGTCCCCCTCGTTCCTGTCATTATAGCACATGAACAAATGTTTGACAAATGCTTCCTGACGCCTTTATAATAGAGACAATTATAACATGCAAAAAGGAGCCTGCCCATGTATCAAAAGCTCAGACGCATCCTTGCTCTGCT
Source organism: Lachnospiraceae bacterium (assembly GCA_910574965.1). Lineage (GTDB taxonomy): Bacteria > Bacillota > Clostridia > Lachnospirales > Lachnospiraceae > Hominiventricola. The sequence continues at coordinate 121,725 of CAJTDB010000001.1, read as the reverse complement.
CACCGTCATCCTCATTTTACTGCTCTATCTTGCCGTCTTTGTGCTTTCCTTATTTCACAATGAACAGTCCGGTGAACTCCTGATGATCGCTCTTGTGGCTACGATAGTCATCCCGGTACTGATTTATATTTATTTATGGCTTTTTCGAATTTTCCGAAAGAAGGAGGACGAAGACTGATTACCATTCTTTCTGAAGTTCCTTTTCCTCTACTCCATATTCTTTCAAAAATGCCTGAAGATCTTGGTCATTTCTAATCAGCATCAGATCATCAAATTTTCCTGTCTCCCGGTCTTTAAAGCCTGCAACCTGCTCTCCAGTACAGATGCTGGCCCGTATGACCGGAACTTTTCCTGTATGGTCATATACTGCCGCCTTTTTCTCTCTTCGTTTTCCAAATATATGTTCGTTTTCCTTTCCTATTTTACACTGCGGCTATTATAGCAGAACACCCGCGCATTGACAAATCATTTGCTCACCGCATATATTACACTATAAAATTTTGCGGAGGTAATAAGATCATGAAAAAATGGATCAGTCTGCTCTTAGCCGGCGCACTCACGCTCACTGCCGGCTGCGGCAGCGGACAGGAACCGACAGCAGATCTAACACCGGTTACATTGAATGAGGTGGCACACTCTATCTTCTACGCCCCACAATACGTAGCAATCGAAAATGGATATTTTGCAGAAGAAGGCATCGATCTGACACTTGTGACAGGCTTTGGCGCTGACAAAGTAGCCACAGCTCTTGTATCCGGAGAAGCAGATATCGGATTTATGGGAAGTGAGTCTTCCATTTATATCTACAATCAAAATCCGGAAGACTATATCGTTAATTTCGCCCAGCTTACCCAGCGGGCCGGTAATTTCCTGGTGGCAAGAGAACCGATGGAAAACTTTACATGGGAAGATATCAAAGGTTCTTATGTTCTTGGAGGCCGCAAAGGCGGTATGCCCCAGATGGTCTTTGAATTTATCCTAAAGAAAAATAATATCGATCCGGAAACGGATCTCTCCATTGACCAGAGTATCGATTTCGGGTCTACGGCAGCGGCTTTTACTGGAAATGATGCGGAGTTTACTGTAGATTATGAGAAAAAATACACTCTTTCAAGACAGAGATTTTGAGTTTTTCAGAGGAATTGGTTTTCTTTTATGCCTGCAGGATCAGGGCATCGAAGCCGGCTTTTTTCAGTTTTTTCTGCATAGATTCCGCGTTCGCTTTTACACTAAATGCCCCGACCTGGACACGGTAGAAAAGCTGTCCCAGATCCACAGTCGTGATAAACGCATCCTTAAACCCTTTCTTCTGCAATTCTGTCTTCATTCTTTCAGCATTCTTCCAAACCGTGAAGGCGCCCGTCTGCACCCGATACAGCATCCCTGAGGGCGCCGGAGCACTTCCCTCCTGCGGTTCACAAATAATCGTGCCTCCGTGGATTCCTTCTGCGATCAGCAGCGCTACATCTTTCTTTTCTGCCAGTGCACAGTCTGCAGAACTGTCACAGAAAAACGTCTCCAGCATGACTGTTGTAGGCGTCGTACTGTTCAACATGTACAGGTTGTCACGTTTCTGTATGCCCCTGTTCCGAAATACGGCTGCCAGCCGGCTTTGTACCTGCTGTGCGATCTTCTTTCCCTTTTCTGTCTTATACAGACTCTCACAACCCCGTGCATTGTGCAGGGCAGATGCATTCAGGTGCAGTTCCACTGCCAGATCATAGCCGCCGCTGTTCACACGGGCCAGCTTATAGGATTTTTCCTCTTTGCTTGTGCTGAATTTCAGTTCCGGACAGATCAGGACATCCACCGTATGTCCCGCACTCCGCAGATACTCCGCCGCCTGGTTTACAATATTCTTATTATAGGCATATTCCAGCACGCCGCCGAAGGGTCGACCGTCTGCACTGGTGCAGCTTCCCGTTTTCAGAATACTGTGTCCGACTGTTAAAATGATTTTCATACTTTCCTCACTTTCTCTGGCTGCGCGCCAGCATAAAAGAGGACGCTTTCCCGCCCTCCTGATTTATATTATTTGTTACAGTATTTTGTCCGCTCCCAGATACTGGTGATTCTCTCCCAGCCTCCAGTTGCCACCAGATATACAATAAAGGCAGCGATAAAGGAAGCAAACACATAATACCAGACGATCACGATCCTAAAATACTGGCAGACGATGACTACGGCCAACGGGCATAAAATCATCGACACTGCAAGCGCCACTACGCTGGTCTGAATCTTTTGCAGCCACGGCTGCTCCTTAATGACCTGCACGATCACAGCCACCACAAAGGCCAAGGCACCTACTGCTATCAATGCAAATGTCAAATACTGCATCAAAAGTTCCATACTCATCATGATAAATTCCTCCTAATCTTCCTGGTCATGAGCCTGTTTGTTGATATGTTTCTCAATTTTTCCAATCGCCTCCGTAACCGGACCATTGCAGCCCTGTTCCTTCAGACCTTTCAGGCAAGCCAGTATCCCATATGTAAGCAGGCATTGCTCCGCCTTCATATTTGCGATTTCCTTATCCTGCTGATTTTGCCTGAGGTACCAGCGATATACTGCAAAAACAGCAGAAAAAATGACCACAAGCGCCGAAAACAGGCTTGCGGCCGCAATGATGATGTGCGTATCCACATACAATCGTTTTCACCTCCATCCTCCTTCTCTTGTGTGGCTTTTTAGCGGATGTCCTCTTACACCCATTCTGGATTCCTCCTTTCCTTTGGCATAAATAAAAGCCATTCATATGCCACCGAAGAGCTTCGGAGGCATATGAACAGCCTTTATGTGTTAATAATATGGGAATATTACTGCGCTGTCGCAGAAGATAACGTCTTTTGAGAACACCAAGTCCGAGATTGCGGCCAGCGGGCTTGGTGCAGCTCTTGGCCTTGCAGCATCGAATACTTGGGCGCAGATTGTTGCTAAGATCAAAAGTATTGCCAACCGCGGCGTCCTGAACTGGTCTGGCAGTAATACCACATTTGCGGTACCGGCGGGATATTATCCTGGTGGTACTTTGGACAGCAGGCCGTCTTATAATAGTGGCTACAATGCTGGTGTAACTGCCGCTGACAACAGAGCCAATGTAAACTCGGTTAATTACAAAACTGGGTATAATGCAGGTGTGGTTGCTGGAAAAAACGCATCTTTTAACTTGATATCTTCGGGAACAATGTGGCATGACGATGTCAGCAGTCATCAATTAACCTATACTGCAAATACGCATTGTGTTATTGTCATTTGGGCTGTTGGAACAAGCAACAGTACGCCTACCGTTACAAAAAATGGCATTGCGGTTAATCTTTCGGCTGGCTATATACCCAGAGGGCAAAACAATGCTATGTGGTTTATAAAATTAAATCCAAATGACAGTATATTATTTGACTTCCAGCGAACAGGTAGCGGACATTCAACATATGGCGGATATGGTGTATTTTCGAACTAATTCATATAGATTAGATGAAAACAACACATCCAGAAGAATAAATTGCATGTGTTGATCCGGTATTGCTCGCAGTTATAGTCAGTACATTACCTGGGCTGACAGTGCATTCCCGATAATATGAGCAGTAGTCATATGAACCATCCTTTTTGCAAATGATTTTTTCTGTAATTGTTGAACCTCCAGTACAGCTTATGCCATTATTCAAATTATGATTAACAATATGCGCAGAAGCAATAACAATAGCTCTGGTCTTTCCAGACGGAACGGTCAGGCTGTAACTATTAACAAGGGTGCCTGAAGTTTCCTTTGAGTATGGAACTATGGAATAACTGATTTTTCCAGCAGCCACGCCTGCATTGTATCCTGCCTTATAATTGGCAGAATTCACGTTTGCCCGATTGTCCGCCGCCGTCACACCAGCATTGTAACCACTATTATAAGATGGCCTGCTGTCCAAAGTTCCGCCAGGATAGTATCCGGCTGGTACCGCAAATGTCGTGTTATTACCAGACCAATTCAGAGTACCGCGATTAACGATAGATGCGATTTTTGTAGCAATATCAGCCAAGGAAGTGTTAGCTGTCATCCCTAACACAATGCCAAGAGCACTGCTGATGATTTTACTCTTGGCTGCATTAAAAGACTGCATCAAATTTTGCAGCGCAATAATATTCCCATATATTTCACCAACTACCTTCGCCACTTTTGCAAATTCAACCTTATCAGCCTCCCAAGGACCCGCCTGCTTCGCAACCGTGAACCTGTAAATTTTATTATCATAGATCACATATTCTCCAACTTTATAACTTTTCTCTTCCGAAAAAGCATCACTGAGGGAATCTGCCAGTCCATTGATCGCATCCCCTATACCATTAACATCTTTGGCACCAAATTTATCTCCTTTCTGTATATATTGTGTCACATCCGTCAGGCTCACAGTTCCATCTTCATTCTCTGATATATGGTACCTCCGACTTCCAGAAAATATTGCATTCTTATAATCTGCTTTTACTGCCATTAAAAATCTCCTCCATCCAGTTCAAACTCCAAAGTTTTCTGTCCCTGTATACTTCCCCACACGTATCCATAGATCAGCAGGCTTGCAGATTCCAGCCGGTTCAATTCTGCAGATCCGATAAATGGTTTGTTCTCCTCAAAAATCTGTTTTTCTCCTACCGGGAATGGATACGTATTTTGGCAGATTGATTCCAGATTATTTTCGATCCGGTTAATCTCATCTGCATAAAATGATATGTCCTGATAGGTTTTATCTGGACCCATGTCTTCAAAAGGTATATCCAGCCATATCTGCAGTGCCAGGCCCCTTAGTTCTTCCATATTGCCTTTGATCCGATTATAATCAGATACATTAAATGCGTCTCCACTTTTCCAGTCGGTTTTTGGTTGCTGCCACATCACTCAACCCTCCTTGCCAAGATTCTCCCTGAAAGAGTTCCGTTATACTCAAGCACGTGTTTATACACTCGGATCTTCATATTTTCCAAACGCTGATTCTCCAATATCATCAGATCATTTCCGTCTACGCGGGCATCACCGCGATAGGATATCTCATATTCTTTGCCTGTCTTCAGATAATCACCAATCCAGTCTGCAAGTTTCACGGCATGCTGCAGATCGGATATCAGAGGATTGTCCCACACCTCCTGCACGCCTGAATTATGCAGCTGTCTCGACACCAGGGCGTAAGAAGGCACATATTCCCTTCCATAGACCGCCACCTCGATCTCTATCCCCTCTCTGATTCCGGATAGCTCTATCGTCGCATAATAGCTGCTGCTTTCTAAAATCCTGGCGCTTCCCATGGCCCCTATAACAGTACAAGAAAGCCCATAGGAAGGATTTCGGAAATACAATGTGTAACGATTATCTGCTGCTGAAATGGAAATCTTTTCTCTTGCCAGTTCCACATCTGCTGCCTGGCTCTGACTATACAGTGTTCGCACGACTTGTATTTCTTTCACCTTTTGCAGTTGCTTTCCCGTCGGCGCTTTTTTCAATTCAGACCCATATTCCAGAACATAATCAGTACTCTCTCCAAATAAGATGTTATGCAGCACAACTCCGCTGCTGACGGCCCCTCTGCACACTTCAATCTTCATCACATCCCATTCAGGAAATTCATGAGCGATCACAGTACTCCTGCTCACATCGGACACTGGATAATTCTCCACGCAAACACTCTCATAAAAAACTGATATCCGCAGCTCTTTTGGAAAATTTTCTCCAAAGTTAATCGTCAGGCCAAAACACTTGTAGGCTGCCTCTGCGCAAATAGTGACCGACGGATTTTGACTGAACTTTCCCTGATCATCCGCCATCTGTTCCGACACATAGCCTGCGTCCTGAATCGCCCCTGCGGTTCCTTCGCGCGGCAAAAAGCAGACACCGCTGTCCACCCTGGTATAATTCAAAAATGTTGACGCATATACTATTTTCTCTTTTCCATTTAAGATGGTTCCCGGATTGCTGTAATATGCCACATGATCCGATCCGGCTATCAATTCCTGAGTAAATGAGGACCTCATATAAATATTGCAGCTGCGTCCATGCGCCAGCACACATCTGCCGGCATTAGCGATCAACTGCAATGCTTCTTTATGAGTCACCACTGGCATCGGATTATTGATCAGTACATCACGCAGGTATGGATCTAGCCACACTTCCCGAAAATCAATCCTTGCATCCTCCAGAACATCCACCGCCAATTCATACAGACTGATCCCTTCTGGATGATAGACTCCTCTGTAATAATTTTCATTCAGATCGATAAACCGATCAGAAGCAGAAAAGGACATTTCCACATCATTTACTTTCCAGTCTTTCAGAAGCAATGCTGTCTTAGGAATCCATTCGATCATTCCATCATCAAGCTCCTGACCGTATTGCACATTTATGATCTGTCCTGCTTCCAGAAAATTCACTGAACTGGATACATTCTCGATGTCAAATCTTCGAGAACGATTTTCAACAGTCAGGGAAAAATCCATCGTCGGAAGCTCTTCATTGATTGGGCTGACATACTCTTGCTGGGTTGCCGATTTGATCTCATGCCCTGAAAAATAGATTCCAATTCCCATTGTGATCTGATGAATCCGGAGCCGATTGCTGCCATACCTCATCAAAGATGGTTGAATCTCCAGATAAGTGCTTTCCTCAAAAACCTCATCGGTTGTAAAATATCCAGCATTATTACCAACAATCTGCACTTCCTGATGATCCGAGCGGATCACAAAATTGACCGGCCAGGCATGACCAAATTCAATCGTCAATCCTTTGATGTCCTGGGGGATTGGAAATGTGAACCGAATCGATCCTTTGATCTGCTCTGTGATGATCCCTTGATTGAGTACCGCCATATTCTTCTCTCTTGGGAGAAAGAACATACCTTCATCAATTCTCGTATAACTCTCATCACATGCTGCATACAATTCATTTTCCTTTACCGCATAATTGTTTAATGGTTTATAGAAATCTGAATAGTATTCATAGTTCTCCTGATCCGGAACCTGAGCAGATGCCTGGGCCTCCTGATTGATCATCCCGATCGACACACGCATGTGGCACAATCGGTTGATCCACTTGCGTTTCATCATCTCTTTATACTGTCCGCTCACAGCCTGCATTTACTTACATCTCCCCACAATCGATCAGATTTACTCTGCAGTTCTTGTACCAAGTCGGCAGACCCGTCTCAGGGTCTTCGGCTGCGATCTCTGCCGTCCGATTCCCCGGATACATTCGTTCCGTCTTCCATCCACCGTTTTTCATGTCTGGAAATTTTACCGTCACAACAAACTCATCAAATTCTTTCAGGATATTTCCCCATGTCGCAGCATCCAGAAAGGACCAACGCAGATTATCCACCTTGTCCTGATCCCGGCCCACCCGCTGTCCGATAAATTCTCCATATGCATTTTTTCCGTCAGATACATTTGTGGCAATCACAAGCCCCGGCCCGATATCATAGTCCGGATACTTGTGACCATTAATAAATATTGCCATAAAATCACCTCTATACTTGTCTGAGCCGATAACCGCTTCTGCTGTCCAGTTCGTTCAGCCGGTCCCGGATATCCCGTACATCAATACGCACAGACAGATCCAGATTCTCGATCAGTTCGATGATCCTTCTCAACAGTTCTACCATTGCAGACAGATATTGATCGTTTATATGATCACTTCTCGATACGAGCCGGACCGCTCGATCTACCATCTCCTGCATTTTATCCTCTGGCGCCACAATTTCCCCATAACTCCGGTTGTCACCAATCATAGCTAACTGTGGCGTATTCGCGCGTACATATCCGCCCTGCGCAAGTCTAGGTATGGAAACCTGTGGTACCGTTGCTAAATGGAATCCAAAGCTCTTTCCACCAATTTCCGGTACCCAGTCAGGTACATCAAACTCCAGCCTGTTCAGTGCTTTGATCATCGAATTAATCCCTTGGATCACACTGTTCGCCATCTTTTCTATCCCGCTTATGATCGTATTGATGACACCTTTGATCCCATCCCAGATGCCGTGAAAGATCTCTATGGTCTTTTCCTTCATAGCTGTCCAGATAGATTCCCAGTTCGCTTTGATCTTTCCCAGAATCGCATCGATCTCAATCATGATATTATTCAGTATAGATGATATCGCTGACAAAATCGCGTTCAAAATATTTCCGATCAGAGTCTTAATCCCATTCCAGATAAATTCTGTTATACTGGATATATAAGTCCATGCCGTCTGCACAACACTCGCGATTGTATTCACAGCTCCGGACGCGATTGCTTTGATCGTTTCCCAAATTCCATGAAAGATCGTTTTGATCCCTTCCCATGCCAACCTCCAGTTACCCGTAAATATCCCTGCAATGAAATCAATCATGCCACTTAATGTGGTTATAATCCCATTGGTCACATCTGTCAGAGAAGACGCTATCACAAAAAGAGTATCCATGATCGCACTGCCTATGGAGCTTATCACCGGTGCCACATTGGTCACCAGCCATATAATCAGTGGCTTAAGCAGTGCCTCCCACAAATCATTGAGCGCATCAAATACTTTTCCGGAAAATTCCAGAAACCGGTCAATTAATGGGCGAAGTACCGCAGAATCAAATTCACGAAATTTTTGAGCTACATCTTGTAATGTTGGGAGAATATATTCTTGAAAGGCTTTCAGAACAACATCTGTGATCTCTATAAATCCAGTCTTCAACGATTCAAACAATGGATGAATATGGTCCCCATAAAGCGCCAGAAGCCCGTCCACGGTATCTGACACTGTATTAGATATCGTACCTGTCACTTCCTGGATGACCTCCAGCAAGCCGTCAAGAGCTTCCTTCAAACGGTCCTTGTTCTCAATAAACGGCGCAGTCAGCAGGTCCAGGATATCCGCTCCCAGGTTCCCCGCCAGTTCTGTCAGACCCATGAACACATCTATAAATATGGTCATGAGATCAGCAGAAATCTGTTTTGCAGCATCTCCCCGCAAAACAGAGATAATTTCCGCAAATGCCGCTGCGAAATTGCCATAAATCTCTGCTCTCCTGGTTCTGATATTGAACATGGAAACCAGATAGTTTTTGATCCTCTCGCGGTTCTGCTCCAGACAGCGGTCCAGCCCGCCCAGCAGATTATCTGCGATGCTGGCACCGATACTGACGCCAGCACCGATTATCTTCCCAAAATTATAGAAGGACGTATCCGCAAAACGGTTCGCAGCCGCCACAACCTCCCGATCAGTAAAAATATCCTTAAGACTTGCCCGGATGCCAGTGATATGATTCCGGATGCTGTCAAATACAGAAGTATCCCCAAAACCATCCCAAAAGCCTTGTTTCACCAGTCCAGCCAATTCCCGAAACCGATCGATCAGTTTCGGATATTTGTTCTCCATCTCATCCAGTACGGAGGTATCTGCTTCTCCCATATTAAAGGTATCTGCATCATATCCTCCAGCACCAGCGCCTGTACCAGAAGCGTCCGGAGCTTGGATGATGTTTAACTCATCGATGCCAGTAGTGACACCCTTCAGCTCCTTCGCCGCCTTCTTGGCCGCATTGCCGGTACCGCTGACCGCATCCCCTGCAGCGTCAGCAGCATCCGCCACATCTGACATGCCTGCTGACGCAGATGCAGTCCCGCCTCCGGACCGCTTACCAGTCACCATCTCCGTGAATGCCTTAAAAGCATTGGCCAGACCCATGAGCTTCCCTATGATCGTATTGATGACCTTGATCACTGGTGTCAGTACATTGATCAGCCCCTGGCCGATCGTCGCCTTCAAACTGTCAAATTGCAATTTCAGGACGCGGACCTGGTTTGCCCATCCATCACTGGTCCGAATAAAATCTCCGGATGCCAGTGATAGCTGCTCTTGTACAAACTGATACCGCAGGGATACCTTTTCCATTTCACTCATAGCACTCGTGGTTTTGCCATATCCATTGGCCAATGCATAGGCATCCAGAGCACTCTGAGTCATGACCACACCAAGGTCCTTCAATGATTCTGTTTCTCCAGTGAATACGGATTTCAGTTTTGTGTAGGACTCCTCCTGAGACAAGTTGTAGAAAGAAGCCACGTCTCCTGCAAGTCCGGTCAGAGTCGTAGACATCTCATAAGCATTCCGCTCACCAAAACCAAATGCTTTGGCCATAGCGCCAAAAGTACCTGTGAATTGTTTGGCCATAGTCTCAGAAAGCCCAAAGCTGGTGATCGCATTTTGGGCAAATTCATCAACTTGGGCCGACATTCTCGAAAATGTGACATCCACTACATTCTGAACTTCATCCAGATCCGATCCCAGCTTCACACAGCTGGCACCGAAATCGATCAGTTTTTTGACTGAAAAGGCAGCTGCCAGAGCCAGACCGGCCTTCTTGGCAGTCCCCAGGATTCCATTTAACTGCCGTTTGAATCCTCTTTGATTGAGTTCCAGATCCAGGTCAATCCGACCGGCACTGCTTCCCATAACTGTCCCCTCCTATCCGCACATAGCTGCAAACATCCGTTCCAGGTCATTCATCCCTTTGCAAAAATCTTCATCTGTCATCTTCTGGGCTCTGCCTGCTTCCCGATCTTTCCATGCCCGATGAATCCGCATCTGATCTGATGTGAAGTGTTTGATCACCTCCGGATCTGATTCTGCCCGAATAGACACCACACGTCCCAGAACCGTATCCGGAGCAATTCCTGAAAGCAGTGTACGAAACTCATCCCAGGACACTTTCTCAAATTCCTTTGTCTGTATCCGCATCCCGTACTGCGACAAAAAGCTGGAGACCAGAAGATCCCAGTCTTCCAGCATGTCATAGTACGGGTCACTGCTCTCCCGGCGTATCATCCCCCGTAATCAGGCTGATTGCAGACTGCACCACCGTAACAAAATCTCTAAATTTAAGTTTCAGCTTCTCGATCGTCTGTTTTGAGTTTTCCGGGAACATCAGATCATAAGCCTCTTTGATCTCTTTTACTCCAGGTTCCTCTTTGGACATCAACCCCATCACCCTCAAAATGGTCGGCGCATCCGAGTTCACCTCGATCTGTCTCCCTTTGATGATCAGACACGGATTATCATCGAAATCGAGTTTCTCTGTAATATCAACTGTCTTTGCCATCTTCTATGCCCCCTCATTCACATTTTCCGGAGCCGGAGTAAAATCCGGCTTTCCATAACAGGTCACTTCAAATTCCAGGCCGTCAATATTCGTCGTATCGCCGCCGCCTGGTGTCGTTACGTTGACCACCACATCGCACGAAAGCTTTGCCCCCGACACCATGGTCCATTCGAACTTTGTCATAACATTCTGCCCAAACTTCCAGGCAAGCCCTGCGATATAATCATTTCCAGGATCTCCTACAGAACGTTTGCCTTTAAAGGCAAAGCTCAGTTTTTTTCCGGTCATCGAAGATTTGGCCCATCCCTCGGCGTCCATGGCATACCACTCTTCTGTCGTCCCATCAATAGACGGAGCAAAATTTTCCAGATCCGACGGCATTACCATCTGCTCGTCTGTACTGTCTGGTCCGTTAATCCCGAACTTAAATTTATTGTTGTGTACCGGAAATACTTTTCCTTTCATATTTCGTCCTCCTCTCTCTGATAAACAAAATCCACCCAGATCACATACTCATAGATACCTGTATCATCCGTACCCACATCTATAGGATCCGGCACCTGCAGGACCAGGAAACGGATCTTTGTATCTCCCACTGTCAGATCCGCTTCTCGGAGCATCCTCCGATACAGTTTCTGTGCCGCTTCTTCGGACTCTGACACATCCCTGTTCCAGTGCACCAGAAGAGAGATCCTTTTCACCCCATAGCTGGTACAGGAAAGCCCGCCCAGAGCAACCTGAGCGGGTCCGTCTGCCTTCCGGTTATAGATCCCGATCGACTTCGATTTTTTATTGTCCAGCTTCCCAATATAGACATATGCATCTTCCGCGATCCCAAGCTCTGAGACATACTGCCGGACGTCCTTCAGTGTAAGCATCAGACATCTGCCTCCCTTCGGTATAATTCTTTAAAGGCTTCTGCTGCAAAATCTTCTTTACTTCCTCCAGGCTCCCAATCCTCCAGCCACTTTCCTTTTGCACTTGGATTCTCGGTAGTCTGAAAATGGTATTCCGGATGATAATATAGTCGTCTAACATACGGTGTAGACGTGACCAGCTTCACAAGTCCTTTATCCGACTGGCTGCGATCCAGAAAAGTACTCTCATTCTGCATGTTTCCTGTTTCAAAAGGCATTACCTGAGCCTGTACAATTTCTGTGTGAACCGCTTCCGCTGTCTTCTCCAATGCCACGACTGCTGCATCGGTCAGCTCCCTGATCCTGGGAAGGTTCAGCCGGATCCTTGATCTCACCTGCACTCATACCACCTCCAGGCTGCTGTAATTGACAGTTCCATCCGGATTCCGATTCTTGCTTCCCTGCTCGATCCGGCGCTCTTCTCCATATACCGTTATGGTCCCGCCGCTCAGCGTCGGCATTTCCGGGGCAATATCTCCAGGGAACAATGCGGTGCCGGTCAACTGTACCAGTTTCTTCTCCGCAGTCAGGATCGTCCTTGCCCTGTCCTGAAAATTACAGAGCAGATCCAGGTCCACCACATGCAGCGGTACCCCCATATTGCTCAGCTCCTCCGATTCCAGATGCACATGGACCGGTGTTTTGCAGAGACGCCTAGGTACCAGACACGGATATTTCATACCCTCACCTCGCCAAACGACAGCACAGACCCGTCTGAACCAATATCGTATAAGTATCCCGCTTCATAGCTACACCTTTCTCCATAAATACATTCCAGGAACTTCCAAACTGGGCAGACACTCCGTTGATACTGTAACTCTGCAGGATCGTGCTGATCTCATCTGCATTTTCATACTCAAAATCCGCCTGCTGACAGACCACCTCTCGGATCGTCTCCTGCTGAAACTTTGACAGCATAGAAAAACCCTGACTTACGATCCGATTGTAAGTCAGGGAATCAACATGATGCGATGCTATCCGCAGCCTCTTCTCCAGCTCTTCCTCCGGGATCAGACCACCTCCATACTCCTGAAGATAATATGCCGCATCTGCATATGGTACCCAGTCCATATCATATACTCTCTTTCTTTTCTGCCGGCTTCTTGTCTGACCTCAGATCTGAGACCTTGCCTGCCTTCAGAGCTGCATTTTCTGCCCTCAGATCTTCGGCCTCCTTTTTCAATGTCTCATTCTCAGCATAACATTCTGCCGACAGCTTCTGCAGCTTCTCAATCTCATGAACTGCTTTCATGTGGTCATCATAGGGCACGGCGCGCCCACGGCCCCAGGCGATTTGCTCACCAGTCTCTTCGTAGATATCAAATCCTGCATCTACATAAGCTTTTTTCTGGCTCTCCTCAATGGTATACTGCTTATTTCCCTTTACCGCTTTCATGTCAGTCTCCTTTCACATTCATGGAACAACCCTCAACTTTCTTCTCCAGAAGGAACAGATCCCCATAACAACGGTTCTGGTACAGATACCCATCTGCTGTCCGGCTGTCTGTCCCCGGCGTAAACAGCTTGATATAGCTGTACTTGTCGCGGCATACCACGCAGGAAGGGTGGATCAGGATCCAGTTGATCTGCTTCGCATCCGCAGCAGCCACACAACCATCTGTAAAGTCATACTTTGTCTTCATTCTTGCCGCAGGAACCATCTTGATCGTTACGTCATCCAGACTATGTACCTTACGATTGATCGTAGACGGGGTGTTCACAGTCATGATCCGCTGGATACCTTCCGCCTCCTTGAGGATCTTTCTCATCGTAGGTGTCACATAAAGCAATCTTCCTTCCTCCGGCACTCCCGCCTCGTCCATGATCGCCATCTCGCTGTCGAACGTATCCAAAAAGACTGCCGCATCGATCACCGTGGAATCAATCCTACCGGAGTACGCTGTCAACTCTGCATGCAGTTTGGAATACCGGTAAGAATCCTTTTCCGGAATCGCCTGCTCTGTCTCAAACGTATTCTGAATATTGGCCACAGACAGCGTGAGATTCGTCTCATCCATGTCCATGGGATCCACCCAGAATTCCACATCACGGTCATGTTCCAGCTTCTTTGCCTCCCAGTCGTTGCTCAACGTTCCCATGTTAAAGCCAGGCGTTCTGGTATGGTCTTTGTAACCGGATACCGTCATACGCGGAAGCTTGATTGTCTGTGCATTGATAAACTTCACTTGCTGGTTGCTGTGCGTCAACGCGTCTGAACATAGCTCTTTGGCATATTTCTTCTGCAGAAGATCTGTAAACGTAGTTGCATAATCATATACTGCCATTGTCATGGCCTCCTTTCTTTATAAACCAAACGCCTTTTTTAATGCGTCCTCTGAATTGTTTGTCTGCTGACCGGAACCGCCTCCTGCGGCCCCCACCTGGACAAAACCCGCGGTTCCTGCTGCCTGTGGTTTCAGAGCGGGAACGTCTTCCAGTACCTTATTCAGCGCATTTTTCACTGCCTCCTCGTTGATCTTCCCATCCTGCCCCGCTGCACCGCTCAGATCAGCCAGCTTCAGCACATATGGGATCGTCTTTGCGTCGATGCCGATACTGACTGCTGTCATGGTTGCAGCACTCTCAACCTGCGCTTGAAGCGCCGCCGCCTGAGCCTGAGAAAGCTGCGTTTGCATAGCATTCACATCCGGCTGATTCTTTGCCTTTTCCGCTTTGAAAGCAGCCATTGCCTGCTCTGCCTCCTGCTGGCTGAGTCCCTGCTGTTTGAAATATGCCTTCAATGCCGTATCCTCTTTCGCCGCCAGAGTCCCGTCCAGCATCTGCTGAATCTTCGCATAATCAATACCCGGTGAAGCTTCCGATCCTGTTCCTGCAGGCGATCCGGTGCTGCTGGAAGCAGGCGCACTGGCAGCTCCTGGTGTCCCAGCTCCGCCTCCTGCGCCCTCCGGGGCCATCAGAAGTGTCCTGATCCTGAATAATCTGTCTTTCATCATTTCTTCTCCTTTCCATTTTGAGGGTGTCACCCTGTTTTTTCATCCATTGTCTTCAGTGTCTCTGGCCACGCATCTTTTAGGCTCTTATCGTGTTTGGAGCATAAAAAGACCACTGATCGTTCTGACCAGTGGTTCTAATAATCGCATTATCTCGCAACTTCCGGCAGCTCTTTCCCTTGTTTCAGCGCCTCTCTAATATCATGTACGTACTCCTCGTAATCTTCATCTCCGTATTCCAGTTCCATGTATCCCCATGGATAGCCTCCAAACATAGCACGATATTCTTTATTTAGCTGTTCCAATTCTTCAGTATTTTTTCCATACCACACTTATTTTGTCACCGCCTTAATAATACGTTCAAATTCTTTTGTTGTCTCCGGAAAAATATCTTTTAAAACTGCCAAAACCTCTTTATTTTCAGAATAGTACATCCGCCCATACTGAGCCCATGTTTCCCTCTGCAGACTTCCGGGTCTTTCCCAATAGTCCACGGCATGATGGTATCCCAAATTAACTTGTCCCCCTGTCATCCCATGAATAATGTCTGATATTCCCCGATATTCCGGTTTTACGACCAGTTCCTCCGCAGATTTTTCAAACATCTCCGGATATTTCAAGTATAGCACATCCTCAAGGGATTTTCTACTGTTTATCCTTTGCAGACGCGCATAATCCATAAATATTTCCTTTTCCAGCATTCCGCTTTCCGTTATCCCATATGTTCGGTCAATCTCGTGAAACAGCTCGTGCGCTATAGTCTCATGACTCGCGTTCCTCGCCAGATATATAGTCTTATCTTTCCTGTTAAAATAAGATCTATGCCGCCGGGAAGGTTTGAACTGCACCCGCTTATAAGACTGTCGGAGCAACTGATACATATCGTCATCGTTCACGTTAAGCAGATTGTGATAGAAGTCCTTCGCTAAGACTCTCGCATCCTTACTCCTGTCTCTTAATATTTTTCCAATACCAATCCAATCCAGAAGAGATTTTTTTGCCTTTTCCCACTTGTCCGCTTTCTTTTGATAGCTCTCCTGGTTCTCCAGGTCCAGAGAATACCTTGCAAGCCGTCCATATTTCTCTGCCTGCCGCTCTGCATACTGCTGTCGGGCTTCCCGCTTGTTGCTCAGACCAATCTCCCTCAGCTCTTCCTCCGTCCAGGAACCGTCCGCCGTAGTGATCCCCGGAAAATAGGTGGTATGACTGTCACGGCACCGTGGATGGTACAAGCCTGCTTCGACCGCTCTGCTCATGAGCGGCCAGGGGCCTTCATCCGCACTTCCGCCAGACCATACATCATCAATCAGAACCTTTCCGCAGAATGGAAGACATTTCGGACACGGATTTCCGCGCTTGTTCATGATGACCGTATGAATACCCCACTCTTTGCGTATCTCCCCTTCGCCCTGCAGATAGGCTCTCTTACTGGCTGTTCGAATTGCCATGTCTGCATAATCTGCCAAGGTATGCCGCGCTCCATTGGCATATTCCACACAGTTTAACCCTCGATACAGCATGTCCTTTGTGGCCATGTCCACTGCCTGTTCATAGGTTCCGGCTCCGGTGTTCGCATAAACCTGGGCATTAAAGATCGCTTTCCGATAATCATCATTGGCTTTTCGCAAGATCGCCGTCTCTGCCCGCTCCATGTCCTGTTTGGTTGCCTTAATCAATGCCTCTAGTTTCTGGTCATTTAATCCAAAAAACTCACCTGTAAAACCCCCACCCCTGCTCTCCTTGAGCATCTCAATTAACCTTGGAATCTTCTGCACAAGATCTGCACCCTCGACTGCCTCCATCATCTGCTGGATCCGTTCCGGTATCCAAGGGTACCGCCACCCACGCTCAATCGCACGGAGAATAGCAATCTCCTGATGCATGCATCCTTCTGCCCTTGCTTCCCGGAGCAGAGCTGTGATCTGGCTGTTAATGCTTTTAAACGGCTTTCCATACTTCCGGCGGTTTGCTCTCTTATACTTTTCCAAAGACTTTAACATCTCCGCCTGCCACATGCTCCACTCATAGCCCTCACCGATCTCCTCAACACGATGACGGGCCATATTCCGGATCATGGACTCCATCAGTTCCTGTTCGATTTTCCGAAACGCCTCCGCAAGATCGTATTCGTTCATCGAGCTCACCTTCCATTGTTCGCCAGAACCTTAAATCCGTTGGCCTTGAAATGGCGCGTCAGTTCCTTCATCTGCGTTATGCTGTTGCAGAGATCACAGCGAAGCTCCGCGTAACCTTTTTTCTCCACTGCATAGATGCCGAATGGAACCTGCTCACTGGCTATCTGCAGCAGCCCCTGGTACTCGTCCTGATTCATTCTGTAAATTCTGTTTGCTACCTTTACCTTCATTTTTTACCCTATCCTCTATAAAGAGCTCAGCATTTTCACGAGATACCCCTAACGTTGTTGTTATAATCGAGATCGCTTCATTACGAGTAATGCTCCCTTCTCTTACCATACGGATCACATTCATTAGTGATCCAATCTGCGCCCCATTCAGCAGAGTACTCTCATTTGTTGTATCTGCCTGGAAATCACCTGCTTCCAGATTAACTCCTGGCTCTTCCAGCTCTGCAATCCCCTGCTCAGCCTTCAACCGGGCAATTTCTTCCTGCTTCCACTGCTCATCTTTGCTGTCTCCGTACAGCTCATCTATGGACGCCTCAATGCTCATGATCCCGCCCTGTTTCCCCTTTACCACGGTCTCCACCTGGCTTTCAAAAGACGGATTGGCATATTCTCCGAACGGAATGTCTACATTTACCTCTTCGATCGGTCTGTGCAGCAAGATGTTATAGGCATTGACTGCCGAAGCAACCAGCTCCGGCAATGTCTCCTGCAGAGCTTCCACAATCGCATTTCGAGTGTATAGTGTCGCCTTTTCTTTCTCGCGCTGCGCATCTGCGTTATCCAGCTTCTTCACATCAATACCCAAGGTACTCGGACTTATGATCCCCTGCAGGCATAAATCCAGAGCTGTACAGTATGCTGCCAGATAACTGTCATGAGGGATTGCAGGCTGATCTGTCTGAATCTTATTCTCCGATTTCTCTGACATATCATTGTCTGCGGCAAAATACCGGTTATCGAAAGGATTTGGCCGGATGATCTGTCCTGTCTCCGGA
Source organism: Lachnospiraceae bacterium (assembly GCA_910574965.1). Lineage (GTDB taxonomy): Bacteria > Bacillota > Clostridia > Lachnospirales > Lachnospiraceae > Hominiventricola. Next base: position 103,625 of record CAJTDB010000001.1, on the reverse strand, counting down.
TCCCGCGGCACCAGACACTCTGGAATATAACTTCGCGCTCTTCCTGCACGGCTGGCATCCATCCACTGAGACCAGACCTCATCAAACGCGTCAAAACTATCCAGTTTTCCATCAAAGATTGATCCGCCACGGCCTTCATACTTGCCCGATTCATAAATTTTAAGCGGCACAGCCAGCATCACCGATTTGTCAAAATTATAATCTGCAAGCCTGGACAGCTCCGGCAGTGTGTTCTTTTCCACCATCCTCTCGCCAGAATACAGTTCATTGATGATATAACCATAACCATACCTCTCATTCAGAACATACTTTTGTCCGTGAGCCATATATGGTGTCTTGAAGATTACCTCTTTGATCCGGTCCCTTCGCCAGACGTATTCGATCCGGTCTCCAGGATACCATTCCATAATCGGATATTTGCTAACCTCCGTGTCAATCGTAATCTTGAAAGCCCCATCCCCGATATAGAGCACTTCCTTCAGCGCCTTCTCCAGCTTTTTCTGAAATTTATTGTCCTTTGCGATCTCCTCCCAGATGTACTGCTGGTCGTTCGCAGCGAAGTCAAAGTCATTCATATCTGCCAGTACGATCGCTGACAGAATCCGAACCATCAATCCCGGAAGTCCGGTATGGATCTTCCGCATCTCCATGCCTTGTGTGCATCTGCTCGCCCAAAATTTATACCGGTCCACGATCTCCGGACTCTGCTGATATAGCTGCTCCAGTTCGTTCCCGTCGCCACGGTACCAGATCCGGTTACGGATTGCAGACAACTCAAAGTCCATAATCTCCTGGATTTGCACGGCTACCGGTCCCGCCGGCTGAATGTTCAGCCAGCTACGGAGTCCCCGCCTGATGTTTTCACTCATTTTATCCAGCCACCTCATTTCTTCTCATCCTCCTCAAATCCAATCAGGTTTTTGTATGGAATCCATGCATACTGGTTGGCATTAATCGTGTGATCGTTTCTGTCTTCTGGTTTGTCCTTTTCTTCGTCCCAACTGTATTTATCCAGCTCAGACAAATGTTCTGTACAGGCATCCATCACCAGATAACATCCCTGCTGGATCCATCCCAGTTGCAGTTTGATACGATCCAGAATCTCCAGCTTCTTGTAGGCATCCCAAAAGTTATACATGCATCCATGTAAGCGTTTGTATTTCCTGAGTTCTGTCAGTGTCGCCTGATCCGCAGAATCCACATAGACATCACGGGCGAAGCCCCAGTCCTCTCTGCACTGCTCCAGGAATTCCACAAAACGAACCACTGTATCTGACGGCGCAAGCGGTTCCTGCAAATCTTTGTTACTGTAGACTTTCTCTGCCAGTGTGATCAGACGCCTGTCATCCGTGATCCCCTGAAACAGCATTGCGATCGTATCTGGAGATTTTGATGAGTAAGAAGTATCGAGACCAGCTGTAAACTTTTTAAATTTCAATCCGCCTGCTTTAAGCTCCTGTCTCACCCAGGTAGCTGTGAGCACATGCTTCTTCCGGTCAAAATTAGGGAAGATCAGTCCCGTCGCTTTCCCGCGCAGTCCTTCGATCTTGTTTTTCCAGATCTTCGTACCCTTCGGAGTATTCCGGATAATCTGCTCCAGCTTCTCTTCTGGCAGTCCCAAATTATGTACAAAAGAAAAGAACCAATGTACCCAACCGGGCTTTGGTTCCTCTTTCAGCTCGTTCCTGATCTCCTGCGGCGTCTCATCCTTCCATTCAGAAAGGGGCCGGGAACAGTTAATATATTCTTTATACACATCCAGTCCAGGATCATCCGGATTCAACGTAGCCAGAAGGTAGTCGCACCGCATAGCCGCTTCCCGGACAAAATCAATGTCCGCCGTATTAATCTCGTCAATGTACAGGCATCCGTACTGACCACCCAAAGCATCCTTCCACTTGCGCTTATTTCCATAGCCGACTACAAATATGATTTTATCTCCCGCGGAAGCATGAAACACCAGATGTGGCATCTTGTATGCTCCGGAGCCGTTTCCTCTGTATTCCACCAGAATCCCAAAGTCATCCAGGATTCCCAGATCCTTGTTAATGATGTTCTTCTCTGCAGCCCCTGTGTCATCCGCTGCAAGGATGTGTAGCTTCTTTGGCGATTCTGCCACCTTCAGCATGAACTTGAACAAACCAACTGTGGTCTTACCAGCTGCGGTTGTCCCTTCCAAAAACTCTACAGGAACGTTGCAGCGCAGAAAAGCCTTATACTTCTCAGACAGCAGCAGACGCTCTGCACTCATTCCTCATCACCGCGCATCTGCCGGATCAGATCGTCCAGCTTAGATTTTTCCAGATCAAGAGAGCCACTGACACTGGTGTCCTGCTTCGTTGTATATCCATATCTGCTCATCCACAGACCTGCCAACTGTGCTGGTATTACCTGCAACTCAAACTTTTTCCGGGCGTCAACCTCACATTCCTCTTTCATGCGCGTGACGATGTCCACAAACTTCTCATCTTCTGCATAATACTGATAAAATGCGGACCGCGCGATCCCTGCATACACGCAGAATCCTTCAATCGTGTAGGTAATGCTCCGCCGTAATTCCTTACTGACAAACTCCGAATTCTTGGAACTGAAATCATGAGTAAGTACCATCTGATTGTCGCAGTATCTTTTGTACGCCTCCCATACTTCATTCAGGGCCTTTACACTTTTAAACTTCCGCGGCCTGCCCATGACCTCACCTCACTTTCTTCAGGGCATAGAAAAAGAACAGCCCCTACGGACTGCCCTCTTCCGGAGAATACTTATGGATTGACTGCGGAAAGAGGGGCCGAACCTGCGTCCCTGTCCCGTTGTACTGGTCCTGGCGGACCGGCGCCCGGTCCGTCCTTTGGAGCCAATTCTATTATAAAACGGAATTTCCGGAAAAAACGGACTTTTTTATCTGATATTGCATTTTTTAAGATACCCATCCCTGATCACTCGTCTCACATAATCCTCTCTTCCTCCATAACCCGTCTTCTCCGCGATTTTCACCCAGCTCATCCCATCTATGTACCGCATACGGAAGACGCAGCGGATCTGACCATCCTCGATGCTCTTGATCCACTGCTCTATCGCTTTCACCTGTTCTTTTCTGCGTTCCAAAACTCCTTTCCGGTGCTCATACAGATTCCAGTCAAAACCAACTATGCTCTGAGGCTGCGGATAGCCATTCTTATAATCCAGTATTGTACTGTTTCCGATACCGGCATCCGTTGTCAGCAGTTCTTCCAGCTCTGTCTCCAGAAGCGGAATCTCGCGTCTATACTTTCGATAACTGCTCAACAGCTTTTTTGTGATTTTTATGTCCACTGCATCACCCCGCACATTGATTTTTTCGTCAGTTTTCCGGCTTCTTTGAGACAGGCCCCGATCAGCCTTCCGGTTCTCTTTGTCTGTATGTCCTGTTCTGATGGTACTTCTCAACCCTGCGCAGCTCTCCAAGAAGCTGCGTCATTTTGTCCAGCGTCTTCTTGTTCTGAGAATCCTGAAAGAACCGGACAACAGGTTCGCAGGATTCCACTGCATCTTTATACCGCCTCCGTTCCTGCCGGCTCCGATGCAGTTTCGTACAGATCTTATTCCGTTCTTTTGAATTTGACTCAAATTCGATCTGATGCAGATAATCCTGCTGTTTCCGCTCTTCTCTTTTCATCTCCTCCAAGGACTGGCTGTAAAGTGTCCTGCTCTCATCCACAAAATCCAGAAAGAGTTTTACTGTTTCTGACTGCAAACATTCCGCCTCCTTACACAAGCCTTATGAAAAAACAGCTCGTTTCCTCTCCGGGTCCTGACATATTCCGGTTCCCCACAAATCGGGTTTCCGCACTCCATACAAATTACGGAATCTCTTCGTTTTTCTTTCTGTTTCATACCTGTTTCTTCCTGTCCTCCTGCATAAAATACGAGTTCGCCGCCACGCACATCCGGTATGCCAGATATCCGATCCCGCCGGGTGCATTCCGATAACGCTCACAGAGGCGCTCGGATTCCTCCAGTGCCTGCTCGATGTCCGCTTCTGTAAAGGTTTCCACCGCACTGTATTTCAACAGATACCGCAGCAGATCATTCATCAGCCGGTAAATAATCACTGCCTTTTTCATTCCAGTTCCTCAATCCGGATATAAATTCCCGGTATCTCTGCCCAGAACTTTTCCGTCAGTTCTGAAGCCACCAGCGCATCATCCTTCCAGAAACCGCACATGGTCATGCAGTCCTTCAGCATCTTCTGCAGGTTGTCTGTATCCGGCTTTGTGATCCGGTATTCTCCATCCTTGTGGCGGCCTCTTGGAAAACACCATCTTGTGATCAGACGGACACCGCATTCATACCGCTTCCGGGGCTTATGCCGTGCCAGATGTCCGGTCAGCTTCTGTTTCGCCGCTTTTACTTCCGGCGGATCGTAGAAAACCGGTTTCCCCTTTATCACCGCCACCTTGTGCTCCTGGTATGTGACTTCAGGAGGAACCATTGCCAGAAAAAACTCAGTTATCGTTCTCATCCCCTTTCTCTTCTGTCCGAAGCGAACATGCATACATCTGGTCTGCAGAAGGCATCATACAGCCCATATCCTCATCCCAACAGCCACATCCATAACACGGATTTATCTTCTGCCGGTATTCTTCCAGCGTCATTTCTCCACCTCCTTCTCTCAGGTATCAACTTCCCCTATCAACTTCCGCCCAGAGGTGTGGCGTCAAAAATGGGGGTCTGTCAAATCCCCCCTCTGTAAGAGGGGGATTTGACACCCATTTTTTGACACCTCACTGCACCTGTCAAATATTGTATTTTGACACCTGACAGCTTTTTCTGACACCTGCTGTATGTTTTATTTTCACTCCTGTCAACTGTCAGTTTTCGCATTTTTGACATCTGACACCTTCTGCTGTCAGGTATCAGATTTCTTTTTTGACGCCCGTAAGACCATTCCGTTCTCCCGTTTGAATTCTTCTGATTCATCCACATATTTTTTCATTGTATTGGCGGACACTCCCATGTACGTCATCAGCTCCGACAGTTTTACACTTCCGACCCCTTCCAGATCATTTGCTTCAAAGGCCGCCCGCAGACTGTCATTTTTCTCCTTCTTCCGCTCCTCCGGGGTTTTCTTCTTTTTCTGCCACGGCGGCCGATCCGCCTCCGGCTGAATATCTCCTAACACCCCTGACGGGTCTATATGATGAATCGGATGCATGAACCAGAGATTGACCGGGGGGAACTTCGGAAACTCTCTGAGCGTCCCTTCCACGCGCCATGCGCTCATTTCCCGGACTCTCCTCTTCTCCTTTTGGAGTGCGGTCTCCAAATCAGACATTTCCTTTCTAGACAGTTTTTTCCTGCAAAGATTCATCATTTGAATAGCACTGTATGCATCATCTTGAGAATAGTCTTCTTCTTTCAGAAAAGCTTTACAGGCATCACAGACCGACTTATTTTCTTCCTGTTTCAGGATATCCTCATTCAGTTCCAGTTCGATCAGGTCCAGCAGCGCATCCGGATCTCTTGCGAATACTCCCGATCCGGAGGCCCGGTCCATAGAACGCTTCCCGCCCTGGCTGCCCTTGCTGTGATGATGACAGTAGATCACTGCCGTGCCCAGCTCGGTGCATACTTTATCAAACTGATTGCAGAAAGCGGCCATCTGGTCCGCGCTGTTTTCGTCACCGGTAATGACTTTGTAGATTGGATCTATGATGACTGCTATGTAGTTTTTTTTCACTGCCCGCCGAATCAGCTTCGGCGACAGTCTGTCCATGGGCACGGATTTCCCCCTCAGGTTCCACACATGGATGTTGTCCAGATGATCTGGAGTCCACCCAAGTGCTTCATACACGTCTTTAAAGCGATGCAGGCAGCTTGCCCGGTCCAGCTCCAGATTCACATACAGCACTCTTCCCCTTGTACAGTTCCAGGCAAACCATTTCCGTCCTTCCGCAATGGCAATGGACAGTTCGATCAACCCGAAGCTTTTCCCCGCCTTGGATGGCCCTGCCAGCAGCATTTTATGGCCCTGACGCAGCACACCTTCAATCAACGGCGGGGACAGCTCCGGAAGGTTATCCCATACATCTGCAATGCTCTCCGGTTCCGGCAGATCATCTTCCACAATTTCCGTCTTCTCGACCCACTGCTTCCATTCTTTCCAGGAAGCCTTCCCGGTATTGGTGCTGATTAGAAACTGTTTCTTTCCACCCCGCAGAATTCCAGGCATCCGGGACAGGCGGGACGGATTTTTATTATTCCGGTCCACCTTCAGCCCGTTCTTCTCGCATACCTCATACAGATACCGGACCCGTTCGTCATACTCTTCCCGGCTGGAAGCTTCTACCCTCACAACTGCATGAAGGCTTTTGTTTCCGGAATGCACCAAACAGGCAATCGGCAGCTCCAGGCTGCGCAGAAGGTCCTGCTGTTCTTTCAGATTCAATTTCTGATCATCGGATTCCACCAGTGCATACCGGTAATCCGTCACATTTTTATCACTGCACCCTTTTCCGTCCAGCGGATTAAAACGGATCCAGGCCCCTGCTTCCAGATCGTAATCCCCAACCACATTTTCGATATCCCCTGCCTGATATCTCTCCAGTGCCTGAAGCAACTGGCCGGCTGTTCTGTTAAAGCACCCTCGTGACGGACTCTTTTTCCCGTCCCGCTCCAAAACTTTTGTCACATAGCCGACCTTTTCTTCTGCTCCAAACAAGGTCTCAATATAGGTTTTGAGCTCTTTTAATGGCTCCCAGGCCTCAGGCTCTTTTACCTGATTCTTCTGGTCCTTCTGCTCTTTTTTGTCTGTGATACCGCTTTCATAACATGTGATTACATCGTCCCAGTCCAGCTCATGGTCCTTTTCCGGTATCCAACCGCGCTCCATAGCCATCTGGACAATGGTGCCGCCGGTCACCGGATTTCCGTTCCCACGGAAGGTCTCCCATTTCCGACTGCATTCTCCGGCATGGTATCTTCCTGGGTCCCTGTGGGACCATGCATCCCAGTCAGATACTGCATATCCTTCCTGTTTTAACGCCATTCCCACATTGACCCAGCTCTGATAATCCAGGTCCGCCGGGTCTATGTATCCGATCAGCTCCAGCAGGCTCGTCCTCTGTTCCATTATCATACCTCATCCGGAATGTAGGTTCCGGGATCAATCCCCGGCGGCACTCTTTTCCAACCCAGTGCGGCAATCCTGCTCAGCATACTGCTGGCCTGTTCAAACGTCCATGTCCCCACATTCCGAAATCCTTTTTCTTCCAGCTTATTGATCTGCTTCGGCCTTGCATAGCCTTCTCTCTGCCTCTTATGCAGACGATTCAGCAGCATTGCCGCTTTGCCCGCATTTTCGACTGCATCAGAAAGTATGCCGAATTTTTCCAGGGCCTGTTTCTGCTTCTCCGACGGCGGCGCCATCTCCCAACCAAACGCAGGCACATACCCCGACAGATCCTCTGCCTGAATGCTCATCTCAAACTGCAGCGGGTCCACCAGCTTCTTCTTCTGATGACGCATCTCCTTCAGTTGCTCCGCCAGTGCCTTCTCCCGCTGTGCGATCACATCTTCCGATGCCTGCCGCTCTGCTTCCTCAATATCCATCGGGTATCCCATCTCTTCTATGTTGATGGTCATCTTCCGGGCCACTTCTTCATCCGTACAGATCAGACTGGCCGGATGGCAAAGTTCGTGGCGGCCCGTATGCCACAGAAAATCCAGCAAAAGCAAATGATCTTTGCCCGGATAAAGTCTTGTCCCGCGTCCGACCATCTGGCTGTACAGGCTCCGGACTTTCGTTGGGCGCAGCACGATGATGCAGTCTACCGAAGGACAGTCCCACCCTTCTGTCAGCAGCATAGAATTGCACAGGACGTTATAGCTTCCTCTGTCAAATGCTTCCAGGATCTCTGCCCGGTCCCGGCTCTCTCCGTTCACTTCCGCTGCGTGAAATCCCCTCTCATTCAGGATGTCACGGAATTTCTGACTGGTCTTTACCAGCGGAAGAAATACAACTGTCTTACGGTCCATGCAGTATTTCCTCATCTCATCTGCAATCTGATACAGATATGGATCCAGTGCCGTTGCCAGCTCCTGTATTTTAAAGTCTCCCGCCTGCACGCCGACGCCGCTTAGATCCAGCTTCAGCGGCAGTGTCAGGGCTTTGATTGGAGACAGATAACCTTCTTTGATCGCCTTGGGAAGCGTATATTCATATGCCAGAGAGTCAAACACCTGTCCCAGGTTTCTCATGTCTCCGCGGTCCGGTGTTGCCGTTACTCCCAGCACCTTTGCTTCCGGAAAATGCTTCAGCACTTTCTGATAGCTGTCAGAAATACAGTGGTGTGCCTCATCAATGATGATGGTGTTGAAGTAATCATCCGGAAACCGGCTGAGCCGCTTTTCCCGCATCATCGTCTGTACGGAACCGACGGTAATGCGGAACCAACTGCCGATGCAGGTCTCCTCCGCCTTTTCTGTCGCGCATCCAAGACCAGTCACTTTGTTGAGCTTGTCCGCCGCCTGCCAGAGCAGTTCTCCCCTGTGGGCAAGAATCAGCACGCGGCTGCCCCGGCGCACGCATTCCTCTGCCACTTTTGCAAATACGATGGTTTTCCCGCACCCGGTTGGCAGCACCAGCAGCGTCTTGTCCACTGTTTCCCACTGCTCAAAAACCGCCTCCCTTGCTTCCTGCTGATATGGACGCAGTTCCATCAGAAAACACCTGCCCTGTATTTTTTCTCTCCGGCATCCGGTTTCGGATAGATCCTTTTGATGTGATTATATTTTTTGGAAGGATCGTTCCGGTCCGGATCCAGAGAAACCTCCGCCCTGCCGGAAAGTCCGGGGAGCGCAGGCCAGTTCATGCGTCCCGTCTCTCCCTCCTTCATTAGACCGACTCCCACAAACAACTGGGACAGTTTCCATTTAAAATTCCCCAGGAGAAGATAGCTGTCCCGGATCTGTACCTCCTGCCCGTCTGGCGCTTTTACATTAAAATACACAACCGCCATATTACAGGCACGCGTCTTTTCGCTTCCGTTGAAATAGCTCCTCTCATAACGGTCAATCGTAAAATCATAATCTCCCGGCGGCAGTTCCACAAAAGTCCTGCTCTCACATGTGATCTCATCATCCCAGTTGAATTCTCTTTCCATATCTGCCATAATCTGCATCCTCCTTATTGAAATGGCAATTCTTCATCCAGCGTCTTTCTTTCCTTCAGGATCGTATCATAGACCTGTGGCCAGGCATCCACCAGAATATCCATGATGAACCCCTTTTCATACCGCTCAATCGGAACATCACTTGTATAATATCCCTTTATCCCTACTGCATTCTGCACATCCCATTCCGTGACCCGGTTTGCGATCATCAGATCCAGAAGCGCTTTCGGAATGTTCTCTTCCTTCGACTGCTGCAGCACGATATAATCCGAAACACTCTGATTCCTGGAAGACTCCGGCATATTCAGCGGCAGCTCCTGCTGAACAGGGTTCTGGACCATCACCGGCGGGTTCTCCTTGGGCATTTGGGCCAGCCGGTCCGGTACCGGTGCCTCTCTAACAGCAACCCCGGTTCCGATGATGTGAGCGATCTGTTCATACTCAAACGGGATCTCTTCTGGGAGTCCATACCGGTTCTTTGCATCCCAGCATGGATGATGGGATGTGTACATCACACGCCTCCCTCCCTGGGCCTTATTCTTTCCTTTCTGAGCGCCCTGACCATCCACGTTGACCACGATCGTCTTATAGTTAGCAAACAGGACCATATCCGCCCATTCCTTCAAAAGCGGCGCCGTCTGCTTCTGAAGCTTCAGTTCCCATCGGTCATAGGCGCCCATTTCATCCGGCTGTTCAAATTTCCGCATCTTTGCATGGGCATTGATCACGACGTGGACCCCGGCATCTATTGCCTCTGAAAGCAGGTTCAAAAGCCGGCCAAATTCCTCCGCAAGATAGACATAGCCTTTTCCATATCCGAAGTCCTCGATTCCGGACTTCTGCGACCGGGCGCATACTGCTTCCATACAGAGTATCTCCGCCCAGTCCGCCGTATCGATCACAAGCGTTTTGCACAGTTCCGGATGTTCCTTGATGTATTTTACCTGCTCCATCAGCATCCGCCAGCTGGACGGCGCTTCCATGCGGGCCACATCCATGTCCTTTGTGCTGCCTTCCGTATCGATAAACACCGGTTCCGGAAACTGTGCCGCAAAAGTTGATTTCCCGATTCCTTCCGGCCCGTATACTACGATCTTTTTTGCACCTGCAAGTTTTCCTCTGATGATCTTCATTAGAACTCTCCTTTCTTCCACGTCTTCGGAGCGGCCGCTTCTTCGGCTTCTTCCCCTTCCACATATCCGTCGCTGATGATAATGCTGCACTCATCTCCGGTGCTGATTCTGGTGGCAATCGCCTGCAGTCCTTCCTGCTCCAGCCACACACCAAACTCCCGCATGGTTTCCAGGTCCATCTGTTCCAGCTTGTCCAGCAGGACAAAGCCGCAGCCGGGATTCAGCTTCCGCACGATTGCCGTGGAGACTTTCATCTGATCCGATCCGGACATGTTGTCCCACTTCTGACCATGATAGACCAGTTCTCCGTCCTCCACGGAGAGTCCCGGAAGCGGGAGTTCTGCACTTTCCAGAAGTTTTGCTTTCTGCTGGCGAAGGTCTGCGATCTCAGAGGTCAGCTCCTGATACCGACTCCGGTACTCCTTCGCATCCTCCTCTGCCCTTTCCTTGTCTAGATTCGCCCGGACTTTACGATTCAGCTCCTCGATATCCGCGATGCTCCTCTCCAGCTCCGCTGTTGATTCATCTTTCAGATCCATCGCACTCCTGCGTGCAATGTCCAGATCTTTCTGGTTCTGTTCCTGCCTCTGCATAACCTCTCTGACCTGCCGATTGAGCGCTTCCAGTTGCTCATTGAGCCTCTGGGATTCCTGCTCCAGCTTGTGGAGGTCCTCCCTTTTCCTCTGATTCTCTCCGTTCTGCGCAAGGATTTCCTGCTGCTGCCGAATCATCTCCGACGCGGAGACCGGCTCGTACGGCACATCCGGATAAAACGGCTGCTCCTTTGCATACTTTTCCTTTTGATCTGCAATTCTGCCAATCGTAAGCCGTTCACTGTAGAGCGTCTTTTCTTCCTTCTCCATAACAGCCAGCCGCTCTCCCACGCCGATCATCTGCAGAAGAATCTGCGCCTTCTCCTTCCCGGACGCCCCCATGAATTTCGGAAGGTCCAGAGCCAGTTGTTCAATAAAACTGTCAAGAAGCTGCTGTCCCGCCTTATTTCCGCTGGGATCGATGACCTTCAGATCACTGTTCTTTCCTTTCCGCTCCACAATGATCCCATTGTTTAAAGTAACTTTCAGGGATGGTGGGATAACAGAACCTTCTCTCTGGGGTTTCGAAGGACGATAACGATTCCCGCCCAGCGCCCAGGCAATGGAATCCAGGACCGAAGTCTTTCCCTGGTTGTTCCGTCCACCGATAATCGTAAGCCCACAAGCCGTCGGCTCTACCTTTACTGCGCGTACCCGCTTTACATTCTCAATCTCCAGCTTATTAATCTTTACGCCTCCCATATGTATTCTCCTCACTTTCCATGTAATCTCTCCAGCTCCGCCGCCCTTTCCAGGACCTGCAGTGCATAATCGCTGATCTCTCCTCTGCGGTATGCCTCAAGACCATACCGCTTTGAATTTCCCGCCTGATAATACATCAGCACGGCAGCCGCTTCCTTATGTACTTCGAAAAGCTCCTCCAGCAGATCCACACCGGTCAAAATGTTCTCATACGGATCCGTCAGGTCCACAACGCCCAGACGCTGCATCCGCGGCCACTGCCAGATCTGATGAATCTGCATCAGACCGACACAGTCCCCGTTGATTGCCTTCGGATCCCATCCGCTCTCCTGCTCGATGACAGCCTCCACCAGCTCCGGGCAAAGATGCCGTTCTTCGCAGAGCTTTTCCATGTACTCGGTCCAATCCTCCTGTTGTTTGCTTTCGGCTCTGCAGATCAGCAGACAGCCAGACAACAGAAGAAGGACCAGAAATCCAACCGCCACCATCTTTACGAACCTCCCTTTGCAAAACTCCGTCTTCATGCCGGTAATTCTTCCATCCTGAATGACCAGTCCCGGAGTTTTATCCCCACCAAACAGCCGATCCAGGTTTCCAACCGGAAGACGATTGTAAAAATCTCTCTGTTTCCGGGAAAGCGTTTCTGCTTTCATCTGTTTTTTCATTTCCTTTCTATAAGATATTTCACGCGTGAATGGACCTTCCGGGAATCGAACCCGGAACCACCCGATTAGGAAGCGGGCGCTCTGTCCTTCTTGAGCTAAAGGTCCTGAGCGGGGAACTCCATCCCCGCTGCTGCAGTACTTTGCTGGCAGGAGTGCCTGGGCATCCGCAGCTATGCCCGAAAGCGCAGGCGGGACTCGAACCCGCTCCCGGACACAAGGTCCGTACGCCGCCGGGTAATGCGCTAAAGAAACTGCATGTCCAACATGATCCGGTACAGTCTTATAAACTCGTCCTGTGTGATCCAGTTATCTATCATCAGTCCGGTCAGAAACCCATCCAGCCATACCCGTATCTCTTTTAGTGTTCTCTGCTCTTTTTTATAAGCTTTTGCGGTTTTTGCCTCTCTGCATCTTGCAGCACTCTCCTCCAGCAGCTCTGTTTTTACTCGGAACTGTACGGCATTTTTCCCGTGTTCTTCCAGCTTTACAGCAAGCTCTTCAAATGTTTTGAGCACAAATATCTCCTTTCTCCCGCTCCCGATCATCCAAACGACCGGGAGCAAACCGTAACCTTTGCAGGCATCTATGCCGATGCCCCGTCCTTCTTCTCTGACACGCGGACCAGCTTACAGCCATATTGGTCCTCGTACAGCGCCATTAGTATTTCCTTGATCTTTTCTGCTCTCTCTTCTGTAACCTCCATATCATACTGATGTTCCATACCATCCCTCCTTTGTAAAAAATATGTAGACGGATTGTCCGTATTTCTTACTTTTTTATGTTTGATAACAGTTCCCGAATTTCATCTAAAAAATAGACTCCTTCGCACGATCGAAAAGTGTATTCAAAAACAAAATAATGGTGTCCGCTTTCACGTTAGGAGAAACATTTTCCAAACTTATTTCTACCGAAAGTGTTTCTCCGCTCTTTTCAAAATTTAGCGACTTCTTGATCGTTTTTGTAGTTTTTTCTTCTATAACTTTTTCACCTCCCCTCATTTCAACAATTCTTCAACAGTCGCTTCAACAGTGGTTCCCACCTTTTCCTTCCGTTTTTCCCTACTTCGTGATATAATTTCCTTACCAGACCGCCATCTGGAATATAAAAAAGAGGAATTTACTCATGGATTTACAGACTACTTCAAACATTGTTTTAGGTGCTTTATCTTTCATTCTTGCATTTATCTCCCTGGTTTTCCTAGGAGTTACATTAAGTCAGAACAAAAAAATGCTTGAAAACTCAACCCGTCCATACATAACAATCTATTTTGATTACACACAAATGGGAGCCATAACTGGATACTTTGTTATAAAAAATTTCGGTAATTCATCGGCTGTCATCGATAAACTGACTTTCAATAAGTCAATCAAAGAACATCCTACATTAGCATCTGATCTACCTGGTATTTTTAATGGACTTGTTGGAAACTCCATCGCCCCAAACCAAAAATTTTTTGCCCCATTTCACTTTGAAGACTATCCGGGAGGAATAGCAGTTTTCGACATTTTTTATCACAGTGATAAGAAAAAATATTCTGAACATATCGAAATCAATATCGAAAATTATGCCAAACTTGTAAAACCACGTCTGGGAACTAACGAATTCAAAGCTATTTCTTATCCTTTACATGAAATTGCTGAGCGTCTTATGTAATTAAACAAACACCAGGATTATTCTGACCAGTGCTGCCAGCATCCACAGAATAAGCACCGGCCAGAATAACGCCTTGCACAAATGATATAGATGATCCATCTTTTCACTGCCCCAGAACCAGTCTGATACAGTTTCTACCTTTTCCCAAAAGTCTTTTCTCAGCCCTCTCACCTCCCCTCCTTCGACTGCGCATCCTCCAAAAAATACTCAATGGATACCCCAAAGTAATCAGCTAATCTTTTCAAACTTTCAAGTCCTGGTTCCGAACGTCCAGACTTCCAATTTGAAAAAGCGGTTTGACTTATGCCAGTTTCTTTTGACACTTGATAAGGAGTTTTGTTCATATTATCCAATAACTCCTTAAATTTTTCGTACAATTTTACACCACCTTTCCGAAAGTATCATATTGAAAATACTTTCGAGCTGTGATATACTTTCAATTACAAAACTACCACATTTTATAAGAGAAAGCATATCACGATCAAAAGTATTTTCTTACGTTTTACTTTCTATCACGTAAGTATATAATACTCCTTTTATAGTTAGTAGTCAATATATTTTGCTAACTTTTACGAAAGTATGCTATCTTTGTGAAAGGAGTACAAAAAATGTATGAGGTATTTGAGCAACTTTTACAAAAATACGATGTTACCCCTTATAAAGTGGCAAAAGAAGCAGGGGTTACTCAAACAGCATTAAGTAATTGGAAACTAGGAAAAAGCACTCCAACGACGCAAACTCTTCAAAAAATAGCTGACTATTTTGGAGTAACTATTGACTATCTTATGACTGGAAAAGAAGAACCTGCAAAAAAGATAATCCCTCTCACCCCAAAAGACAAACGTGACATAAAGAAAGATCTAGATTCAATCATGGAAAAACTCGCTAGCCAGGAATATGGACCTGCTGCATATGATGGTGAATCTTTAGATCCCGAAGCTGCAGAACTATTCCGGGAAGAATTAGAAATTGCTTTAAAAAGATTAAAAATTATCAACAAAGAAAAATATAATCCTTACAAAAATAAAAAGTAGGTGATTTATTTGAGAAATAATATAAAAGGGCTTGCATCCTATTATACAAAGAAATTCGATACCAGAGATCCTTTTGATCTGGCTGATGCACTTAATGTTTTATATCAGATTGGGAATATCAGTTGTGATGGATATTATATGTTTCTCAAGAATCACAGATACATATTTCTTAATCAGAATTTGTCAGAACATGATATGAAACTGGTAATGGCGCATGAATTAGGTCATGCCATACTACATAGAAAACAGAACTGCTATTTCATCAGGAATAAAACTATGCTTCTTAATTCTAAAAATGAAATTGAAGCGAACAAGTTTGCTATGGAGCTGCTAATATCTGATGACATTCTGGAAGAAAATAAAAGTTTTACAGTTGAGCAACTTTCTAGAATGCTCGGATATCATCAAAAACTTATTCAAATTCGTTTACAGAAAAACCTTTAATTTTTGTATTGGGGAGGATAATCATGGACTTTAAGGATACACTGAAAACCTTTATAGATCGTCTGGAAATGCTCAAAGATACTGTCCAGACAGAAGAAGCTACTAAAATGTCATTGATCGTTCCCTTTTTCCAGCTTCTCGGATATGACGTGTTTAATCCTATGGAATTTTGTCCGGAATATACGGCAGATGTAGGTATTAAAAAAGGCGAAAAGGTGGACTATGCCATTTTAATAAAAAACGAGCCTGTCATTCTCATAGAAGCAAAAGCTGCCAGCAGAAAGCTAGATAAACACAGTTCTCAGCTCTTCCGGTATTTTGTAACTACCTCCGCAAAATTTGCCATCCTCACAAATGGTATCATATATAAATTTTACACTGATTTGGAAGAAACCAATAAAATGGATCGGGAGCCTTTTCTTGAGATCAACCTGTTAAGCCTAAAAGACAGCCAGATCAGTCAACTTGCCAAATTCAAAAAAGAATCCCTTAATGTTGTTGATATTCTGGATTCCGCATCCCTGTTAAAATATAATAATCTGTTCAAGAACTACATAGAGCAGCAATTCCAAAATCCCTCAGACGAAATGGTGAAGCTGTTTTTACAACCTATATATAAAGGTGCTAAAACACAGGCTGTAATTGAAAAGTTCAGACCTATATTAAAGAAAGCACTAAATGATTATACGAATGAACTCCTGAGCGAGAAGCTCCAGTCCGCCATCAATTCCACTAATACTGGGGACAGTCTGGATACAGATTCCCTAACTTCTGAAGAAGAATGGGATGCCTTTTCTTTGATCAAAAATCTACTCAAAGATACACTGGATACCAACAAAATAACATACAAGTGCACCGAATCCTATACTGCCATCTTATATGATAACAATTCCAGAAAATGGATCTGCCGCCTTGTACTAAAAAATACGCAAAAGACATTGATTCTGCCGGACGAAAATAAAAAAGAAAAAAGATATTCTATTTCTAATATTAAAGAACTTTCAGACTATACAGATCAGTTAATCAGCATCTGCAACCGGTATCTGCAACCGGCAATTTCCAGTCCCAAAGAACTACTCCACACTAAATGGGGCACTTACGAAATGCCTTCGCCGTACTTAATCAGCTTAACAAGAGGTCCTCGCAAAGATCTAAAAAGTGTTCCATTGTAGGAATCAATGTGGATTTTTCAACTGACCTATTTTCCGATGGAACTGATAACACTGCGATCACAAGAATTTAAAATTAGAACGTTAAAAATACAAGGAGAAAATTTATTATGGCAATAATTCAATGTCCTGAATGCGAAAAGGAAATATCTGATAAAGCAACAAATTGTCCGAACTGTGGGTATCCATTAGGTGAAAATCCAAATGAAAACAATTCCAATTCCGTTTTGAATATATTACAAAATGCTTCTCAAAATGTTGTTGAAAACTGGCGAGATTCTTATCACGTGACCAAAAAGGTAGGACCAGTAAAAATAGATGAAAATCATATGGTATTCCAGATAAAGGGAACCGTCTCTTCCAACAAAAAGAAAAGTGGAATTATTGGAAAATCTTTTAAAGGCTTAATGGCTGTAAGCACTATGGGTATGTCTGTAGCTGCGGAAAAAGTTCTTGGAACAGGAAACAAAAAAGTCGGAACCAGTGAATGGTACAAATTTTCTGATTTAATCAGTTATGATTTGATAGAGGATGATTCCGTCATTACCACCGGAGGCGTTGGGCAGGCATTGATCGGCGGTGCTCTATTTGGCAAGGCTGGAGCTATCGCAGGTGGACTAACAGGAAAGAGAATTCAAAAGAAAAGAATTGAATCTCTTTATATAAAGGCTACTATGAATAGCTTTAAGAATCCTTGTGTTCTCATTCCGCTCATTACAAAATCAACCAATATAAATAGTAAAGAATATCAGAATGCTTTTGAAGAGGCTCACAAAATACTTTCGATTCTAGATGTGATAGCCCACAATAAGTAGTTAATCACCCAGTCGGTCTGATTATAACATCAATAGCCAACCTGCGCGGCGATGCGGATTGGGGTAGTCCATATTGATAACACTGGGAACCGGCTGAGCTAGCTCCCGATGGAGCTGATAAAATTACGATTGCAATAGCAAAATGCTGTTACAATATATGGACATTGAAAGCCAAAGAAAGGAAAAGTCATGAAAAAGAAACTGATTACATTACTGCTTACCTCTGCACTCACGCTTTCAGGGTGCGGCGGAGCAGATACCCCTGCTGCAAATACACCTTCCGAAACGGGTACTCCTGCCGTTGAAACGCCAGGAGATAACGTTTCCGAAGAAGATTCCGAAGACCTGTCAGAACTGGATTCTCTGGGAGATGTAGAAGTCGAACAACAATTATTTGATGTTACGATCACCATACCTGCCAATTATATAGAATCGTCCTCCCAAGAAGAGCTGGATGCGGCCGCAAAGGAATATGGATATAAAGCTACATTAAACGAAGATGGCAGCGCAACCTATGTCATGACTAAAAGCCAGCATAAAGAAATGATGGAAGAACTTACTTCTAGTATGCAGGAATCACTAAACAGCATGGCAGAATCTGAAGAATATCCAAATATTACAAGTGTAACTGCAAATTCTGACTTCACAGAATTTACTGTTACCACTAAAAATTCTGAACCTGATTTGGCTGAGTCCTTCAGCGTTATGGCGTTTTACATGTATGGTGGAATGTACAACATTTTCAATGGTACGGAAGTTGATAACATTCATGTCGATTTTGTCAACGCTGATTCCGGTGAAATCATTTCTTCTTCTGACTCTAAAAACCTTGAAGACTCCGAGCAATAGTCGTATTATCGGCAAAACAGTAGAACTTGAAGAAAATTCAAGAATATATGCATAGAAACCTTAAAGAATACACCACCTGCATGGCGGTATGAATTGAAATCGAATATGAAAAATAAGTAAGCCGTCCTGCTCTCTGGTAAAGAATAGGCGGCTTACTTAGTCGCTTAATTCACCAGGGCGGATAGGCTTCATCTCTCTTCCGGCTGTCATGTTATGCATATTATATCCGACATATATTTTGTCAAACCGCAGAAACCGGTTGAGACCGCAATAAGATATTTGAATTTTTTGTTAATATATTATCATTTTGATTGAAATTATTGCATATATGTAATAATATAGAGGTACTGATGAAGACAAAAGAAGCACTTGAAACATTAATTAAAGCGTTTTCCGTCTATGATTTCCATCCTGAATTTGTAAATGAACTTCGAGATTTACTAAAAACGGATTTAAAGGGAAAAGAAGCCAGGTTTTTCAAATGTCTTGCTACACAATTAAATTATATTAAAAATTTAGGCATTCTTGTTAACGAAGCTGACGGACATGAAATTATTCATGGTTTTGATGGACATTACTACTCCATACATCTTCAGCAAGTACAGTTCAATATACGTTTTTTAGTCCATATTGATAGCAAAAATAGACCTGTATTTTTATGCGCTTTTAATGAAAGAGCAGGGCATAGACAAACCAGTTATGAGAAATATACTAATGTTTTAACAAAACGTTTCAAGGAAATGCAAGGAGATGATAATGATGAAACAAACGACGAAATGTAATATTAATGATTTATTATCGCTTTTTGAAAACACTCTTTCACCGGCAGAAGTGCTTTCTTCAAAACTAATTGCACAAGTATCTACTGCTATTACAAAAGAACGTGTAAAACTTCGAATGACACAATCTGAATTCGCTAAACATATTAATGTTACACAATCTCAGATATCACGTTGGGAACATGGCAACTATAATTTTTCACTTGAAAAGATTTCCAGTATTGCGACAAAATTAAATATGGATGTAAATATATCATTTACAGATATGTCCATATATAAATTTTTAGAAGAATATGACGAAGAAACTATGGTATCTTCCTCATCTTTTTCTTACACTTTTAAAAACGATCAGTCCAATAATAAAAGTTGTATCTATCAAGCTGATAATTTTAAAACAATCACATCAAATATGAAGGAGGACATAAACTATGTTACAGTACGTTGACGGATTTTCTTGTTCGTATAATCAGGATTCTGGTGCTCTTGTAATCCACTTTACCCAAAATGAGCCCATTGTACAGGAAGATGGTTCCATTGATATAAATAAAAATCATATTACTTCCATCATCATGGACAAGGGCGGCGCTAATGCACTTTTTTCATTGTTAAAGGATGTATGTAATGACTCAGACTTCCCAAAAGATGAATAATTCCTGTTTTATATTTTCTCCATGAAAAGCAAATCCGATTCCCTGCGCCAACAAAGAACCAGCCGACTGGCCCCCAATGAAACTGATAACACTGCGGTTACAAGAATTTAAATCTTCAAATTATTCTATAATAAAACATATAATACCAGAAGGATTCATTCATCCATCCAACAAAACTTTTCTAAAAATTTCAAGTTTCCTCTTGACTTTTATGCGCATAATGCGTATAATATAATTGTAAGGAGGTTACGACATGAGATTCCGGGAAATAGAAAGAATAATCTTAGCAGATGGATGGCAATTCAAGAAGGCAAAAGGCTCTCATTATTCATACATCCATCCAACAAAACCTGGCAAGGTTTCCATTCCAAATCATCCCGGAGACCTTGACCCCCGTACAATTAAATCAATTCTGAAGCAGGCCGGGCTGTAAAGCTCGGTACTGCAATACCATAAAGGAGGATCCTGATATGAAATTAACTTATCCCGCTTGTTTTTATCCTTGTGAAGAAAAAAAAGGAGGTTTCACTGTTGAAGTTCCAGATCTTCCCGGCTGTGTCAGTGAAGGCAGCTCATTAGCGGAAGCTATCCTTATGGGTACTGACGCCGCATCCGGCTGGGTTCTTGACGAACTGGAGGATGGAAAACCCGCACCCGAAGCAAGCCCCATCGAAAGCATTACTCCTGACCCCGGTGGTTTTGTAAGCATGTTGGTTCTGGATATGGACGCTTATGCTGAAAAATACGGGGAAAAGGCAGTACGAAAAAATCTTACTATTCCTGCATGGCTCAACACATTTGCTGAAAATAATCATATTAATTTTTCAAAGGTGCTTCAGGATTCTTTAACTGCCCTATACCAGCAAAAACAGCACATCTAAACGAATTATCCCTTTTCATACTGGCAAACAGGGGGGAATGTCTTTCTGCTCGTATGAGGAACCTATGCATAAAAGTCTTAAAGAAGCCACTATCTGCATGGTGGTGTGGATTGAAACAGATTTAAAAAGCCGCCACCCCGCACGGTAGTGCGGAACAAAATCACCACTGGAGGATATCATCATGAGAGACGCCCCTCTGCGCTGCGCGCTCTACCCCCGTGTATCTACCGAAGAACAGCACATCAACGGCCTCTCCCTTCCGGCCCAGCGTCAGGCCCTGCAGGAGTACGCCGAGCGTATGAATTACAGAGTCGTAGGCGTCTATGCGGACGAAGGCATCTCCGCCCGCAAGCCCGTCAGCAGGCGGCCGGCGCTCCTTCGGCTGTTAGAAGACGTCCGGCAGGACCGGATTGACATCATCCTGGTTACCAAGCTGGACCGTTGGTTCCGGAATATCAAGGAATATCAACTCACCCAGGAGATTTTAGAAGCACACAACTGCTACTGGAAAACGATCTTCGAAGACTACGACACTTCCACCGCCAACGGACAGATGGTAGTCAATATTATGCTTGCCGTGGCTCAGAACGAAGCAGATCGGACCTCCGAGCGGATTCGGTCGGTCTTTTCCTATAAGGAATCCATCGGTGAAGTCAAGACCGGCATGTGCGCCCCTTATGGATACCGAATCGTCCAGAAGCGCATTCAGAAGGACCCTTCCGCTGCTCCCATTGTAGAAGAAGCCTTTGCCTATTATTTCAAATGTTATTCTGTCCGGAAGGTATACACGCATCTTCAGGAACGGTACGGCGATGCAGCGCCCTCCTTTAATAAAGTAGACCGCCTGTTCAAAAACGAAAAATACTGCGGGCACTGGCAGGGAAATCCGAACTACTGCGAGCCCTACATTTCCCCAGACCAGTTCCGACAGATCCGGTCGGTCAAAAACAGCCGCACCTTCGCCCGCTCCGGAGACGCTTATATCTTCGCCGGACTCATCCGGTGCCCCCTTTGCGGCCGGCGCTACACCGGTTCGAAAAACTCCCATACCCTGAAAGACGGTTCCATCAACCGCAGAAAGCAGTACCGCTGTATGCCCAAATACGATGTTCCAAACAGCCATCGAGGCGGCACTCCGATTTTGACGGAAAGATATGTGGAACAGTATATGCTGGATCATGTGGTGGAGCAGATGCATCTGGAGATTCTGAAGGCAGAACAGCAGTCACGGCGTTCTAAAAAGCGGACCCGGACTTCCCTGGCGTCTGTACAGGCAGAACTTGACCGGCTGAACACCATGTATCAGAAAGGCCGCATCTCCGAAAACTACTACGACAGTCAGTACGATATCCTGTCCCGAAAGCTGGACGAACTCAAAACCCCTTCCATCACCGTCGAATCTTTTGCCCCTTTGCAGAAGCTTTTCTCCGGAGACTGGAAAGCAGTCTACGATGAACTGGACGCCGAGCACCGCAACGCTTTCTGGAAAAGCATCGTCACGGAGATTCGTCTGGATATGAACACCCGTAAAATCTCTGACTTCTCCTTCCGCATCTGACAGTGTATTTTTTCTCATTCTCTGTAGAGTTCGAACCCGCTGCCACTGCCTTAGAGACCGAAGGCGTCGGTTACGTCGTCGCCTCGCTTGGAGAGGCCTCTGGCTATGTCCCCTACACTGCTTACAGCGTCAAACAGAGTTACCTTTCCGAACATCCCGATACTTTGCAGGCATTCACCAATGCCCTTCAAAAAGGAATGGACTATGTTCAGTCCCACACCCCGGAGGAAATTGCCAAAGTTATACAGCCCCAGTTTGAGGAGACAGATCTTGAAACGATTACCAAAATCGTTACTCGTTACTATGAACAGGATACTTGGAAAGCAGATCTGATCTTTGAAAAAGAAAGCTTTGATCTTTTGCAGAACATCCTTCAGGAAGCGGGCGAACTTCCCGCTTGGACTCCTTATGAGGAACTGGTTAATACGGATTTTGCCAAAAAAGCAGTCAAATAAAATCCGCTGAAAAAGGGGACGCAAGACCGCAATGTCATTTAGTTAAGACATTGACTCATATTGGCTTCTCTTCAGGCAGGGATATTGCAGCGCCTATCTCTGCCTGATTTTTCTTTTAAAGGAAGACTTGTCTGTATTCAAGCAGTACAAAAAGGCAGATGCCATCTGCCTAAAAACTTTCCATAGAAAGCAGGAATCGGATTGTAGATGCAAAATCAAATTTTCTGCTTCTTGAAAAGTCAGTCGCTGGATTTTTAGAAAACAGCCATGGGACAGATGCCATCTTCTGGATAAGGAATAACCGATCGTATTTTTCATGTTTGTCAAGTGTTTTTCAAAAAAAGTTACAAAAAAAGAGCAGGGTACATATTTCTATATACCTTGCTCTGTAAAGAACGTCACTGCTGATGCCTTCACTAAATGACATTGCGCAAGACCGTCCCTCTTTTGTTTCGTTTTATTTCTTTGCTGCCTTTGCAACTTCCCGCTTATTAATATAATAATTCAGAAGCAGCACGATCAGAAGCAGCGCGCCCCAGATGATCTGTTTGTAAAAATCCGAGATGCTCTGGTACATACTGAGCCACGTACTCACCATCTGAATAATCACAACCGCAACACAGACGCCCTGAATATTTCCTTTGCCGCCGGCCGGATCAATACCGCCCATAACTGCAATCATAATGGCCTGCATCGTATAGGAAGATCCATTGTCCGCTTTTGCCGAGCTGTAACGCCCCAGCATAATAATTCCGGCTATTGCAGATAAAATGCCAATCATCATATAATTCAGAACGGTCAGCTTAATATTGTTAAATCCGGAAAACGCAGACTCTTTCATATTCGTACCCATCATCTTAATTTTATAACCCAGCGTCGTCTTGCTGATGATGAAGATCATAACCGCTGCACAGATCACAAAGAGAATGGTTGCCATCGGAATTCCCGCTACTCTCTGACTGATAAATGCAGATAACGGCTTGCTTCCTGTCACACTGCTTCCTTTAGAAGCGACTACGCCAAAACCATTGTACAGCGACTGGGTTCCTAATGTCGCCAGCATAGCCGGAATGCCCACTGCGGAAATCAGAAGACCATTCAAAGAGCCGCAAATAATGCCTACAATCAAAGCCACCAGAATACCCGCTAAAATCGCACCCACTCCGGCGTCCCCTTCCGGGGTCAGTGCTTTGATGGTCAGTGCCGCCATGATCGAACAGAAATTGGCCGTGTATACAACACTCAGATCAATTCCTCCGGTAAGCAGTGCGAGCGCCATACCGATGGAGAGCAGACCGAACTCAGGGAACAGTTTTCCCATAGACTGAAAGCTGGATACCGACAGGAAGGAGCTCCCCTGGGTGATGCTAAACAGTACAAAACATACAAGAAATACTGCCAGAATACGGGTCAGATTTTTATCTTTATTCAATATTTTATTCATATTTTACACCCCCATCCTATGATTCCGTCAGCTTAACAGCCAATTTTTTTGCATTGCGCTGGTTTTGAATAGCAGTTGCCGCCGTACCGGCAATGATGATGATGCCAGTCACAACGTTCTGCCAGTGTGTACTGATCCCCAACAGGATCAGGCTGTTGGAAACGATGGTCAGCAGCGCCATTCCAAGGCAGGCCTGGAGTACCGTTCCTTTTCCTCCGGTAATGCTTACGCCGCCCAGCACGCAGGCCGCGATAGCGGTCATTTCCAGACCTTCCAGGTTGTTCGGATGTACCGCCTGAAGCATACAAGCGCGGAATACTCCGATGATGCCGGCCATCATGCCGGAAAATGCATAGATAAATACCGTCGTTCCAAATACGTTAAAGCCCGCACGTTTTGCCGCAATAATATCTCCCCCGATGGCATAGATGCCGCGGCCCAGCATGGTCTTGTTTAAAATAAACCAGGTAAGCAAAAGCACCATGAAAATTGTAATCATGGGAAGCTCGGAAGAAAGACCCGTTTCTGCATTCGTTGCAGTCAAAAGCTTTGCCTTGCCCACTGACAGAAGTGCAGGGCAAAGAGGATACTCACGGGACTGGAATACGCCCTGCATGACACCCCAGCAGATACTGGAAGTCCCAAGGGTTACGATCAGCGCCGGAAAACGATATTTTCCGATAATTACGCCATTTAATATGCCGAACACCAGTCCGATCAGGGCTGCCACAAGGAAAAACGGCAGCGGATTTGTCGTCACATTCTCCATATATTTACATACTACAAACATGGATAAGGATGCAATGGCCGGGAAGGAACAGTCTACACCTCCGGAAATCAGCACCATCAGCTCACCCATACAGAACATGACCGGTATCGTGAAGGACCGGAGAATATCCACGAGATTGTTTCCGGTAAAGAACTGACCGCTTCTCATCTGAATCAGCAGGCCGAACAGGATAATGATAACCCCTACATAAAATTCCGAACTATGTAATATTTTTTTCGTTTTGTTATTCATCTTATCCCCTCCTTAATCTGCAACCGCAAACTCAGCAAGACTTGCCTCGTCCATGTCTTTGGTCAGACCCTCTTTTACGATCTCGCCCCGACGCATGACAACAACTCGGTTACAGTTGGATAAAATCTCCGGAATATCATCAGAAATGATAATTACAGACAAGCCACCCGCCGCAAGTTTTTTGACCAGTTCATAAATATCAAACTTGGCACCGATATCCACACCAACAGTCGGTCCGTTCAGAATCAGCACATTCAGATCCAGAATCAGCCATTTTGCCAGAACGCATTTCTGCTGATTTCCGCCGGAAAGCGTATTCATCGGATCGTTGATGTCATGAAGCTTAATATGAAGCTTTTCCACCCACTCATTAACAACCGTCTCGATTTTCTTCTCATTCATGATCCCAAGAGGTCCTGCCCACTCGTCCCA
The DNA here is from genome assembly GCA_910574965.1 of Lachnospiraceae bacterium. Taxonomy (GTDB): domain Bacteria; phylum Bacillota; class Clostridia; order Lachnospirales; family Lachnospiraceae; genus Hominiventricola. Next base: position 78,196 of record CAJTDB010000001.1, on the reverse strand, counting down.
TTTTTCAATGGAGATGTTTTCCTTAATAGACTGGGGCAGAAATACACCTTCTACAATTCGTTCCGGCGGAACATAACCGATCCCGTTTTTGATTCCGTCTTTTACCGTATTGATCTCCACTTTATTTCCGCGGATATAAATTTCTCCGGAATCTGCCTTGTGATATCCAAACAGTGCCTGTACAAGCTCTGTACGTCCAGAGCCAAGAAGACCAGTAATGCCGAGAATCTCTCCTTCTCCAAGAGAAAGGTTCACATTTTTAAAACCATTTTTCAGATTCAGATTTTTTACTTCCAGAACCTTTTTCGCACCCGGTTTCTCTTCATAAATAAATGGAGTCTCTTTGATCTCACGACTGGTCATATAATATGTAAATTTTTCCTGTGTCAGTTCAGATGCATCGCCCGCACCTGTATTTTTTCCATTGCGAAAGATCGTAAAACGTTCTGCAATCTCAAATACCTCGTCCAGTTTATGAGATACAAACAAAATTGCGATATTCTGTTTTTGAAGATCCCGGATCACATGGAACAGCGCACGAACTTCCTTTTTCGTAATAGCCGTTGTCGGCTCATCCATAATAATCAGCTTTGCATTGTTTAAAAGCGCGCGGCTGATGGCAATCAACTGTTTATCCGCTACGGATAAATTTTCCACTTTCTCATCCAGATCAATTTCAAAATTGATCTTTGCTACTGCTTCTTCAGCGATCTCACGGAACCTTTTCTTACTGACAAATTTTTTACCGCTTGCCAGCTCCATATTAAGAGCCAGATTTTCCATAACTGTAAGATTCGGAAATACCGACAAATCCTGATAAATAACCTGTATTCCTGCTGCAATTGACTGCTGCGGGGTCATTTTCGAATAAGAAACACCATCGATTTCAAGCTCTCCGCCATCCGGAGTATAAAAACCTGAGATCACGTTGATGATCGTAGATTTTCCGCAGCCGTTCTCGCCTGCCAGACAATGTACTTCACCTTTTTTGATCTCCAGATCCACTCCATCCAATGCCTTTACACCGCCAAAGTATTTTTTGATCCCTTTTGCTCTAATAATGTAATCAGACATGTCTTGCCTCCCAACCATTCCTTCCTGTTAAAAAGGTACCACCGTACCGAACAGCACGGTGGTACTTACATAAATCCTGTAAAATCCTCCGCACAGAACCGACATCAAACAGCCGGACCTGTGAAACTGTTCATTTTCTTAGAAATTATAGTTGTCTACATTGTCAGCTTTCAGGGATATCCAGCCAGCACCCTCAACAATATTGCTGTTATCCGCATTTACAACCAAATCGGAATAGGAAGCAAGACCGAGATCCGTTCCTGCACCGATGGTCTGTCCATCCAGCATCATAGCAGCCATAACGCACATTGCATAGCCGGCTTCTGCCGGATCCCAAAGCTGTGCGGAATGAATAGAACCGGACTTAATCAGCTCGCGGCACTCGTTGGGCATACCGGTTCCGCACACAAATACTTTGCCGTTCAGACCAAGCTCATCAATCGCACGTGCGATGCCAGGTGTATCCATGGAGGAAGTTCCTACAAATCCTTTCACCTCCGGATAAGTTTTCAATACTTCTTTTGCTACTTCATACGCTCTCTCTGAATTGTTCTCAGACTCCAATCCGCGAAAGAGTCCCGGCCCATTTTCGTCACCATCGTCACGTTCGCACCTGCTTTATGGGCAGCAACACACTGGTTGAACCCTTTTCCTCCTGCTCCCATCCTGAACAGGGAACCCTTTACCGTCTCTGCCGGAACCGGAAGGTGCGGGGTGCGCGCCATCAGATCAACGACAAAACTTCCAAATACCGTAACTTTGTTACTCATCTTTTTCCCCTTTACATAAATTTATTTTTTATAAATAAAGCACTTCCTGCTTTACTTTCTATGTATTGTCCGGTCACTCCACATTTCTGTGCCGTGCCTCCATCTGCTCATGGGTTAAGTGCATCTCTTTCTCAAGCATCATGACTAAAATGTCAAAGAGCAGGAACAGATGCTGTTCAAACAGATTTCCCATAGGCTGTGCGGAAGAAACTACCCTTGGGTCTGTTCCTTTGTATACGGCTGCCGGAACAAACACACAGACATCTGCCTCCGACGGCGTCCGCTCGGCAGGTGCTCCTGTAATCACTGCCGTCCTGGCACCGGTCTTCCCTGCCTGATCCAGAAAATAATCCATATAGCCAATCTTTCCGGAACCGTTCACCGCGACAAACAAATCTCCCGCTTTCATTCCCGGCGTTGCGTCGTCTAGGAGCCAGTAGGTCTCCTTTCCCACATGCATAATCCGCATGGCAAAGCTTCTGGCCGCGATCCCCTCCCGGCCCGCTCCGTATACGAAGACCCGGTCTGCTTCCCGAACCGCCGCTCTTAACATATCCAAATCCTTAAGCGGCTGCGCTTCAAACTCTTTCCGATGCTCCTCAAGAACCAGTTCATAATATTCTTTATACATCTTTTGCCTCTTCGTCTTTCTCCATCTCCCGCTGAGACTGCGCCTTTGTCTTCTCTGTTTCCTTCTTCCCGGACGTTCGTGCAAACATACGTTCTGATCCTCTGAGAATCAACTGTGCCCCCAAATAAATCCTCTTACGTGCTCCGTTTCGATTGTCCGTATGCGTAATCCGTTCATGAAGCAGTTGCATCGCCTCATATCCCATCCGGTGAACCGGCCTGCTCACTGTGGATAAATTCGTATCTGTATATTCCAGTACCTTGATATCATCATAGCCAATCATGGAAATGTCTCTGCCAAGACGCATGTGATGCTCTTTTAGATATTTCAGAACGCCGATGCTTGTCATGTTGTTGGCCGAAAAGATAGCCGTAGGCGGATCTTTCAACTTCATCAGCCTCTGCATTCCCTCATAGGATGCTTCCTTCTGAAACATGCCTTCCACGACATATTCTTCCCGGTAAGGAATCCCGTGCGCCTGCAGAGCCTGCCGGTATCCTTCTAAACGTGCCCGGCCGGGTTTTGTAGTCAAAGGTCCCATAATCTGCGCAATCTTCGTATGTCCGTTCTGAATCAGAGCTTCTACCGCATTGCAGGCACCCTCAATGTCATCCGAAAATACACCGTCAAAATTTGTATTATAAGACTCCCTGTCAATCATCACGACCGGAATCGGAAGGCGCATCAGATAAGAACGATTAACCGTATCATTCTCCACCACCGGAACCATCAAAAGCCCCCGAAGTCTCTGCTCCTGGGACGTCTGAAGAAACCTCAGCTCCTTTTTCACATCCTCATTGGTGTTAAACAGAAAAGAATTGTACCCGCATTCATCGGCTGCCGCGCTGACGCCTTCTGCAAGCGTAGCAAAAAACGGGTTGTCAATATTGGGCACAATCAGCCCTACATTATTAATCAGATTCTCATTACTCAGACTCCTTGCAAATGCATTGGGAACAAACTTGCTCTCCTCCACAATCTGAAGGATTCTCTTCTTGGTCTCTTCTTTGACCGGACCATTATTATTCAATACTCTGGATACCGTCGAAGGCGATACTTTAGCCAGTTTCGCAATATCATTAATTGTCATTTTGCTGTCCTCGTATTTTATGAAAACGCTTTCATTCCATCAGCTTGTTAGAAGCATAACACCAATACGTCGATATGTCAACAAATTATCTTATAATAAAATATTTTTTATACATTTCGCACATTATTTTCTTAACATCACTTTACAAGTACCCCATTAGATGGTATGATGTGATTGCAAATAATGCAAGCGGTTGCATAATTATTTTATTCATTTAAAGGAGGAACTATTAATGAACACAAATGTAGCAAAGAAGATTGACCATACGATGCTGAAAGCGGATGCCACTGCAGAATCCATCCGGAAATATTGCAAAGAAGCAAAAGAATATGGATTTGCCTCCGTCTGCGTCAACACCTGTCATGTCCCGCTCGTGGCAAAAGAATTAGAGGGCTCCGAAGTTGCCACCTGCTGTGTTGTCGGCTTCCCTCTAGGAGCTATGATTACTTCCGCAAAAGCTTTTGAAGCCTCCGAAGCAGTGAAAGCAGGGGCAGGCGAAGTGGATATGGTTATCAATATAGGTGCCATCAAGGATAAAAACTACGACCTTGTCAGAGACGATATCAAAGCGGTAGTCGAAGCTTCCAAACCTGCCATCGTCAAGGTTATTATTGAAACCTGTCTTCTGACCGACGAGGAAAAGGTAAAAGCATGTGAACTCTCCGTAGAGGCAGGCGCTGCATTTGTCAAGACCTCCACAGGCTTCAGTACCGGAGGAGCAACTGCTGCTGATGTGGCACTTATGAGAAAAACCGTAGGGGATCACGCGCAGGTTAAAGCAAGCGGCGGAATCCGCACACCGGAAGACGCAGACACACTCCTGAAAGCAGGCGCCGACCGGATCGGCGCCGGTAATGGAGTTGTGCTGATCTAAACACATTGGAAGGTGGTCTAGACCGCAAGAAAAAGATCGGAGGCAATACATGAAATCGCTGTTATATAGGATGATCTCCGTATTTTCCTGTACCATATTTCTGGCCGGATGCGGCAGAACAGCACCGAAAATCACTACCGATGTCATAGCACCTGTTATGCTCGGCGGCGCCTGCGGCTATGTGGACGGCAATGGCATCCCAATTATCGAACCTCAGTTCGATAATTGCGGAAGCTTCAGCACAAACGGCCTTGCACCCGCCTGTCAGAACGGAAAATACGGTTTTATCGATACTTCGGGCACCTTTGCGATCAAACCCCAGTTTGATTCTGCCTCCGTATTTTCTGAAGGCTGTGCTGTCGTCTGTATGGACGGAGCTTATGGCGTAATCGACGAGAAAGGAAACTGGATCGCAGCTCCCTCCTGGACAGGCATTCAGGATTTTGCAGGCTGCGGACTGGCCGCCGTCATGCAGGATACTTTATATGGATATATGGACCAAACCGGGCAGATCGTCATTGATATTCAGTTTGACGACGTGGACCCCTTTACGGGAGACGGTCTGGCTCTCGTAAAGAAAAACGGCCTTTATGGCATCATTGATGCATCCGGCTCCTTCGTAATTCCTTTGGAATACGAGTATCTGGAAATGTTTGCCCAAAACGGACTGGCTATGGCAAAGGTCGACGGAAAATATGGTTTCATTGACAAAGAAGGCCGTACAGTGATCAGTCATCAGTTCGACGGAGCTTTTTCCTTTGCCGAAAACGGTCTGGCAGCCATTATGCAGAATGAAAAATGGGGATTTATGAACGAACCCGGACAGATCATCGTTGAACCTGTATATGATCTCGTCTATTCCTATTCCAACGGACGAACGATTGTAAAATCAGACGGTTTGGCCGGTATCATCGATGAAAGCGGTACCATAATCCTAGAGCCTTCCTATCCGTACATCTCCTCTTATGGGGATCAAGGGATGGCTGTTTTTGCAGATGCCAGCGGAAAATGGGGATATCTGAATACAGACGGAACGGTGGTCATTGAACCAATTTATGACTATGCCGCTGTTTTTACCTCCGGCTCTTTGGCTCTGGTGCAAAAAGACGGGCTGTGCGGTGCTGTCCGGCCGGACGGAAGTACGGCAGTGGAAATCAAATATGAGAACATCGGCATGTTTATGCCGTATATGGAAAACTGAATATGTAGTTTTTAATACTATTTCTCTTGACATGTATGTTCAAATGCCCTATAATTATTTTGGTTATCAAAGTAATTGTAGGGTTCTTTTATTGGGAACAGAAAGGAATACAGATGAACAGACAAGGATTGTGTATGGGAAATAAACGGACAAAACTCCCTTTGATTCAGGGAGGTATGGGAGTTGGCGTCAGCCTATCCGGATTAGCCGGGGCCGTCGCTAAAGAAGGTGGAGTCGGCATCATTTCCACTGCACAGATCGGTTTCCGGGAACCTGATTTTGAGACGAACCCTAAGGAAGCCAATCTGCGCGCCCTAGTGAAGGAACTGAAAAAAGCCAGATCCCTTGCTGTCTCCTTTGACGGAACCTGCGAAGGACTGCTTGGATTCAATATTATGGTAGCTACAAGGGATTACGAGGACTATGTGCGTGCGGCCGCCAAAGCCGGGGCAGACGTTATCATCTCCGGAGCCGGACTTCCAACGGATCTGCCTGCCTATGTGGATGGAACCGCTTCCATGATCGCTCCTATCGTATCTTCGGAAAAGGCCGCCAGAATCATTCTGAAAATGTGGGACCGTCACTATAACCGTACTGCTGACTTTCTTGTAATCGAAAATGCCCATGCCGGAGGACATCTGGGATTTTCAAATGAGACACTGGATCGGCTGTATGAAGACCATTTTGATTCGGAATATGACCGGGAGATCCAAAAGATCATTGCCTGTACTAAGAGCTATGGAGAAAAATACAACATTCACATTCCTGTCATCGTTGCCGGAGGGATTCAAAGCGCAGACCAGGTTCAGCATATGATGAATCTGGGTGCGGACGGCATCCAGGCGGCTACTCCTTTTGTAACCACAGAAGAGTGTGATGCTGCTCTTCCTTTCAAACAAGCCTATGTCAATGCCCGTCCGGAAGATATCGAGATTATAAAAAGCCCGGTAGGGATGCCCGCGCGGGCTATACACAACAAATTTTTGGAAAAACTCCGGCTGGAGAAAGAACCTATTACGAAATGTTACCGCTGTCTTGAAAAATGCAGTCCAAAAACTGCGCCCTACTGTATTACTCAGGCACTTATACGGGCGGTAGAAGGGGATACGGAAAACGGACTTATTTTCTGCGGTGACAACGCCGGAACGATCACCGAAATCACATCCGTCGCCGAGGTAATTCGGACGCTGTTTCCTTAAAAACAGCAGGAACCGCAGGCAGACGAAGATCTCCGCCCTTTCGCAGAACCCTCGTTCCTGCCCGCCTTTTGGTTTTTGACCTTACTGTTTCAATTCCTGAAGCTGCTTTTTCAGCTCTACCATCTGATCCCGCAGCATAGCGGCCGCCTCGAAGTTTAATTCCGCGGCCGCTTTCTTCATCTTCTTCTGCACCTCTCCCACTAGTTTTTCCAGTTCCTTCTCGCTCATGGACTCCGGATCTTTTTCGAACTGCAGTTCTTCCTGAGCCACTTCTTTCGAGATGCGAATCAGGTCGCGCACCGCCTTTTGAATGGTCTGCGGGGTGATCCCATGCTCCTCGTTGTATGTCTGCTGGATCTCCCGCCTGCGGTTCGTCTCCTCAAGGGCCATCCGCATGGAATCGGTTATATGATCCGCATACATAATCACATGCCCTTCACTGTTGCGGGCCGCACGGCCGATGGTCTGGATCAGAGATGTTTCCGAACGAAGGAATCCTTCCTTATCCGCATCCAGAATCGCTACAAGCGTGATCTCCGGAATGTCCAGACCCTCTCTTAAAAGATTGATTCCCACCAGAACGTCAAACACATCCAGACGCATGTCACGGATAATCTCCGTCCGTTCCAGCGTATCCACATCCGAATGCAGATACCGGACACGGATGCCCAGCTCTCTCATATAATCTGTCAGATCTTCTGCCATCCGTTTCGTCAGTGTCGTAATCAGAACCTTGTGATGCTTCTCCACTTCCTTATTGATCTCCCCAATGAGATCGTCGATCTGTCCTTCCACCGGACGGACGCACACTTCCGGATCCAAAAGTCCTGTCGGGCGGATGATCTGTTCGGTGCGGAGCAGCTCATGGTCTGCCTCATATTCTCCGGGAGTGGCAGACACGAACATCATCTGGTTGATCTTGCTCTCAAACTCGTCAAAGCTTAGAGGACGATTGTCCTTAGCAGAAGGCAGCCGGAACCCATAGTCCACAAGTGTCCCCTTCCGGCTCTGGTCGCCGAAATACATCCCCCGGATCTGCGGAAGCGTCTTATGGGATTCATCAATAATTATTAGAAAATCATCCGGAAAATAGTCGATCAGTGTATGAGGAGCTGTACCCGGAGCCAGGCCGGCCAGATGTCTGGAATAGTTCTCAATGCCGGAACAAAATCCGGTCTCCTTCAGCATTTCAATATCAAAATTCGTGCGCTCTGCAATCCGCTGAGCCTCCAAAAGCTTGTCCTCTCCTTTAAAGTAACGGACCCGCTCTTCTAACTCCTCCTCAATGTCCAGAACAGCCTCCCGGATCTTCTCCATAGGAACCACATAATGAGAAGCCGGAAAGATAGCTGCATGGCTCAGCTCACTTTTTATCTCTCCTGTGAGTACGTCAATCTCCAGAAGCCGCTCAATCTCATCTCCGAAAAATTCCACCCGAATGGCCGTATCCGAAGACTCCGCCGGGAAAATCTCCACCACATCTCCCCGAACCCGGAACGTTCCCCTCTTAAAATCCATCTCGTTTCGGTCGTACTGAATATCAATCAGCTTTCGAATCATCTCATCCCTGTCCCGCTCCATACCCGGCCGCAGGGAAACGACCATATTTTTATAATCTACCGGAGAACCAAGCCCATAGATGCAGGAAACACTGGCCACAATCACCACATCTCTGCGCTCGGCCAAAGCCGAAGTCGCCGACAGCCGCAGCTTGTCGATCTCGTCATTGATCGAAGAGTCCTTGGCAATATACGTATCGCTGGATGGCACATAGGCTTCTGGCTGGTAGTAGTCGTAGTAGGACACAAAATATTCCACCGCGTTACTCGGAAAATACTCTTTGAACTCACCATAGAGCTGGGCCGCTAATGTCTTATTGTGCGCGATTACCAAAGTCGGCTTGTTAAGCTGTGCGATCACATTGGCCATGGTAAAGGTCTTCCCGGAACCCGTAACACCCAGTAAAGTCTGGAATTGATTGCCTTCCCGGAACCCACCCACCAGGGCTTCTATGGCCTGGGGCTGGTCGCCGGTAGGCTTGTATTCGCTGTGAAGTTCGAACATTTTTTGTGCAGTTTGCACAAATACCACCTCCAAAATTCATAGTAAAAAAAGATGCGTATATGCCACAAATTCGTCAAGGAACTTTTCATTTTCGTCATGGCATTTACTCAAATCGAAGGAAAAAAAGTCCTTGACGAATTCCGTTCACAATTTGCTGTTTTTGCAACTTGGCGTACCTCTGTAATTCCATATGGACAAAACAGCACTGAAAGAGCTTTTTTATCTTACCACAAATCACTAAATTTGTATAGACAGAAAATCGAACTTTTGTTCTTTTTCATCCTGTATCCTGAAGAAACTCTGTTACATCTACTACAATCTCCAACAATTCCTTTTTAAAGCTTTCTATCTCTTCCTTGTTTGCTAATACTTCCTTCATATACTCTTCTATTTCCGGCACGCCGTCCGCTATGATACCTCTATTATCAGCATAAACATCCATTGTTATGAGTTCTTTTGCATGTCCCATAAGTTTTGATACCGCCTTTGGGTTGAATGCCTCTTTTAGCAGGAGTGTACAGTATGTGCTGCGCAAATCGTGCCAGCGAATATCCGGTAAGCCGTTTTCGGCAAGAAGCTGCTTGTAATACCTGCAATTCGGATATGCTCCCCCACCTGTTTCGGATTCGTGAATTCTTCTGTCAAAAAGTCGCTCCCCGGAACAACATATCTCATAACCTCCGGGGAAAACAGGACAATCCCCATGCCGTCAATGCTCAAATGCGCCGTATCTCCCAGATGCAACGGCTCCTCTGATGCCGTGCTGCCCTCAGAAAGAGTTTCCTTTCCACAGGGCTGCTCTGCCGCCTTTGGTTTTTCTGTTTTTTCTTCTTTTATCTCCTGGAGGCAGGACAGCTGCTTTAGCCTTGTCATTTCCCCAATCAGAGAAAAATCATTCTCCTTTACCATGAGCCAGGAAGGAAGATGTATGTCCTCTACTTTTTAACAGCCGAAAAATTTCTCCTTCTGCTGTCCAGGCTTTTCATTTTCGTCAGATCGCTGAATGTCTGCAGGTCATGTCCTGTGTTTCTTTGTCTTCATATGCCCCTTTACAAATAAAACAGCCGTTCACAGTTTTGACAGACTGCCTGCGCACGATTTTTTTCAGTCCGTCAAACAGCTTCTTTGCCGCTGCATTGTCATAATGCATCGTTGCTGTCTCCGTGGGGAAGATTGCCGTTTCCTGGTATACACCGTTTAAGTCTATATCTATCTGTTCTATATTTTCGTCACAAAGGGAAGTATATCGTATCCCTCCCTTCTCGTGATCGCTCCATCTGTATTCTTTCCAGGAGCAGGCAGTTGTTCCTGAAAATGCAAGAATCTGCTTATTGCCCTGATGGGAGCCGAAAAAATTAGTTCCTAGGTCTGGCAGGCTGGCAGCGTCCTTGAAAAAGATAGGGCCTTCATCTGATTATGTGGGCTATTTTTTGTATGCCGACCTGTTGGTTTCGTCAAAAGACTTCCAACGCTCTTCATAATAGTAATCTTCCCCTGTGGGCCACTTCCAGGAGTAGGAATCCCATACCGGACTGCTTTTGAGTCCGCACTGACCTATGTACCGGTAATCCCTGGGAACAGGAGTATTTTCAATCCCTGTTTTTATCATCTGATGGTGATACCGAAAGGATTCCCGGTGATACGGTTGTAATCGCTCCAGGCTGTCTTTTTCGGGCAGGTCATCCTCCAGATAATCAAGCAACACATAGCAAATGCTTTTGCCATCCACGGCAAGGATCTGGCAGGCGCCGTATTTCCCCAACATTTCCACATAAAAAGCATATACCTCTCCTGGCTTTGCAGTTCTTTGTTTTAATCTGGCCAGGCATTGATCCTTTTTCATGGCTTCATTCCTCCCCAATGCCATAGATGGTCTTATCAATATCTAATAGATGCGTTTCCAATTTCATCTTTTCTATAAACGAATCTCCTCGCTGATTATCTTTTTCATAAAATCCTCAAAAGAGTCGGCAACTGTCTGACATTCCTCAATTCCAGTTTACTGACGCAAACTGCTCGCAAACGCTTCGCTTTTTGCTCTTATCGCCGCTTGAAATGCAGCGGCCCAATTCCGGCTCACTGCCATAAACAATACTGCCTTCTTTTATGGAGATTGCATAATAAGCATAACCACCTTCTAAGAATAAAAAGACAGGTAAATGTCCGTCCCAGAACTTTCTGATCTCATCCTTCCATGCCGCATCATTTTCTGCGGCCTTCAGGCAGAGCAGTTCCCATTCATTCCATTGCCATGCCTTGTCTCCCTGCATATCATAATCTTCCGAACATAAAAACCAGGCTCTCTCATCACCTCGTATCATACTTTTTACAATCGAAACAAATTCCACCCAGCTTTTCGGGTAGCCGGTATATCGGCTTTTCATTGGTTCAGGCAGACAGAATCTCTGTTTTTCATTCCTCTCTACAGTCCAGCCCTGTTCTTTCATACAGCTTATAAATTTATCAATCATTTTGCGTTTTCCTCCAGAAATAAAAGCGCATCCTCATGGGTAACAGCAAGAACCCATTTCATCTCTCTGTTAAAAACACAGGCATCCACCTGGTCCCATGGTTCAAGTTTCAAAATATAAGTGACAACTTCTTCCATCTTTGCAGCATATAAGGTTTTGTCTCTCTCATCATAAAAAAATACCCTGTCTTCTGGCGGAATGGGAATATCCCTGATCTCTTCCATAGAAATGCATTTGGGCTTCCTCGCAAAAGAATTCCACATCAGACCATACTTCCGCAATTTTTCCTTATCCACATAATGCTCTGCAAAATCTTTTAAAATACAGTTCGCATCTGTCTGCGGCACCTGCTTCGCAAACTTGAGTCCTCCCATATTCAGCCTCCCTGTCATCTATCTCCGGAAACTTGCAAGAAAATTTTCATACTCCTGCTCCAACTGCTTCCCATAAGGATCATTCATGGCCTTTGCCGCCGCAATCCCCTTTATATATAAATTTCCGTACCAGCTCGACTGCTGCACCTTCTGCAGTTCCGTCCTTGCCCACTTCCACAAGCCGGCTGCTGCCTTACTATGATTTGCCGTGACCTCAAAACAGGCTTCCAGGATATCCTTGAACAGCCGGAGCGTCCGGATCTGTCCGTAATCCGTGGTCTTGATTACTTTTTCGCATAGGCAGAGTGCCTTTTCATAATCGCATATATATATATAATACCGGATCAGATTTTTATAACCGGAAATAATATCTCTTGTACTGCTTTTTTCTGCCGGCAAGACCTCCGCCAACTGTTCCTGATAAAGCTTTTCATTTTCCGCATTTCTTTCCAGAAATGTGTTAAAGTCGATCAGCACTCTGCGGTTGGAATCGGACCATTCTGTGATAGTCTTTTTCCACTCATCCACCAGACTTCCCATCACATCCCGGTATTTCATTTCCCGGCACAAATAGATACAGTCCAGCAGGCTGTTTGTCCCAAAGTCATCCTCCATCTGTCCGTCCGGGTCATAGCCGCAGGCACAGTCAAAATTTGCGTTCTTTGCCCTCTCCAGTAAACCGGCATATTTTCCATCCCCATGGCCTGTTCCTTCCACTCGTTCCTTTTGCGCCAGTTCCGCCAGCATACGCCGGGCATCTTCCACCACATACAACGTCCTGCCCTCCCGGATCGCGTATTCCAGATGTGTTCTGGCGTTCTTTAACTCATTGCAGGCAATATCCACATCCGCAAGGCATACGGCAGAAACCACTTTTTGAAGCTTGGCTGTATATCCGGCGCTCCGGGCTTCCTCCATGCGGCGGAATGTCTCATACTCTCCCCGCCACAGAGCCAGGCTGACATCCATAACCTTCAGCATCTTCTGCCCTGTTTTCTGTACGGATGCTTTTGTGGATGAGGAGATAAGAGCATCCGCTTCCTGCCTCACCTGCATCGCCCTTTCCAGATCTTTCATCTTTTTATAACAGCTAAAACGGGTGTTCAAAAGGACAAGTTGATAAATAGCGCTTACTTTGTCATTACATAGAGATTCAGCCAAAGACAGTGCATCGGTAAACTGTCCGGACCACATAAGGCCAGCCACCTCGTTGATATGGATAGCCCGGATACTCCACTTTCTTTTATATACCTTTTCCAGCAGGCGCATTACCTGAACATAGGTTACCGGATCGCAGTCCTGGCTCAGGATCAGATTCAAGAGCATAAAATCCCGGGAGATCCAAATGCTGATTGGATAAGTGATCACAAAAAGGGTCAACAGTTTGAGCAGGACATCTGCAGTGCCGTCATCGCCCCACCAGATTCCCCTGATGCCCACAATAACATACAACAGAAAGATCAGGATGAGAAGCCCCTGCTTGGCCCGAAGTTTCTTTTTGTATTGACGAACAATCTCTTCCGGAGTTTTATTTTGATATTGCATAGCAGCTTTCGTGTTTGTTTTCATCCTCTTTTCTTTTATGTTGTGTCAGTGCAATCTGTTATTTTGTTCCGATATCACCTATCATCTTTCAAACCTAATATCCCAAAAACAATGCCTGCTATCATCGTTGCCGTTCCAATATACTGCAGCAGTTGCATATAGTGCGCCTGTATGTTCACATCTGCGAATCCTAATGTTCCGACAGAAAACATAACTGCCCCACCCACAAAAATGAAGCCGCCTAAAACAATTTTTTCATCTGTTCACTCCCTTTCAAATCCTGGTTTTTCCAGTTCTATAGACTGGCAGTTTACTTTATCACATATAGTTTTTAATAAATGCCTGTTCAATAAATTCTTTTACTGCATATATGTCTGCAAATTTTTCATACTTAGGAAACCCCTCTAAATTCTGCTTTGAATAAGTCAGATGAAAAATGTAATAAGTATCTCCACCCTGCTCTCCAGCAGTAAGATATAAAACATCATCATTAGATTCACACTTTGCTACTGCCCAGACTTTTTTATGATATAAAAAATGCCCTTCTCCAAGCTCTTTTTTCAATTCTTCAACAAATACACCGTTTGACTGTGATAACGGCACCATATACCAGTTAAAATCCTCTCCATATTTATCGAACAAATCACAAAAAATTTCTTCTGCTGTCATTTATGCCCACCCCTGAAAATTTTAATGTTACATGTTATATGATTCTTTACTTACTGGATGCAATTCTAATTCCCAATCCTCGAATGGCTTGTCAAGGCTATAATCAGGATTAAAATATATTCGGATATATTCTGCGGCTCTTCTTTCACAATATTTATAATTCAATACATTTCCCTCATTATCTAACTCAATGTTATTCATAAATATCGAAAATGCCTGTTCCATACAGCTGCTGTCTTCCTCTAATTCATTCAAATAATCAATTCCCTCTAAAATAGGATATCCTAATGTCCCATGCGCAAACCAATACGAGAATTGTCTTACTGCACCGGATAAATAATGACTCACTTTCACGTAACACACTCCCTTGTAAACTTGAAATTATGATTGTATTTCTTCAAACCTCCTTAGACGCTTCTCCCAATCCTCTTTTTTCATAAACATAGACCGTTCGGGCGACACAAGGAGTGGCTTCAGCAGCCAATACAGTTTTTGATACCGGGATTTTATCTGTTCCAATGCCGGCTCAGGCATTTTTTCAGATTTCCGATCAAGAATGTCAAGAAACAGATTGGTATTTACTAATTTTCCATGTAGCTCATCAGGAATTTCAGATGCCATTTTTTGCGTCAATTCTGAGCATAGGATTTGTATAAAATTCGGGCATGGAACACCAAAACGTGTACTTAAGCAAAGATCATCCCATTCTGTATATCCGCTGTTGACATACTTTAGCTGATTCAAGGCTCTCACGCCGTACCCTGAACTTTTAGGACAGAGGTCATTGAACGCCATCTCATATCCCGCACTGGCGTAACAGATCATCAGTTTGCTGTTTACGTACTCCATAAATTGATAGACAGTTGACCATTCTATATCCAGAGGGAACTGAAAATAGAGATAGCTGTACACAAAATGGGAGGAACCTCTATAATTAGTCAGCTTAATACAGGTATAAATTGTCTGTAACTGCTGGGGCGTACAGTTGTCCAATATCAAAATATTCGAGTCGTCAAAATTATCAAACGCTCGATGAAAAACTTTTTTCCACCCGCCGCGAATGTTTCTCCGATTGACATAAGCGTCATTCTCCCCACTGCGTTTCTTTGTAAATTGCGCTTGTGTCAGGGAAAGAAATTGCTCTACAATCTCCTCTAATACGGTTTTGTAGATCATAAGCCATTTCAAAAAACTTACATTTGCACTCCGGACAGATTGACGGAATGATCAGCGGACAAAATTTCAGCTTCACATATTTGATATGCCGCCCCTCTATGCTCCGCAAACATTCCTTTTCTTTCAGATTATCCCCTCGTTTCGGAACATAATATGGAAATGGATGTCCGCAGCAAGGACACCGCCAAAAAAGTTTTGGAGTAAAACCAAACGGAACAGCCGCAAAAAAAATCAGAAGTGATATGGCAGCCACCACAACGAAAAACGCCAAAAACGGTCTGTTCTCTATCATGGCGCTCATTCCCATGTTCCTGCCCCAAATAACCACGGGAATGAACAGCACCATACTGCAGACACCAAAAACGGCAAAACATCCCCATTGTATCAAAAATACTGCTTTCGCAAAGGCACAGCACCGCCGGAACCGGGGCGGCATCTGTGGAAAAACATATGGGAATGGTTTTGATGTATTCTCCTGCTGTAATCGCCAGTTTGCAATATCATCTGTGGGTTTTCTCATCATCCTGTCCTCTTATAATTACGCTTAGTCGTGAGGGTAGTCCATCAACATAAAATCTACTGATATTTCCATAGCTCTTCATGTTTCAGTATTGCAGGATAATTTGCTTCCTGGCTGTCATGGAAAAGGTACAGCAGAGTTTTTATGGCAAAGGAACGAGCATAATCTATATCTATGCCTTTTACAACCTTCTTTAACAGCATCATCTCACTTAGTTCGTCCACCCAATGATTGATCTTAGGTGGAAACTTGACATAGCAAAAATCATTAAAGTCCGAAAGTGCGGCACTATACCCCAGGGAGTTCTTTCGGTTTTTCATATCAGACTTCTCATACTCACCAGCAAGACGGTCAACCGTTCGATACAATTCAAAAATTTCCGTTTCCGTCAATTCGGATAAATGTTCATCCAAATAAGCCCTGGTTATTTTGGCGTCCTGGTAGTCTTTGTCCAGCCATGTCTGCTGTTTTTCATAGGATAGGTTTATCTCCGGCAAATGTTCAACATACCATGCGCCTAATTCAGCAAGGCCATTTTGCAGGCTGTCTTTGTCATTCCCCGTATCAAACCACGGCGAACAGACCGTATATTTTTCGGAGATACTGGAAAGCCTGCCATAACCGGAGTAGTTTGACACCTTGTAAGTACACATGGCCGCACTCCAATCGTACTTAAGATAACTAACATAAACATTGTTGAGCCGCAGATGGATTTGTTCATTCCAGAATCCACGTTCTATACGCAGATGCCGGAAGCTGCCCATTTCGCTTCGCTGTGCAAATGGGTAATACGGGCCGCTGCTCCCATCCCGCAGGACAAAGTAGCAGGCTTTATCAAATTCTTTCGGGGGAAAGATAGATTGAAAACCAGCAATGTATTTTTCACCAAATTCAATGATTTCTTTTTTGCAGATTATACAGCGTTTCATCAGGTGCCTCCGTTTTTTATCTTTTAAGTTGTTTGTTGCAGCATCAATCCGTTTTCATGACTATTGGTAGAGATAAATCATGTTTATTATCACAAACATGAAACAATGGACAGTCTTCTCCATTTATTTCAAATGTTGTTAATGCCTCTCTGTTTTTTTCGTCCTGCTCAAATTCGTCCATATTTGAACATACGAAAGCATTATGGGTTGATTTGTAATGCTCAAGCAAGTCTGAATACTGCGGATTTAGAAATGTATATGTTATTCCTGTTGCTATTTCTATGATCACGATATACGAAGATTTCCCTTCAAAGGATACATCTATTGCCCATTCATCATCGCCATAGACAGCAGCAAACCCAAGAAGAGTTTCAGCGTCTATATAACTTTTAATTTCATGTGGTACATCTACATGAAAATCAATTTCTCTGCATACAGACTCACCCTCGTTCAAAAAAGTTAATGTGATATCATGACATTTATGTTCCATAACTTGTACTCCAAATTTTTATTTGCAATATGTAAAAATTTCAAATATCAAATATACACTCACAAGTAAATTTCAAAATTGTCACTGCTCCATGTGGAAAGCACATTTTCAGCAAGTGTCTTGTCCACTCTCAGCACTGTGTATTCACAATCGCAGTAAATATAATCTTCCAGCACGATCAGCCGCATCCCATGCGAATCCAAAACCTGGTTTATTGTGGTCATAGATTTTTTGAAATTATCATAATCGCTGCAATCCGTGTATATCTTTTCTTTATGGACAATCTCTGAAATTTCCGGATATTCTATTCCCTGTGTATGGAAAAACTCCGTTAAAATATGTGTCAGATCATCCTCATAGCCGCCGATCTGAATACCGTAACCGTAAGCGCAGAGAAAAGCAGCACAAAAACATTCCGCATCCAGCTCATTTTCCTTTGAAAAGTCCAAAAATTCTTCCAGTGTTTCAAGAAATAAAATGCTTTGGATAATACTCTGATCTTTCTCATAAAATGCGGAGTGGTCTGACTGTTCCAACAGTTCCATCGAATTGTGTAACTCATTTTTCTCATCAGGAGATAAGAGCAGCTCTGCTAAATTCAGGACATCCATGTTTTTTCCTCCTTGCCTGCTACAATAATTTTTTGATACTATCAGTTGGTTTTTTCACAATTTTGTTATTCCATTATTCGGCCACACGAATACTATAAACTTTCGTAATTTGTGCAGGATACGATTCCGCAATCGAACCATCATATTCAATTTCCAGAACATCGCCAACTTCCGGCTCCACAAGATAATATCCATCCTGTATTTCTAATATAGCCGCCTGGAATGTGGCTGTTTCGTCTCCGCCCACTTTCGATTCTCCGCCACCACCACTGGACGTTCCGCAAGCGGCAGCTGCCAAGATAAAGATTATTATTAAAATTAGCGAGAGCTTTTTTTCATAATAAATGACCTCGCATAAAAAGCAGATACTTACGGTTTTTAACCAGCTCAACGTTACTGATTTTTCTTGCTCTCAATAGCCTGGATTGTACAAGCAAAACCTGCGATTGTCGCAAACAGCATTGCGCCACCCATAGCCTGATTCATTCCTGCCCCCATGAAAAAATCAATAACCGCAACAATTACAATTATCACACTGGAAATCATTGTCCTCATAACTGAAACCTCCACAAATCGTGAGCTATCAAATCTTCCTGCAACACTGACCATTTCTTTAGAAAGCACTCATATGTTTCTTTCTGTTTTAGGGAAATTACTTTTTCTCCGTCATCATGTATCAATATATCCACAGTATGTAAATTCCCACCGAACTCCAGTGTATGCTTCCCCCACCAGCCATAATCATCCTCATATCGTAATTCGCCAAATATCTGATCTGCCATTGTTTAATCTCCCCTTCATTCTTGGATTCCTGTTTTCTTAATTCTCAATAAACAGAAAGCAGTCCGAATTTAATTTCCGTCGTTTTTTGTTATTTCTGTTAAAGCCATCTGCAGCTGATATACATTTTCCGTACCATACTTATCTTTCGTAGTAAGTTCAAAGTAAAGCGTACCATTCAAATCATTTGTATCATCTATTTTTATTCTCCTAAGTGTACTGTCCCCCGATATCTGCCCCAAATCACCGGAAACATTGACTGTACCTCCTGTCGTATCTGTCACACTATTGGAAAGAATCACATTCTTTTCACTGCCGGATATCGTGTAAAATGTGGTTGAGTATGACGTAATATCAAGGAAAGACTTATCAGCTGCTTTTAAATCACCACCAGAGAAAATTTCCTCTGAACCATTCAAAACAATAATGCCATTGGACACTGCAAACTGTCCATTCTCTCCGCTAAAAGAATATATTCTTAATGGTTCCTGTTCTTCTTTTCCGCATCCGGTTAATGCCAGCATCAGTATTGTCATAAAGGCCAGTGTTTTCATTTTTATCATATCCGAAATCTCCTCCATATTTTTTCAAATTTTTAGGCTCAGACCAGTTTATAATTCTTTGATGCTTTCAATTTCAAACAGGATGCGGATATATATTCTTTATGTATCCATTCTCTTTGCTGTAAATAGTCATTATTTTGAGTACTGATGATATGGTCTGTTATCTCTGTATAGGGAGCTATTCTTTTTACAATGTGAACCAATTTTTAATATGTTTGGGTTAAACATTTTGGTCTTGCAATGTATTCTCCCGTTTCATTATAATATCCGGAGATTACAAATAAGCGGCTTCTTGTAATTTCCTTTTTATTGTCATATATAAAAGAAAAGCCTGCCTCAATTACCGTATTACCTGCCGCATTATATCCTATCATTTGTTCACTCTGGAATGGAATTTGCTGCGACATCAATGTCCCGGCCTCTGGCAAATAAAAGTAATAACGACACTTATCCTCTGTAATTATGTCTAAAGTCTGCCCATACTTTCTTTTCCCCGAATCCGGCTTAATGATGACGCATCCAAAGTCTAATGCTGTCTGTGCAATTTGTAAAAATTCTTCATATTTTAGCCAATAGTTGATTTGTTTTCCCATTTTCAAACCACATCCATACTTTGTCTTGTCCTGTTATTATACTCTGTACTTATCTGTGTTTTTGGTTTACTCACTTCGGCAAAAAAGCCATGTCCTGAAATCTCTAATAGGAAAATGATGAAATATTTGCTGCATCAAAAACAGGTAAAAATCCATCGCTGTCATTACCTATCCATCCGTGTTTGAATAAACTCCTGGTCGCTCTTATCAAATTCAAGCGCTCCCATAAGAGCCATGTTAATCAGCTGTCTACCCGTATTTATCTGAATTACACCAGATAACCTGAAACTTTCCACATAAATGCTATCAGCATTCTGAAATATTTTACACATACAATCTATATTTCTATTTGCCATTCTCTTTATTTATAGGCCAGGCAACCGCAAACAAACTTGTCCACTATAGTCTGTATCACCTCATCTGCGCTTTTGGCTCACTCGTCAGCATTTTCAGTAATTGGGATTTCATAAGCCTTTTTCTCCAGGTACTCCCAATGCCCATCACCAACAGGTTCAAAGGATGTCCATGCCACTTTAAGCTGGTTTTCATATATATAAAATTTAACGCGCGTTTTAACCCCATTACTTGTATCAATATCAGGCTCTGCCACATAATCAAAAGTGTAAACCATGTGTTTCTGTGTCCAGTCCGAAATATCCCGGTAATAAATTACCGCATTTTCCGCTGGTATCTTTATCAATCCAAACAGCTTCCCGCTTTCTTCTTTTCCAGGAAAATAGAAATAGCATCGTGTTCCATATGTGGTGATGTAAAATTCATTTTCTCCTGCCTTGTCCTGAAACAGTATCTCGCCATCACTCAAATCAATCAAGAGCAGATTGCTTTCTTTCAGCCAGCCTTCCACATAGCCATTGTGGTGGGGCGCCGTCCAATGTTCCGCACAAACCCAGGTTTTACTATCTTCCTGTATGTTCCCACGCATCGCCTTGCTTCCCACATCAGGATAACGATACAATACCGAATCATTCTCATCCAGGATATGTATATCGTAATCATAGGTTTTCTCGTAATCATCCGCTTTTTCCCATTGAAGATAACAAGAACTTCCCTCAATGGGAGATTTTTCATCATAAGCATAGGAATCTCTGCTATAACCAGACGGATATATTACTTCATATTCTGTTGCACCTGCTGCCGGATTACAGCCAGTCAATAATAGAACAACCATTGTTACCCAGCATAAAGAAACAATATGGCGCACAATATTTATTTTCATATCTGACCCATTCTCCTTTTCATGCCGCCTGTCACGCACCACGCCGCCACATACAACAGGACACAAACACCTGCCAGGACGCTTTGACCAACGGCCTTTACGGTCGTCTATCATTTCCTGTAGCTGGTCATAACCCAGCATTTTTAACATTTCGACAGCAGATAAGTCATATTTCATATTCGTTCCTCCCGTTATTTATAGAATGTCCGGCTCGCACATTCTGCGCCAGAAGTATTTTCGCCATTTTACAGATTCCGGATCAATTTCTTTCAGCTTATTTAAAATTGGCTCATACATTTCTTTATGGTCAAAAAGGCTGAACTTTGGGTTTATGGCCAGATCCTTATCAACCTCATCCCGAAGCTGTTGATAAAAAGAGAGCCATATTCCCAGACAATCAATAAACTGGCCAATGCTGTCATTTGCAAAAACTGGTATTTCTACAGAGTTTCCCCATCTGTCTGCACGCCCTTTTTGTATTTGATAAACTTCCTGTGTTTTCATATCAATCGTCAGCTCCCCCATCATATCCATTGATGCAATGTCCAAAAAAGTATTTTGCAGATGGGCGTGCTTTTTTATGTAGGGCATATCAAAAAATGTTAGCGGCGCATTTGAAGTAATTTCATAACCCGCGTGGAACGGAAACCCTGTCTTCGTCAAAAATTCAAATGTTTCTGCTGGTAAGTTCAGCGGTTCTATTTTCAAAATAATCCAATGGTTTCACTTGTCTCATTTAACTGCTCATAAAAATCTGTAACAAAAACACCTTTATCACTGACATTATATAGACATTTTGTTTTATAAATCCCTTCTTCAATTTTTTGAAAATCAGATGTCGCATATATTTCCGGTGTATAATTCTTAAAATTTTTCATGTTACTGTTTCTCCTTATTACCTTTACTGAAGTATCCAATTTTGTCAGGGCTATCCAATAATGCAAAAACGGCATCCCCTATGGATGCCGAAAAAAACAACTTGGCTTTACGTCCTTTTGACTTCTCATCATCAACCATCCCCCTCAAATAATCTGGCTATTTCATCATTGCACTCGTCTATATCATGACCATCCGCAATAAATTTCTGCCCTTTCATACTTCCAAGCCTGCGTTTTTGCCCTGTGTGGCAGCGCCATAATTTATACTCACACTCCTTGATTCTGATTGCAGCACAAAGCGCTGTATCATATCAAGAATAAAGCGCAGGCTGTCATCCGAAAGTCCTTCCAGAGATTGTGTGTAATCTGATTCTGCAATGTTGACATAACAGACACCACCTTTCTACATGATTTAGAAAACATATATTTGATTAAATCTTTGCCTTCTGTCACGGTTTTATTATACTAAAGAGACCGCTTTTTATCAAGAATATCAAACTATATAGATAGTAAAATATATAAAGATATTCCTAAAATGAATAATAAAAATGCAGCTACAAGTCTCCCTATAGCTGCAGCATATTTTTCTCCCATTTTGGAAGAGTGTCGTTCGCTTTTATGGAACAAATAGAGAGCAGGACATATAATCATGCCCTGTTGAATGCCTTGCGGTCATGATATAAATTCATAAATAATTCCCCATTCAATCAGTTTTTTTTGCAGTCGGACCGTAATGCCGGATTCTCTTGAAAGCACATCAAATATAATCATATGCTTCACTTCCGGGTCAAAGCGTTCCAGCGCCATAATGTCATGCCCTTCCATCTTCCGGGCGCCGGACTCCTGCCGGGCCACAGCAATCATCTCACCAACAGTCCTCGCTTTCCAGGGCAGGCGATAGTTTTTCTGAATATCACAAATCAGCTGCTTCAGGCCTGATCCATCCCACAGGCCGTTGCGGATTTGGTCAAAGTCCGGTCATTTTCCACAGCGTCATAGAACCGGTAGCCGCCGGAGAAGTTCCGGGCGTCGTATCCGTTTCCGGTAAGGATCCGCACGGCGATATAGCTGCGCAGCCCGCTCTGGCACATGACATAGACCGGCTGATCCGGCTTGAGTTCATGGAGCCGTTCCCGGAGATCGTCCACCGGAATGTTGATAAAACCATCCGCATGTTCGTGTTCATACTCTTTCTTCGTGCGTACATCCAGAAGCGTGACATCTTCCCTTGCAGAAAGTTCTTTCATCTCTTCCAGATGGAACTGCTTCAGCAGACCGTCCGCTATATTTTCGATCATAAATCCGGCCATATTTACCGGGTCCTTGGCAGAGGAATAGGGCGGAGCATAGGCCAGGTCCAGTTCTTTGAGTTCCGGGGCCTTCATTCCGGCATGGATCGCTGTGGCAAGTACATCAATCCGCTTGTCTACGCCGTCATATCCGACGATCTGAGCGCCCAGCAGACGGAAGGTTTCTTTTTCAAACACTACTTTCATCGTCATAAGCTTTCCGCCCGGATAATAGCCGGCGTGATTCATAGGAGAGAGAATCACCTTGTCAACATCCAGTCCGGCTTTTTTGGCATTGGTCTCATTGATGCCGGTAACGGCGGCGGTCATGTCAAAGACTTTGATGACGGAGCTTCCCTGAGAACCAGGATACCGGCTGTCCCCGCCGCACAGATTATCCGCCGCGATCCGGCCCTGTCGGTTGGCGGGACCGGCAAGGGAGATCAGCGCATCCTGACCGGTGACCGAGTGACGGACCTGCACAGCATCTCCCACAGCATAGATATTCGGTATGGATGTTTCCATCCGGTCATTGACCAGGATGCTGCCTTTGATGCCCAGCTTCAGTCCGGCTTCTCTGGCAAGTCCGGTATCCGGTGTGACGCCGATGGCCAGTACGACCAAATCTGCACAGAGCGGTTCTTCCCCTTTCAGCAGTATCCGAACACCAGTTTTGTCCTGCTCAAAGCCTTCCACCGTATGGCCAAGGGCCAGCTTTATACCATGTCTTCGCATTTCATTGTGAATAAAGGCTGCCATTTCCGGATCAAAGGGATTCATCAGCTGCCTGGGACGCTGCACGATGGTGACCTCCATGCCCAGCTCCCGGAGATTCTCGGCCAGTTCCAGTCCGATGAAACCGCCGCCTGCCAGCACGGCAGACTTTGGATGGTTCTGATCAATGTATTCTTTGATGCGCAGCGTATCTTCCACGGTCCGGAGGGTAAAGAGGTTATCAATATCCGTGCCGGAGATCGAAGGCTGTGTCGGTTTTGCTCCGGGAGACAAAAGCAGCTTGTCATAGCTTTCCTCAAATTCCTCGCCGGTTTCCAGATTTTTCACCGAAACCGTATTCTTCGCAGGATGAATGGCAGTGACTTCATGATGCACCTTCATGGTCACCTGGAATCTGGAGAAAAAGCTTTCCGGAGTCTGGAGAGTCAGATGGTTCTTATGGGTGATGACCTCTCCAATATAATAAGGTAGTCCGCAGTTTGCGTAGGAGACAAATCCGGAGCGCTCAAAAACGATGATCTCTGCCTGTTCGTCCAGTCGGCGGATTCTTGCAGCTGCGGTGGCTCCGCCGGCCACACCGCCTACAATCACAATTTTCATATTATTTTTCCACCTCTCCTGTATAGGAAGCAATGCCTCCCAGATTCTTTACATTCGTATATCCCATGCTTTTCAGTATATCTGCAGCCTGACGGCTTCTGCCCCCGGAATAACAGTATACGAAAAGCGGAGTGTCTTTCTGAAAAGTGACGGCGCCTGCGTGAGTAAGAGACGCAAGCGGGATGCTTTTGCTGCCGGGAATATGCCCCCCGGCATACTCTTGGGGCGTGCGCACGTCCAGAAGAACAGCGCCGGATGTCTGCTGACAGTCCTGAATGCCCTGGTTGATGTCGGGCCCTTTTATAAAATTGAAAAATCCCATATGTCTGTACCTTCCTGTTCTCTTTGGTACTCTTAGTATAACCAAGAAACGGGTTGGGTTCTGTGACATTGTCACATATAAACAATATTTAAGCTGTTTTAGTTATACTATAACAAGTCTAACCATACGTGTCTGTTTTTCATGCGCTGCCTGGGCAGAGAGGATGGCGGCAAGCTCATTGATCCTGCGGAACATACTGTACCAGTCCCCGGTCTCCTCTCTGTCGATCCTCTGGCCCGTATCTCCATCCAGAAACCGAGTAATCACGCCATCCGCCTTTGCAAGCACCTTTCTTTGTCTCTGGATATAAATTCAGACTGTCAAAAAACTCCAAAAAGCATACCGCCGAGCATAACAGCGGAGCGCTTCTGGTAAGCGGCGACAGCCGGAACCATTCTGGGATCCGTATTTTCACAGCAGCCCGCTTCCATAAGGACCGGCCTTCAGGTCAGAGTCCGTTTTACCTTTCGTAAATGCGGCTGCCGCATTTGTGTCCGGGCGGGCTGCCAATGCCTCCGGCATATAAAAAGCAAAATTATAATTTCCGCAGCCAGCAGCACCGGCAAGGCATACAGTAACACCGGCCAGGCTAAGACTCCCCCCGCAAGCAGCAGCATCACCACCGGAACCACATATTTCCGGGGATGATGCCACAGGTCGCTTTCAATCTTCCAGCCACGGATGGGATAAAACCATTCCAGCAGCACGGACAGCACCGCACTCTGCAGGGCAAAGGAAACAGCCCCGGCAATCATTAAGACAGTGACACTGCCGTTTTGTATCTGCCAGATTAAGAGGAATATCGCATCTGCAGCCATATTACAAGAAAAGATAAACAAGCAGTATGGGATGCAAAAGCGCTGTTTCTGTCCGGGCAGGAAACGGACTGCCTGCTCCAGGTCACAGTCACAGGACAGCAGGATACAAATAGGGGTATTTAAGGATAGAATCGCAAACCCCACCGGGGCAGCAGACAGCCCGGCCATTTCTCTTAAGAAATATGGCATTACAAGAGCTACACACCACATCACAGCAGTATTGACCAGATAATTCCTGTGGCAGCTCAGATACCGGAAAAAGTACCGCCATAAGGATCCCTTCTTCCGCTGCTTAATAGCTCGGCTTTTCTCATTCTCCCCCTGATAAAAAGCATAGACCTCTGCCTTCCGCAAAATTAGAATAGCGAATAAGCCATTCGTAAGCAGCAACAATCCAAACCATGGTCTGTTTCCAAAAAACAGAATGGCGGACACTATGGCAGCGGCCCAGATGCCGCCCGCATACCAATATTTTTTCAGGGAATAGACTGCGGCAGCCATAAGGACCGCATGAAGCATACAGATGGCCATTCCTACCATCTCGATCGGCTTCCATGCAGAAACAGCCAGCAGAACCGCCAGAAGCAGCCCTGTCTTTGTCAGGACCGTGTAGGCTCCCAGCGCAGCTATATAGGAAAATACAAATTTCCGGCCATGCTGCGGCAGCATCAGCATATGTTGAAGCTCCACAGCGTTATCTCTGGAAGAAAGCGCCTGCCACATCACGCCTGCAGTAAAGGCACTTATCATCAGGATCCGTACAGAGGCTGCAACCTGCACCTGAAAACCTGCGATATACAGCCCCCAAAATATGATCACATCAAGCAAGAGCGTCCGGGCGAGCCGTTCATATTTTGCCCCAAACAGTTTTTTGGCAAAGGCTTTACCTGTCATATTCATCATGCAGCGCCTCCCGGATATCCGCGGCGTTGATCTGCCCGCGCTCAAATGTCTGCCGGATCTTACCGTCCTCCAGGACATATACCCGGTCTGAGGTCAGCGTGATGCTCTCCAGGATATGGGAGGAAAACAGCACAGTCCCATACTCTTTATAGTCCAAAATCTGCTGGTACAGATACTCCGTACTCTGAAAATCCAGGCCATTGACCGGCTCGTCCAGGAGAAGCAGTCTGGGTTTCAGTGCAAAAGCCGTGATCAGAAATGTCTTTTTCCGGTTCCCGGTTGACAGCTCCCGTAACAGGGTATCTGTATACGCTTCAAAATGGAAACCATGTACCAGCTCCGACACATCCGGCACACCCTTCCCATAGGCGGCGCATACATAGGCCAGATATTCCCGGAACGTAAAATACGAAAAAGAATTGTCCTCGGCAAACACCGTATAGCGGCAGAGCTTAAAATTCTGTTCCCGAAAATCCACTGGAGCGCCACGAAAGCAGATACCATCTGAACGGAACGTAGGGAGCAATCCGGAAAGCACCTTCAGAAATGTGGTTTTCCCGGCTCCGTTCAGCCCGATCAGGCCTGCCACTTCATGCTCCGCCAGCGAAAAAGAAAAACCCGAAAGTATCATTTTCTCTTCACTGTACCACGCACTTAAGTTTTGAACAGTCAGAAGCGTTTCTCCCATCTTACCTCCCTCCTTTGCCGCCCTTCTCTTTTTTCCATGCCGCATATGCGGAATACAGGAATACACCTGCCAATACCAGATAAAGCCCCATCATTGGGAAGTTGCCGGATATTCCGCATACAATGACTGCAACCAGCCAGATTAGGCCCAGACTTCCCCGAATATAAATATGACGCATTATTTTTTACCTCCTTCATCATCTCTCTGTTTTCTCTATGTATTCTGCCGCTGTCTCCATACATATGCTTCTTTCAGCAGGCATTCTATGCATTCCCAAAACACTGGAACAACCTGTTTGCCGCAAACGGTTTTCTAAATGATGTAAAATGTCCGGGTGCATTCCCGCCCGAACAGGCTGTCTGCCACCAGAAAACCCATGATGTTCTGATAGTCCAGGACGGTGGAATTCATGCCCGGATAAACCTCAGACGGCTTCCCGGTATTCCGGTACATTTCTACGGCTTTGCTTTGTGCCTCAGGACTGCCCGGCTATTCCATCTGCATCAGGGAGACAATCCGGCTCTCACAGACGGAATAGTAATCGTCAATCTGCTCTGGGTCAATTTCCATAATCGCAGGAACCATTCCGGCCGCATCCGCCTGTCGTTCCTTTTCATGGGCGATGGATGCCAGGCCAGTAAGATTTACCTCGTTTCCGGCCTCGTCCGTGTAATTACTGTAGCAGTAGGTAAGTGGGAAGCCAGGCAAGCAGAACGGAGAGCAGCCGCTCCCCCGCCGCAGACAGCTTCCTTTTTCTTTTTTCGGCTGTAGAAAATAACATTTTAATCCATTTGCTGTGTGCTGCTTTCTGGATGCTGTGGAATAATCAGCAGCACATGGAGGACAAATACATTTTCCTGTGTCTCTATACTCATGGCACCGCCATATTTTTCAGCCACTTTTTTTACATTTGACAGACCTGTCCCTTTTTTGAACGCGCCTTTCCCATGAAAGCTGTTCTGAATTTCCATCATAAGGAAATCCCCCTGGATCCGCCCGGACACACGGATATATTTTTCTATACCGGCACCCGGATTTTTTACTGCATGGATTGCATTATCCAGTGCATT
Organism: Lachnospiraceae bacterium; assembly: GCA_910574965.1. Taxonomy (GTDB): domain Bacteria; phylum Bacillota; class Clostridia; order Lachnospirales; family Lachnospiraceae; genus Hominiventricola. The sequence goes on along the minus strand of CAJTDB010000001.1, from coordinate 50,032 downwards.
TGACAGGACAATACAGATATCAATATCTCTGATGCCGCAAGGATATGGCAGAAGGAGGGAACAGCCCACATCTATCCCCATGCTTTTTGCAATTCCCAGTTTGTTCCCCACCAGAATATCCACGACCGGGTTGTTAGTGCTGCAGGGGAAGGACATTTTTTCCGCCATATCGTCCAGATCCTCCATATAGGTTACGGCTTCCTCCAGTTTCCCATTCTGCAGGAGCTTTTTTACCACTATGATGTGGTTTCTGATGTCATGCCGGAAAGACTTTGTTTCATCGTAACGGGTTTTCGCTTCCTCCACATACTGGTTCAGGGAATGTTCCTGCTGCTCCAGCAGTGAAATTTCAGTGCCTAGACGAAAACTCTGCTGCAGTTTCTTATAGGAAAACAGGATGCAGAACAGGCTGGCAAGTCCCAGAAAATACATTGCCGCCATCTGCCCATGACTGAAAAAGTGTCTCGCAGGCCCTTTGTCCGCCAGGATTTCAAACTGGAAATCATATTCAATCACATTGATATAGTTGCTCATAATAAATATCATCAGGCTTGGGACAAAAATCAGAAACATCTGTTGCATTCCCATTGTGGGATCAGGAGCATCCGCAGGGCACAGGGCATCCATGGAAAAATAGCGGTATACAATATAATAGCAAAATCCACTCAGCAAAAAAGACATCGCCTCGCAGATCAGCATAGCAGCAATATTGCCTGTCTCATGGAAAAAAGCAGGCAGCCATGGGTATGGAATGCTCATCAGTGAGTTCACGGCTCTGCTGCAAAGCAACATGATTTCCGTTGTCAGAGTCGCATACAGAAGGGAAGCCTTAAAATACGCATGGCAGGCAAAAGTCCCACACATCGAAATCAACAAGACAATCACCACAAAACCAACAATCGTGCCGCCTGGAATAAACTCACCCACAAGCACTGCACCTGCTGCAAACAGGAAATAAAAAGGAGGCCACATTTTCTTTTTCAAAATTTTCGCCAGAAAATAAATCTGGAAAGACGTTTCAATCACGCCCATAATAGCACTTATACCATAGAATCCTGTCAGGGATTCTATGGTATATACATTAAAAAAATCTAAATACTCAGCCATGTTACCTGCCCCCATATGTAAAAGCCCTTACATATTCTTCATATACTGCAGAACAACGCCTGAAAACTCCTTACTCCGCAGCCGTGATACGGGAACTTCTTTGCCGTTATCCATATATGCAGTCCCGTTTTTATATCCTTTTAAATACTTCAGGTTGATGAGATAACTCCTGTGACACCGGAAAAAATGACTGCCTAGCTTCGTTTCCAGATTTTCAATCCGTTCATAATAATCAACAACCTCACCGGAGGCCAGGTTCAGATATATTTTCCGGTCTATGACCTCGCAGAAAACAATCTCATCCTCTCGGATGATGCGCCCCTCATACCCCTTTTGCACCAGCAGGCTGTCCTCACCGATGTTTTGCATGGAAGTGTAAAGGCGCTCCATGGTCTTTCCAAACTGTTTTTCATCCACCGGCTTGACCAGATAATCGTAAGCCTGTACCTCAAAAGACAAAAACACCATCTCTTTCAGTACCGTGATAAAGATCAGGAAGCCCCGGAACTTATCAGCCCGGAGTTTCCTTGCCGTTTCTATGCCGTCCATGCCCTTCATCTGAATATCCAGAAACAGGATGTCGATCTGTCCATCATAACTTAACAGATCCTCGCCGCTTGAAAATGTTCGAATGCTGATTTCCCTGTTCTTTTTACGGAAAAAATCAGAGGTCATTGCCCTTATATGATTGGACATGTGTTTTTCATCATCACAGATTGCAATACGGATCAATGCGCCACTTCCTTGCCATTATTCGGCAGCGGCAAAAGAAAGACTTTTGCCGCTGCCATAAAAAACATTTTATTATAACCTGCCAAAAATACCAAAACCATTTAATTGCTGTGAAATGTTTATCTGTTGCCGTGAAATGCTGTATAAAATCCTGTCAGCCGCACAGGGGACATCCACGATTTTCGGTTCACCGGATTTACTGTTTACTAATTTACCTTATACCTCAAAATTGTTTTGAGCTTATCCTCTTTTGTTCTATTAGTCAAATAGATTTCTCTATGATAATCTGTTATCCGTTGCAAACCATTTTCTTTTGCAAGTCTATCCATTTGTTCAAAAGAAAATGGTTCATTGTCATATGAGCCAATATGCAGAATTTCAACACATTTTCCGTCATGTATCGTATCAAAAATAATATCTTTATACAATCGGTTTGGCTTTTTAATTTTTACCTTTTCCAATGCAGCACATACCATTTCCGCCGTAATAAAGTCCGGCTGACGTATCATAATGGTATATTCCAAATTTTCTTTTATGAGTTTGCCAGCAGCAGATTCCGTATCAACGTTTTTCTGTTTCCAGATACCCTCTAAAGGATAAACCGTAAAATCGTGGATTTCATTTGATAAAATATTTTTTGTTGCAGTGGATTTATAACCCATTTTAATAGCATACGCTAATGAAAAGAGAGCACCTACCTTATCTGAAAAATCCGTATCGTTAGGATTTCCGCTTCCCTGAATCATAATAAAATTTTGTGCGGGTATATCTGCCAAAGCAGGTATACTTTTTGCTCCATACAGGGCTTTTTCGTGTTTTCTCCATTCAAATTTCATATCAGCACCTCCTTATGGAAACAGTGTATCAAATAGAACCTGACATCCAATGTCATGTTCTATATTTTTCCTGCATTTTCTGTAATCTTTTTTTCATCTGCTCCCGTATGGACTGTGGTTTTATTACCTCAACGCTGTCCGAAAAAGACATCACATAAGAATACAGAACCTCATTGTCGGGCAAATCTACTTGGACATATAAATTTCCCTGTGAATCTTCTGTTATGTCATCTGTAAATTCATCATAAACACGAAAAGCCGCCTGCCTGTCAAATTTCAACTTAACGGCAACCGTCTTTTCAACTTGTATTTGTTTTTCGATTTTTGTCGGTGTAAAATCTTGCGTAAAAGTTTCAGACAGCATTTCAAGCTCTTTTATTCTTGTCAACTTAAAAAAACGGTAATCCTTTCTTAACAGGCAAAAAGAATATAAATACCAGCTTTTGCTCTTGAATACTAACCGAATAGGTCTTACATTTCTTTTCTCTTTATTTCCTTTTCCGCTGAAATAGCAAAAGGAAATCGTTCTCTTTTGAGAAATTGCTTCTTTGATGATCTTAAATGTATCTTGCTGTGGGGTACGATGCGCCCAGTCTGAAAAATCAACTTCAATCCAATTTGTAGATTTTATCTGAAATAAACCGCTTAACTTTGTAAGCAACTCATCAGAATTTTTTTCTGTGGTCGCAATCATTCCTTGCAATGCTGTTAGCATTTGTTCCTGTTCTTGTTCAGAAAGCAAAGATTTATCCAACGTATAATCGTTAAGGATCGAAATACCTCCCCCTTTTCCCTGTGTTGCATAAATAGGGATTCCTGCGCTGCTTATGGAGTCAATATCTCTGTAAATGGTTCTGATTGATACTTCAAATTTTTGAGCAAGTTCGGGGGCGGTTGCCTTTCCGTTCTGTAAAAGATAGTACACAATTCTAAATAATCTGCTTTCCCGCATTTTCATCACCTCCCGTATATTATAACACATAAACCTGTCAATAGAATGTCATGTTATATAAAATGAAGAGAGGGATTTCACAGCCTGTTATACGCATTTCCATAATGCTTGTCTTTTGTTCTTTGATTTCTTTGGTTCGGAATAGCGTAGTGCTGGCGAGTTAATTTTAACTTTGTACCTTCATCTGCTCAACCAGGGACTGTTTTGTCTGCCTGCGCACCATCCAGGCAGACAAAAGCACCTCCATGCTTTTTCCCGATCATGTCGGTATCATTTTCAAAAGGACATGTCATGTCTGTTTCCCTCCCTTTCTCCCCATATCGCTATTTTAAGCGAAGTCATTCTGTCGCCTTAATCCGCTCCACAAGGGAATGCTTTCTGGTATAACGGACCGCACAGGCCGTAAACACTCCCTGCACCAGAAGCAATGCGGCTCCGAACAGCAGCACCTGAACCGCCGGGAAGTGATAGGTGAGGGTTCCAAACATGCCGATTTGGTCGAACACCCTGCACACGGCCAGACTGCACACCGTCCCCAGGGTCAGGGTGATCAGCAGCGTGACCCCCACATAGTACAGACACTCAAAAGACAGCATACTGGATAGCTGCCGGTCACTCATTCCCACGGACTGGAACACACCGAACTCCTGCTGGCGGGTAAGAAGATTGGTAATCAGGGTATTAGCCAGGTTAATCAGAGCGAACACAAAGATAAAGACCAGGATGCCGTAGTCCCGGACCAGTTCTCCCTGTAGGCCGCGCTCCAGCTCAGCGGATAAGTCATCCAGACCGGAGATCACCACCCGCTGGTCGGATACAGCGCCGAACACCGCCCGCCGCAGCAAGTCGCTGTCCTGTTCCGTGTGGAGATTGACATAGCCGGTAAAATCTGAAATTTCCGGATAGAGGACAGGCAACTCTTCTTCGGGCAGAATGAAGAAATGAGACGAGCTGCCGATCTGAACATCCTGTACAATGCCCATCACCGTATAGGTTTTTGTCTGTCCGTTGTAGCAGGAGAGGGTCACGGTATCCCCGACCTGATAACCGGTCCGGTAGATTTCCTTCAGCGCACTGCCGGCAGGGCAGACCAGAATGCCGTCTCCATCCAAAAGCTGCCGGTAGTCCGCTGCTCCATCCAGAACCGCATCGCCCACGTACATCTCCTCCATATCCTTCCGGGAAATTCCCCTGACAACAAACGCCTCATGCGCCCGGTTGCCGGGAATGGCGCTGATGGCAGGAATCTCCACGCAGGCCAGGCTGTAGGCCGTGACATCATCCACGCCGGGGAGGGCTGCCAGCTTCTCCCGCAGGGTCTGGTCCAGAGGGTTCTCTTTCTGCATCTCCATGAATTCCCGGCCGGCGTGATCCTCATATTGCAGCAGATACTGACTCCGGTCTCCGAATTGAGACTGGGCCATTTCTTTTATGTCCACCGAGTTTGCATAAGCGGAAATGCAGAGCAGCAGAATCCCGGTCAAACCCAGGGAAAGGGTTGTTACAAACGCCTTTTTCCGGTTCCGGGAGAAATTCATCAGAGCCAGTCGGGGCACAGTCAGGCGGCGATGAAGCTGCCTGGAGGCACTGCGCCCCTGCTGCCCGGAATAGGCGGTGGTACGAATGGCCTCAATGGCTGAGACCTTTCCCGCCATCGCCATAGGCTTTCTGGTGGCGATCTGAACGACGCCATAAGTAAGGAGGGAAACCATCGCCGCAGAGCGGATATTGTCGCCCCAGGACCAGTAGCCGGGGACTGCAATCAGCGCAATCACTGCGGCGCAAAGCAATCCGAGGGGGATGGCAACAGCGGTCAGGAACTGCCGCTCCCGCCTGACTACCCGCTTCAACTGCTTCGGCGTGGTTCCCAGCACTTTCAAACGACCGTATTCCCGCATTTTGCCCATAACGGAGATGTAGAAGATGTTGTAGATCACAATGGCACAGACCACGGCAATCAGGAGCGCCGCGGCATAGACCTCCATCCCGTTTCCAAGATACAGGTCCACCATACCAAAATAGCTGGAGCTGTAAAAGGTTCGATCCTCCGGAATACCCATTTCCGAAAAAAACCGTTCAATATCCGCACGGAGCTGGGCCGGTTCCATGCCCTCGCTCCCTGCAAAGCGGAACCGAAGCTCATAGGGGGTATTGTGGCCGTCCGCCTCCACAGCGGCCTCTGGAATCCAGACCGTAAAGATCCGGCTGTCGTTTTCCGCCTCCAGGATACCTGTGACCGTATAGGGTTTCTCGCCGCCTCCCAGGTCCAGGGTCACTGTCTGACCGACCTCCCCTGAGAGATCAAAATAGCGAAAAAAGGAGCGTTCCACACACACCTCGTTCTCCTTTTGGGGATAAGCCCCGGTAATCTCGCCGTAACCCATCAGGTCAATCATCTCTTTGCTTACATAGCTGACATTCAAAACACTGTCCTCATGACGGGCGGTTCCCGTCTCAACAGTACATCCCCATTTCTCAAACTTTCCGGCAGCCACAAGCCGGACAGCCTCTTCCTGAGTCAGTCCGCTGCACCCGGCCTGATACTGCCCCAGGATACCGTCCAGCGTTTTCATCTGCTGGGCGGAGTAGAGAAAGCAGAGGCTTCCCATCAGGCAGACGGCAAGGGTGATGGTAAGAATAATGAAAACGCTCCGACGCCTGTCGGCTTTCATGCTTCGTCCTGCCAGTTTCTTTTCTACTATGCTGGTATCATTTTCAAAAGGCCATGTCATATCCGCCACCTCCTTTATCCCACAATCCTGCCGTCCTCAATCCTTACGATTCGGTCAGCAAGCTGGGCAATCTCGTTATTGTGGGTAATCATAACAATAGTCTGGTTAAACTCCATACTGGTACGCTTTAAAAGCCCCAGCACATCGGCGCTGGTCTTGGAATCCAGATTTCCGGTGGACTCATCGGCCAGGATGATGGCCGGTTTGGTGATCAGGGCGCGGGCAATGGCAACACGCTGTTGCTGTCCGCCGGAAAGGTTATTCGGCATATTCTGCAGTTTATCTTCCAATGCCAGCATCCTCACAATTTCGTCCATAAACTTCTCGTCTGCCGTATCGCCATCCAGCTCCACAGGCAGGACAATATTTTCATAGACATTCAGGATCGGGACAAGGTTATAGTTCTGGAATATAAAGCCGATGTTGCGGCGGCGGAAAATGGTCAGCTCCTCGTCATTCTTTTCGGCCAGCTCATCCCCACGGACAATAACGCTGCCGGAGGTAGGCGTATCCAGCCCGCCCATCATGTGAAGCAAGGTGGATTTGCCGCTGCCGGACGTTCCGACTATCGCCACAAACTCCCCCTGTTCCACGGAGAGATTGATGCCATCCAGGGCGCGGGTAATATTCGGCTCACTGCCATAATATTTTTTCAGATCGATTGTTTGTAATACATTCATAATCAAATGCTCCTTTCAAGACTTTCCGCCTGTTGATAAGGACATTATAAAATCCAAATGTCACAGAAATGTCCGAAGCGGCATAAAAAATGCGGCTGAAATGTTACAAGATTCGGACATTTCAGCCTGTCATGGGACTCTCCCCGGATTCATTTTCTCTCGCCTACCATCTACTGATATCCGATTCCGTAAATCGTTTTGATATAAGCATCGCCATCAGCCTCAATCTTGCCCCGTATACGGCTGATGGAGATTGTCAGTATGTGTTCGTCCACATAGTTTTCATCCGCATTCCACAGCCGTTCCAAATTTTCTTTTTATTGTTTTTATCTTAATCCTCTTTTTCTAAAAGAACCGTATTTCTGCAGCATGAAATTCATCATTTTTAAAGCTGCCTTTCATTTCAACAAACATACGTTCTTTCAAATCCTGAAATCCAGCTTCTTTGTTCCCATGGCCTTCTTCATTTTCATCAGTGTCTTTCAGATAAAAACGAGTATCTTCTTCAAAAACAACACGAATCAGCTTGGAATCGGGAATATCCGCATCGGAGCTTGGGGAACTGTATACTATAGAACCATCATCAAGAATTTTCACTTCCCTCTCAACGATGAAAAATGAGTCCTCTTCTATCTTCCAAACCTTACCCAGGAAATCCGCATCAACAGCAGCGGCAACATCCGGCTCTAAAACCTGCCATTTGCCTTCTGTATTTTCCTGTGGCTCCTCCGTGTCCCCATCAATCTCTTTTGCTGCATCATTTGATTCCTCTGATAGCACTTCGCTTATCTGGTTTTCTTCTGTTTTCGCAGCAGACTCAGAGCCGGAACCGCAACCCGTAACCATTGTATTCAATATACAGACAGTACCGAATACTACCATTGCCTTTTTCAGTCTCATAAAATTTCTTACCTCCTGGTTATTTATAAAAATTACAGCTATTATAGTCTGTCCGATTTATGCAAACAACCTGTTTGTTGTGAAATGCTTTCTGGATGCCGTAAATGTCACTGAACTTTCGTAAGCACACTGCTCCTTGGTGAACCAAATGCCAGTGACCATTCCATACTGCTCACCAAAATTTCAGACCTTCCTCCTATACAGTACCGCCATCTGGAGGATATAATCAACCGTTTTATCCTGGCACTGGAAGAAGAGAAATTCATATCCCTTTGCATTGACACTGATATGTCTTTTTTCAACAAAAAAATAAAAACAGGACCGACAGCATATTTACTGCCATGTCCTGTTTCTCAATGCGGCCTTTGCCATTTTGGCAAACCAGTCTTGGCCATCTCAAACAGCAAAACATGTGTTCTGCCAATGAATGGCTCCTCCTATGGTTAAGCGGCACCCAGAAATATTATGAATCTCTGGATGCCGCTGCTTAGGCATTGATATCTTTCTAAAAATGTCAGCCAATATTGACACTATCAGAGCCACGATCTGCCGCTTAAATTCCGGCGTGCATCTCCTTGAAAGTTATTCTAAATCCTCTCCGTCACTCTCAATGACTTTTTTATACCAGAAAAAGGAATCCTTACGCTTTCTTGAAAAATCTCCGCTCCCGTCATCATGACGATCAACATAGATAAAACCGTAACGCTTTGCATACTGGCCGGTTCCGGCAGAAACAAGATCAATGGGTCCCCAGGTAGTGTAACCGATGAGCGGCACACCGTCCTCAATTGCTTCGCCCATGCAGCGGATATGCTCGCGAAAATAGTCAATACGGTAATCGTCATGGATCGAACCGTCTTCCTCCACTTTGTCAAAAGCGCCGAATCCATTTTCTACCACCATAAGAGGGATATCGGGATACCGTCCATGCAGTACATTCAGTGTATAACGCAGTCCCAGGGGATCAATCTGCCAGCCCCAGTCGGATGCCTTAAGATACGGATTCTTTACTCCGGCAGACATATTTCCTGCTGTTTTTTCCGCCTGTCCGTCCTTCGCCACACAATTTGTCATATAGTAGGAAAAGGTATAATAGTCCACGGTTCCCTTCTTCAGTATTTCCTTATCTTCCTCTGTAATAAAAGAAGTGTCAATCCCATGATCCCTGAAAAATTTATAGGCAAAGGTGGGATACACGCCCCGAACCTGCACATCTCCGCAGAAATTATTTTGAAAATTATCTTCCTGGAAGCATGCAAAAACATCATTCGGATTTGGTGTCAGCGGATACAGGGTTGTGTGAGCGATCATATTGCCAATCATGAAATCCGGACATATCTCATGACCTTTCTGCACTGCCAGTGAGCTTGCCACAAATTCATTGTGCAGTGCCTCAAAGATCTTCTGGGGCTTCGATTTCAAATCGCTCAGCCTGACAGGATTTGCTGCGTGTATATCTTCATCTTCCATCAATCCCAGTCCGTAAAGAGCGCCCATGCCCCCGTTGCCCATCCCCATGCAGGGAATATTGATCTCGTTGAAAGTCAGCCAGTATTTCACCTTGTCTTTATAACGTTCAAAGCAGGTCACCGCATACTTTACAAACAGATCAATGGTTTCTCTGCTGAGAAAGCCGTGATATTTTGTCACGATATTCCATGGAATCTCATAATGACAGAGCGTCACCAGCGGTTCAATGCCGTATTTCTTACATTCATCAAAGACATCATCATAAAACTTCAGTCCCGCCTCATTGGGCATCTCATCATCCCCATTCGGAAAAATGCGCGACCAGTTAATCGACAAACGAAAGCATTTGAAGCCCATCTCTCCCATCAGGGCAATATCTTCTTTGTAACGATGGTAGAAATCTATTGCTTCGTGACTCGGATAAAAGGCATCGGGATCGGTTACCGGAAGGAACATTCTTGGTGTGTTCACATCTCCGCCCAAAAGCATATCGGGCACAGATAATTTTTTTCCGTCCTCCAGATATGCTCCTTCACACTGATTGGCGGCCACTGCTCCGCCCCATAAAAAATTCTTTGAAAATGCCATAATCTTATCTCCCTTATTCCTGTTAAATCATTCTTCCCCAAAAGTCCTCAGATAATTGCGATAAGCTCCCATCAGATTCGCCTCATTAAAGAACCGGCAAACCGCCAGATCCACCGGCGGCGCATCCACAGGATAAACTGCATAAAAATGATCCAGATTTTTCCGAATACTTTCAAAAAGTTTGGGCTGCCTGCTAATTCCGCCTCCGACAGCAATCCGGTCCGGATCATAGATAAACTGCAGATTCATAATCATCCTGGCAAGCGGTCTGGTAAATTCATCCAGAATTCCGAGCATGACTTCATCCCCCTCGTTGATCCAGCGGAAAATATCTTCTCCGTTGATCGTATTGGGATCGATTCGTCTGGCCCTGGCCGCCATCTGCAAAAGACGCGGATTCCCGCTGACAATTCCCCAATGGTCAGCCTCCTGGTCCACCCATTCTCCCAGCATTGCAAAGCTGAATTCTCCGGCCGCAAAATGAGATCCCATATGAACCTCTCCATCCTTTACCAGCGCTCCGCCTACACCGGTTCCCAGAACCAGAACCACACCGTCCTTACAGTCTTTCAGTGCTCCCCAGGCAGCTTCCGCCAAGGCAGCGGATTTTGCATCATTCATAATTGCAACCGGCATCTTACAGCGCCGCTCCATTTCCTCCACCAAGTGAAGTCCGTCCGCAAATCTTAAATTTCCGGCAGTAATACAGATGCCCCTTGTACTGTCAATGATTCCCGGCACAGACATAGAGATTCCCTCCACCTGCCCTTCAAATTTCCGGCAGATCTCTTGTAACCGTGACAAATAAGCCTCCGTTCCCTCATGGGGCGTAGGTACCTTTCCATAGTTCACTAAATTCCTTTTCTCATCCAGTTTTGCATATTTAATAGAGCTTCCGCCTACATCCATGCACAAACAAGTTCTTGCCATTACCATATCCCCTTGTTCTTTTCATTTTAGAATTCTCTAATCCGTTGCTGTCCATTTGTTGTTTATGTCTTATAAATTTTCTTATATTCTTCAAGCGCCATGTGTATAAAAGAGAGTCGGGAATCTTATTCTCAGATTCCCGTCCCATTACCTGTATCTATTTACTTGTATAAGTCTTTGGCTGCCCGCTTTACAGCTTAATCTACTTTTTCCAGTCTCTTGTAAAGCGCAATAAACTCCTCAGCAATAGTCTGAAAACCTTCGGCGCTCATCAACTGGTCCTCTGCATGGATCAGAAGCAGACCGCTCTCCTTCAGCTCGCCGTTTGCCTCTTTGGCCAGCAAATCTGCATGGCCGTCATGGCCCTGAACAAAGGCATCTCTTCCCTGCTTCATCAGAATTTCCGCCTCATCATACTTTCCTTCCTTGGCTTTCTGAATGGCATTGATATAGCAGGAACGTGCCGTTCCTACATATGTAATTAGCTGAAAACATGACATTACTAACTCTTCGCTCATAGGATTCACCTTTCCTTTTTATCTTTCTATTTTACCAGTCATCGTCCTCGTCATTGCCCTTTGCAGACTCTTCCTCCATTTTCAAGTTCATATTATCCACTCTGCGGATAAATGGCAAATACACAAAGAAGGAAATGATAAAGATCACTACCTGAAGCAGTGCACTTCTCCATCCGCCAACCAAAAAACCGGAAATAATCGGCGGACAGGTCCACGGCACCTGAATCGCAGTGTAAAGGGGACAGAGTCCAGTTGCCAGCGCAGCATACTGGAGCACACAGGCAATTACCGGCATGGCAATAAAGGGAACTGCCAGCATGGGGTTCATAACAATCGGAATACCAAACAAAATCGGCTCATTAATATTAAACAGGGCCGGTACGGCTTCCAGCCGTCCCAAGGTCTTTAGCTGTTTCGATTTTGCAAAAGCCACCATATAGATTACAACTCCGATCGTCAGACCGGCGCCGGTTACATTGATAAACTGATCATAAAACTGCTGGGTCACGATATGCCCGCCATTTGCAACCGTCAGTTCCATTCCGCTGTCAATAATTGCCTGGTTTGCCAAAGAGTTAGCCTGCAGAAGTCCGGACATAATACCACCCACGATGGTAGAACCGTGAACACCGAACATCCAGAGAAATGGTCCCATAAAGCACATCAGTATTGCTCCTCCCGGAGAATCCGTCATGCCCTGCAGCGGAGTCTGAATAACACTATAGATAAGTTCCATGGCTGTAGTGTGCAGTCCCATATCACAGATACCATGGATAACGGTTGCTCCTACAACAATGACTCCTGCCGGGATCAAAGCAGAAAAGGCATTGGCAACGCCTCCTGGTACACCTGCCGGCATCTTGATCCGAATGTTCTTCTTTAAAAACCAACAGTAGACAAAAGCCACAATCCAGCCGATCAGAATTGCACCAATCATACCCTTGCCGGCCGTCCAGTCCTTATTGATAATATTACCAACCACATCACCGTTTTCTGTCACAACTGATGAAGGCTGAAGCAGCAGGAACACAGCCAGGGCAACGATACCACCGCTTAAAGGCTCCTGGCCTTCCAGCTTAACATAATTATAGGCTATACCGACAACAGCGATCAATGCACTGATGTTAAAGGTAGCTCCATAGGCTTGATTCAATATGTCTGTAATTCCAGAATTTGCCAGTGCATTGGACACTGCCGGAATCGGGAAATTGGCCAGAATCAGGAAAATAGAACCTACAATCAGCAGCGGCATAGAGTATACCATACCATCCTTCAAGGACTGAATCGCCTTCGTATTAATAAAGGCCATGATTTTAGGAATGATCTTTTCATTCATATACTTACCCATTTTTCTCCTCCTGTTAGCAAATTTTTACAGCAAACCTATTTACTCTTTGCCAGTTTATAAGCAAATTTAAGCACGTTCATGCCATTGCACATTCCATAATCGGCCATAGGGATCACATCTACCGGAATTCCCTTCGGCGTACAGATGGATTTCGCCTTCTCCAGTTGGAAGCCTACCTGGGGTCCCAAAAGAGCCACATCAATATCTCCGGCCTCTACCATGCGATCCAGATCCTGAATCGGGAATGCGGCAATATCTGCTTCCTTTCCTTTCTCCTTTGCTGCCTCCTGCATCTTTGCCACCAGTAAGCTTGTTGACATACCTGCCGCACAGAATAAACGAATAACCATATTACATTCCTCCTACTTTTTAAAAATTTTGTTTTATCACAATTCCCCTTAAAGGAAATAAAGCATATGTTAAAAATTATTTAAAGCTCTCTGCCATTACTCTCAATCACTTTTTGATACCAGTAGAAGGAATCCTTCCGCCTTCTATCCAAAGTCCCGTTTCCCTGGTTGTCTTTATCCACATAAATAAAGCCATAGCGTTTCTCCATTTCTCCGGTTCCTGCACTAACCAGATCAATACAGCCCCAGGGCGTGTAGCCTATCACCGGTACGCCATCCTCTGACATGGCTTTCTTCATCTCCTGAATGTGGAGCTTCAGATATTCGATCCGGTAATCATCATGAATTCCGTCCTCCTCTACCTTGTCATAGGCTCCGAATCCATTCTCCACAATAAACAGCGGCACATGGTATCTCTGATGAAGCAGATTCAGAGAATAGCGCAGACCCTTAGGATCTATCTGCCAGCCCCAGTCACTTGCCTTCACATAGGGATTCACAGAAGTATAAATCCCTTCGGCCCGTTTTTTGCTGTTCTCAACTTCTACAGAGCTGATTGTTGAACTCATATAGTAACTAAGGCCAATATAATCCACACAGCCTTTCTTAAGCCATTCCAAATCCTCCTCTGTAATGTCCAGCTCAATGCCGTTGTTTTCCCTAAAAGCATTCATATAAGCCGGATATTCTCCGAAAACATGAATGTCGCCATAGTAAAAAAGCCGATGTTCCAAAGCCTTCTGAGCAGCCAGTTGGTCTTCCGGCGAGCAGGTTCTAGGATAATAAGGCACCATGGCCAGCATACATCCAATCTTGAAATCCGGATTAATCTCATGACCCAAGGTTACCACTCTGGCACTGGCCGTCATTTCATAGTGAACTGCCTGCTGCAGAACCGTCTGCACATCCTCATCCTCCCTGTAAAGGATTCCGGAATTTGTCCAGGCAGACCACGGGGCAAACGTACTTCCCTGGTTATTGATCTCATTGAAGGTCATCCAATAAGTCACCTTATCCTTGTAGCGCTTCATAACAGTCTCTGAAAAACGTACAAAGAAGTCAATCAGCTTTCGGCTCCTCCAGCCTCCGTATTCCTTTACCAGATGATAGGGCATCTCAAAATGACTCAGTGTAATGACCGGTTCTATGTGGTATTTTCTAAGTTCATCAAAGAGATCATCGTAAAACCGAAGCCCTTCCTCATTGGGTTCTTCCTCATCCCCATTTGGAAAAATTCTGGTCCAGGCAATGGAAGTGCGAAAACATTTAAACCCCATCTCGGCAAACAGCCGGATATCTTCTTTAAATCTGGAGTAAAAGTCAATTGCCTCATGGTTGGGATAATTTTTCCCCGGAAGAATTCCCTCTGTGATCTGTCTGTCCACTCCATTTGCCCCGGCTGTCATAACATCTGCGATAGAAATACCTTTTCCGCCTTTGTCGTATCCGCCTTCCAACTGGTGGGCTGCCACAGCTCCTCCCCATAAAAAGTTTTCTGAAATTCCGTTGTTTTTCATAAATAAATACTTTCCTTTAATTTTTTGGATCCATTATTTTTATGACACGTTTTGCATTTGCGCATATGCTCCATTAATTTAGCATTTAAAATTACACCATATTTTTATGATATTTTCAATTCTTTTGTGTATTTTTGACAATGTTTTGCCTCTTTGACATTTGTTACATAAATAAAACAGACAAAAGAATACTTTTAAATAGGATTCTTTTGTCTGTTTTCACTTCATATACGCATTTTAGCAATTATTGTTTATCATCTTTCAGCCGCCTGAACTGTTTTTTTCCGTGAGCTTTCCTGCCACAAGCTCCAAAAGGCAGACCACCGGAATCTGGGTAGTTAGACTAGCCTCCCCGACCTCCGGCCAAGCATAGATCAGAGGCATATAGCAGGCAAAATTCAGCTTGGAAATTCGTGCAACTGTACACTGATTGGTATTGGTGATACTGATAAGCTTCACACGCCTTTTCTTATAGCTGTTGAGCAGAGAAAACATACGGGCATTTTCTCCGGAAATAGATAATACAAACACTACTGTATCCTCCATGTCCTTTCCCGGCGGCGGATAGTAAGGGTCTGTAATAGCAAATGCCAATACGCCTGTACTGGAAAACAGCCGGGCACCATACTGCCCTATAATTCCGCTGACTCCCTCCCCGAAAAACAGGATCTGCTTTGCATGAGCACACCACTGGGCCGCCTGTTCAATCTTTCTCTGAATTTCCCTATCCACGGTCAGGTTCTGCAGATATTGGATTGCCGGGATACTGGAAGCTTCATAGGCTATGGCCTCCCACTTTTTTTTCAAAGCCTGCTGAAGCCGATATTTGAACTCCGTATATCCGTCACACCCCAGCTTGTTGCAGAACCGGAGAACCGTAGTCGTAGAGACCTGACAGGCCGCCGCCAGTTTCCGAATATTCATCCTGCTTACCTCTTCCAGATGGGAAGAAACGTAATTATAAACCGCCAGTTCCCGCTTATTCATCTGTGCAATCTGCTGGTGCTGAAATAAATTTCCCATTCTATGTTCTCCTTTCCCTGCCTGTGATCTTTTTCTTAATCTGCACTGATATCTTTGACAAATCTGCCGATTACTTTTATAATTGGACCATATCTGTCAAAGGACCATGCAACTGTTTAAAACTGGATCATATTTATTTTATACAATGGAGGGGGACTATGTTTACACCTAAATTGCTTGCAGACTTCAACGATCTGGAGCTTTCTATCTACAACTGCATCACTCGCAACAAAGATCGTGTTCCACATATGAAGATCAAAGAACTGGCTGATGAAGCCCATGTTTCCACTGCCACAGTTCTCCGATTCTGCAAAAAACTGGGCTGTGAGGGTTACAGTGAATTTCGCCTGTGCTACAAAGAATATCTGAAAAATAAGCAGATTCTTCTGAATGACACAGTGGAAACCACCTTTAAGGGATTTGTAGCCAGAATAGATTCCAAAGATTTTCAGGAGAGCATTGACAATGCCTTCCAGCTTCTAAAGAACTCCCGGCGAATCATATTTATCGGCATCGGTTCCTCCGGAATCCTTGGAAAATATGGAGCCAGATACTTTTCCAATATAGGGCGCTTCAGCCTCTATGTGGAGGACCCCTTCCTTCCGATTCTTCAGGATATGACAGATCATACGGTCACCATAGTACTTTCCGAATCCGGCTCTACCTATCAAACGCTCAAGTTGGCCAACCAGCTAAAGCAAAAGGGCAGTTGTCTGCTGGCAATCACCAACAAGTCTGATTCTCCGCTGACCAAACTGGCAGACTGCAGTATTTCCTATTATGTACCGCAGCTTATGGCAAATGGCACCAACATCACCACTCAGATCCCGGTTGTCTATATTCTGGAAATCCTTGCAAGAAAACTGTACACTTCCACTGATGAATAAGCTGACTGCTTAAGCTTAAGCGTCAGCCCAAAACCCTCTCTGTTCCGCCAAAGCTGTCCCTGTTATAAAAAATTATAGACGGCTTCCGAATGCCTGTAAATCTTTATGAATATTCTGTTAAAAATATGGTCGTTTTACATATGTTACATCAAAAAAACAGTCAAAATACGCATATTACATCTTTGATGTCCGATTTCCATTCATTTTTCAAGTTTCTGTTCCTCCAATTGTCTGCACAGCCTGTGTTTTTCCTCATTTCTGTAAAAAAATCTACAAGACAATTTTCTTATGCCTTGTAGATGATCCTTTCGCTCCTATTATGCGCAGTCACAAGCGCAGACCGCTTCATCGCCCGGATGATATTTGCCATTGTATCACCGTCCTGTCCGCTTGTCCATGATCCTACAAACATTTGTTCGATCTCTTTCATCGAAAGTCAAACAAAGACAACTGGTCCGACTCCGGCAGTCCCTCCAGAAGTCCCAGATCTCCCATAAGGTCGATCACGGTTTTGCTGAGCTTGCTGCGCCGGCGCAGATCGTCGCGGGAGAGAAAAGGACCCTGGGCCGCCGCTTCCATCAACTGATCCGCCGCTTTGTCTCCAAGACCTTCGATCGTAGACAGGGCCGGCATCAGTTTCCCATCTATAATCTGGAACTTATGGGCCTCTGCCCTGTAAATATCCACCTTCAGGAACTCCAGGCCCCTGGCATACATTTCCTGAACACTTTTCATATCCTTTAATGTATCCTGCTCCTTTTTGGACAGTGTATCACTCCGGCTCCGGTAGTCCTCCATATAATACTCCAGACGCTCCCGTCCCTGGCACATAATCTCATAACTGAAAGCCGACGCACGGATGCTGAAATAAGCCGCATAATACGCCAGCGGATAGTTGATCTTGCAGTAAGCAATCCGCCAGGCCATCATCACATAAGCCGCCGCATGGGCTTTGGGAAACATGTATTTGATCTTCTTGCAGGACCAGATGTACCAGTCCGGAACCCCGTGGGCAGTCATAGCTTCCTCCCATTCCGGCTTCAGCCCCTTACCCTTCCGCACGCTTTCCATAATTGTAAAAGACTGCTCACTGTCCAGACCCATGCCAATCAAATAGACCATAATATCATCACGGGTGCAGATCGCTGTGGAGATGGTCGCTTTCCCTTCCTGAATCAGCGTCTGGGCATTGCCGACCCACACATCGGTCCCATGAGCCAGCCCGGCAATCCGGACCAGGTCGGAAAAATGCGTCGGATGCGTGTCGATGAGCATCTGCATGGCAAACTCTGTGCCAAATTCCGGAATGCCGAGAGAGCCAAGCTTTGTCCCTCCGATATCCTCCGGTCGGATCCCCAGCGCCTCCGTACTTTGAAAAAGCGTCATAACTTTTGGATCGTCCAGCGGAATCTCCGTAGCCTTAATCCCCGTCAAATCCTCCAGCATACGAATCATCGTCGGATCATCATGTCCGAGAATGTCCAGCTTCAGCAGATTGTGGTCAATGGAATGATAGTCAAAATGCGTAGTCACAATATCCGTTTCCATATCATTGGCCGGATGCTGCACAGGGGTGAAAGAATAGATCGTCTCCCCCAGAGGAAGCACAATGATCCCGCCCGGATGCTGCCCGGTCGTCCGCCGGATTCCCGTACAGCCTGCTACAATCCGGTCAATCTCGCAGTTGCGCTTGCTCGTTCCCCGTTCTTCATAGTATTTTTTCACATAACCAAACGCTGTTTTATCGGCCAGAGTTCCAACAGTGCCTGCGCGGTAGGTCTGACCGGCACCGAAAATGACCTCTGTATATTTATGTGCCTTGGACTGATAGTCTCCGGAGAAATTCAGGTCAATATCCGGCTCTTTATTGCCCTTAAAGCCAAGAAATGTTTCAAAGGGAATGTCAAAACCTTCCTTTTTCAAGAGCGTTTTGCATTTGGGACATGCCTTATCCGGCATATCGCATCCTGCCATACCCGCAAACTTTTTCACTTCCTCCGAATCAAATTCGCTGTAATGACAATTCGGACAGATATAATGAGGGCTTAAAGGATTCACCTCCGTGATCCCCGCCATCGTCGCCACAAAAGAAGAGCCGACCGACCCTCTAGAGCCGACCAGATAACCGTCATCCACCGATTTCCACACCAGTTTCTGCGCAATAATGTACATCACTGCAAAGCCGTTGCCGATGATGGATTTCAGTTCCCGTTCCAGACGCTCGGTCACGATCTCCGGCAGCTCTTCCCCATAGATCTCATGTGCTTTTTTATAACAGATCTCCCGCAAAGTTTTGTCCGAATCCGGAATGACCGGCGGACATTTATCGGGCCGGACCGGTGACAGATGCTCGCACATATCCGCAATCCGATTGGTGCTTGTGATGACGACCTCTTCTGCTTTTTCCGATCCCAGAAACTCAAATTCTTTCAGCATTTCCTCGGTCGTTCGAAGGAACAGCGGCGCCTGCTGGTCCGCATCGGCAAAGCCCTTGCCTGCCATAATAATCCGCCGGTATACCTCATCTTCCGGATCAATAAAGTGTACGTCGCAGGTGGCAGCTACAGGCTTTTGAAATTCTTCTCCCAGACGGACGATCTTTCGGACATTTTCCCGCAAATCCTCCTCTGATTTTACGGAACTTTTCTCATCCCGCAGCATAAATGCATTGTTTCCCAGAGGCTGAATTTCCAAATAATCGTAAAATTCTACAATTCGGGCTATCTCCTGTCTGGGCGCCCCCCGGAGAATTGCCTGATACAGCTCTCCGGCCTCGCAGGCAGAACCAACGATCAGACCCTCCCGGTATTTTTGAAGCTCGCTTTTGGGAATCCTGGGCCGTCTGGCAAAATAATCCAGATGCGACATGGACACCAGACGATACAGATTTACCCGGCCAATATCGTTTTTCGCAAGCAGGATAATATGGTAGGTGGGAAGTTTTTTGAGCGCCGACGTGTTGGCCCTGCCCAGCTCGTTCACTTCGTCCAACGTCTGAAGTCCCCTCTCCCGGAACATTTCCAGAAACCGAAGAAAGATTCCGGCCGTGCACTCCGCGTCATCTACGGCGCGGTGGTGGCTTCCCAGAGGCACATTCAATACCTTTGCCACATGATCCAGCTTGAATTTGCTCAGCTTAGGCAGCAGAATCCGTGCCATAGCAATGGTATCACCCACCGTAAAATCTGTGGAAATCCCAAGCTTTCTGCTTTTTTCCTCAATAAAGCCCGCATCAAAGGATGCATTATGAGCGATCAGCACGCATCCCTCGCAAAAACGAAGAAATTCCGGAAGGATCTCTTCGATTGCCGGAGCTTTCATAACCATTTCGTCACTAATGCCGGTAAGCTCTTCGATCTTAAAAGGAATCGGCTCCTGGGGATTGACAAAGGTACTGAACCTGTCCGTAATCTTCCCGTTTTCCACCTTTACCGCACCGATCTCAATGATCTGGTGATTTACCGCACTCAGCCCGGTGGTCTCCAGGTCAAAAACTACACAGGCACAGTCAAGGCTCTGTCCCCTGGAGCGCTCCACCACTTCCTTCAGATCATCTACCAGATAGCCCTCCACCCCATAGATCACTTTAAAATCCTCATCCTTGGAGATCGTATGGCTGGCCTCGGTAAATGCCTGCACACAGCCATGGTCCGTAATCGCGAGAGCCGGCATTCCCCATTCCTTCGCCCGCTTCAAAAGGACAGAGGCGTCCGTCACTCCGTCCATATCGCTCATCTTCGTATGGCAGTGCAGTTCTACTCTTTTTTTGTAGGAATAATCCATGCGCTTTGTTGTAAAGTCTGCAATTCTTTTAATACCGGTCACGGAACTGATGGTCAGTTCATGGTCAAACCGGTCCAGCGCGGTCATCCCTTTGACTTTCACAAATCCGCCTGCCAAAACACGTTCCTTCAGTTCCGGAAGCGCTTCCGTTTTCAGAAACATTTTTACATGAATGGTATCTGTATAATCCGTCACCGTCAGGGTAACGATCACACGTTCTCCCCGGATTTCCCGCTCCTCCATATGCAGAATGCAGCCGCGGATTGTGACTTCTCCCATCTCTTCCATCACCTGATCTAGGGAAAGCGGTTCATCTTCAAAATCCCGGCCGAAAAGGACATCCGGATTGTCGCTTCTTCGAATACCGGCCGACCGTTTTCCTTCGCCGTATCTGCTGCCGGCCAATGCCTTTCTGCCCCTGGCATACCCTCGGCTTTTGGCTGTTCCTTTCTCCGCCTCCTGCTTTTCTTTTGTCTCCTTCGGCATTCGCCCCGGCCCTTCTTTTTCCGCTTTCTCTTTTCTTAGATTTTCTGTCAGAAAACTGATCTGCTGCCGAAACTGCGCTTCGCTCTTTTCCCAGGCGCTCTGATGGGGGAGCTTCTTGTATTCTGCATCCACTTTTACCTGAAAACCGCATCGTTCGTTGAACACTCTGTCCAGTATCCGCACAATATCGTCTACGGCCTCATGGTCACATACTTTGTCTGACACTCCCACAAGCACTGTACCTTCATCCGGAAATTCCACCTGTGAATGTTTCATAATGCTGCACTTATAGGGACTGTATGCCTCCATTTCTGTCAGGACGCTGTCTTCATAAACATCCCACAGCTTCTTCGGTGTATACTGTTCCGACAGCAAGAATTTCTCAAAAATAAGCACCTGGGCTTTCCGATAGCCGAACACCTGTTTTTGTATTTGTCTGGATAATTGAAAAAGCTGATTTTTGTCAATCAGCTTTTTACTCGTAATGTAGATCCGCAGCACATCCTGTCTGGGCGTCGTGGACACCTTTGTGACTACGACCTGCTCAAAGAGCGCCCGCGCGGACGGCTCCATCTGCAGATTCCGGAATACTTCAAAAAAAGGTTTTTCATTCATGTCCCCAGTTCTCCAGTTCCTGTCTCAGTGCCTCTAACAGTTCTTTTTCCGGCAGCTTTTTCACAATCTCCCCGCGGCGAATCAAAAGACCTTCGCCAATTCCGCCGGCGATACCGATATCCGCCTCTTTCGCCTCTCCAGGTCCATTGACCACACAGCCCATTACGGCCACCTTAATATCCAGCGGATATTCTGCCGCCATAGTCTCCACCTGATTCGCCAGGCTGATAAGATCAATCTTTGTCCTGCCGCAGGTAGGGCAGGATACCACTTCAATTCCTCCCGTCCGAAGTCCCAGCGTCCGAAGAATCAGTTTGGCCGATTTGATCTCTTCTGCCGGATCTCCGGTCAGTGATACCCGGATCGTATCTCCGATTCCCTGGCTTAAGATAATTCCAAGGCCGACTGCCGACTTAATATTTCCGGAAAATAAAGTCCCCGCTTCCGTAATACCCACATGAAGCGGATAACTGGTCTTTTCCGCTATCAGCGCATGGGCTTTGGCACACATCAGCACATCCGAAGATTTGATGCTGATAACCAGTTCGTCATATCCCAGATCCTCAATGATCTTCACTTTGTCCAGAGCACTTTCCACAAGCCCTTCTGCAGTGACGCCATGATATCTTTCTACCAGTTCCTTTTCCAAAGAACCGCTGTTCACGCCTATCCGGATGGGGATCTTTCGTTCCTTTGCTGTATCGACCACCGCTTTAATCCGCTCCCGGCTTCCGATATTTCCCGGATTGATTCGAATCTTGTCCGCTCCGTTTTCCATAGCTGCAATGGCCATCTGGTAATCAAAATGAATGTCCGCCACCAGCGGAATGCTGATCTGCTTCTTAATCTCCCGAAATGCCTGGGCTGCTTCCATGGTCGGTACTGTACAGCGGATGATCTCGCAGCCTGCCTTTTCCAGCTTCCGAATCTGAGCAACCGTAGCTGCCACATCTTCCGTCCTTGTGTTCGTCATAGACTGGATCAGAATCGGATTTCCTCCGCCGATGACCCGATTTCCGATCTTAATCGTCTTTGTATGTTCCCGATGCATGTGTTTGTCCTCCTATGATTGTTCCGCAGATGCTGTTTTCTAGTACCGCAGCCTCCGCTTCCGCATGTCTTCCATTCGTCTTTCCACACTGTATTTATTTACATTTAAAACGACCCCTATCTCAACCAGCAGGAAAAAAGACGCTGTTCCGCCATAGCTGAAGAACGGCAGCGTAACCCCTGTTGTGGGGAAGAGGTTCGTCACTACGAGCAGATTTAGAATCACCTGAAGCGCGATATGAGACAAAACGCCAATCGACAGCATCCGCCCCAGCAGGTCATAAGCAATCTGAGAGATCGTATAGATTCGATACAGCAGATAGATAAACAAAAGAATAATCAGCCCTGCTCCAAAAATACCCAGCTCCTCGCAGATAATGGCAAATATATAGTCGTTGAAGGGCTCCGGGATCTTGCCCAGTTTCTGAATGCTGTTGCCAAGGCCCTTGCCCCACAGGCCTCCGGATCCGATGGCATATAGTCCCTGCAGAGACTGATATGCCTTGTCCTGCTCATATTCATAAGGAAACAGCCACGCACGGATACGCACCAGCCGGAAATTCACGCTCATCATATCTGCCGGATCCAGTCCCTTTACATAATAGAGCACTCCGGCCACCAGTGCCGCCACACCTGCAGCGCACAGAAAAAACTTCCACTGCTCCGGATGCACCACATAGATCATAAATACACCCGTTCCCAGAAGGATCGCAGCCGTACTCATATTATCACTGAAATATAAAATCATTCCCGATACAATGGCCGTCGGCAAAATCATCTGGAGCATGGACAGCCAGCTTCTGATCCTGTGCTGCTGCTTGCGCACCACAATCAGCGTCGCCATGAAAACGATCATAATCAGCTTCACCGGCTCTGCCACCTGAAACTGTATGGAACCGATTCGAAGCCACCTAGTAGCTCCCTTAACCGTAACGCCCAGGGACGGAACCTGAAGCAGCAAAATCAATATACAGCTTACAGCATATCCCGGCAACGCAAAAATACTCCACACATGATAGTTCACGCAGGAGACTACGATCATGGCAATCACCCCAAGAATGCTGTAAATAACCTGGCTTTTTAAAAGATACATGGGATCATTATTATAAGCCTTGCTCAGCCCGGCTGTATAATAACTGGCACTGTAGATCATGATAAAGCCAAATACCATCACAAAGAACAGCACCACCAGCAGATTGGTATCCAGCCCCCGGAGACTGAAGTGAAAGAGGGATTCCCTTCTCTTTCCTGCCATTCTCAGGCCCCCTGTCTCTCATAACGGCAGAATGTAAACTCCAGATCAAAATACGTCTTTTCCTCGCTCTCCCCGGTCAGCACCCACTCCTGCATTCGGTCCAAATCAGGAAAATACGTATCTGCTTCATAAGCATGATTGATCTTTGTCACATGCACCGTTTTGCACAAAGGAAGAAACTGTTCGTAAATGCTTCCTCCTCCGATGATGTATACATCTTCCGGCGGATATATTTCCAGCTCTTTCAAAGCCTCTTCCAGCGAATGAACGACCGTCACGCCCTTTGCATGATAGTCCGGCTTTCCCGTCAGAACAATATTGGTCCGGTTTTTGAGCGGCTGTCCGCCCGGAAAGCTCTCCAGCGTCCGCCGGCCCATAACGACTGCTTTTCCCTCCGTCGCACTGCGAAAATATTTCATATCTTCTGGTATACTCACCAGGAGTCCGTTCTGATATCCGATCCCCCAGTTTCTGTCTGCAGCCACAATCATGTTCATGTGCTCTTTGCTCCTCCCTGTCAGAGTCCT
Organism: Lachnospiraceae bacterium; assembly: GCA_910574965.1. Classification (GTDB taxonomy): domain Bacteria; phylum Bacillota; class Clostridia; order Lachnospirales; family Lachnospiraceae; genus Hominiventricola. Next base: position 25,746 of record CAJTDB010000001.1, on the reverse strand, counting down.
GACGGACACTGTACTGTGTCTGTCACATTCTATGGTAACAGTTTCCTGTCTTGTCCTGTGTTATGTGACCTATTATAAATCATTTTCACCGGAGTAGCAAACAAAACTTATCGCCTTTCCCGCCCGTTTTCTGCCAGCACCGTTTCCTCCTCAAAACGGTCCAGCCATAGGGTAATCCGCGTTCCCTCCCCCTCGGCACTTTCAAGAATCAGCTCCCCATGATGCAGTGCCGCAATATGTTTTACAATGGCAAGCCCAAGGCCGGTGCCTCCCGTCGCCTTAGAACGGCTTTTATCCACCCGGTAAAATCTTTCAAACACTCGCTCCTGATGCTCTTTCGGAATCCCGATCCCCGTATCCTCTACTCTAAGACAGACTTTATCCCCTGCCGGCTCCACAGTAACTGTAACCCTTCCCCCTTCCCGGTTATAACGAATTCCATTGTCACAGAGATTGTAAAGCACTTCCTCCATCATTTCTTTGTCTCCCCGGACGCTGCAGGGACTTCCGTATACATAAAGCTCCACCTGATGTCTCTTTGCATGGATCTGCAGCATATCCACACTGATCTTTGCCAGTTGATAGAGGGGAACTTTCTCCAGTACAAAGGCTTCTTCTTCCATCACGTCCAGTTCCGACAGCCGGATGATATCATCGATCATCCGAAGAAGCCTTGACGCACTTCTATGAATCTCAGCACCAAATCTCTGGATTTCCTCTCCAGGCGCCATATGATGCTCAATCAGTTCCGCATAACCGGATATCGCCGTCAGCGGCGTCTTCAATTCGTGAGAAACATTGGCTGTAAATTCCTGCCGCAGCCTGACCGTTCTCATCAAATCCTCATGCTGCCTGCGGATTTTCTGAACAAAAGGAAGCATTTCCTGATAAACCGGAAATTCATCCCACGCATCTAAATGTTCCGCAAGATGTTCCACCGGCCTTATCAAGATCCGGGCAGAATGAACCGATAAATAAAAACAGAACAAAAGAACCGCGGCAGCGGCAGCCAGCACAGCCGGGAGTGCATTTACAAAAATTCCGTACATGCTGGAAGATTCCCTGGCCGTACGCAGAATCATTCCGTCCGGCAGGCAGACCGCATAATAGAACGCATTCCGGTCCAGCGTATCTGACCTGCGGACTGCCTGACCGCTTCCCCTCTCCCTTGCCTCTGCTATCTCCGGACGGTCTTTATGATTGTCCAGTCCCCCTACACTGACCCCGTTATCATACAGCACATCTCCGTTACTGCTAATCAGAGAAACTCTGAGTCCCTGAAGTTTTAAACTGTCATAGGCGCCGCCTGGCTCCTCAAGAGCCTCCGATACTCCTATACTTCGAAGCATCCGGGTACAAGTTCCCAGTTCCTCCATAATCTCTCTCTGAAAACAGCTGTAAAACACAGCCGTAATCAGTATCGTTGTCAGAAAGATTGTTGCCAGCGCTACCAGGGCAAACTCCCGATGGATTTTCTGTTTCATCTGCCTGACCTTTGTCCTTTTTCCTTCAGTCAATCTTATACCCCACATTCCGGACCGTTCGAATCAGCGCTCCGGCACTTCCAAGCTTCTGCCGCAGCGTCTTGATATGTACGTCCAACGTCCTGGATTCCCCTTCAAAACTAATATCCCAGATCCGTTCCATAATAATATCCCTGGACATGACAATTCCCCTGTTTTGCAGCAGAAGTTTCAAAAGCTCATACTCTTTGTAGGTCAGATCACAGGGCTGCCCTGCCACGCACACCAGGCGCCTGACACCATCCAGAGAGATTTCTCCTGCAGTCAGGCAGTCTTCCTCCCCGATCCCCATGCTGCGCCTTAGAAGTGCCTTTACTCTGGAGATCAGTTCCATAATGCCGAAGGGTTTGGTAATATAGTCATCGGCTCCCATATCCAGTCCTTTCACCTTATCTAACTCTGTCGTCTTCGCCGTCACCATCATGACCGGAATCCGCCGCATACCCGGCATCGCCCGAAACTTTGTCAGGATCTCCAGTCCATCCTCATCCGGAAGCAGAATATCCAAAAGAACGCAATCCGGCGTTCTCTGGCTGACTTCAGTATAAAAATCTTTCCCGCAGGCAAATTCTCTTACCTGATAGCCGCTGTTCTGCAGCGCAAACCGCTCGATCTCCCGGATGCTGCTGTCATCTTCCACAATATAGATCCATGCCATAAGCGTTCCTTCTTTCCTTTCTGTTTACGGTAGCTGATATTTCTCTTTATATGCCCGGTAATCACGCTGAAATTCCGGATCTTCCTCCGGATGAAGGCCGGCCGTATATTCATGAGCTTCCTGTCCGTCTCCCTGGGATTGAAGCAGCGCAATGGCAGTATTGGAACAGTGATCGGAAATCCGCTCATAATTCGTAATCAAATCCGACAATACGAACCCCAGTTCGATGGTACACTCTCCCATGCGCAGCCTTTCCACATGCCTTTTCCGAAGCTTCCGGCTCAGCTCATCCATCAGCTCTTCCAGCGGCTCAATATGCACGGCTCCTTCCAGGTCCTCTCTTTCAAATACGTCCGCGGACCGCTCTAAAATCTCCAGAAGGGCGCCGGAAAAAACCCGAAGCTCTTGTTCCGCTTTTGGGGAAAATCCCAATCTTTTTTGATGCAGTTCCTTAGCCGATTCCATCAAATTTACCGCATGATCGGATATCCGCTCAAAGTCTCCGATACAGTGCAGGAGCATGGAAATTGTACGGCTGTCCCGCTCTGACTGGTCCCGGCGGGACAATTCCACCAGATAGCTTCCCAGTGCATCCTCATAATGGTCTACCAGTTCCTCCAGCCGTTCTACATCCATTGCCTTCTCCTCCTGATAATCCGTCAGAAGCTCAACGGACTGCGCACATGCTGCTCTGGCCAGTCTCACCATCTTCACTGCTGCCAGCCGGCTTAATTCCACCGCATAGCCCGGTGTATCCAGAAAACGCACATCCAGAAGTTTCAGCTCCTTCGCATCCTCATCTCTGTCAGCACTTTTATTTCCGGAATCCGGAACCGTCAGGCAGGCCAGTCTTACCAGAAGCCCGGAAAACGGAAGCAGTACAATGGCGGCTGACAGGTTGAACACCGTATGAACGGCTGCGATTCCTGCTGCATTAACCGGGTTTTCCAGAAAATCAAATTGCCATAACCAGTTCGAACCATAGAAAACAGTCATAAAGACCAATGTTCCGACCAGATTAAAATACAGATGAACCAGCGCTGTACGCTTTGCATTTCTGTTTGCACCGATGCCGGAGAGCACTGCTGTTACACAAGTACCGATATTCTGTCCGAGAATAATCGGCACTGCTGTCCCAAAGGATACGGCACCCGTAGCGCAAAGAGCCTGCAGGATACCTACAGACGCAGAAGAGCTCTGGATCACTGCCGTCAGCACCGCTCCCCCAAGCATCCCCAGAAGCGGATGGGAAAACATTGTCAGGATGCCGGTAAATTCCGGCACATCCGCCAGCGGTTTTACCGCACTGCTCATAGTATCCATACCCGTCATCAGAATGGCAAATCCCATTAAAATCATTCCTGCATCTTTTTTCTTCTCCCCTTTGGCAAACATCAAAAGAATGATGCCAACGGCCGCTAACACCGGCGAGAAAGAAGAGGGTTTTAAAATCTGCAGAAAGAAGTTGCTGCTTTCAATGCCGGACAGGCTCAGGATCCAGGAGGTAATGGTCGTACCAATGTTGGCCCCCATGATAATTCCCACTGCCTGCGTCAGCTTCATAATTCCCGAATTGACAAATCCGACTACCATGACCGTTGTAGCAGAAGAAGACTGAATGACCGCTGTCACACCTGCGCCCAGAAGCACCGCCTTCCATGGACTTGCCGTCAGTTTTTCCAGAATCCGTTCCAGTTTTCCGCCGGACATCTGGGACAGTCCCTTTCCCATAGTTTCCATACCGTAAAGGAACAAAGCCAGTCCGCCGATCATTTTAAGTATGTCGAAAAAATCCATATCTTATCTCCCTTTTCTTTTCAATACTATTAATATTCCCGTTTCCATTTGTCATATTAATGCGATTATGTAAAGATCAAGAGATATCTGTGTAAAATCCAGGTAAAATATGGTTCGGATATTATTTTCATCAGTATAGTTCAGAACACCGGTATCCGTCAATCCTTCCAAACGTAACGTCCAAATGGACATTGCACTTTGGATGTGGTATACTTTCAAACAATGCAAAAAAGTATAAAGTCTGTTAAATTTTCCATGTCTTTACACTTTTATTGCGGCGGTCATAATCCGGCTGGAATATTAGAACAGGAAATATAACAAAAAAACTTCAAGGAGAATTGCTATGTATCAGATTACAGACTGGTGCCGTCATTTTATAGAGCTTCAGGTGCAGCCCGGAGACCTCTGTATAGACGCTACCATGGGAAACGGGCACGACACGGAACTGCTCTGCCGCCTGTCCGGCAGAGAGGGCAGCGTACTCGCCTTTGACATCCAGCCGCTGGCCCTTGCAAACACGCAAAAAAGGCTGTCGGAAACAGGCGTACCGAATAATTACCGGCTAATCCTGGATTCCCACAGCCATATGGAACAATATGCAGACGCAGGCACCGTAAGCTGCATCACGTTCAATCTGGGCTACCTGCCCGGCAGCGATCACACACTGGCCACGAAGGCGTCCACCAGTCTGGAAGCCGTCCGTCAGAGCCTTTCTCTTCTGAAAAAAGACGGCCTTTTAAGCCTTTGCATCTACAGCGGCGGTGACACCGGCTTTGGAGAACGGGATGCTCTGCTTCCCTTCCTGAAAGAGCTGGACCCGCGGAACTATCTGGTTATCCTGTCCTCCTATTACAACCGGCCCCATCATCCGCCCATTCCTGTCCTTGTCCGGCGCTTATGCAGCCCCTGACTGCCTTTTTGGAACTGCAGACCCAGATGTCAGTCTTCCTTTGTCCGATCCACTGCCTCTTTGTAAATCAGGCAGGCACTGCTGTTGGGACATTTCTCATAATTGCAGTCAAATTCACTCAGTTCCAAAGAGCCGTCCGTCCGGCGCTCATATTCGCAGGCCACCGTCCGTGTCTCATTGCTGCTTCTGCAAAAACCGCTGATAAATGCTTCTATGATCTCTGCCATCCCATGCTCCTGCCTTTCTTACATGCAGAGCGGATACTTTTCTGTCAGGCCCTGAATCAATGCTTTTGCCTTTGGTGCTGCGCTTTCGCCTTCCTTCAGCATCATAGCGATGGCCTCGGCAATGGTCTCCATATCCGCTTCCGTCAGTCCGCGGCTCGTTACTGCCGCTGTACCAAGTCTTACTCCACTGGTCACAAAAGCAGAACGGGGATCATTGGGAATCGTATTTTTATTTGCCGTGATATTCGCCAGATCCAGCAGATTTTCTGCATCTTTTCCGGAAATAGCAAGATTTGTCAAATCCACAAGCATCAGATGGTTGTCCGTACCTCCGGATACGATTTTAATGCCCCGGTCCATCAGGCCCCTGCAGAGTGCTTTGGCATTTTTCACAATCCCCTGCTGGTATTCTTTATACGCCTTTGTCTGACATTCCTTTAAGCAGACAGCTTTGGCTGCGATCACATGCATCAGGGGACCGCCCTGGATACCCGGAAATACGGCCTTGTTAAAGTTAAATTTCTCCGCGGTTTCCTTATCAGACATAATCATACCGCCTCTGGGACCGCGAAGGGTCTTGTGGGTCGTCGTTGTCGTCACATGGGCATAGGGAATGGGGCTTGGGTGCACGCCTGCTGCCACTAAACCGGCAATATGTGCAATATCTACCATTAAATAAGCCCCTGCTTCATCTGCAATTTCACGGAATTTCTTAAAATCAATGGTTCTTGCATAAGCACTGGCACCTGCTACAATCAGCTTCGGTCGGCACTCCAGCGCAATCCGGCGCACTTCGTCGTAATCAATAAATCCTTCGTCATTGACACCATACGGATACACCTCAAAATATTTTCCGGACATGTTGGCCGGGCTTCCGTGAGAGAGATGACCGCCATGGGCCAGATTCATGCCAAGCACCTTATCTCCCGGCTCCAGCATAGCAAAAAAGACCGCCATATTGGCCTGTGCACCCGAATGGGGCTGCACATTTACATACTCACAGCCAAAGACCTCTTTCGCCCGTGCAATAGCCAGATCCTCCACCACGTCCACACACTCGCAGCCGCCGTAATATCTCTTTCCGGAATAACCTTCCGCATACTTATTGGTCAGCGGGCTGCCCATGGCCGCCATCACCGCTTTACTTACCCAGTTCTCTGATGCGATCAGCTCAATATGGCTGTTCTGCCTGGCCATCTCATCAGTTATCGCCTCTGCAACTTCAGGATCGACCGCTCTTACTTCATCCAGTGAATACATATATTCCTCCTGTCGTTCTGTTATGATATGTTTTTCTCTCAAAGACATTTGTATTTTGTCACAAACACCACTTTAACATGGTTACTTCTATTTTTCAACATGAAAATAAAAAATATACGAAAAAACAATATGCACCCGCCCCAAAAGCAGAGACAGGTGCAAAAATGTGAGTGATAAACAATCAAACAGACTCTAAACCCTGACATCAATACCCGCAGAAGTTCTGCCAGTACTTTTGTATTTGGGCATCTGAATATCAAAAATATCGGTTCCATACGGAATATCCAATGTCAGGTCCTCTTTCAGCGTATATTTTTCCCCGGAAATGGTGATCTCTGTTCCCGGCTCTATGCCTTTGAACACACTTTTTTCGTATGAGAAGTCCGGGGAAGTCATCGTATAATACCGAAAATCATAGTCTTCTTTCTTATGAATAGGATTATGCTTCGAATCAGAATAAAAAAATTCTGATTTTCGTGCACCGATCTTTACCGTAAAGAAACCTTTGGAAATCCCGGCTTCATCAAGATAGCCGCGCAGATCTTCATTTGAGTATCCTCCGTATTCCGGCAGATATGGGCTGTTCGGCGGCTCAAAGAAAGGCTGTCCGTCTCCTAACGCATTCCAAAAATTTATATATTTCTCTGTCTCGCTGTCATATTTGGCATGTCCGCTGATCTCCTCTGACACTGGTCTGCACAAAGCTCCTCCAGGCATAGAAAATATCGCCAGACTTTTCCCGGCAGAATTCGTATACTTATAATACCGCGCACTGCCAAAATCAATCATATTATCTTCCGCAGTTGGAACGTTGCTTAGTGAGTCCACATCCAGTTTCGGAACATCCGATGCTTTAAATACGATACCGCCCTTTAACTCAATCCATCCTCCGATCTGTGTGAAGTTCCCTTCGTTCAGTTTATGAAACACCTTTTCGTTCATAGCTGTAATATACAAAGGGCCTGCAAATCCTTCGGGACCTTCGGAGTTTCTGCTTCCGCCAAGGGACACCTTATCCGTTCTTGATGTTTGGTTCCCCTTCTGCGTACCGCCCATATTCAATTTATTCAGCATCTCTTCCAGCTTGCTTCCGGCTATTCGATAACCGGTCGTGTTGCGCGCCGGACGATGGCTTAGATAATTGATTTTCATAGAATGCTCCTACTTCTTTATGGTTGGCAGATGAGGGTATACCGTATTGTCATATACTGGATAATAATAAAAGAAAGCCGCAATAGGCACTGTTTTAACCGTTGATCTTGGATAGTACTCTATAACCCATTTGTTTTTCAGCTTCATACCTAATGTACCAACATCCTTCCAATTTGATGTTCTATCAAATGTAACACTGTTGGAGGAACTGAGATTGGAAACGAGAGCACCACTATAATCAAGAGAGACCATGTCGCGAAGCGTGATTTTCGCCACATAGGCATCTTTCGGTAAATTCTCTTCATCAGCTAGTGAAAAAGATTTTCTAATGGTTCCACTCGTATTTACCGGATCAAAACGAACCCGTACTTCTCCGGAACTCAGTATAGGTGTTCCTACATACAGGCAATACTGGTTCTCTTTTTCTGATGCCCCAGTTATATGAATATAATAAGTACCACCTTGTGAATCAAACTCGGTAATGTTATATCTGGTGCCATACTTCTTCGGAACTATTACTTTGTTTTCTGAATCCAGCAATTCCACATAGGTAGCATTATCACCGTAAAAATGCACAACTGATAAATACTGAACACCTGATGGAAGATCAACTTTAAACCAGTCATCATCCGAAGAAGTGGCCTTCCCAAACATGCCGCACCTGCCAGAAAAGTCCTGCACTGCAAACCTTTCCGGTTTCTCATAAGTAGGCTGTGTTGTCTGTGCAGTTTCCTGTGTATTATTTGGTTCCACTTCTGACTGATCATTGGAGCCTTGATACGCATGTGAAGTCAGATTGCAGGCAACTGCCATGAAAAAAACAATCCCAAGTCCCACAATTAACTTTGCCCCTTCTTTGCTTCTTTTTTTCTCCTTGGCACAGCAGAACATTACTCCCATAATATTCCGCCTCTCTTTCAAAAAACTTTTTCTAAATTTTCTATATTTGGGAAATGAACCCATCTGCTCTTAACAGCAAAACCTATATACACCTTCCTTCCCTGCAATTCTGAAAGCAGACATATTCACTGCAAATCCGGCATTTACAGTAATTTCCGCAGCTCCTCCGCTTCCTCTTCTGTCAGCGCCCCTTCTCCGATAAAAGCACACATCAGCCGGCTGATGGAGTTTCCGTAGCACTCCTTCACCATCTTCTTGGTCCAGTTATGAATATGCTGTTCTTTTGTACAGGCGGCATAATATGCATTATACGGCGTAGCACCTTTTGCGGCTTCGATCATGCCCATTCTCTGCAGATTTGCCAGATAGGTGCTTAAGGTCTGCACTTTCCAGGTCTTTTCCCATTTGTCTATGGCAACTGCCATAATCTCCCGAAAGGTCATGGGCTTTTCAGCCTGCCATAACAGCTCCATAATCTGCATCTCTGTATTCGTTAAACCATATGTTTTATTCATATGAGCTTTGCCTTTCTCTATCAATGGGGACATTTTTGATATGTAACTACGTTAGTTACATCTCCTTTTTGAACGGAACCGCACATCGAGCATCTCTTCGCCTCATACTCTGTTACTGTGCATCCGCCCTGACTGTTTTTTACATGATTATAATACGTACCGGAAATACTATAATCATGTTTGCATATCGCCCGTCCCAGAAAATCCTCGTCCGTTATCTCGGCTGCATTTCCAGCACTGTCGATAAAGTAATCATCCCATAAGATCATTTCCGGTTTCTCATCCTCATCCAAATACCAGGCATCCGGCATCACCCCGTCATTGACCATCCAGCAACCGTCTATGCTGTCATTTCTCATATCACTGACCGTCTGGAACGGTGTATAGGCAAAAGCGGTCATTCCGCCCGCCATGCTGATCAGAATCATAACCAGAATAGAAAATATGATCTTTTGTTTTCTGTTTCTCTTCATTTCTATAATTCTCCTTTTTATTATTTTTTGCTGTCTTCGGCCTGCCAGACCAACAAAGAAGGAAGCCTCCGTTCCCGGCGCTTTGCAGACTGCCGCCTGTAAAAGCAGTTCGCCGTATTGCTTACGACCGTTTTCCCCTTCTCCGTCCAGAACACCGTTGTCGCAGCACATCTCTCCGATGTCGGACAGCTCATGAACCAGAAAATAGCTGAGCGGATTGAACCAGTGAACTGCCAGAACCAAAAACCCCAGATATCTCATCAGAAGGTCATGATGCTTAATGTGCAGAAGTTCATGCTTAACCATATACCGCAAGGAGCTGTCGCCCGGCCCGTTGTCCCCGTAATCAGGAAAATACACGACCGGAAAAAGAAGTCCGCATGTCACAGGAGACGAACAATATTCAGAGCATTGAATCCTGACGCGTCTTTTGATATGCAGTTCCTTTTGTATCTGCCGGAATATATGGGACAGCTTCTGGCTTCCAGCCTCCTCCGAACCGGCCAGATAAGCCCTTCTCACTCTTCGGTCTTTCAGAATGGAGCCAGAATAAATCAAAATGGAGATGATCACACATGTCATAATAAGAAAAACAACTCCGTAGACGCCTGATGACCATCGTATCCACCCATTTCCCATTACAATACTGTATGTGCTCCGGAAACCCGGTCCCGTATATATTTTATCCCACAATTCAGGAAACAAAGTCCTCCCCAGATCAAAGATCCGGTATTTCCACCTGGAAACAGGTACCAGGTAAAAAAATACTGCTATTTTCAAAACCCGGTATCTCCAAACCAAAGGAAAATAACGTTTTGCCAATGGATAAAAAAACAGATAAAGCAGTACTACCACACTGCCCGATAAAGACATGGCAAACAGAATATTTCGAAACATGTCTTTCATCTCCTGTCTTTGAACCTGCACACATATTCAGCCTTTACTATATGTACTACTTTTTTTTAGTAAACTTATTTTATATTGTAATGTATTTGGTATATTTTGTCAATCTGTTTGCAGATTATTTTGCATATAGTCCGCGGTTATCTTACAGGAAACGACATTTTCCAGGCCCGCCAAGAAATCCGGCTCTTATACGAATAGGAAAAGATTCTTTAAAATCCTCTTTTTTTCCCCTCCAATTTCTGTTATGATTTAAGAAATCCAACAGACACCTATAAAACGATCACAGGAGCTCCTTTTATGCCTTATCTTTCTTATTTTTTATTCATCTACCTTCTCTTTATGAATCTGTTTGGTTTTGTCCTTATGGGTTCGGACAAGAAGAGGGCCAGAAAGCATCAATGGCGCATTCCGGAAAAGACACTGTTCCTTACATCACTTCTGGGCGGTTCTGCCGGAACGCTGGCCGGGATGCACTTTTTCCGTCATAAGACCCGTCACTGGTATTTTGCCTTTGGTATGCCGGCAATCCTGGCTCTGCATATAGGCCTTGCGGTCTGGATCCGATATTTTCTATAAATGCGAAAAGAACATATGTTCTTACATAATAAGGAAGAAAGACCTGCGCCCCCATTCCGCAAAGGAGGAACCGGATGGACATCAACTACGAACTGTATAAAGTGTTCTACCATGTGGCCGTTTCTCTAAGCTTTTCCGAAGCGTCCAAGAAGCTCTATATCTCTCAGTCCGCTGTCAGCCAGTCCATCAAGGTACTGGAAAAAAAACTGAATCTGCCTCTGTTTATCCGCAGCACAAAAAAGGTGCAGCTCACTCCCGAAGGGGAGATCCTGCTGCGCCATATTGAACCTGCTATGAATCTAATTAAGCGGGGAGAAGCCCAGTTGATGGAATCCCATACTTTAGGCGGCGGGCAGATTCGGATCGGCGCCAGCGACACCATCTGCCGGTATTTTCTTGTTCCCTATCTAAGCCGTTTCCACCGGGAATACCCCAATGTCCACATTAAAGTGACAAACCAGACATCCATCCGGTGCGTGGATCTGTTAGAGAGCGGCGCCGTAGACCTGATCTTCACCAATTACCCTAATTCCCGTCTGGGGCACGGCTTCCACATTCGCTATATCAAGGAATTTCAGGACTGCTTTATTGCCAGCCGAAAATACTACAAAGAACTGCAGCAGAAAACGCTGTCCCTTCAGGAGCTTCTGGATTATCCGATCCTGATGCTCGGAAGGAACAGTACCACCAGTGAATTTGTGCATTCCATGTTCCAGCAGCATCAGCTAGACCTGGTGCCGGAAATCGAACTGAGTTCCAACGACCTGCTCTTAGATCTGGCAGACATTGGCCTTGGCATCGCCTTTGTTCCTGATTTCTGTGTAACTCAGAAGCTCCACGACCTGTTTCCCATTCGGCTTGCATCCACACTTCCCAGCCGTCAGTTAGCCCTTGTCCACAAAGAACAGATGCCCGTCAGCAACGCCGCCAGACAGTTTATGGATTATTTTTAGGCATTTGCATTTCCCAGAAACTGTCCAGATATCCAGACACGGAATCCAGTCTGCAGTAGCTGTGCTCCTCCCACTCCCTTGGAAACAGCCGCTGATAGTCTCTGCCTGCAAACCGCTCATCCAGAAGCAGAATGACACCCCGGTCCTCGTCCGTCCGAATGACTCTTCCGGCCGCCTGCAGCACCTTATTCATGCCTGGATACTGATATGCATATGCAAAGCCGTCCATTCCCTTCCGTTCAAAATATGCTTTTACAATCTCCCTCTCCCGACATACCATAGGAAGTCCGGTCCCGATAATCAGTGCCCCGATCAGTCGGTCATTCACCAGATCGATTCCCTCAGAGAAAATCCCTCCCATCACGCAAAACGCACCCATACTTTTTGCCGGCTCCTCCTCGAACATCAAAAGGAACTGCTCCCGCTCTGCTTCGTCCATCCCGGATTCCTGACGAACACATAAGAAATCCGCCTGTCCCATGCAGCGGGTATAGACTTCGTTCAGCATTTGATAGGAGGGAAAGAAAATCAGATAATTTCCCTTCCGGCTTTTGACGGTCCGGCACACATAGTCTGCCATCCTCTGGTACTCTGCCTCACCCCGCCTTGTATACCGGCTGCTCACATCTGTCCCTATTAAAAGCAGCCGTTTTCCCGTATCAAAAGGTGACCGGGCATAAACTGCGTAATCCTCCATATCCCCTGTCAGAAGATCTTTATAATAATTAACCGGAAGCAAAGTGGCCGAGAAAAAGATCGTGCTGATTCCCTTGTCCATGCAAAGTCTCAGATTGACCGCCGGCCGCACACAGAACAAATGAATCAGAAATTTTCCCTCCTGGTCAAGTTCCGTGTAGATCTCATAATTTTCGTCCGCCCGTTCCGAAATATTCAGAAAATCCCGCACCTGAAAATAAAAATCCATCAGCGTTTTACGCAGTTCCTCCGAAATCGGATGCTCCAAAAAGCGGTCGATTTCCGCAATCAGATGCAAAAGATTCATAGACAGGCCGCCCACCTGCTCCAATCTCTGGCAGCCGCCTTCGCATTCCCGTTTCAGTGTAAGCAGATGCCGGTTGCACCGCTCCAGCGCCTGCGCCAGTCCTTCGCTCTTTCCCCGGAGCAGCCGCTTCATTTCCAGAAAGTCCTCTTTTCGGAGACTGGCACTGTACATTTTGCGCCCCCGCTCCACCAGATTGTGGGCTTCGTCCACTAAAAAGAGCCAGGACCCTTTGACACTCTCGCCAAAAAAACGCTTTAGATATACTTTAGGATCAAAAACATAATTATAATCGCAGACGATTACATCCACCCACACAGACAGATCCAGATTCAGTTCAAAAGGACAGACCTGATACTTGTGCGACTGGGCAAGGATCACTTCCCTGGTCAGAGAATCCGGACCCGCAGTCCACAGGTCGTAGACCGCTTCATTGATTCGGTCAAAATGCCCCTTTGCATAGGGACAGTGATCCGGATCGCAGGCCGTCTCCTCGCAGATGCAGAGCTTTTCTTTTGCCGTAAGGACGATGGACTTTACGCACATCCCCTGCTTTCTTAGAAGGTCCAGAGCATCCTTTGCTACAGTCCTGGTAATCGTCCTGGCGGTCAGATAGAATATCTTGTCATTGTGCCCCTCTCCCATGGCTTTCAGCGCCGGAAAGAGCGCCGCCAGTGTCTTTCCCACCCCCGTGGGAGCCTGTATAAACAGCCTTTTCCTCCTTAAGATTGTCCGGTATACGCTGACGATCAAGTCCCTCTGTCCCTTTCGATATTCATAGGGAAAAGACAGCTCTCTCAAAGACCTGCCGCGTCTCTCTTTCCACCGCAATTCAAAAGAGACCCATTTCTCATACTCTTTCATGAGTCCCCAAAACCATTCGTTTAAAAATTCGAATGTATGTTCTTCTGTAAAATATCGCTGGGCTTCAGTATCCAGATTCACATAGATCATTCGAATACGCAGCTTCTCAAGCCCGTTCTGTATCCCATAGATCCATCCATAGCATCTTGCCTGAGCCAGATGGACCAAAGCCGCCTCTGTCATCTGTCCCACATCTTTATAAGTCCCTTTAATCTCATCTATGGTTACGATCCCATCATCCGTCCAGATCCCGTCTGCCCGTCCTTCTATCTGAACGTTTATATCCCCCAGCATCACGGTTTCTTTCAGAACCGCCTCCGCCTGATAACCGGCCCCCATGCGTCCCTGAATTTTCCGGTGCACCCTGCTCCCGGCCTGCATAGCCTCCATCTCCCGGCGCCCCCCGTACCGGTTGTCCAAATCTCCGCTCTGCAGCAAAAATTCCACCAGATTCCGGACCGATATCCGTATATCCGAATCTCCCATAACCGCTCCTCTCCCAAACTTATGTTCTCTTTAAATTATAACAATTCCCACTCTCAATTACAACCTTGAAATCTCTTTCTTATCCCGACTCCGATCCGGCAAAGAGGCAATGCCCCGGCGGGCGAATGGGCAGCGCTGTGCGGATTGGAGCGGACAGTCGGGTATACCTGTCCGCCTTTAGCGGGCGCTCTTCCTCCCCAACGGAAAAAGACAGCTCCGCAAGGGAACTGTCTTTAAAGGGGGTATTTATAGGGTACAAAACATAGAAACTGGCAAATTAAGCAACTGCGTACCTTTGCAGGAAGCTCTCAAACCGGGGACTCTCCCCGTAACACTTCACTGTCAGTACATGGTTCAGATCCATACTCATCACTCCGAGGATGGATTTCGCGTCGACCAGGATTCTGTTATATTTCACATCCACATCAAAATCACATTCTGCCGCCGCTCTTACAAAATCACTTACATCGTCTACATTGAGCCTGATTCTTGTCTCTCTCATGGTGTCTGCAACTCCTCAATCAAACAAAGAATATGTCGGTTACAAAGTGTGTTCTCAACTATGCTGTTGTGCTTTTTATTATACTCCCCTTTTTTGATCTGTCAAATTTCAGCCGCCTGTCTGCAGCGCCTTTTTTCTGTATAAAATGCATAATTTCCCAAAGTTCCCCTTCGCTCCTTTTTATAAAATAAGACGATCCGCCGGATTTTCCTTTCATTTTTGTTTACATCCCATGCATTTGAAGGCCTGGAAACCCCCTGGGATTTTTTGCATTTTTTACAAAAATGCAGGAACCATGCATATTTTTACAGCAAGTCCCGGCCACCTTTGGATGCCTCCTGCTGTCCGGAAAATTCGTTCATAAACGGCCGGAATTTCCGCGGCAGAAATGAGGACTGAAGGTCTGGATTCGTACGCTCTGCAATGCCCACTGCCTGATGAAATATTTTCCAGAGTGCATCATAACGGGCCTCTTCTTCGGACTCTTTCTGAGAGCAAAAACACGCTTCTTCCACTTCCTCCAAAATCAGCCAGCCCTTTCCCGCCGGATGAACGGCAGCTTTCTTTCGGCGGCGGTCGTAAATGGTCCAGTTCTCCAGCGGCAGCCGATCCGCAAAATGCGGAGCAATCAGCGCCAGTACATCTGCCTCCGCATCGATAACCGACAAGAGCACTCCGCTTTTCAGCTCCCGAAAACGCACGAAGCCCATATACCGATGGGCGATATGCCACGCCTTTCTGCGAAGTTCAAACACCAGGCGTACTTCCGGCTGCGTCAGCATCCCGCAGATCTCCCGCCCGTCCGGCAGATGCAGGCCCAGCACGATCATCCGGTAAAGTGCATCCGCTTTCCGGTCGTCCGGATAGGACGACGCATAGGCAATCATCTCAAAGGCTTCCTCTCCCATGCGTCTTTGTATGGTACGAAGCACTTTTTCCGCTTTCACAAGATCCGGAAAAACGGTTACATATTCGCAAAACAGTTCCGGCTCCATGTTCTGTGCCGTCTGAAGCCTCACCTGTCCATGCCCCAGCCGACTGTCCCACGCGTCATAGACGCCAGTCATGATTCCCGTCAGGGTATCTTCACACTGAAAAACGCGGATCATCGAACAATGACATCTGCCGGTAAACAGATGTATCTTTTGCATCTGCTGACAGCTTTTCCTTTCCATCCAGAAGGTTCCGGAGAATGTAGTCCTCCTGAAGCTTCACCGGATACATCTGTCTGCCGCCGCAGGTGATAAAATAGACGGCCCTCTTTAACACAACCCCCATCTTTTTCAGGTTCCCATAGTCTAAGGTCCCCAATCCTCTGGCCTTTACAATCCGTCCTGCTGAGCGGTATCCGATGCCTGGTACCCGAAGGAGCGTATGATAATCTGCCCCCATGACCTCTACCGGAAACCGGTCCAGATGCCGAAGCGCCCAGTCGCATTTGGGATCCAGAAGCAGATTAAAGTCCGGATTCTCCTCCGACAAAAGTTCCTCTGTCCCAAAACCATAGAACCGCAGAAGCCAGTCTGCCTGATACAGCCGATGTTCCCGAAGAAGAGGCGGACCACCCGGCAGCACCGGAAGAAGGCTGTCCTCGTTGACCCGGAGAAAAGCGGAATAAAAGACCCGCTTCATCTCATATTTCTGATACATATGCTCCGCCACCTTCATAATCTGCCAGTCGCTTTCTCCTGTGGCTCCGATAATCATCTGGGTAGACTGTCCCGCCGGCACAAACTTCGGCGCATGCCGATAGAGTGCCAGTTCGTTTTTGTTCTGTTTTCTCGCCTCCCGCACCTGCCGGATGGGCGCCATCATCTTCGACCGCTGCTTCTGGGGCGCCAGCACTTTTAGCCCTTCTCCGGTGGGAAGCTCCAGATTGACGCTCATCCGGTCCGCCAGATATCCCGTCCGGGCGATCAGCTCTGCATCCGCCCCAGGAATGGCTTTCACATGGATATATCCCTGGAATCCATACTCCCTGCGCAGTTTCCAAAGCGTCTGATACAGAAGGTCCATCGTCACATCCGGACTCTGAATAATCCCGGAGCTCAGGAAAAGTCCTTCGATATAATTCCGTCTGTAAAAACCAATGGTCAGATCACACACCTCCTGGGGAGTGAAGGAAGCTCTCGGCACATCATTGCTTCGCCGGTTGATACAGTACTTGCAGTCAAAAACGCATTCATTGGTAAAAAGAATTTTCAAAAGGGAAATACATCTGCCGTCTGCACTGAAGCTGTGGCAGATGCCGGGCACAATGCAGTTCCCGATGCCCTTTCCCGTATTGCTCCGGTCCACGCCGCTGGACGTACAGGCGACATCATATTTGGCCGCATCTGCCAGTATTCGTAGCTTCTCCGAAAGCTCCTTCTGTTGTTCAATCCGATATTCCATGTCCATCTCTCCTCAGCAAAAGAACATACGTTCTTTCTATATTATACAGAACTTATGTTCTTTTGTAAAGAGAAAATGAGATTTTCCAGAAATTTCTATCACTCCGCCAGACCCGGCACATCCCCAAGGCCCATACAGAAGGCCCCAAAGGAACCTCCGCTCATATCTTCCTTATGTTTTCCCGCACAAGTCATAGCTTTCCGCAATCATCCGCCGGATGTCCTTTTCCGGGACTGTGCCGTCCAGAATTAGAGAGTTCCAATGTTCTTTATTCATGTGATAGGCCGGAACTACCGATGCATAGGTTTTCCGCCATAAATCCCGCCACTGGGGATCGCATTTTACATTGACCCAGATCTGCTCCTGCCGTTCATAGATCCAGGCAAAGATGCGGCCCGTCGTTCGTATCCGCATACAGGTCCAGTTGGGATCGTGAAAAGGATAATCTTCATAAGTATGAGGAAATGTAAGACAGAAAGCAATGGCCTCTTTGCGGGTTGTCATAAATGTCCCTTTCTGATTTTGATCTCTTCCTTCAGCCGCCGAACGGCAATTACATCCGCCGGCAGCCAGTCTACGCTGTCCAGTTCTTCTTTCGTAAGCCATCTGGCAGCTTCGTGCTCTCTTAACACCGGCTTTCCGGATTTTATGGTGCACAGAAAACAGTACATGATCAGGTGAAACTTTGGATAATCATATTCTACCGTCTCTAAGAGACGGCCCACCTGGATATCGGTGTCCAGCTCCTCTTTGATCTCCCGGACCAATGCCTGCTGCGGTGTCTCGCCCGGCTCTAGCTTCCCGCCCGGAAACTCCCAGCCGTCCTTAAATTCCCCGCAGCCGCGCTGGGTCGCGAAGATGCGGGAATCGTGAATCATAATGGCCGCTGCTACTTGAATGGTTTTCATTTTTATCATATTTCTGTCTAATGGGTTCTTTCGTTTTCATTTGCAGCATGTCACATCTTCTGCGTCTCTGTCAGATCGATCACTTTACTTTTCACCGCTTCCGCCAGCTTTTGATGCCCTTTTTCGTCCAGATGCAGTCCGTCAGTCTCACTGACTTTTGCTGCCTTTGACCCATCCAGGAAATGACACCCGCACCGGGCGGCCAGCTTCTCAAAAGTATCGGCCAGTTCCTGGGATACTTTCACAGACTGCTGATCGAACTCTGAACCAAAACCGCTTTTCATCACCTGTTCTGTCATAGCGGCCGGTGCGATCAGAAGAATCGGAATGTCTCTGCCTGCGCAGGCCCTGGCCTTCTCTGCTATCTGTTCCATGCCTTTGGTGATCTGCTCCGGGGATGCCTGAAACTGCGTCTTACAGTCATTGCTCCCAAGCATCAGAATCAGAAGATCCGCCGGGCCGTGTTCCGTCACTGCTTCGGTGATCCGGTCCAGGCCGCACCTTCCCGGCTCTGTCCGGTCTTCAAAAACCGTAGTCCGGCCGCAGAGTCCCTCTTCTATGACCTCATATGAACTGCCGAGCAGATCCTGCAGCACGCCGGGCCAGCGGGTATGCCGGTTGTACCGGCCGCCTCTGCCTGGAATATATCCAAAAGTATTGGAATCTCCATAACATATAATTCTCATCTGTTGGTCTCCTATTTTAGTTCCGCATCTCCCCGGCGAATTCCCTTTTGTCTGGAAGCATTTCCAGACGCTTCTGCGTCTGCAAATCCTTCCGGGACTTCGCCGGGGATATGCTGTTTTAGTTCCGCGTCAGAACACCAGTTCTTCCTGCTCCACCACCTGAATCTGTGACACCACCATCATCTCCGGACCGCTGCCCCTTACATGCTCCGCCTTCAGATACTGCGTCCCGCCCCGGAGGCTGGCGGCAATAAGGTTCAGCACATAAATATTGTCAAACCGGTTGTAAATGGACTCTCCTCCCAGGCCCGTTAGGCAGATCAACTGGGTATTGGTCTTTTTGGCCATATCCATCAGCGGCTTCAGAAGGTGCGACGCATTTGTCTGGGCAAAAGGATTGTCCATCAGAAGCACCTTGCCTTCGTTCCGGTCCGCGAATATGTCCGTCTCGTCTTTCCGCATATAGTGCAGAAGGCTGGACAAAATCACAAAGGCCGATAAAAATCCCTCTCCGCCGGAATTTCTCGCCACTTCTGCCCAGGTGATCGGATATTCCCGCTGCTCCTCGATCTTGTACAGGCGAATCTGCACATTTCCGATGCCGATCACCGTATCATAGAGATTTCGTGTTGTCAGCCGGGTGCCAAAATACTCCTGCACATTTTCATTGCGGGCCAGAATCTGCAGCCCCTTTTTCGTCACCTCATCCAGAAAATCCTGAAGATGCAGACGGTAGAGGTTTTCGTTGTCCTCCCAGGAAGGCAGCACAATCTTCAGCATCTTCACCGGACGCTCCCGGATGGTGATCGTAGAATTGGCATCAATCCGGTCCATATTCTGATGCACCTCCCGGACGTAATCCTCCATCAGCTCCGTAAGCTTCTCCTTTTCCTTCTCCACCAGGGAGATATCTACCTCCAGCTTTTCCATCAGCCCCTCATAGGAACGCAAAGTCGTGGAAAGCTGCCTCAGCACCTGTCCGGCATCGTCCGTCAGATCCAGCATAGCTTCTAACGGCTTCTTATAGAAATCCTCCGCAAAAGCTTCCATGCGCACCACCCGATTCAGTGTCTGCATCAGCCGTTCTCTTGCCTTCTGCCGCCTGTCGGTGCACTGCTTATAGTCCCGAATCATAATCCCCTGATAATCCCGAAGCTCTTTCCGATTCATCAGAGAGAAATCCTGCTCCCACTCCACCGGTTCCCCTGCCGGAAATTCACTGTATTCGGACAGTGCCGTAAGGTTCTCGTCATAGCCCTGTATCCGTTCCGCAACTGACATCTCCTGCTTTTGAAGCTCCTGCCTTTGATATTCTAATTCCTTTTTCCGCGCCTCAAAATCCTGATCCTGTATTTTGCTTCCCGGAAGCGGCTCCTCCTTTTTGCAGTCCTCTTTCAGTTTTCGGTAAAGGTCTTTCTTTTGCTGGTCCAAAGCCGCAATCTTTTTCTCCTCCTCCGTCCAGAGTCCCTGAGCCCGCTGGATTTTCCTCCTGAAATCTTCCAGCAGTGCTTCCTGATGGAGTTCTTCCTTCCGATTGTAATGGGTTTTGTCCCACGCCTTTGGCTCTAAACGGTATTTCATGCGCAGATGCTCCAAGTCCGCCGCCGTATCTGCCCGCCGCTTTGCAGCCCGGCGCTCCTGCTCCTCCAGGTCCTTTCTCTCCCCGGACAGGCTGCTGGTAATGGCCGCATATCTGGCTTCCAGAACTTCAATATCTTCCGGTCCTGCCAAAGCTTCGCTCTCCTTGGACCCTTCATACCGCTGATATGCCTGCTGCTTTTCCCGAAGTTCTGTTTCCCTATGCTCTAAGCGGTTCGCCTCCGCCGCCAATGTCTTCTCCTTTGCGGACAGTTCCTCCAGGCTGGCATTTGCCAGCGCTTTCTGCCCCTCCAGACGCCGGACGGCCTTTCTGCACCGTGCAAGCTCCTGGCGGTTCACCTCATACTGTTCATATGCCTGTATCAGCCTGAAAAGCTCCTCCTGCCGTTTCTGCAGATTTCCAAGCCTCTGTTCCAGCTCCTTCTGCTCCCCTTCCAGGCGTTTCAGTCCCTGTTCCAGTTCCTTTTGCTCTTTCCGCGCCGACTGCTCCTGCTCCTTAAGTCCTGTCAGTTCCTTCTGAAGCGTCTCCAGGCGGTTTGCATTTTCCTCATACCGTTCTTTTGTAACCGTTTGATGCTTTACCAACTCCTGCCGTTCAAAATACTCCTCGTATTCCTTCTTCCGAATGGAAGCAGCATCTTCCTTTTTCTGGATCTGCCGTTCTTTCTCTTCCATCAGCAGCTTCAGCTTTTCTTCATTTAACAGGCTGTCGTTAAAAAGTACGTAGAAATGAACCCCCGGATAGGTCCGAATATTTCCCGTTTCCTCTGTCTTCCCCTCTTCTAATTCCTCTCGAACTACGATGGGCACCGGAAAGGAGGTATAGACTTCTTCGGTATTTCCGGACAGCTTCTGCAGCTCTTTTTGGGACAGAAGCAGCGCATAAGGCAGGAACGGATGACTCTGCACCAGCCTGCGGTTCTGCTCTTCGCCAAAGCCGTCCTTTTGCAGCCACTCCATACCGTAGACTACCGGAAGCCCCAGCTCCCGAAGCTTTGCCTCCAGTGCCTCCGGCAGTTCCAGCATCCGGCCTTCTGCCAAAAGCCGATGCTCTTTCTCCAGAGCTTCCTTTTCCCGCTCTAATTTTTGCCAGAGATCTTCCGCCTCTTTCAGCTTTCTGCCGGATGCCTGCACAATCTCTTCCGTCTGAAACAGCATCTTTTCCGGAAGAGTGAGATACTGCATTACAACCTTGCGGGCTGCAAGTTCCCGGTCATAATCAGAACGTATGTTCTCATTCTGTTTCTGCTCCATCTCTTTCTTCATCTGTTCATCATGAAGATCCAGAAGCCGGCGTGCAAGGCTCCTCTGCTTCTCCTGTCCGTCTTCCTGCTGCTTCCGCTTCTGCTGGCGAAGCCTCATGCAGTCTTCCATCTCTTTTTCCAGTGTTTTCTTCCGGATTCCAAGCGTCCCCGGCTCATACTCTCCCAAAATATTCCGGCTGAGCTGCTCTCCAAATGCCTGGTTGTATTGGGCCTCCTGCTGGTCATAAGACTCCAGACGGCTTTTGAGTGCTCCCTCTCTGGATGCCTCCTTCAAAAGAGTTTCTTCATAGTCCGAAAGCTTCTGCCTCTCTGCCTTCTCCTTTCGGGCCAGCTCCTGACGCTGCTCTTCGCATATCCGGCTTCTTGTTTCATTTTCTGCCCGTTCCTTCGTATAATAGCTGTGCAGTTTTTTGCCGATCAAATCCCTTTCCGGTCCTAAGTCCTCCTCTTTCTTCTGGGACAGCAGAAGCTTCTGCCGGATCTCTTCCAGCTCCTTTTGCTCTCCGTTCAGAATTTCCTGCTGCTTTGCCAGCGCCAGCAAATGAAGGGTATGCTCTGTCTTTGCGGCCTCCCGGCCAAGCCCTTCCTGCTCTTCACCGATCATATCCCGATTGCTCACATGAAAACGCAGTTCCTGTTCCAGCTTATGAATCTCTCCGGACAGCTTCTCATACTCTATCCAGGCAATCTCTTCCATCAGCCGGACCGCCTGCCGGACAAGTTCCTGTTTTGTTTCTTCTGCCTTTGCTCTCAGTTGGGAAAGTACCTGGATAAAACAGGCCAGCAGATGTATCTGCTCCTTCTCCCTGGCTGCTTCCTCCTCATACTGTCCGGCACACGCCCGAACAGCAACAGCCTCCTCCCGAAAGAGACGAATGGTATCCCGGCGCCGGATCTTCGATTCGTTGTCCTGATACTGCGCCACGTATTTCTCCATCAGGTTTCGAAATTCTTTCATCCGGCTCTTCTCCCGGTTCAGCTTATTTTCCACCGCATCCAGAAACCATTTCTCCACCAGTCCCTTCTCATCCTTGCAGTCCGCAAAAAGATCCGACAGGCCGGACTCCTTCAGATTCACCTTTTTGATAATGGATTCCCACTCTTTATAATGGATCTGGTATTCCATCAGTTTATCAAAATACTGTCTGGTCTGAGCAGCATTTCCCATATCATAATAGAAAAATTTTACAGAACTGTCCTTTTTCCAGCTCTCGAACATTTGCCGGCAGGCGGTGAAATTTTTCAGGACCATCTCCTTTTCCCCTTTTTCCACCACCGGAAGATGATGAATATCCTGCAGACACGGCTCCCGATACTCGCTAATCAGACCGATCATCTCCAGCGTCTCGCCATCCTCCGCCTCCGTCTCCTGACTTCTCCTTATCATCAGTCCGGTCAGCACATATCCGGCTCCCTGGTCCAAAGCCCACTCCACCAGAATAAAACTCGGCTTATTGCTTGTGAAATAACTATCAAATGGCCGGTCCTTGGCATCCCGGTACCTCTTGTGCACAAAGGGCGCCGTCATCATCTGCACCAGCACTGACTTGCCTCCCCCGTTGCGCAGAGACAAAAGGGTGCTCTCTCCCTGAAAATGAAAGCACTCATCACTGATTCGAATGGCGTTGTTGTTATAATTAATATGAATCAGCCGAACTTCGTTGATCTTACTCATCTTCCGCCACCCCCAGTATCCGCAGCACTCTCTTATAATTGTTCTGGTTCAGAAGATTCCAGTCCATAAAATTGTCCAGCTTCTTCGTCGTCTTAATCATCTCGTCCTGCTCCACATATTCCAAAAGCCCCTGTTTTTCCAGAAAGATCAGAATTTTATGGAGAAATCCTTCCTTGGTCGTCTTCGACCGGGAACCCCGTTCCTCGGACTTCAGCGCCTCATAGGCCCGAAGCATATCCGAGAATGCAATGCCTTTCTGCTCTTCCTCTTCTTCCCCCGCATGCTCTGCTCCTTCCTTCAGACGCATGGATATGCTGTTCTGCAGATCCCCCACCCGGATGTATTCCCTGGCTTTGCTGCTGCTTCCCTGACCGTCATAAAATTCTACCAGCAGCGTCAGAATCACAAACTGTGACAAAAAATAGTCCCGATCTGTGGCTCCGGACCGACAGAGGGCATTTTTCAACTGTCCTTTGGAATACCCCAGAAAGTCGTTCTCTTCTCCGGGAATCAGATAGATGACATTGCCATACCGCTCAACGCTGCTGCCCGCAGCCTCGCCCTGAGATTTTACCAAATTCTGGACTTCCTCCTGCTCTGTGTAGGCCCGGTAGAGCTGTCCTTCCTCTTCCTCCTTTAGTTCATGATACCGCAGCAAATAGTAAAAGATCTCCTGACTGACTCTGACCGTCTCCCATTCATATGCCATCTTCTAATCCCCCCTCACCGCCTGTATGCGCACGTTGGAACAGCGGATGCTTTTTATCCTGCCTTTCCCGTCCGGTATTCCCGCAAAGACTACCGGTTCCCGGTCCCCAAGGCGTTCAATCCGCAGTTTCTTTAATGTATTTTTTTCATTATCTGTAAGCTTTAACAGCATTTCATTGATCTGAAATTCTTCCGGCTCGTCCTGAAGATACTGGCTTTGCTCCTTTTTCAGCGCCTCCAGATCGATCTCCCGGTTTCGAATCAGTTCCACCATAATCTCTTTGAACACTTCCACATTCGGAATCAGCTCCCTGCGCTCCTCTTCGGAAAGCTCCGCACTCAGCTCTTTCAAAGAGACGGCTCCCTTTTGGGACACACGGGATAAAAGGCAGGAAAGACTTCCCTCATATATACGAAGCTTCTCTTTTCTTCTTAACTCCTTTTCCGCCTGCCACTTTTCCTCATCAAAATCCAGCTCCTCCTGGCTGTCCGTTTCCGCCCGCCTCCTGAGAGGCCGCTGCAGTTGAAATGCCTTGGACAGATTGTAGATTTTCTCCGGCTCCTGGGTGAGCAGAGGACGCAGAAAATGGTCCAGACGCGTAAGCGCCTCCGGGCATTTCAGTATCTTGTCATAGAGTTCCGTGCGCAGGGAAAATCTCTGAATCATCGACATCTGGGACAACTGTTCCAGTTCTTTTGTATAGAGTGCCTTCAGATCAAAGTGGCTCCCCAATATTTTCTGATGCTCGTCAATGGTCCGGTCCAGATAGGACTCGATTTCCCGAAGATGACTTAGCTTTTCCTCCTCCCTTGCAAGAAGCTGCTGCACATTGATATTTTTCTCCTCCAGTTCCTTCGCCCTGCTTTTCACCATCTCCCGGTAATTCTGGAATTTTTGCTTGGTATCCTGGATGGTGTCCAGATTTTCCAGAAGAATCGTCTCATAATCCCGCACAGAATAGTTCAGCGCATTCCGGCGGATCTTTCCCATCGCCTCCTGGATCTTCTGAAGCTGCACCCGAAGCAGGTTAAACACATTTTTGATCTCGTCCACTGCCTTGTCATAGCTCTGTTTTTCCAGATGCATCTGAAAGATCATCTCATGAACGGTCAGTTTCATATTATTTTCAATTTCCAGTGTGGAAAGCAGCAGATTATAACCGTCGTCGGTCAGATAATAAGAAGTGCGCCGAAGCTCCTGATCTACATAAATGATCCGGTTCGCCACATAACTGATGTGCATGTTCTGATAGTCGTTGGCCTCAAAATCAAAGCCGTCAAAATACATGACCTTTCCTTCATTGGACAGGATCGTATTGACGATAAAGTCCCCTAACTCCTTGCATTCCTCATAACTGATCTGCTTCTGAAAATGCTGCATGTTTACCGTATCAATATAGGCGCCGATATCGTCCATGGTGCAGTGTTCTTCCCGAAGGGACTGCTCCATAATATAAAGCAGCACCGCAAAGATCATATTGATCTGCTCGTCGCTTTTCAAAAAGCCGTACTGCTTCCAGGTGGTCTTCTGGATGCTGTTCTGGAGCAGCACCGCGTACAGCCCCACGCTTTTCATCCTTCTGGGAAAATGTTTCAGAAAATCATACTGCATCGATTCGCTGTCCTCTGCTCTCTTAAAAATCTTCGGTATTTAAAATCTCCTGGGGAATATACCGCCCGCTCTCCATAACATCATAAACTTAAGAAAAATCTGAAGGAATCTGTCAACAGGTTCCTTTCTTTATGTTAGAATACAGACAGGGGGTGCATATGGATAAACCTTATAAAGGAAGATTTCAAAAGTTTTCC